>CADABX010000033.1 GCA_902786285.1 Oscillospiraceae bacterium | reverse complement strand
TGACATTGACATTCCTCCCTAATTAGAATGTCTTTATTCTATCATAAAAGTGTATACGATGTCTTTACACTCCTGTTTACTATGTTACTACACTGTACAGTTTCGCCGACCTGGGTTGCAAACGTTAAACGACCACACAGCGCCCGTAGTGTCGATCAGCGATCGACTGGGCGCGAACGGCGTGGTGCAATAGCCGCCAGATTGGCGGCGACTACATGCTGACTGCTGACGACTTAATGATTGACGACTGTTGATTGAATCGCAGCGTACACCGTTTCGGCAAACAGCTTTGCGCCGTCTTTGTTCGGGTGGCAGCCGTCGGAAAACAGCTCGCTGCGGCCGTCAAACACCGTGTGCATATCCACAATCGGCAGTCCCCTGCCCGTGGCGATCCCGAGCGTCATCGGCACAAGTTCGTTGTTGATCACGTCGCCGTCAATTTGAAATTTGACTTTGCCGTTTACCGGAAACACCGGCGTCGGTGTGACAACGTAGATCCTGGGGCGGCTTCGCAGGGCGGCGAAATCGTCCAGCAAGGCAGCATAGCCGGCGCGTACCGCCGTATTGTCCCAGTTAAACGGCTTGGAATCGTTGGAGCCGAGCATTACGACAACAATATCCGGCTCGAACGAAAGCGCCTTCCGATACAGGTTTTCGGCCCGGTATGGCCGGTCGCCGCTGTCTGACGCCGTGCGGCCGGAATAGCCGTAATTGTTGACGCAATAGCCGTCGCCGAGCAGGTTCTGCAGCTGCGCGGGATAGCTGTTTTTACCGCGGTTGCCGATCCCGAACCCGTAGGTCACACTGTCGCCGACACAGGCCACGCGAATCTGGCCGTCCTTTGGCGTTTTGAGCGGGTGGACAAACGACAGCTGCCCGTTCCACACGAGCACGCCCGCCGCCGCCGAAGCGGCAAGCAGGACGCAGCACAAAACGATGATGAGCTTTTTCATGGCGCTCTCCCCTTTCGGGTTCGATTATAGCACAAAGGCGCGGCCGGCGCAAGCCCTTTGCACCAAACGAAAAAGCCCCCGCCGAAGCAGGGGCCTTTTGTTGGTTGTTTGCTTGTCTGCAGACCGCAGATCAACGATGGAAAATCTTGTTGACGAGCATGCGGATCCAGTTGATGATCTGCTGGAAGAAGGAGATGAAACCGTTGGACGCGAAGCCCGGCTTGTCGTTGTTGCCGTATTCGCTGCCCGGATAGTTGTGATACACACTGCCGGTGTCATCCTTGTCGCCGCCTGCGTATTCGACAAACAGGAAGTCGAGCAGTTCTGCGACCTTACCGAGGTTCTTATCGCGGCTGGAGCACTGGTCGAAGTCTTTTTGCAGCAGCTCGAGTCTCGTGTTGTAGTCCTTCTGCCAGTTGGCAACCGGCGCGGTGCCGTTATACAGACCGTAGAAGATGTAGTAGATCACATGCAGCAGCGAATCGGTGCCGGACGGCGTTTTCGCATAGGTGGCTGCGATGTCGATCAGCTTGTCGGCATAGGCGTAGCCTTCGTCGCTCATCTTGATCTTTTCGCGGACGATTTGCTTCAGCTTCGCCGGGTTGTCGCCGGAGGCGATCCATTGCAGCAGCATCTGCAGAATCGCGGCCAGCGTGTCTGCCTTGGCGGCTTCGCCTGCATACGCCATGTAGTACGCCGGGTTTTCGCCGGAGTTGGAGTTCGTGTAGCTGTACAGATAGCCGTTGAAGCACTGCAGGAGCTTGTCGAAGTTCATGCCGTCAAGCTTGATATCGTCGGTGCCGATGTTGGACACAAGGGCGTTGACGATCGAGGACATGGTCAGCTCATTGAGCTTGATGCCGAGGACATCCATGATGTCGATCTTTCCGGTCAACGGCTCGAGCGCGTTGGTCAGCGTATAAACAGCATTCAGAATGTTTTTGAAGCAGGTATCCAGCGCATTGCTGTTAATGAAGTACTGGACATTCGGGATCAGGTTAAACAGTTCGTTTGCCGGATCGGCCATCACCTGGTCGAGCTTGTCGAACACCGGGTTGAGAATCGCGGTCAAAAGGGCGTCGTCGTTTGCCTTGACAGCGGCTTCATACGCAGCCTGATCCATGATCGTGCTGGAGAACGAAGCGGTCTTGTTGTTCACCTTTGTGCAAAGGAGTGCTTCAAGCACCGGAACGATACCGTACTTGTAACCTTCCGCGCCGAGGAGAACCACCTGATCCGCGTCTTTCTTGTCGGTGAAGAACGCAAGGTCTTCGTCGGTCAGGAGCCACTTGAGCACCGGGTACAGCGGCTGCACCATACGGATGATTTCAGCCGTAAACGCGGCGCGGTCACCGTCGGAGATCGAAGCCACCTTGTAGCCGTCATACGCCGTCAGATCAGCAATTCCGGATTCCTTGAGCACCTGTTTGATGTGCTTGGAACCCTTGAGATCGTTGACCTTCTTCAAAGCGCCGTCAATGTAGCCGTAGATCTTTTCAAGGTTCGCCGTCGTGTACAGAGAGTTGCCGACAACATCCTGCAGCAGGTCTTCCAGCGAGTTGATGAACTTACCGTCCTTGCCCTCGATGCCGAGCAGCTGGATCATGTTGTCGATGAATTCCTGGAAGTGGTCAGCCAGATACTGCGCCTTATCGCGCGTAAACAGCGGGCCGTAGGGGTTGAAGGATTTGGTTGTATCGAGCGGTTCGATCACTTCGCCGGTGTCGGCCTTGTCGGTATACTTCCAGTTGATCTTGTGCATATTCGCTTCCACTTCCTTCATGTTCAGAAGGTTGTAGACCACCCGATAGGCGTCGTCGCCGATCAGCTTGCGGAATGCGGTTTCGTTGCTTCTTTCGTCGAGCACTTCAAGCAGCAGGCTCGCGACGATCGTCAGCATATCGTGGCGTTCATCTTCGTCGTTGTAGGTCATCTTGTAGGCGGTGTCGCCGTTCTTCGAAATGAAGGAGACCGTATCGCCGAAGTTGAAGGACTTCAGATAGTTGCCGATCGGCGTTGCAAGATCGATGTCGGTCTTGTCTTTTACAAGCGCAAAGATCGTGTCGAAGGACAGGTCGCTCAGGGTGAAGCCCAGCAGCTCGTCAAGATTGCCTTCCTTGCCGATCGCTGCCAGAACGTCTGTATACAGCGTGCTGATCGCAGCGATCGTGTTGTTCACGGAAACAGTCAGGCCGTCTGCGTTGATGAAGTAGATGAGGTTCGGAAGCATATCGAGGATTTCGTCGAGCGGCTTTGCAAGCAGTTCGTCCACCTTGTCGCAGATGCTCGTCAGAAGGTCGCCGACCAGTTCATCAGCAGATGCATAATCCGCCTTCTTGACGTTGCAGTCAAGTGCTTCGAGCAGCGGAATGATGCCCTTCTTGTAGCCTTCGGCACCGTTGACAACGATGATATCGTCGTCATTTTTGCCTGCGTCGCCTGCATAGACGAAGAACTTGTAGCCTTCATCCAGCAGCAGGAAGGACAGCACTCTGTTAAACGGAGCGATCAGTGTCTTGACCGCGGCAACAAAGCTCGCCTTGTCGGTAACGCCGTAAGTCGTGTTTTCAACATAGGCCAGTGTGCCGGTCAGATCCACGCCGATGATGTTGTAGATGAGTTTTGCGGTGTCGGCGCCGACCGCGTTGACAAGCGCGGCGTCGATCTTCTGGGCAACGCTCTTCAGTGCGGCAGCAATGGTGTTGACCGTTTCGTCGTTATAGAGCGCGATCTTGTCTTTGATCATGTCGTTGAACGAATCATAGGCGTTGCCGTTTTCGTCCTTCATCGCCTGTGCGAGCATATCGGCAAATTCGCCGAGGTTCGCGTCCACATACATCGCGGTGCTTTCCGTCCAGTTGTTCGGATAGCCGATGTAGGTCTTCGACTTTGCGAGGTTCTTGTTGTAATCCCAATCGAATTCGCTGTAGCTCACATCATTGCCTGCGGTCAGCACGTCAAGCACCTTGCCGATGGCGTCAGTGCCGAGCAGTTCGGCGAGTTTGTCTGCATTGTCCTGATACTTCACGGTTTCAAGCGCCGCAGAGAGGATGCAGGTAATCAGATCGCTGTGATCCTTGTCCGTGTAATCGGCTTTGTAAGCGGTCTCGCCGTTTGCCGAAGTAAACGACTGGATCGTGCCGATGCGGTTGGTTTCAATGAATTCGATGACTTTCGGCGGAATTGCGATACCGGCGTTGTCTTCCACGATACCGGCGATACCGGCAACGTCGAGCTTGTCGATCATATCCGTCAGCGCGGAGAGATCGATGTTCACGTTTTCGATTTCAAGTTCATTGACCTTTTCGACCAGCGCAAGAACCGGTTTTACCAGGTTGTTCGCGCAAACCTTCAGGCCGTCAGCGTTGAGGAAGTAGCACAGTTCGGGCAACATGTTGAGCACGTCCACGATCATGTTGTCGCCGTGGAGAATGCTGTCAATGCGCGTCAGAATCGCGTCTGCGGCAGCCTTCAGCAGTGCGGTTGCGCTGGTGTAGCCGCTCTTTGCCGGCGCTTCCACGCCGAGCGCTTCGAGCACGGGCACCAAAGCTTCGTCGTAGCCCTGGCCGCCGGTGACGGTGATCTGATCTGCCCATTCATCGTTTTCATCTTTCCGTTCCGCAGAGGTCAGGTATTCGTAACTCTTGCCGAACAGCATGAATTTGAACAGACGTTCAAACGGTGTCAGGATGCCCGGCCTCAGGTCGGCGCCGTCCATCTTACCGAAGAGCGCGTTCAGGAAGGAATCCTTATCTGTCACGTCGTATTTCACGTCGTCTTCATACTCGAGAATCGCGGTAAAGTCGACGCCAAGCACTTTGGCGATCAGGTTGAGGATCGTATCATCGATGTTATCCAGACCCTTCAGTGCGCCGGACAGGAAGGACATGATGGCGTTGATTGTGTCGTCATTATAGAGGTTGACACTTGCAAGCAGCTCATCCAGCTTCTCTTTGCCGAATTTTTCGAGGATACTGTTCACAACGCCTTCCAGATTCTCGTCAACATATTTCGCGGTAGTCTTCGTCCAGTCGTTCTTCTCATAGGTGTCGAGATAGGTCAGGCCGATCGTGTCGGTGAAGTCGCCTTCGGTGATACCGGAAACATTGGCCGGATCGTCAGCGTTGTTGCCTTCGCCGTCCACATAGTAGTTCCAGTTGATGTTGTCATACTCGAACACCACGCCGCCGATGGCTTCCACCGCCTTCGCGATCAGGCCGTTTGTGTTGAGCAGCTCATCCAGTTTTGCGGCGTTGCCGTTGCCGTTCTTCAGCACGTCAAGCAAAAGGGAGACAACGATGGTGATCATGTCGGCGCGGTCGCCGTCCTCGGAATAGGTCAGATAGAATCTGGGCAAACCGCTGGCGGATTCAGCGTCATAGTTGACTTTGCCGAGATAGAACGTTTCAATGATTTCGCGTTCGGTCTGTGTAAAGGACAGGCCGCTCAGCATTTCAACGAGTTTCAGAATATTGTCGGTTGTCAGATTGTTCAGCGCAACAGCCTCCTCGCCCTCACCGATGGAGCCGAGCAAACCGCCTTCCTGTTTGCCCATGATGGTCGACACAAGCGTTTCCAGCGGCGCCGTCAGGTTGTTGACGCTTGCTTTGAGACCGTCTGCGTTGATGAAGTAGATCAGGTTCGGCAGCAGGTCAACGATGTTTCCAACCGGGTTTTCAGCCGTGGTGATGGAATCAACCAGGTTGCAAAGGGTGTCGAGGAAGGACGCCACAGCGTTCATGGCGGTCGGGTTGCCTTCGCTGTCGACGAAGGAAATATCGCTTTCCTTCGCGGGTTTCGCACCGAGGGCTTCGAGAATCGGTACAAGGCCATATTTATAGCCTTCGCCGCCCTTGAGCGTCAGAAGATCGTCATAAGTGAAGTCGCCGGTGGCTTCCATTTCGCCGAGATCGTTCATGACCAGCTCGCGGTCGGTCGTGTGGCCGAGCGCATAGTCTTTGCCATTGAACAGCCAGAGGATCAGACGGTCGAGCGGCTGCGCAGCTTCGGTGAACGCCGCAACAAACGATTCGCGGTCGGTCACGTTCCACTGCTTGGTGCTCTTGACACTGATGACCTTGCCGGTTTCTTCGTCCTTTTCAATGTCGCAGTAGTTGTACCACGCGGTGATGTCGATGTCGAGCAGGTCGCCCAGCAGGTTGACCAGCTTTTCATCCAGGCCGGAGATCAAACCGACAAGCAGCTCAATGATCGCGTTGATCACTTCGTCGGAATAGAAGTTGTCGTTCACAAGATTGGTCAGGATCGTCGTGATTGCGTTTTCGTCCTGTCCCGCAAGCGTCAACAGGCTCTTGACAATGTCGTCAAGATGGTCGGAGACATATTCTGCAAGCTCCTTCGTCCAGTCGTTGTTATAGTTGAGATAGGTCAGAATTTCTGTTGTCTGCGGCGGAAGAGCGAAATTCGTATCCGCCTGCAGGCCTTCTTCGGGGCTCAGCATGTAGTCCCAGTTGATGGGTTCAAACTTCGCTCCGTCGCCGCTGAACAGCGCGACAAGCTTGTTATAGAATTCCGGAATCGCGTTGCTGCCGGTCTTTTGGGTCAGGAACGCGCCGAGCACATCGCTGTTGCGTGTGCCGCCTTCCGGCGTATAGCGCAGGCCTTCGATCAGACCCGCAAGCAGCACGGACAGTGCGTCTTCGGGCTTCATGTTAACGGTGTAGCCCTTGAAGCCGGAATCCAGCGTATAGCCTTTGCGCTCCATGCACATGGCAGGAATCGCATATTTCACCAGCGGGCTGTTTCCAAAGTCGGTGCCGAGCATCTTGTCGATTACGCCGAACAGTGTGGACAAACGCAGGTCGTTGACATCAAGCTCCAGCTGATACTGCGGGTCGGCCGCAGCGGTATCGCTGCCGGTGCCAAAGAGCAAACCAAGGAAATCGATGGTGGATTCGTCGCCTTCCTTTTTGTTGACAAGCGAAGTCAGCAGTTTGGAAAGCACGGTGTTGATATTGATGTCGAGGATCGGACGTGCCGTATCGAGCAAAACGAGGATCGGCAGCAGCGCGTTATGCAGTGCCGCGGCAAGGCCGTTGCTTTCAAGGAAGTAGACCACGTTCGGCAAAATCTTCAGCACGTTTTCGAGCACCTTGTCGCTAGTCAGATCCTTGACCCATTGCAGGATGTCTTTCGCAAGCTTGTTAAACGCTTCAACAGCGCCTTGCTTGCCGGCAGCGTTCTGTTCATTGATAAATGTTGCGTATTCGTCGCCGCTCATAGTTTCGATGCCAAGGGCTTTGAAGAGCGGTTCAAACGAGTATTCATAGGTGTCATAGCCCTTGACGGTTACAAGACCGCCCAGCGCGTTGTAATTCCTTCCGGTCAGAATCAAAGCCACAACCGGGGCAAACGGTTCACCGATGGCGCAGAACAGGTCCACAAACACATCCTTAGCGTTGTCGGCGTCGTCTTCAAGCGCGGTTCCGTTCACAGACCAGACGATGTTGTCGCCGGTGCCGCTCGCGGTCACGGTCGGGAACTTGTTGTCTTCAGCACTCGGCGGCTGCAGATTCTCATCGAACAGATAGCCGAAGGTGTTTGCCCACGCTGTCAGGTCAAGCCCGAGCTCACGGTCAAGGATGCCGGCCAGCTTGCCCTCCGGCAGCGCAGTGCCGATGCTTGCAAGCGCCTTCACAAGGCCGGTGATGGTCTGGTTGGTATACAGACCGCCGATGGTGGTGGTCAGCAGTTCGTCCAACGAGGTATCGCCGAGACCTGCAATACCGAGCACCGCACTCAGGGTGTCGTCGGCTTTTGCAACGATGTTTTGCGCCTTTTCGCGGGTCCAGTCGTTACCGTAATACAGATACGGCATTTCGGACGCCCGCAGGCCGTCGACGCTGTAGGTATAGGTCGATTCGACCCACTCGTAGTCCATGAAGTCATAGGTCTGCGGCACGATCAGCTCAACCAGCGCCGCCAGCGCGGCGTCGGTATTGCCCGCAATCCCCTTGACGAGCGAGGTGATGATTTCGTTCGGCTCGGTGCCGCCCAGCGCAAAGAGCAGCTGGTTGACGAAGGTTTCGTCGCCAAGAGCACGGATCAGCCAGTCAAGAATCACATAGAACTCGTCGGCCTTGTCGGCAACAAAGTTGATGCGACTGCCGTTCACACGTCTGGTGGGCGCGTTCGTCTGCTTCTCTGCAGACATGATGATCTTACCGCCGTTGATGACGGGCAGCTGCAGGTTTTTGTCCGGCATCGCCATACCGACGAGATAGTTCAGCAAACCGTTGACGTCGGTCAAAGCAATCTTGTTGCCGTCTGCACCTTCAATCAGCTCGTTCACATTAAGATAATCGCCGAGTTTGATGTCCATGCCGTCATTCAGGATGCCGTCTACACCGGCGCTTCCGATAATATTCAGGTCGCCGACATAGTTTACTCTTGTCTGAACCTTATTCAACAGATCGGAAAGCTTATCGAAGCTCAGACCAAACATCAGATTCGGCAAAATATTAAGCAACGTATTGACCGGCCTTTGTGCGAGGGTGCCCGTGATAAACGAGGAAAGCGGGTCAAGGATCGCGTTGACGATCGAAGCGGTGGTCGTCAAGCCTTTTGCTTCATCTCTTGTTTTCGGCGTGATGCCGAACGCTTCAAAGATCGGCGCAACCAAAATGGAATAACCCGGCAGTGCGCCGATGGAAAGGGTCAGGTCAACCGTCAGAGTAATGATACCCTTCTTAACATTCGCAATCTTTTCAAGCTTTTTGCTGAATCCGGCTTCTGCAAACAACGCTTTCAGCACCGGCTCCAACGCTTTCAGACCGTCGGAAACCGCAGCTTTGAACCTGTTGGCTTTTGCGTTGTAAAACGCGGACATGGAGTCATAATCATCAGATTTGATATCGTCAAGACCCCAGTTCAGCGTCAGGTTGCCTTCCGCATCCTGCAGGCCTGCCCACGTGCTCTTGGAAGCCATGGTGCTCTTTGCAGACGCAAAGGTGCTGCCCATCTTTGATGCGACCTGATCGGGATAAACCGCAAGGCCAAGCTGAGAAATCAGTCCGCGAAGATCGGTGTTGTAAGAAATATCAACCGTGTTGATCAGGAAGATGCCCGTGTCATAAGATCTTGGCAGATCACGCCAAATGCCCTCAAAGGTAGAGCACAGGGTCGGATACAACGCGCCGACCAACAGGTTGACGATCTTATCGGTGAACAGCATATCGGCCACCATGCGCATCAGCATTTCGTCGAGCGGCTCATCGAAGTCGGTTGCAAGATAGGACAGCTCATTGCTCTTCAGGAAGGCTTCCAGCTTGTCGATCACCTGCAGCACCTTTGTTTCCGTGACCACATAGTCGTCGGGTGTGCCGTCGCGGGCGATGTCGTTTTCAAAGCCGACCTGCTTGCCGTCCACAGTCTGCAGACCCGCATAGCGGGTGGTGAACACGCCGCTCGCGTCGTGATTGTGAACCTGATTGATGTCTTTCGGATTTAAAAGATACGCTTCGTAGTTGCTGTTCAGCTCATCGCGCTTGTTTGCAACGCCGAACGGATCGTTGATCGGCCAGGACTTATTCTTGACATAGGTGTACAGGTCGTTGTCATACTGACCCAGCGCACCCTTAACGCCCATGAAATTGTTGATCGTGATGGTCGTAGTAAAGTTGCCGTCAGCGTCCTTCGCAAATTCCGCAATCTTTGCAAGCTGCGCATCGTTGCGCTCGATCATATTAGCTCTCAGACGATCCAGATAGATCTGCACAGCATCCTGCAGCAGCATATCGGCGCCTTCAAAGTTGATCGTATAGATCGCGTTGGCAATGGTTTCGCCCAACTGCGCTTTGTCCGCGTTATACTGATTGATGAGCGCCGTCAGCTTTGCGGAATCTTCGTCATAGCGGGTTTCGATCTTGTTGTTATCCCAAAGGCCGTATGCCGCAAAGATGCGATCATTGGTGAAATACTGATAGTAGTTCTCGTCATAGCGTTTTTCCGCCGCGCGGGTGTTCACCATCAGGTCGATCGCCGCTTTGAAATCGGTGACGTACTGCATCCCGTTGGGGAAAACCTCTGCAAAGTAATCCTTTGTTGCCGCTTTCGAAATGATCGTATTGTTCGCGTTGGTTCTCTGCTGCAGCGCTTCGAGCACCGCATCCGCGATGACATCCTGTCCGGCCAGCGGGTCGGCAACCGCGTCGCCGTAGGCGGCAACATCGGCGTCAACCGCCATTTTCGCATGGATCAGACCGCAAACGTCAATCGCTTCTGCGAGCGCAGCTTTGAAAACGTCGCAGCTTTCCAGCTTAAAGGTTGCATATGCGCCGCCCATTTCTTTCATGTCGTTGAGAATGTTCGCGTAGTTATCAACGCCGCGGATTGCGGAGATTGCGCCGCTGACTTTCGTCAGGACACTGTTCATCGCCGCAATATCATACTTGCCGGTTGAGGTGTTCAGATATGCCGCCATGATCGCTTTGCGCAGCTCTGTTTTCTGCGCGGCGTCGTAGCCGGAGTAATCCGCCTGAACATAGGTAATCAGCAAATCGACGTTTTCCTTCACCGTCTTGATGGGGATGGCTTTGTCGAGATTTGCCACATAGGTTTTATAGGAAGCGATAAAGCCGCTGGTTGAAAAATGCTCAATGATCGCCGTGCTGTAGGAAGAACCGGTAATGATATTATAGGTTGCGTTGTTGGTACCCACCGCGTTGGTCTTTCTGGTTTCAAGCTGGGCAACCGTCAATTCCACCAGTTCCGCCAGCGTGGCGTCCCAATCTTCGTTATCATGTACGGTCTGAACAGCCGTCAGTTCGTTTTTAACAGTGGTGTTTTCGCTGCTGGCAGCGCCCCTGGAGCCTTCCGCGCCCGGAGAACCGGTTGAGCCCGAGGCCCACCACCAACCGCCGCCGCCGCCGCTACCGCCGTTGCCGCCGCCTTTGCCGCCGGCACCAATTGCTGCGCCGCCGCCGCCTTTGCCGCCACGGCCGCCGCCGCCGCCGCCGCCACCGGTCATTCCGGTTGAAGCGTTGCTACCGTTGTTTCCGTTGCTGCCATTGTCGCCGGGAGTAAGTGTCTGATTCACAGTAGAGGCGATCCAATAGTTGCCGCCTGCGCCGCCGGCTGTGTTGACACCGCCGCCGTTGCCGCCGATACCTGCACCGCCGCCTGCACCGCCGGAACCGCCAGCACCGCCGTTGCTGCCGGAACCATTCTTACCGTTAGTTCCGTTACCGCCTTTGCCGCCGTTGACCTTCAAGGTGCCGGGACCGGTAAAGATGATGGTAGACGTATTCGGCAGATAGATACCGGCTTTACCGGCTGTTGTGCCGTTTGCCGCGCCGCCGTTGATGGTCAGCGTTGCACCGGACGCAATGTAGATCACGACTTTGCTGTTTGCAGGTACGGTGCGGCCGTTCTTCGAGGTGTTGCCGGCAATCGTGACATTGCCCGTTACCTTGTAGACTCCGCCTTTTGTCAGCGCTGCACCGCCGCCGGTGGTACTGCCAAGCGTCGTCGCGCCGTCAATGTACAGCGCTTCGGCAACAACGCCCAGCCCCGCATACATCGAGGTGAGCATCATCAGCACGGCAAGCAGCACGCTGAGTGACTTGCGTCCAATGTGTTTGTGTTTACTCATGGAATAGACCATCCTTTCGGATATTTTTTGATTTGGTTCAGCAATGTGCACAAAAAACTGTAGCGGTTTTTGGCACATTCCTCGCCATAGTATCCAACGGTATTTTAGCAACTTGAAAATCGAAAGTCAATATAAAAATTAAGAAAAATTTTAAAAAGTTGTGAGTTTTATTAAATCGTTAATAATTTTATCAAATTTTGAAGAGATATTGCATCTGCGTTTTCGCGCAAAAAAAGAACGCCCCGCGGGACGTTCTGGATATTGATCATATTTAATCGATCAGCGCTTTGACGCTCTCAATAAATGCATCCATTTCATCAAAAATAACGGTAACGATAATCGACCAGTTGATGCCTTCATAATCATGCACCAGCCGATGACGTAACCCGGAAACGACACTCCAGGGGATGTCCGGATTGTTTGCCTTCAGTTCCGGGGTGAGTTTATAGACTTGTTCTCCAATGTTGTAAAGCGGCGTCGTCACCGCCCACTGAGAGAAGGGATCCTGCATCAGCTCTTCGCGGGTAATCTGATGAAGATGCATCTGCGTCTGCAGCGCGTCCCATGTTGCAACAATCTTTTTCAGCCGTTCCTGATCACTGTTTTTCATGCGATTTTGATGCCCTCCTCCATCACGGATTGGTAAAACGGCGTCTGCGGATCCACTTCGCAGATTTCAAACGCGTCAACATCTTTGCCGGTCATCTGGCGCAATTCTTCGGCAAAGGCGAAGATGTTGCTCTTTTTAAAGTTTCTGCCGCCAAAAACGATGACGTCAATATCGGAAGTGTCTGTCTGTTCCCCGCGCGCATAAGAGCCAAAAAGTACCGCAGATTCCGCGCCGTAGCGACGCAGCAATGCTTTTATCGCATCCTGCACCTGTTTTTCGGTCGGCATACCTGTTCCTCCTTTGAAATAGTATTGTCAGTTTTCCCCCGCGCCAAACCGTTCGCGCATCTCGGCCATACGGCCGCAGCTCATGCGGCCCTCGGGACATTTGCCGTCGCACACACAGCTCGGGCCGTAGGACGCGAACAACAGCGGACAGGCTTCACGCAGCTGAAACAGCAGATCCGTCGCAAACTGGCGGATCTCCCATTGGGCGCGGGTGCAGGTGCGCAGCTTTAAGAGCAGGCGCAGCTCGCGGGCGTTGAGCGTGGTCACCAGGTCGAGCACGTTGCCGGACAGCAAAACGTAGACGAGGTCGGTTTCCTGTACGCCGGCTGTTTGCAGCGTGTGATAGAGTGCTGCGGTTTTCGTGAACGCGTCGGTATAGGCCGAAAGCAGCGCTTCGTCCTCGCGCACGGACGCCGGGATAATGTAGTTTTCGCGCACGCAGGTTGTGAGCTGCGGGATGCTGATGCTCTGGATGCGGTGGCGGACGAAATGGGTCACCGTGGACAGCGAGACGTTGTTGAAGCGCACGGTGAAGTTGGCGCTTTCGAGCGCACGCGGACGGTTTGTTTTGACCACCGCGTCAAGCACGGTTTGCAGCGTCGCTTTGTCTTTGAGCAAGTCGTCGATCTGCGCCGTGGGCAGGCCAAAGCGCTCGATCAGCGCCGTGCGGGCCACATTCTTTTCCGCGTCCGGGTCAAACGAGAGCAGCTCCACCGCGCAGTCGGGCGCGTCGCTGGCTTCCCGGGTGAACACCGGCAGGTCGGGCAGATCGGTATAGGTTTTGTTTTTCTCTTCGAAATCGCCGAACACGCCGGGCGCTTTTTCCTTCGCCTGGGCGAGCAATGATTCGCCGAGCGCACGGATCTCCGGATAGGCGCTGCCGCGGCCGAACAGCATCGAACGCAGAACGTTGATCAGTTCGCGGCCACCGAGCGAGCAGAAGAAGTTGGAATAAAAGCAATAGGGCAGCACAAACCGCGCATCCTCTTTGGGCACGCCGGCGTCGCACAGCTTGGCATACAGCGCAAACAGGCTGTCCATGTGGGCGGTATACGCGTCTTTCAGCGCGGCGTCCTTGAACGCCGGCACATAGTAGCCGCTGTCGGCAAAATCGACGTAGCGGCGCGATTTCACTGTGAACGACGCGAGACGGAATTCGATCATGAACTGTTCGACCACGACCGAGACGTTATTGAAGGCCAGATTGAAAAACACATGCTCCACCGTGGAGGTGTGGCCCGACGCGGTGACCTTTCCGATCAGGTTCGCGTTCTTTTCGCCGTCGTGGGAGCGCGCAAAAATTTCGAGCGCCGTCCCCTTCTGGGTCGAGATGCGGCCGGCCGCCGCGCAGACTTCCTCGCCGCACGAGGAAACGCCGATGATATGTACGCCGTTTTCCATAACTATGACTCCTCTTTTCTCCTTGATTACCTTCATTTTAATAGATGGGCGCACCTTTGTCAATATTGCGGCGGAAAAGTTTCTTTTGAAACGATGAAAAATAGCAAAAAGCGCTTGATTATACAGGAAAGACTTGGTATAATATAATGGAAATATAATGGATGATTATATGCATTCACCAAAAGAGAGGAATTCAGACATGATTAAACGCAAGGAAGACATGACCCAAACCGTAAAAGTCCATATGCGCGGCGGCGACGGACAAGCCGTTGTGACCGACATTTTAGACAAAGGCGAATACAAGGGCAGCGCCCGGCTGCTCGGTACGATCCGGCTCGAGCCCGGCTGCTCCATCGGCGCGCATGTACACGAAAACGAGGAGGAAGTCTTCTATGTGATCGAGGGCACCGCCACCTACTTTGACAACGGCAAAACCGAGATTTTGCGCACCGGCGACAGCTGCATCTGTCTGGGCGGGGAAACGCACTCGATCGCCAACCGCGAAGAGAGCGGCAGCCTTGTGATCTTTGCCGCCATTCTGACCTACTGATATGGGAACACTGATCGTTATCGAAGGACTGGACGGCGCCGGCAAGGGCACCCAGACCGGGCTGCTTTGCGAAACGCTGCAGCAAAAAGGCATCCGCCACCGCAAGATCAGCCTGCCCCACTACGACGCGCCCTCGTCCGCGCTGGTCAAGGAATACCTTGCCGGCACCTTCGGGCAAAACCCCGGCGACGTCAACGCCTACGCCGCGTCGGCGTTCTATGCCGTGGATCGCTACGCCGGCTATAAAACGATCTGGGGTGCGGATTATGACGCCGGCACGCTCATCGTTGCCGACCGCTACGCCACATCCAACGCCTGCCACCAGATGACCAAGCTGCCGAAGGCAGACTGGGACGGCTATCTTCGCTGGCTCGACGATTTCGAATACCAAAAGCTCGGCGTGCCGAAGCCGGATCTCGTGGTGTTTCTGGATATGCCGGTCGACGTGTCGCAAGCGCTGCTGCAGCAGCGGTACCTGGGCGACAACACCAAAAAGGATGTCCACGAACGCGACACCGCCTATCTTGCCGCCTGCCACGAAGCGGCTGTGTATGCCGCGAAAAAATGCGGCTGGCGCACGGTGCAATGCAGCGAAAACGGCCTGCCGCGCACCCGCGAAGCGATTGCAAAGGACGTGTGGACGATTGTGCGGGAGGTGCTGCCCCATGCTTGACTGGCACCCGATCACCCTTGATGACTGCGACTGGATGCGGCAAAAGCTGCGCGAGGAACCGCGCGAAGAATGCGAATACGGCATTGCGAACATTTTCGCTTACAGCGCGGCGATCGATCTGTTTGTGGCGGACAATCACGGCTGCTTTGTCACGAAATGCATATTCGGCGATTACAACGCCTACTGTTTTCCGATCGGCGGCGGCAACAAAGACGCCGCGATCCGCGATGTGATCGCGGAGATCCGCGGAAGCGGGATCGAATCCGAAATCTACGGCATGAACGAGACGGACGCCGCCATTCTGGAGGCCGCGTTCCCCGGCGCGTTCCAAATTCAAAAAGAGCGCGACTCGTTCGACTACGTCTATCTGCGCGACGATCTTGTCAATCTTGCCGGCAAAAAGTATCAAAGCAAGCGCAACCACATTTCGTTCTTTGAGCGCAACTGCCGGTGGAGCTATGAGACCATCACACGCGAAACGATTCCCGCATGCATCGCGATGAGCGAAGAATGGCTGCGGGAAAATACCAACGAGTTTCAGGACGATCTCGAGCAGGAGCTTGTCATCATCAAAAAGGCGTTCAGCGCCTACGAGGCGCTCGGCTGCGTGGGCGGACTGCTGCGCGTGGACGGCGTGGTCGTTGCCTATACCTTTGGGGAAAAACTGACGGACGACATGTTCTGCGTCCATTTTGAAAAAGCGTTTTCGTCCATCCGCGGGGCGTATCCGATGATCAACAAGCAGTTTGTGCTACACGAGCTCGGCGATTATCGCTATATCAACCGCGAGGACGACGTCGGCCACGACAATTTGCGCAAAGCCAAGGAGTCGTATCATCCGGCCTTATTCGTGGAAAAATATGAAACGAGGATCAACTGAATGCTGCTCTCTCCCCTTTCGGCCGATCTGACGCAGCTGCACACGCTCTGGAAGGACGTGTTCGGCGACGAGGACGGCTATATCGACCTGTTTTTTTCCGGCGCCTATGTTTCGTCGCACCCGTTTGCCGTTGTGGAAGACGGCGAGGTGCAAAGCGTTTTGTATCTGCTCGACTGCGCTTTGCAGTCCGGCGACAAGCTGTATGACGGCTACTATCTGTATGCCGCGGCAACCAAGCCGCAATACCGCCGCCGCGGGCTGATGCGCTCGCTGATTGAAGAAGCAAAAGATTACATGCGCGAGACCAAAAAGGACTTCATCGCCCTTGTGCCCGCCAACGCGCCGCTGTATGACTATTACCACACCTTCGGGTTTGAAACCTGCCTGTATCGCTGGGCCGGGACGCTCCGGGGCAGCGGCAAACAGGAACCGGCATCGCTGTCGTTTGCGCAATACGGCGCCCTGACGCCCGAAACCTGCGACCGCTTTGTGTGGGCGGACGGCAATCTGCGCTATGCGCTCGACTGTCTGTCGTTTTACGGCGCCAAAGCCTTTCGCACCGACAACGCCGCCTTTCTGTTCGACGGCAGAACCGTGCGCGAGGTACTTTCCCCTTCCGCGTGGGACGCACAGTTTGATCTGACCGCCGCGCTGCCGAAGGATCTGACGGCAACCGTTTATGCGCCGTTTGCGCTGTCGGGGTTTCAAAAGCAGCCCTACGGCATGCTGTTCAGCGACACCCGTGCGCTGCTGCAGCGGCAATACTATATGAATTTCGCACTCGATTGAGAAAGGAAGATTCCCATGCTCTATTGTTTTTTGGCGCCCGGCTTTGAAGAGACCGAGGCGATCGCACCCATCGATCTGCTGCGCCGCGCAAAGATCGACGTATTGACCGTCGGCGTCGGCGCAAAACAAATCACCGGCTCCCATGGCATCCCGTTTGTCTGCGATCTGACGGACGATGCCATTGTGTTGGACGACACGCTCAGCGGCGTGATCTTACCGGGCGGTATGCCGGGCACCATAAATTTGGAAAACAGCGACAGCGTACAGCGTGCGCTCGATTACTGCTTTGAAAACGGCAAGAAGCTGTGCGCCATCTGCGCCGCGCCGTCCGTGCTGGGGCACAAGGGCTTTTTAAAAGGCAAAACGGCCATCGCCTTCCCCGGCTTTGAAGATGATCTCAAAGGCGCAGTGCTGAGCGAGACGCCCGTTGCCGTCGACGGCAACATCATCACCGCCAAGGGCGCCGGCGTTGCGCTGGACTTCGGGTTTGCCATCGTCGCCGCCCTCAAGGATCAGCAAACCGCGGATGCGATCCGCCAATCGATCCAGTGCCCATGACGCAGGTTTTGACCCCCAAAGAACAAAAACGGCTGCTGCGTCCGGTTTGCAGGCAGATCCGCGCCGCCGTGCCCGATAAAGCGCAAAAAGCGGCGAAGATCTGCGAAACGCTGTGCAATTTGCCTGTGTTTCAAAACGCCGGGGTGCTGCTCAGCTATTACGGCGTGGGCGATGAGGTCGCAACAAAGGCGATTCTTGAACGCGCGCTGAAAACCGGCAAGCGCGTGGGCGTGCCGCGCTGCTATGAAGAGAGCCGCATGGAGTTTTTGGAGATCCGCAGTCTCGCCGATCTGTCCCAGGTGTCGGACTACGGGATTCCCGAAGCGCCCGACGGCACGGCGGTGATTGACCCGAAAGACGCCGATCTTGTGTTGGTGCCGGCGCTCGCGTTTTCCGTCGACGGCTGCCGCATCGGCTACGGCAAAGGCTACTACGACCGCTATCTCAAACGCTGCGGCGGCACTTCTGTCGGCCTTTGCTTTGAAAGCTGTCTGCGCGACACGCTGCCGACCAACGCCAACGACCACCCCGTGCGGATGATTATCACGGAAGCGACGATCAAGCAATTGTAACAACACCTTTTTCCGGAGGTTTCCTATGGACGAAAACAGATTCCCGACCGAAAACAACCAAACGCCCGCGTCCGGCTTCGACAGCTATCCGACGCCGCGTCCGCGCACCGCAAAATTCAAGGTCAACATCGACGGCCTCGACAACGAGCCGCCCGCCTATGTGCCGACGAATCCCGTGCTCACCCAGCCGCAGCGCCCCGCCACCGGACGTCCGGTCAGCGACGCCGCCCGCCGCGCCAACACCGCCGCAAAGCCGGTGCAGTCCGCTGCCAGAAATGCGCAGCAGAGCGCCGGGAAGCCCAAGGTGCAGACGCAGAAAAAGCGCAAAAAGAAAAGCCAGCTGCAAAAGGAACGGCGCAAATACAAGCTGATCCGCGGCACGCTGATCACGCTCGTTTGCGTCATCTGTATCGCGATCATCACGGCGACGGTTTCCACCATGGCGCTGTCCACGATCAACGATATTCTGTCGCTCAACAAGGAATCGAGCGGCGTGACCGTTGCGGTGGAAATTCCGGAAAAAGCGGATTTCAACCAGGTCTACGACATCTTGTGCGACAACGGACTGGTCAAGCAAAAGCTGCTGTGCAAGCTGTTTTGTAAGTTCCGCCACTACGACAAGTATTACAGCTCCAAACAGAAAAAAGAGATCTTCATCGAATATGTGCCGGGCGTGTATTACTTTGAATCCAACAACGGCATCGAAGAGATGCTCGAACAGATCAAGGTGCAAAGCAACGTTGCCCGCGACACGGTACGTCTGACCTTCCCCGAGGGCTGGACAATCGCCAAGATCTTTGAGCGGATTGAAAAATACAACGTCTGCACGGCCGAAAAGCTGTATGCGAACCTCGACATTGTGGGCAAGCAGTTCAAGTTCTATCAAAAGATCAACGCCAAAAACGGCCGTTATCTCAAGGCGGAGGGCTATATCTTCCCCGACACCTACGACTTCTATATCGGCGAGCAGGCGTCCTCTGTGCTCAAAAAGCTGTTTACCAACTTCCAGAGCAAATGGACCAAGGAATTTTCTGTCCGCGCCAAAGAGATCGGTATGACCCGCGACCAGGTGATCACCCTCGCGTCGATCATCCAGCGCGAAGCGAAGGACAGCACGCAGATGGCCGTTGTGTCCTCGGTGCTCCACAACCGTCTGGATCATCCGGAGCTGTATCCGCAGCTGCAGATGAACTCCACCAAGGAATATGTGACCGCCGTCAACGAATACGGACTGTTCAACGAGGTCTATTATTCGATCTATCTCGACGCGTACAACACCTATTCCGTCACCGGTCTGCCGGCCGGCCCGATCTGCAACCCGGGTATTGCCGCGATCAAGGCAGCGCTGTATCCCGAAGACACCAACTATTTCTTCTTCTGCCACGATTCCGACGGCAACATCTATCTTGCCGAAACCGCCGAAGAGCACCAGAAGAACACCGAAAAGGTTTTGTTCAGCTAATGGAAACAACCATCAAAAAGCCCGAACTTCTCGCGCCCGCAGGCGATCTTTTGCGTCTGCGGGCAGCGCTTGATTACGGCGCGGATGCCGTCTATTTAGGCGGCAAAATCTTCGGCATGCGCAGCGCACCCGACAATTTTGACGAACAGCAGCTGCAGACGGCCGTCACGGAATGCCACGCGAAAAGCGCCAAGGTCTATCTGACGGTCAACGTCCTGCCGCGCTCCAACGAGTTAGACGATCTGCCGCGGTTTCTTGCAAACGCCAAAGACTGCGGCGTGGACGCGCTGATCATCTCAGACCTCGGCGTGCTCGATTACGCCAAAAAGTACGCGCCCGGCGTTGCGATCCATATCTCCACGCAGGCGGGTGTGGTCAACTACGCCGCCGCCAACGCGTTTTACAAGCTCGGCGCCCGGCGGATTGTCCCGGCACGTGAGCTGTCGCTCGAGGAACTGCGGGTGATGCGCCGCCATATTCCCGACGATCTCGAGCTCGAATGCTTTATCCACGGCGCGATGTGCGTGTCGTTTTCCGGGCGGTGTCTGCTGTCAAACTATCTCACCGGCCGCGACGCCAACCACGGCGACTGCGCCCAGCCCTGCCGCTGGAAATATGCGCTGGCGGAGGAAAAACGCCCAGGCCAGTACTTCCCGATCGACGACTTTGACGGCGGCACGTTTATCCTCAACTCCCGCGACATGTGTATGATCGACCACATTCCCGCGCTGATTGACGCCGGGATCGACTCGTTCAAGATCGAGGGCCGCGCCAAATCGGAATACTATGTTGCGGTGGTCACCAACGCCTACCGCCGCGCGATCAACGGCTATCTCGCTGACCCGAAGCCGGACTACGCGCCGCCGCAGTGGGTCCGCGACGAGATGGAAAAAGTCAGTTTTCGCCCCTATTGCACCGGCTTTTTCTTCGGCGATCCGTCGGATGATGCCAACATCAGTCTCAAGGGCGGCTACACGCGGCAGTGGGACGTGATGGCCGTTTGCGACCGTTGGGACGCCGGCGTCGCCTTTTGCACCCAGCGCAACCGCTTTTTTGTCGGCGACACGCTCGAGGTGCTCGCGCCGAGAATCGATCCGTTTCCCGTCAAAGTCACCGCACTGCAAAACGCGGACGGCGAAGCGATCGAAGCGACGAACCACCCGATGATGGCGTTTTCTTTTCCATGTGAACGCGAGATTCCCGCGGGCGCGTTTTTGCGGAAACAAAGAGACAGTTAAAAACAGCGTACCGGTTTCTGCCGGTACGCTTCTCTTATCTGAATCTATAAATGGGGTTCAGGCAATTGCCTGATTCGAAATGATAAATGTGATGCGTTCTTCGAGCGTGTCGCCGCCGTGGCGTGTGCTCCAGCCCCCGTGGTCGGTTGTGATGAGAATCAGCCAGTCTTCTTCGGCATAGCTTTCTCTGCTTTCCACTGCGCGCAGCAATACTTTTCCTGTTGCGTCCGCGTCATGGAATGCCTGCATATAAGCGGCGTTTTTCGGTGTAAATCCGCTGCCGTGACCGGTGTGATCGGTGTATTCGAATATTGTAAAAATGAAATCGGAACAGTCCGCTTGGTTCAAATCGGCAAGCGCATTCGCCTTTGTGCCGTTGTCGTCAGTCGCGTCGGAAAAGACCACCGCATCCCCTGCGTTTCCACAAACGTCTTTTCGTTGATATATGTTGTGTTCGCGCCGATAAAATGGCCGTCCCACGAGACATAATAGGCGGTACTGTCCGCAAGGCCGTCCTGCACAAGCGTTGTCAGCAGTGTGAGGTGATCGTTGCTTTTCGCAACGCCGTTGTTATAGATCCCGTGCACATCCGCCCACTGGCCGGTCAGCATCGAGCACCAGCCCGGCGCGGTAGAGGTCGCCTGAGTGTTCACCGCGGGATAGTTTACACCGCCTGCATAGGAAAGGACGGCGTGGCCGCCGTTGTCCAGCAGCGTTCTGACAGCGCTGTTTTGCGCGGTTGCAACAGACGCAAACAGATCGGCGCGGCAGCCGTCATAGCCGAGGACGAGGACTTTCTTTTTGGTTTTGCCCGCAGGCAGCGGACTTGTAAAATGGCCGCGGATCAGGTTGTAGATTTTTGTCTGCGGCAGCGCAGTCTGCCAGGTGTTTTCAAACACACCGCTACCCACAACCGCAGCTTCAAAATCGGCCATTTCCTGCTCTCGTTCCGTCAACTGCACCACGCTGCTTGTCGGTTCCGGTTCGGGCGTCGGCTCCGGTTTATCGCTGCCGTTATGGAACAAAAAGCCGAACACCATCGTCCAGAACGCCATGATCGCTGTAAAGATGCGTGTAAAAAATGATTTCATACAGTACACTCCTTTCGCTTTCAGTATAACAAATATCCGGTGATTTATTTTTCTATACGCGAAGATTCAAAGAAAACATAAAGCAGAGTCACGCTTTCGCACAACTCTGCTTAGAAACCGGCACGGGTGCGCCTCCGCACTGCCGTGCCCGGCGGAAAGCCGCAAACGCTGAACGGAGGAAAGAACACACATTTTTTCTGAAAGGCTGCCCCTTCATCCGCGGCAGCCTTCTTTTTTTGCACTGCAGCCGTCTGTTGAATCCGTTGAGATTCTACGGTGCCTTGCTTCTTTGAAAAGCCGCCTGACTCATCCGCCAATCATAGTTTATGCCATGTACCGTTACAGATACATGGCATTTTTTGGTAGTTCGATTGTTGCTTATTCGGCGTCGGGATACTTCTCTTTGAGCATCGAAAGCATCATCTTGGCCGCCTTATAGATATCGCCGCAGCCGAGGGTGATGATGAGGTCTCCCTTTTCGGCGTGGTCGACGGTATAGGTTGAAACGCCGTCGAAGCCTTCGAACCAGACCGACCCCGGAATTTTTGCGGCAAGGTCTTTGGTATAGATGTTATAGGTGTTGCGTTCGCGCGAACCCATGATCTCGGTCATGACGCATTTGTCGGGGATCTGCAGCACGCGGACAAAATCGTCAAAGAGGATCGCCGTGCGCGAATAGGTGAACGGCTGAAACACCGCCCACACGGTGTGGTAGCCCATCTGCATCACAGAAGACAGCGTCGCCTCGAGTTCGCTCGGGTGGTGGGCATAGTCGTCGGCGACGGTGATGCCGCCGACTTCGCCGAGAATTTCAAACCGGCGGCCGGCGCCCGCAAACGCGGCGATGCCATTTTCGCAGTCGGCGGTTTCCACCCCGGCGTTTTGCGCGGCGGCAAAAGCGGCCAGCGCGTTGAGCACGTTGTGTTTGCCTGGAATCTTCAGCTTGAGGTGGGCGATCTGCATACCGTGGAACATCACGTCAAACTCCGCGAACGCGCCGCGATTGTATTGGAGATTTGCCGGGCTGTAATCGTTGGACGGGCCAAAGCCGAAGGTGATCTTCTTTTTATGGAGGCCCTCCACGGCGCGGCAGGTGTTGGCGTCGTCGCCGTTATAGATCAGCGTGTGCGTCGTCAGGCTGGCGAATTTGCGGAAGGAGGAGATGATGTTGTC
>CADABX010000032.1:13262-41713 GCA_902786285.1 Oscillospiraceae bacterium | reverse complement strand
TGTCAAACTGATATTGAAACGGTTCGTGGCATCGGTGGTCGCGTTCTTTCTGGCGTTCATCCCGTTTGCGAACGGCAACAAAACCAAGGACCCGGGCGAAGCGGTGTGCAAGGTGGCGCTGGTGTCCGACGTGCATATCGACAAGCGGCTGCCGGTCGGTCAGCTTGCGCTGCAAAACTGCTATAAAGACATGATGTCCCTTTCCCCCGACGGCATTGCCGTTTTGGGCGATCTGACCAACTACGGCGACAAGGCGACGCTCGAACGGTTTTTTGAGATCACGCGGGACGAGGTCAAGGACGGCGTGACGCCGGTCATCATTTCGGGCAACCACGACATCGGCCACGCGAAGGACGCCGAGGGCGAACGGATGAACCCCGAAGCGCTGGCGGATTTTGTGCAGCTTGCGAACGACTATCTCGGCTACGGGCTGGAGCATCCGTATTACACGATCGAGGTCAAGGGCTATCCGTTCATCTGTCTGAATGACGAGAGCGCCGACAACTGGGATCACCCGGAATACACCGACGAAGCGCTGCTGTTCCTTTCCGATGAGCTGGACAAATACGGCGAGAGCGGCAAACCGATGTTTGTACTGCTGCATGTGCCGCTGTCCGGCATCCACGGTGAAGAGAACTTTTATCCCGGCGGCGGCACGGAGGAGCCGTGGAACAGCCGGATTCAGCGCACACTGGAAGCGCACAAAAACGTGTTCTGTCTGACCGGCCACTTCCACAAGGGTCTGTCCAACAACATTGAAACGCCGACCTACAACCTCGTCAACGGCGTGCACTATCTGAACCTGCCGTCGTATCTGATGCCGAACTGGCCGGTGGAATACGCGGTCAACGGCCTCGGCTTCTTCATGGAGATCAGCGAAACGGCGGTGCTCTTCCGCTGCCGCAACTACTACATGCACAACTGGATGGATAACTTCGATTATCTGTGCAAGCTCGTGTAACACAACCGAACAGCGAAACGGACGTCCGAAGCGGGCGTCCGTTTTTTTGTACTTATTGCGCAGATTTGCTTTTTCCAATCCTTCCCTCTTGACAAACCGCGGCAAACGGCGTATGATATAGACGAACATTTGTTCGATGTTTGCAGGCAAAACGGAAGGGACGCGGGCAGCCAAGCCGCAAACCGAAACGGCCGCCGCGCAGGGAAACGGGCAAACATCCGGCGCAATGAGAAAGCCCTCTCCAAAGGTGGAGAGGTTGCGGGTCGCCGGTGGCGACCTCTGCGACACCTCGCGAAGCGAAGCAACGACCGAGGTTGCGGGTCGCCAGTGGCGACCTTTGCCGCAGGCAAAAGCAACGACCGAGGCGGCAGCCGAGACCCGGGAGCCGAGAACGGCAGGCAAGAATGGCAGCCCGCAGGGCGAGACGGGTGAGGTTTGAACCTCGCCGCCAAGGATCTGTAAACCGTGCGTTCAAACCTCATCCGTCACGCGCATCGAATGAAATCGCCTAACCGCAAATCGTGTGGGCGCGTGCCACCTTCCCCGCCTTCGGGGAAGGCAAGGGAGCGCCCGTAGCGTCGAATATAATGCTGCCGCAGGCAGCCACCGAAGCAGCCTTCCCCGCCAGCGGGGAAGGTGTCAGCCCAATGCTGCCGCAGGCAGCCACCGAAGCAGCCTTCCCCGCCAGCGGGGAAGGTGTCAGCCCAAAGGGCTGACGGAAGGGGTCGATCGACTGGGCGCGGACGGCATACAACAAAAGCCGATCACTGATCGGCGCTACAAGCTGTTTACCGCCAACGATGCGCGGCGGTTGGGTTCAAACCTCACCCGTCAGCCCTGCGGGCTGCCACCCTCTCCGCCTTCGGAGAGGGCAAGGTAACTTTGATTTTTTTGAAAACGAGATGATAAACCCGAAGCTCCCTTGGCTTCCCCGAAGGCGGGGAAGCTGTCACGCGCCCACACGATGAACGGTAAAGCAGTAACATAAAAAGCGCGTGACTGATGAGGTTTGACCCGCGCCGCAGCAATTTGTTTCCCTTCGCGGCGGATCGTTCTCCCCTGCCGTCCGCACCCCTTCCGTCAGTGCGCTTTGCGCACTGCCACCTTCCCCAAAGGGGACGGCTGCTATGGTGGCTGCCTGCGGCAGCATTCAAATCCGGCGCGTCCCTTGCCCCTTATCCCTTGGTCCTTGGCCCTTAAAAGAAGGTGATCCTATGCCTCCCATCTATCTCTGTATCGATCTGAAAAGCTTTTACGCCTCGGTGGAGTGCGTCGCGCGCGGACTCGACCCGTTCCGCGCAAACCTCGTGGTCGCCGACGCGTCGCGCGGCAAGGGCGCCATCTGCCTGGCCGTGTCGCCCGCCCTCAAAGCGCTCGGCGTGCGCAACCGCTGTCGGCTGTATGAAATTCCCGACGACGTCGACTATATCGCTGCCATGCCGCGCATGCGCAAATATATGGAAACGTCCGCCGAAATCTGCGCGCTGTATCAGCAGTTCGTCAGTCCGGAGGACATCTACGTCTATTCCATCGACGAATGCTTTGTGCATATTTCGCCCTATCTGACGCTGTATCACCAGACGCCGAAGGAATTTGCCCAAACGCTGATGCGCGAAGTGCAGCGGCAGACCGGCATCTGCGCCACAGCCGGCGTTGGAACCAATCTGTTTTTGTGCAAGATCGCGCTCGACATCACCGCCAAACACGCGGACGACCATATCGGCGTGCTCGACGACGAAAGCTTTCGCCAAAAGATCTGGCACCACCGCCCGATCACCGACATCTGGGGGATCGGCCGCGGCACAGCGCGACGGCTGGCGGCGCTCGGGGTCTACGATCTGCACGGCGTCACGCAACTGCCGGAAAGCTGCCTTTACAAAGCCTTCGGCGTCAACGCGCAGTATCTGATCGACCACGCCTACGGCCGGGAGTCGAGCACGCTGGGGCAGATCCACGCCTATAAGCCGAAAAGCACCTCGCTGTCCAACAGCCAGATTCTGTTTTCCGACTATACCCGCGACAACGCCTATGTGGTGCTGCGCGAAATGGTGGACGCGCTGGTGTTAAAGCTTGTGGAGCAAAATCAGCTCACACACGGCGTGTCGCTGTTTGTCGGCTACAGCAAGGACAGCGATCCGCCCAGCGGCGGCAGCCACCGGTTTGAAAAACCGACCGATTCCTTCCGCGTCATCATGGCGGCGTTTGACAGCATCTATCGGCGCACGGTACTAGACAAGCCCATCCGCCGCGTCGGAATCGCTTTTCAGGAGCTTTCGAGCGGCGACAACCGGCAGCTTTCGCTGTTTGACGATCTGCCGGCGCAGCAAAAGGAGCGCGATCTGCAGCTTTCACGCATTTTTATCAAAAACAAATTCGGCAAAAACGCCGTGCTCAAGGGCCTCAGCTATACCGAAGCGGGCACGGCGCGGCTGCGCAACAAACTGATCGGAGGTCATAACGGTGGATAGACCGGCAGACAGAAGCAAGCTCTTTTTACCCTTTGCGGCGCTCACTGGCTTTGAGGAGCTGGTACGCGCCAAGACCGGCGAACAGCCGCGGCGGCATACGCGCAGCGACGAGGAAAACGAAACGCTTTCGCGCCAGATGCTCTCGCTCCGGCGCGGGATGCGCGTTTGCGTCACCTATTGGGAAAACGGCGCATACCACACCCGCCGGGGTGTGGTGCGGCAGGCGGACCTTGCGCTGCGCGAGCTGATTCTGACCGATAAAAATATCCCGTTTGATGCGATCGACGCCCTGGATGCGGGTTGACTTGCCTTGTAAATTTCTGTATAATAAAAAGGTAATGTCATCGCACAAGGGGAGGTGCCGCCTGTGAAAAAAATCGTCGCGTGGTTCGCGGCGCTGGCGCTGCTGATCGTCTTTTTGTGCTACGATTTCGGGCTGATGAGCTTTGTGCATCCGATCCGGCAGCCGCGTGACGGCCAGATCCGGGTGGCGTGTGTCGGCGATTCCATCACCTACGGCTGCAACGTACTGGGCTGGCGGCGCCACAACTATCCCGCCGTGCTGCGCCGGATGCTCGGCAAAGGCTATTGTGTCAACAATTTCGGCTATTCCTCCCGCACCGCCGGCCGGGGCGGCGATTTGCCGTATATGGACGAAACGCTGTATCAAAAAAGCCTCGCGTTTGAGCCGGACGTCGTGATTCTGATGCTCGGCACCAACGATTGCAAAACCTTCAACTGGGACGAAGCGGATTTCACCGCGAGCTATACGGCGCTGCTGCAAAGCTATGTGTCGCTGGAAAGCGCACCCGAGGTGTGGGTGATGCTGCCGCCGCCGGTGTTCACACGGTTTGGACGGTCGGCCTATCATATGCAGCCGCAGGTGCTCAGCGAAAAGATCGTGCCGCTGACGGCGTCGATCGCCGAAGCGCAGCAGGTGCAGACCATCGATCTGCAAACGACGTTTGCGGACCGCGATGAACGGTTTCCGGACGGCGTCCACCCGGATATGCAGGGCGCAAAACAACTGGCCGAAACGGTGTATCGCACCGTGTTTGCAAATACTGCGTCACAGGAGGTATCCCCATGAGAAAGCTGCTGATCCCCTTGCGCAAGGGACTTGCGCTGTTTTTGGCAACCTACTTTTTCTTTGCCACCCTGCCGCTCAAAAGCGAGCCGATCGCGCCGCTGGACAAAGAAAATGTCCGGCTGTCGCTGGTCGTCGTGTCCGACGTCCACACCGAAACCAACAGTCTCGCCCGGTTCAAGGTCAACATGCAGTCGATGAAGCATTTTGCCGCGGTCAAAGACACGGCCGACGCGCTGCTGCTGCTCGGCGACAACACGATGAACGGGCAAAAACTCGAAAACCTGTTTCTTTACGGGATGCTGGAAACGGTCAACCCGATCAAGCCCTATTACACCATCGTCGGCAACCACGACATCGGCAACGTCAGCGAACCGGACGGCTCGTTCCCGTCGTTCCGGAAAACACAGCTCGACTATATGCGGACCTTTGTGGACCGTTCGGTCGAAGAGCTGTATTACAGCGAGACGGTGAACGGCTGCCATCTGATCTTTATGGCGCCGGACACCGAGGAGTGCCACGAACGCAATTTTTCCGACCGGCAGCTCGACTGGCTGGAGGCGGAGCTGCAAAAAGCTGCCGCCGACGAAAAGCCGATCTTTGTATGCAGCCACCATCCGCTGTCGTATGTTGTGCAGGGCCATGACCGCTTTGCGCAGCTTGTCACGCAGTATCCCAACACGTTCCTGCTCGTCGGCCACATGCATTATTACATTCACTTCGGCCTGATCCGCGGCAAATACAACACGCCGGAGATCTGGGTGCCCACGCTGTCCATGATGGAAAACGACGGCACGCCGAACGACATGAGCGGCTTCGGGTATCTGACGGAGGTCTATGACGACGAGGTCGTTTTCCGCGGCGTCAATTTCTATGAAGGCAAGCTCACGGATACCGAACAGCACTACGCGCTGCAGACCCCGGACGATGAATCTGATTTGTCGCTCGAGCCGATCCCGTTTACGCCGATCCCTTAAACCAAAAGCCAGCCGGTTTCGGCTGGCTTTTTCGTAAACGCGCGTCTGTGCCGCGACTGGACAAGCTTTTTCCTTTATGGTATAATACGCACAGAATCTTTGGGGAGGCGTTCATGTGAACAGAATCGTTCGAGGGTATCTGCTGCTTTGTGCGCTGCTGCTGCTTTCCGGTTGTGTCAAAGCCGGCCGGCCGGCGTCGGACGACGCGCTGCAGGTTGCAGCCGTGCCGGATGCCGTCCACAGCAGCACCGCCGCACGGGAAGAAATGACCCGGGTGGCGCGCGCCGGTATGACCACGCTGTATTACGATGAAACGAGCCGCAGCATCGCGCTGTATGACGCAAACAGCGGCGTGCTCTGGCGTGCATTGCCGGAAACGGCAAACACCGACGCCGCCATGGCAGAAGTGGAGCTGCTGGTCGACGGACAGCGCATTGCGCTCAACACACAGGATCACTGCAAAGCCGAAAACGGCCTTTCCGTCACACAGACGGGAACCGGTCTGCTGCTGCAGTATCAGCTTGACGCCGACCTGCCGGACGCGCGGCGTCTGCATTTGCATCTGCCGCTGGAAATCACTGTGTCGGACGGCTGCATGCATGTGGATATGGACTGTGCGGCGCTGCAAAACACGGATCTGCCGCGCGGCGTCCGGGTTTGCGACGTGGCGCTGCTGCCCTTTTTCGGCGCACAGTCTGCCGCGCAAAGCGGTGATTTTCTGCTGCTGCCCGACGGCTGCGGCAGTATGATCGACGCGGCCGCTGTGCCGAAAGCCTTTGATCCGGTCAGCATTCCGGTCTATGCCGCCGACGACACCGGCGCCTCGGCGCCGGTTGCCGCGTTTGGCCGGCGGGCCGGCCGGGGCGCGTTTGCGGCGTTGGCGGAAACCGGCGACGCCCTCATGACCGTTCACGCCGAAAAGAAAACAAAAGCGGGCGGCTTTGACCGCGTCTGGTCGTCGTTCACACTCACCGAAACCGCGCAGGACGCCCGCGGCCGGATCTATCTTTCCAAACAAAGCTACGACGGCATTCTTCGCATGTCCTACCGGTTTTTGGCGGACGACACCGCCGACGCCGCCGGAATGGCCGCCGCGTGCCGCGAGCTGCTGATCCGCAACGGCACGCTGGATCTGCTCTCGCCCATCCGGGGCGACGACAGCTTTCCGCTGCATCTGGCCCTGACCGGCGCGGCAAATGTCCAGTCGCCGCAGGAGGAGGCGGGCAGTCTGCGCACGCTGACCGATTTTTCCCAGGCGCGCGAAGTGCTGGAATATCTGCGCTCGAAGGATATCGCGGCGGTGCGCCTTTGCTACCGTGGGCTGTTTCTGGGCGGTCTGACGCAGCAAAAGGTCCGGCTGTCCTCCACCGTGTCGCAGGGAGAATCGCCGGCCGCCTTTGCCGAATCCGTGAAAGGGCTCGGCGTTGCGGTGTTTCCGGAAGTGCGGCTGACGTCGGGCGAAGCGCGCCATCTGCCGCGGTGCGCCAGAACGATCTTCGGCGACCACGCAAAGACGGCGGTGCCGCTGCTGCAGACCGACTGTCTGGCCGGCACGGTCACGCTGGCAAACTGCGGCGCCGACCGGCTGCAAACGCGCGCCCGTGCGCTGCTGTATGATCTGACCGAGCTGCATGCCGCCGGCGTGTGTATCCCCGACGCGGCCGAGACGCTGTATGGCGATTTTGCAAGCCGAAAAGCGCCCACGGCACAGCAGATGCGCGATCTGGTCGGGGACAGCGTGTCGCTGTTTTCGGCGAAACAGTCGCTCATGCTGCGCGGCGCGAACCTCTACGCAGTCAAATACGCGTCGTCGCTGCTGGACATCCCGATGACGGCGACATACACCAACGCGATCACAACGCCGGTGCCGTTTTTGCAGATGATCCTGCACGGCTATGCGTTTTATTCCGGCGGGGCGATGAATCTTGCAGACGATCCGCAGGAAGCGTTTTTGCTGGCTGCGCAGTGCGGCGCCGTGCCGTATTATGAATGGTATGCGGCGGACTACAGCCGCGACGGACTTGCGGACCCGCTGTATTATGTCCACAGTATCGCACAGGCACAGCAGACCTACGGCGCGCTGCAGCAGCTGCTGGGCGACCTGTCGGATCAGCCCATCACCGCGTTTCGCACGCTGCAAAGCGGCGTGACCTGCACATCGTTCGGCAGCGCACGCATCTATGTGAATTTCACCGATAAGTCCGCCGACGCGGACGGCGTTACCGTTGCGGCGCGCAGTGCGCTGCGGGTAGACGGCTGACGGCGATGCATGGAAGCTGTATATACAAAAACCGGCCGCGAAATGAATATTCCGCAACCGGTGATGTTGAAAGCTATGTTAGTAAAGTTGGAAACTTCACAAAATCATTGCTAAAAAATTCGTTTTCAGAAATTTTCTGTTAAAAACTCCGAGTTATTCACGTTTTTCACGCAGTTTTCAACATGTGTAAGAAAATCCCTTTACACGCCGGGCGTTTATGGAAAGGTATATCCTTTACATAAACGCGTTTCTTTTTCGGCAAGAACATACACATTTCGGCGCATACAGATGTATATCACACCGTTTCGTCATTCTTCGCGTCGCTGCTTTTTCGAAAGCGGCGGGTCAGCGCATAGACCAGAGTATTGCGCAGCAGCGAATGGTTTCTGTAATGGCGCTTGATCGTGCAAAGCATCCCGACCACCGTCATATAAAACAGGACGGCGCATACGTTGCCGCGCAGCACATAATAGTCCTGCGCGGCCGTGATCCCGGGAATGCCGAGATACGGGTGCAGCACGGTATAGACGGAGTTGCCGATCAACGACAGCAGTGACAGCAGCAGCACCAGATGAAACAGCAGATGCAGCTCGTTGGGCAGCCGGTCGGTCACAGCGTATTTGATCTTGCCGCCGGACTCCCGCTTGCCGGCCAGCAGCAGCAGCGCAACGGTCAGTGCGGCCAGTGCAATCAGACAAAAGAGCACATGGCGCGTGGTGTCGGCGACCTTTTTGAACATGGCAAGGCAGGTCGCTTCGATGTTGTCGCACCGGTCGTTGAAATGCAGATCGTCCGGAAAGCTGACAAACAGATCGAACGACGCGTCCCGCGCCTCCACAATGGGCTGTGCCAGATCGGCAATGTCCTTCATCGAGGTGTTCGTATAATACGGCTCCCGGCTGTTGAACAGCAGCAGATGCATCTTTTGCGCCGCAATCATTTTTTGCACCGCGCGGGCAGAGGTGCCGGCGGTATTTGTGATCAGGTCGTCCGTCTCATGCATGACAACCGCAAACCGAACGCCGCGCAGGGCGTCCAAATCGCTTTGGATTTGGCTGTAATCCTCGTCGATTGCCCGCTTATAGCCTTCGATCAAGCTGTCGCGCTCCGCTTCATAATAGGCGCGGATCGCGTTTTCGTCCACAGTCCGGCGGCCGTTTTCCGTTTTGAAAAAGCCGTTGTCAACAAAATCCTGCTGATATTCGCCGTTTTCGGTTTGAAGAACCGCAAGATCAAGCGCCATTCTGATCCGCTTCTTCGTCCGCTTTGTTTCCTGCAGGATCCGGGTTTGCAGCAGGTCGGGCGAACTGAAGTTTTCGGGATCCTGATAGATCAGCGCATAATCCAGAATTTCCCCGAGCAGCCGCTGTGTTTCCTCCAGAAACGGCTCGCTGGTGCGGTAGTCGAAATCGCCGCGCTGCACCAGCGCATTGCGCACCGCCGCACTGTCTGTGGTCGAGATGACGAGCATCTGCATCGACTGCGCCGAAATGGCGAATACCAGCGCGCCGATCAGCACCAGAAGCAGCGCCTTGAACGGCTGCAGATAGACCATATTGCGCAAAAGCGCCGCGCGCTCCCTGCGTTTTTGCTTTTTTGTCTGCGCATCCATCAAAGCACCTCCTCTGCCCGCAGGGCACGATACAATGCGCCGAGCTGCGCCGTTGTCAGCGCTTCGGCACGCACGGCCGACGGCAAAGAGCATTGCGCCAGCGCGGCGGCGACGGTTTCCTTCGGCAGATGCAGCGTGCTGCTGACGGCGTTGACCAGCGTTTTGCGCTTTTGCGAAAACGCCGCCTTTACCAGCCGGAAAAACTTTTGCGGATCGTCTGCCGCAACCGCCGGCCGGTTGCGCATGGTCAGGCGCACCACCGCGGAATCCACCTGCGGCATCGGATGAAACGAGCCCTTGGACACGGAAAACAGCAGTTCGGCCTGCGCATAGTAATCGGCATAGACTGTCAGCACACCGGCGTTTTTGGTGCCCGGCGCGGCGCACAGCCGCTGGGCCACTTCCTTTTGCACCATCACCGTGATCGCGTCAATCGGCAGTCCGCTTTCCAGCAGCCGCAGCAAAACCGGCGATGTGATGTAATAGGGCAGATTGGCGCAGACCACGACGCGCATACCGTCGAAATGCTGCCGGAACAGCGCCGGCAGATCGGCCTTGAGAATATCGTCGTTCACGATCGTGACGTTGTCAAACGCCTGCAGCGTTTCCGAAAGCACCGGCAGCAGCCGCGTGTCGAGCTCCACGCTCACAACCTTTTTGGCTTTTTGCGCCAGTTCCTTGGTCAACACGCCGAGGCCCGGCCCGATTTCCAGCACGCCGGTGCTTTCGTCCGCACCGCAGGCCGCCGCCATTTGCGGGCAGACCGCAGGGTTGACCAGAAAGTTTTGGCCGAGCGCTTTGGAAAAGGTGAAGCCGTGCCGTGTCAGCACTTCTTTGATCACGGCAAGATCCGTTAAGTCCGCCATGGGACACCTCCTGAAAAAAATGAATGACACATATTGAAAAAGATGCAGAAATACAGTATAATAGCAATACCATACTATATTATAAACGAGGGATCGCATTATGTCAATTCTTGTCACCGGTGGCGCCGGTTATATCGGCTCCCACACCTGTATCGAACTGATGAACGCCGGCTATGACGTCGTCGTCGTCGACAATTTTTACAACTCCAAGCGCGAATCGCTTCGCCGCATTGCCGAACTCGCCGGCAAGGAGTTTGCCTTTTATGAGTGCGACATCCGCGACGCCGAAGGTCTCGACCAGATTTTCAAGGCCGAACAGATCGACGCCGTGATCCACTTTGCCGGGCTCAAGGCTGTCGGCGAAAGCTGCCAAAAACCGCTCGAATATTATGACAACAACGTCAACGGCACGCTCGTGCTGTGCGACGTGATGCGCAAAAACAATTGCAAGCGCATCGTCTTCTCCTCCTCTGCAACGGTCTACGGCATGAACAACCAGTCGCCGCTCAAGGAGACCATGCCCACCGGCGGCACCACCAACCCCTATGGCACCACGAAGTTCATGATCGAGCTGATATTGCGCGATCTGCAGGCCGCCGATCCCGCATGGTCGGTCAGCCTTTTGCGCTATTTCAACCCCATCGGCGCCCACAAGAGCGGCCGGATCGGCGAAGACCCCAATGGCATCCCGAACAATCTGATGCCCTACATCACCCAGGTCGCCATCGGCAAGCGCGAATGCCTGTCGGTCTTCGGCAACGATTACGATACGCCCGACGGCACCGGCGTGCGCGACTATATCCATGTGGTGGATCTGGCGCTCGGCCATGTCAAGGCGGTGGAACGCGCGCTGTCCAAGAGCGGCGTCGACATCTTCAACCTCGGCACCGGCGTCGGCTACAGTGTGCTCGACGTGGTGCATGCGTTTGAAAAAGCCAGCGGCGTAACCATCAACTACAAAATCGTGGACCGCCGCCCGGGCGATATCGCCACCTGCTACAGCGATCCGACCCGCGCAAAGGAAGTGCTCGGCTGGACCGCCGAACGCGGCATCGAGGAGATGTGTGAGGATTCCTGGCGCTGGCAAAGCATGAACCCCAACGGCTATCCGGAGGACTGACCTGCTCTTTGTTAAAAAATCGGAAAACAAAAACAAGGAGTTGTGATACCCCGTGAAAAAAGTTCTTTGTTTTCTGCTGTCTCTCTCGCTGCTTTGCAGCGTGCTCGTGTTCGGCGCCGCCGCAAAGGACGATCCGCTGCAGCTGATTGTTGCGTCCGACCTGCATTGGAGAGACGACAAGGAGGTCACATCCGACCGGTTTTTCCACCCGCGCGATTCGCTCGGCCAGCTTTCCTCCCTCACACCGCTGATCGTGGATCGGTTTTTGAAAGACGCTGCCGCGTCCGACGCGGACTGTCTGCTGCTAACAGGCGATCTGACCGACAGTGGCAGCCTGCAGGACGCCGCGGCCTTTGCCGCGATTCTCGCGTCGTTTGAGGAGAAGACCGGCAAGCAGGTCTTTGTCATCAACGGCAACCACGACGTGGATATGCAGGACGACGTACCGGCCTATGCGATGGACCATGTGCAGTTTCGCGAGATCTATCATCAATTCGGCTATGACGAAGCGCTGGCGGTCGACGACGCCACATCGTCCTACGCGGTCGATCTGAAGGACGGCTACCGGCTGTTGGCGATCAATTCCAACGAATGGAACGGCGGCGGCAGCGGCGCGATCTCCGCCACGCTGCTCCAATGGATCACCGCGCAGGTCAAGGAAGCCAAGAAAGACGGCAAAAAGATCATCGCCATGATGCACCACGAGCTGATGGAGCATTATTCGCTGGAAGTGACGATGGACGATTTTTATACGCTGAAAAACTATAAAAAGATGTGCCGCCTGTTTGACAAGTGGAACATCCGCGTCACGTTTACCGGCCACCACCATCTGAGCGACGTAGCCGTTTATGAAGGCATCCACCGCATCTATGACGTGAACACGCCGGCGCTTTCGTGCTATCCGCTTTGTTACCGCTTTGTCACGTTTACCGACAAGGACGTGACTTTGGAAAGCCGCACGATCGACAAGCTGGATGTGGCGAACATCCCATCCGGCTACAGCGACGCGCAAAAAGAGATGATCGCAAACGATCCGGTCGGCTACGCCTACGGCTGCATGGAGGATTCGCTGATCGAAGATTACATCCGCGGCTTTGTCAACGCCGATCAGCTCATCGACACGCTCGGTCTGGCGCAGGACAACTTTCTTGCAAAAGCGATCAAGCGCATTTTGCCCGAAAACATTCTGATCCCGCTGTACGGCGAAGGTGAAACTGTGGAAGCCAAAGCCAAGGCGATGGGCATCAAGCTGCCCGAAAGCGACTACAAAACGGTGGACGATCTGATCACCGCGTTTTATGCCGGTCTTGCGCACGGCGACGAAACCCTCGGCGGCAACAGCACAACGGGCAAGCTCGTGCTGGACGCGGTCTATGTTCTGCTCGCTGCGCGCGCAGCCGAGGAAAGCCCGGTGATCCAAAAGCTGCTGAGCAGCAAGATCCTCGCGTGGCTCGGGCTCAAATCGGTCGATAACCTCTTCACCCGCGGCGCGCTCGATCTGATTTTGAACGGATTGATGATCGACAAAGCGCCCGGCGATTGCAACGTCACATTGCCCGGCTACGGCAAGGGCGCCGACAGCCTGTCGCGCCGCACAGCCGACGCGTTTCAGGCCGCGCTGGACTTTTTCCGGCTTCCGTTTTCCAAAGCAAACTGACAATTTGTCTGCAAACCGCATCCGATCGGTCTTTTCCGGTCGGATGTTTTTCTTTTGTATATTTTCGCTGAAACAGGCAACACTAGGAAAGATCAAGAATCAGATCATCACCAAGCTTTGTGGAGGTTCCGATATGAACAAACTGCTTTCCCTGCTGCTTGTTTCGCTGTTGCTGCTGTCGTTTGCGGCCTGCGGCGGCAAGCGCACCGACAACAACGATTCCACCGCCGACAACACCTCACAGACCGGCACACCGTCGAAGGCGACGAGCCTCACCGTGCTTTCCGCGTCGCCGGAGCTGTCCGGCGCACTCGAAGAGATTGCGGCCGCCTATCGTGCAAAAACCGGCGTCACGCTGCAATTTCAGACGCAGCCGAAAGAAACCTACCCGACCGCGCTGCGCGGCGCTTTGGCGCGAAACGACGCCCCTGCCCTTTTTGTGCTGACAGGTGACGAAGACCTCGAAGCCATCGGCGACAAAAGCGCCGATCTGCAGGGCACGTCGCTGGCAACCTTTCTGGCCGACAAGTCGCTGGCGCTGGTGGACAACGACCGCCTGCTGGCTGTGCCGATAGATGTCACCGCCTATGGGCTGCTGTATAACAAAGCCGTCACCGACCGCTATTTTGCGCTGAAAAACAAAAAGACCAGCTACGCGTCGATGGATGAGATCACGGACTACGCGAAATTCAAAGCGCTGGTCCATGACATGGCCGACCACAAGAAGGAGCTGGGCATCGACGCCGTATTTGCCGATCTGCCGCTGGGCAGTGACGGAGACTGGCTTTCGCACGCGTCGAGCGCCGCGGTCTATGCCGACGTCAAAGATGAGGATTCCTTGCTGACGCGCGCCGTGCGATCGCTCAAGGATTTTGCGTTTTCCGTGGGCGACAAGATCGAGGACGCGTTCGATCTGCTGTTTGACAACACCGTGTCCGGCCGCAAAAAGCTCGACAGTGTGACCGGCGACGACGCGATGAAAGAATTTGCAACGGGCAAAACCGCCTTTCTCTACACCGGCTCCGACAGCTACGACAAGCTCAAAAAGATGGAGGACAGCGTGCTCAAGGATGAAGACCTGCACTTTTTGCCGCTGTATCTCGGGCTGGACGGCGAAGACGCCATGGGCCTGACCGTGGACGCCACGCGCTATCTCGCGGTCAACGACAAAGCGTCCGACGCGCAGAAGCAGGCAGCGGTGGATTTCCTTGAATGGCTGTTTTCCGCCGAGGACGGCAAGCGCTTTGTCAAGGAACGCCTCGGGTTCACAGCACCGTTTAACACCTTCCGGGAGGGCGAGCTGTCCGACGATCCGCTGAAAACCGAGACGCTGCGCCATCTGACGAAAGACGGCGAAACGGCGATGCCGGATCTCAGCCGCGCCTACCCCGGCGGAACGTTTCGCACCGACGTTGGCGGCAGCCTGCTGCAATATACACGCGGCGAAAAGGGCTGGGATGCATTTGTGGCGGATGTCAAAACGATGTGGAACCGCGCCGTGGAGGCCGGAAAAGATCTGCTGCAGGTGAATTGACTAAAGCCAAAAAGAAGAACGGTCCGCAGGGAACGTTCTTCTTTGTTTCTTTTTCAAAAAAGATTGCATTTTGTGCCTTTCTTTTTTATAATAAAGATAAAAGGAGTTGATACTATGAAAGCCAAACGTCTGCTCGCCGCGCTCATGACCATGGTTTTGCTGGTTCCCTGCGTCGGCACCGCCTTCGCTGCCTATGACTATCAGGGCGCAAAGCGGGAAAAGTGCACCCGTCTTTCCTTTAACGAAGACGGCAAGCTGCGCATTTTGCAGATTGCGGATATCCAGGAAGCGATCTGGGTCTCGTCGGTTGAAAAGCTGCTTTTGTTTGAAGCGGTACGGCAAACGAAACCGGATCTCATTGTGCTGACCGGCGACAACATTGCCGGCTACAGCGCCGAGAAAAAGTGGGGCGCCACATTCGCGATCCGTCAGGTGATGGACATTTTGAGCCTGTTCCATACCCCGATCGCCGCCGTCTTCGGCAACCATGACGACGAGGGCACCGAGCTGACAAAGCTCGACCAGATGGACGTCTACGAATCCTATCCGACCTTCATCGGCTGCCGCGGCGTTGTTGCGGAAAAGACGGTGGACAAAACGGTGATCAACGTCGGCACCTACAATCTGCCCGTCTATGCCGACAAATGCAGCGACGAGGTGGCGTTCAACATCTGGTGCTTCGATTCCGGCAACTACAACCCCGACAACCGCTACGGCGGCTACGGCTATGTGTTCCCGGAGCAGCTCGAATGGTATGTGGATAAATCGAACGAACTGAAAGAGGCCAACGGCGGCGTACCCGTGCCGTCCATCGCGTTCCAACATATCATCCCGCCGCAGATCGCCGAAGCGCTGCAGCAAGTGCCGGAGGGCACGCCGGGCGCAGTTGATTTCGCCGGCAAATGGTATACCCTGCCGGAGGGCACGGATCTTACGAAGAACCATCTGAGCGAAGCGCCCTGCCCGCCGCATCTCGACTTTGAACCGGGCTACGCCGAAGTGGAAACCATGCTGGCGCAGGGTGACGTCAACGCCATCTTCTGCGGCCACGACCATGTCAACGGCTTCAGCGTCCCCTACAAGGGCATCGATCTTGTCACGTCGCCGGGCTGTACCTACGGCTCCTACAACGACGACAACCGCGGATTCCGTCTGATCACGATTGACAAAAACGACCCCACCGCCCATGAAAGCGAGCTGCTGCTTGCCTACGAGCTTTTACATCCGCGCACCCGTCCGCTGCTGTCCGTGCTGGCAACGATCCTCGAACATATCGAACCGGTGTAACTGACACAAATATAGCGAACCGGCTGTTCCACGCGGAGCGGCCGGTTCTTACATTTTGCTGAAGCTTTTCTGCCGAACTTGTATTCCTGCCCTGCGTGTGCTATAATAGACAGCACAGGAGGGGGTAAACATGAAACCGTGGCGTATTGTAAAAATCGTCCTTTCCGCCCTGTGGCTTGCCGTCACGCTGACAGGGCTCATCTACTGGATGGTTACACTTGCTTATCCGTGGAACACCACAAACCTGTGGCTGGTGCCGCTCTATCTGGCGTTTCCGCTCTGGGCGTTTCTCGGCGCGGTGCTGAACAAAGAACGTCCGCTGCTTTACCTGATCATCAAAACGTTTGTGATCGTGCTGGCACTGCTTCCGGCAATCGGCATGTCCCTGATCGGATTTGTGAACGCTGCCTCAGACGACAGCAGTGACGATTTGTTTGTCTATTATGCTCTTGCGTCCGAAACGGGATCTCCTTCTGCCTATGGAAAATGGGACAAGGCTTGTGCCAACGATCTGTTTCCGAAAGAGATTCCGACAAATGCCGAAGACGTGTCCTTCAGCTACCGGCAGGTCGGTATGCTGACGCAATTCTGGCAGGACGGCGAAGTGACGCTTTCGTTCCGTCTGCCGACCGATGACTTCGACGCGCTGCGTGAGGAGATTCGCAATCGCCAGCAGACCTATAACAGCAGTCCGGAACCGGACAAGGATGAAAACGGCGCAGAGGTCTATGCGGACTGGAAGAGTCTTTCGGGCTTTTTGCAAGTGACGTTTAACGCTGAAGATAACTGCGTGCGTTATGAATTGTTTCAGCCCAGCTTCGGAGATTAGAACCGGCCAACCGGAACAATCCAGAAAGGATGGTGACCTATGGATCTGAAAGAGACTCTGCAAACCTACATCGAAGCGGCACATACCCACGCCGCGGAAACCGTTCAGGGCGACGATGCGAAAAAAATCAACCGGGCCTTTGACCGGATCGAAGAGAGCGTTCGGGTTCTGATGCAGTCGGAAGAAGGAAAGGCTGCACTGAAAACGTTGCTGCAGTCGCCCGAAGGCTATGTGCGCACATGGACGGCGATGGTGCTGACTGCAGAGGAACCGCGTGTGTGTAAAAAGATTTTGAAAGAGGCGACGAAAGAAACAGGCGTTTGGGCAGGAACTGTGCGGACGTTCCTGGAAGAATGGAAAAAAGGCAATCTTGACAGCGCTTTTTCTTGACAAATCGCCCGCGTGGTGCTACAATAGCTATCGAAAAATGCAACATCCCAAAAGGCTATGACAAAGAGCGTTTTGCCCGTTTGCCGTTTTGCAGAGAGACGCACCCAGGCTGCAAGTGTGTCAGACGGCGGAGCAACCCGTACCGCTTTGGAGCCGTCCCCGAAAGGGTGTACCGTGGTGCCGCGTTAAGGCAAAATGAGTGCTGCGGCTTTGCCGCAGAATCCGGGTGGAACCGTGGAGCGAACGCTTCATCCCAGAACAGTGGATCTGTGTGGGATGGAGCTTTTCTATTTTTTCAAAAAAGGAGCAAACACCCATGGACAAAGAATTCTTCCTCGCCAACTATCGCCACTCGATGGCGCATGTGCTGGCAAAGGCCGTGATCGAGCTTTGGGGCAAAGACGTGCAGTATGCCATCGGCCCGCAGGTGGACGACGGCTTTTACTACGACTTCAAGCTGGATCACAACATCTCGAAGGACGACTATCCCGCCATCGAAAACAAGATGCGCGAAATCCTCAAGCGCAAGGAAAGCTGGACGCGCAAGGAAATTTCCCGCGCCGAAGCGCTCGCGCTGTTTAAGGATCAGAAGTATAAAACCGAGCTGATCCGCGATCTGCCCGACGACGAAGTGATCTCCATCTATTACACCGGCGACGACTTTGTCGACCTGTGCCGCGGCCCGCATATCGAGTCGTCGCAGGAGCTGCTCTCCGTGGCGTTCCAGATCAAGTTCGTCTCCGGCTCCTATTGGCGCGGCGACGAGCACAACGACCAGCTGCAGCGCGTATACGTCTACGCGTTCCCCGACAAAAAGCAGCTCAAGGATCACCTGGACATGATCAAGGAAGCGATGGAGCGCGACCACAAAAAGCTCGGCCCCGAACTCGAACTGTTTATGTTCCACGAAACCGCACCCGGCATGCCCTACTGGCTGCCGAAGGGCTGGGCGCTGTATAACGCGCTGTTGAGCTATTGGCGCAAAGAGCATCTGCCGCACGGCTATCAGGAAATCTCCGCGCCGGTGCTCAACGAAAAGCAGCTTTGGGTCACGTCCGGCCACTGGGCACACTATCAAAACGGCATGTTCATCGCGCCGGTGGACGAAAACACGACGTTTGCCATCAAACCGATGAACTGCCCCAACGCAATCAACGTCTATCGCAACCGCGGCCGCAGCTATAAGGAGCTGCCGCTGCGCTATTCGCAGACCGACGTGATCCACCGCCGCGAAAAATCGGGCGAACTCAACGGCTTGTTCCGCGTGCAGGAATTTCATCAGGACGACGCGCACAATTTCGTGACCGAGGAGCAGATCGAAAGCGAGATCTCCGACATCATGGATATCGCGAAATCCATCTACGCCACCTTCGGTCTGACCTACACCGCCGAGCTGTCCACCCGTCCCGACGACTTCATGGGCGACATCGCCCTTTGGGACAAGGCGGAGGCCTCGCTCAAGAGCATTCTGACCGACAAGTTCGGCGCGGACGGCTTTGAGATCAACGAGGGCGACGGCGCGTTTTACGGCCCGAAGATCGACCTCGGCATGCGCGACTGCCTGGGCCGTCAGTGGCAGATGGGCACGATCCAGCTCGACTTCCAGCTCCCGCTCAACTTCAATCTGAAATATGTGGCGCCCGACGGCTCGCTCAAGCAGCCCGTGATGATCCACCGCGCCATCTTCGGTTCGTTTGAACGCTTCATCGGCATTCTGATCGAGCACTTCAAGGGTCAGTTCCCGCTGTGGCTTTCCCCGGTGCAGGTCGCCGTGGTGCCGATCCGTCCGGAGCACAACGACTACGCCAAAAAGATCGCCGATCTCCTGCTCGACAACGACATCCGCTTTGAGGTCGACTATTCCGATCAGAATATGAAAAACAAGATCAAACGCTTCAAGCTCGAGCGTGTGCCCTATGTGCTTGTGGTCGGCGACAAGGAAGCCGAAAACGAGACGGTCGCGGTCAACATCCGTGGTGTGAAGGACAACAAGTTCGGCGTGCCGCTCAAGCAGTTCATCGACAACGTGAAGGCGCAGCAAAAGCAGTTTACGCTGGAGCTGCACACGGAATTCTAAAAAAAGAGCGCTTCACCGTCAGGTTTGCGGTGAAGCGTTTTTGCGGCAAATCCCATTTCAGAAAGAAGGCAGCTTTTTGCAGACACAGGCAAGGGAAACCTATCTCGAATGTGAAAAACCGTATATCTACTGGCTTTTGATCGTCGTTGCCGGCTGGTTCGGCGCCTATACGTTCATCCTGCGCGGCGGCGTGTTTTGCAACGCGCAGACCGCAAACGTCGTGCTGTTTGCCATCGCGCTCGGCAGCGGCGAATGGAAACGCGCGCTGTATTTGCTGCTGCCGATCTCGGCGTATTTCTTCGGCGCGTTTTTGTCGGAGTTTTTGGGCAAAAGCGTGCGGCGGCTGCGGCTGCTGCGATGGGACACGCTGCTGATCGGGATCGAGGCCGCGGTGGTGTTTGCGCTCGGCTGTTTGCCGGCGACGGCGCCCGATCAGATTTGTCAGATCGCGCTGAACTTTATCTGCTCCATGCAGTTCAACACCTTCCGCCAGGTCAAAGGCATTCCGGCGGCGACCACGTTTGTGACCAACCACATCCGTCAGGTCGGCGCCAACGCAGCCAAGTTTTTGCGCCACCACGATCGGGAATCCGGCAAACGGCTGGCGCTCCACGGCACGATGATCGGCTGCTTTGCGCTGGGCACGGTGCTGTGTACGCTGTGCATCCGGTTCGCCGGCTACCGGGCGATCTGGGGTGCGGCGGCGCTGCTGCTTGCCGTTTTCCTGCGGCTGTGCTACGCGGATCGGGTGTTGGAACAGGACAAATGGGAACAGGTGCCGCACGGACATTAAGACACAAAGAAAGACTGCTGCAAAACACAGCAGTCTGTTTTTATGCGTTTTTCCGGTGCGCGTCCAACGCTTCGCCAAACACGCGCTGCAAAATCCGCTGTGTGGCGTGACCGTCGCAGGAGGCCATAAATTTTCGGCGAAACGCCTGTACGCGTGCGGGGTCAAACCGGGTGTCGAGGTGCGCCACAAAGTCGATCACGCCGGCCGTATCGCGCACAATCGGGCCGGGCGCGAGGTCGTGATAGTCATAGTAAAAGCCGCGGTAGTCGAAATAGTCGTCAAGGTCATACGCCAAAAACAGCATCGGCTTTTGGAACAGCGCATATTCGAACACGAGCGACGAATAGTCCGACACGCACACGTCCGCCACGCAAAGCAGATCTTCGATCGTCATGCTGTCCGTCACGTCAAACGCGAAATCGCGGCACGACGCCGGGATCTGCGGACGGTGCTTCACATGCGGATGGTGCTTGCACAGCAGCACCCAGCCGTCGCCGAGGGCGCTTTTCAGTGCTTCAAAATCGAGCACATCCGGCGCGTATGCATCCATGATCTCGCCGCGAAACGTCGGCGCGTACAGCAGCACGCGTTTGTCCTTTGCCTGCGGCACGGTTTGATACAACGTCTCTTCGGCGCGCTTTAAAAACGCCGGGTCAAAAAACACGTCCGTGCGGCTGACGCCGGTCGGCTGCACCACGCCGGTTTCGCGCGGATATTCCATCGCCTCCTCATACGCCCACATCACGTCCGGCGACGAAACGGTCACCAGCGTATAGTGCTTATGGAACGGATGGGTGTCCATATAATCCGCCGAGGCGCCGAAGCGCTTTTCGGCCACGCTGCGCCCGAATTTTTTAAACGCGCCGCAGCCGTGCCAGAGCTGCACCACCTGCGTTTCGGGGCGCAGATCGACGTGCGACAAAATGTCGGTGCCCTCATCGAGAAACAGCACCTTTGCCGTCGCGAGATCGCGCACAAACGCGCGGCAGATTTTCCGCTGGGTGCGGCGCGACGCCGTGGTGTGCAGCAAAAAGTGGCAGTGCAGATCGAAGTCATAGTCTGTTTCCAGCGTGCGATAGATCACGCGAAAGCTGTTGGACAGCGTCTTTCGGCTGCATTCGAGGAACAACACCTTGGTTTCCTGCAGCGGCTTTTTTGCTGCGCGGCGGTAGATACGCGGATACTGTTTGTCCTGCACCCAAAAGCGGTAGTGCTTGCAAAGCAGCAGATAGACTTTGTAAAACGGCGTGCGCTGCAGCAGCCGTTTAAATCTTAAAAGCATGGGCTTTCTCCTTAAAAAAAGAGGTCGTCGGGACCTCTTTTTGTTTTGCTGTTCAAGCGCCGATCGGCGTTTTGTCGTCTGCGCCGCCGTCGGGATCGTCGTCGTCCTCTTCCACTTCCACATAGTCTGCGGCAGCCGGAATCAGATGATAGGGCTCGTCGGGCAGCGGCTGCGGCCGGCGGTGGGCTTCCAGCGCGTCGCCGCAGACATCTTCAAGAATGCGCTGCGTGGCGTGGCCGTCGCAGGCGGACATGAATTTTTCGCGGAACGCATGGACACGCGCGCGGTCAAACCGCTCGTCGATATGCTTGATATAGTCGATCACGCCGGTGGTATTTTTCACAATCGGGCCGGGCGCCAGCTCGTTGTAGTCATAATAGAAGCCGCGCCAGTCAAAGAACTCGTCCAGATCGTGCGCCAGAAAGATCATCGGTTTTTCAAACAGCGAATACTCGAACACCAGCGAGGAATAGTCGGAAATGCAGATATCCGCCACACAAAGCAGATCCTCGATCGTCATGGTGTCGGTCACATCCAGCGCGAAATCGCTGCAATCGTCGGTAATTTTCGGGCGGCGGCGCACCAGCGGATGGTGCTTGCAAAGCAGCACATACTCGTCGCCGAGCTCATACTTCAAAAACTCCGGAATCAGCACCCGCGGCGTGGTCGCCTTGGCCACACGGCCGCGGAACGTCGGCGCATAGAGGATCACCTTTTTGCCCTTGGCCTGCGGCATCAGCGCATAGAGGTTTTGGAACGCCTGGTCGATCACCTTCTGGTCATAGAAAATATCCGTGCGGCTCGAGCCGAGCGCTTTGACAACGCCGCTCTCGTGGCTGTATTGCATCGCCTCCTCATAGGCCCAGATGACCTCGGGCGACGAAACCGTGACGCGCGTATAGTTGCGGTTGAACGGATACTTTTCCATCTGTTCGCGGGTGGCGCCGAAGATGGCGTCGGCGGTGGAATAGCCGAAGCGCTTAAACGCGCCGCAGCCGTGCCACAGCTGGGTGACCTTGGTTTCGGGCCGCATTTTGAAGCAGCCGTTGACATTGGTCGCCTCGTCAAAGAACACATATTTCGCCGTTGCGATATCGGCGAGCATGGCCTTCACGTTTTTGCGGTACTGACCGCGCTTGACATAGGTGTTGCGCAAAAAGTGGCAGTGCAGGTCGAAGTCATATTCACGGTAGAGCGTGTCGTACAGCACCTTGAAGCTGTTGGTCAGCTTGGGCAGCCGCAGCTCCACAAACACAACCTTGCGCTCATCCACAGGCGCTTTGGCGTGTTTTTTATAAACGCGCGGAAACACGCCCTTGAACACAATGCGCTTATACAGCGGATCAAACGTGCGCCGGACGCTGCGGCGGATGCTTTTGCCGATACGGATGCAGCCGGCCTTCGCCTTGCGGAAATTGCGGACAAAGAAAAGATAGATCGTATAAAAATAGGTGCTTTGCAGCTTTGCTTTGATCTGCTGCAGTTTGCCTTGCGCGGCCGCCTGCGTCGGCTCTTTTTGCTCTTGCGCCATAGAAGCACCGTCCTTCCCTGCTTTTTTCATGTCGAAATATTGTATAATAAAACGCCGCACTTTGTCAAGCATTTTTGCCCCGCGCGCCGGAAAAAAGCACCGAAGGAAAAAGAGCACCCGCCCTTTCAAAAGAGCGGGTGCGGTTTTGCGGTGTTTGGGTTATCGTTTGAATATGGCAAGGATGCTGTGGAAGAAGCCGACAAGCCAGCCGAACAGACCGTCGTGGACCTTGCCGCAATACTTGCAGTGGTTGCCGCCGGTCATCATCTGGCCGCAGCCGTTGTCGCACTTGCCGTCGTTGTCCTTGTCGTTATGCGGGAGCTTTGCGAGCGTTTCTGTTTCCACATGGCCGCAGATCCTGCAGGTGAAGATGCGCGTGCCTTCTTTTTCGCAGGTCGGCGCGATGTCTTTGGTGGTGTAGATGTGGTTTTTGCAGATGAGCTGGGTGCCTTCCTCCGGGATGGTTTGCGTCGTGCCGCAGCCATAGTCGCACGTTGCAGTCTTTGTGCCGTCCGCATTATAAGTGGCATCGCCGTTGCTGACATAGTTTGTAAAGCTGTGGTTGTTTTCATCCAGGCCGAGATCAACTTCTGTGGTCTGCACGGAGAATGCTGTATTCTCAAACGCGTCGGACGTGAAGGTCTTCACACCGCTCGTCATGCAGGTTGCAGTTGTGGTGATCTCGCCGGTCGCGTTGGCGGTCTCGATCTCGGTTGCACCGCAGCCTTCGCGCTTGCAGGTGCGCGTTGCGGTCACGGTGCTGTTGTCTTCCGCCCATTTGTAGGTGGGTTCACCCCAGTCGTGGCCGAGTTTTTCGAGTGTAACCTCACTCATATTATCGGTTACTGTCAGATTCTGCGATGTAACATCCGCGTCATCGATTGTCAGGATCGCCTTGCACACAGAGCAATAGGTGTAAGCCTTGTTGCCATCCGTCGTGCAGGTTGCCGGAACGCCGGTTACTGTCTGGACGGTGTGACCTTCCGCTGTGATCGTGTCGACTTTTGTTCCCGTAAAGCTGACGCCCTCGGTAACGGTGGCCGTTGCGGTATAGGTGATGGAACCGTTTTCCAGATGCGTGGCATCCACACTGATCGGCTCGCCAACCGTTGCGTTGACCTCGGTCTGTTTGTTTGGCGTGTTCGTTTCACAATTGGGACAGGTGAGCGAAACTTTAGCATCATAGGTTTTTGTTTCTTCGTTCCAATCCCAAGTCCAGTCCGCTTCCGCCGGGGTATCGTAGGTGTGGCCGGCTTTGGAAGTGTCTATATCGACTGATTCATGACCACTGATATACAGTTTACAATCGTTGCAATAGACGCCCGCGGTGAAACCTTTGGTGGTACAGGTTGCTTTGACTGCCGGCTTTTCGCTGGTGTTCTTGTGGTTTTTCGTGTTGAGCAAACCATAAGCCGTGTTGCAGTCCTTGCAGATCGCTTTGGCGCTGCAGGTTGCTTCGCCGCCGGAGCAGGATTCGGTTTGTTTATCCTGGCAGACTTCGCAAACGCGGCTATGGGTGCCGTTGTTGTTCGACGTCCATGCACCGTAGCTGTGGCCGGTTTTGGGCAGGGTCACTGTTTCGGTTCCATAGAATACAGCGCCTTCAAAATTCACAGTTGCTTTATAAACTTTGTTGCCGTCTGCAACGCAAGTGGGGAGAACCGTGGAGCCGGTCTGTTCAACGGTAGCCGTCCGTGTTTCCACATGGCTGGCATCGTTTTTGCAAACAAAGGTTGCCTGTGCCCCTTGGGTTCGCCTTTTTCCATAACTTTAGTTTCAAAAGTTTCGCCGTTGATGACAGCAACATATTTGACGGTTTGTGCTTTTTCGCAGGTTTGCGGGGTCACTGGCTCCTCAGCCATCTGTACCTTTACCTGCTGTGTGGGATGGTTTTTGCAGGTACCATAAGCATACCAAATGTCGCCTTCCTGTATGAAGCCAACACCGGCTTCATTAAAAGTATGCTTCGCCATGGGAAGCGTCACATCTTTTGTTTTGTCGCCAATATTTTCGTTCTCAAAGGTTGCGGTATAAAGACCCGTACCTTCGGTCTGACAGGTAGATTCAACCTCGACTGTATACTTGACACCCTTGGCATCAAACATATGGGTCGCTTTGCAGTTTGCGCACGGAACGGTAACGCTGCAACCGGATTTGTCATTTGTCCATTGGGGATCTTCTGCATTGTTATAATCCCAATAATGAATGATCGTATCCGCTTGCGGGATTTCCGCAAATGCACCGTCGCTCAGCGTAAAGCATTGGTCGTCGGCACCGACGTAATACTCAATATTACCGTCTGCTTCTGTGGTCGCTTCGGCTGCCGCAACCTTTTGTTTCACCTGTGCGTCTTTTGCAAAATAGTCCTCCGGGAGAACGCTGGAGAAGATGCCGCCGGAGATGAAGGCGTTGACGCGGGTTTCGTTGGGATCCTTCCGTACAACGACAGCCGCTTCTTCTTCGGATGTGCTGGTGAATGTGCCGCCCTTGACGCTGACAGAAATCTCGCCTTCCTGGTTCAGCTGCGGATTTGCGATCGCAAGTGCAACGGTGCCCTTCACGTCGGCATCGCCGGAGATTTCCACTTTGATATTGTTCTTTGTGGTGTGCTGCGCAACTGCGATACCGCAGCCCGTAGAGGTGGTGCCGCTGCCGTTCGGATTAAACTTGACTGCGCCATAGCCGGTGATTTTGCCGCCGGTGACGTTCAGATTACCGGCACGCACTTCGATGCCGGTGCCGGCTTCGGACTCGGTGCCGCCGGTGATTTCGCCGCCTTTTACATTGAGCGTTGCATAACCGTTGAGCGCAATGGCGATATCTACACCGAAGATCTTTGCGCCTTCGTTGACATTGATGACGGCGTTGCCTTGCTTAATATTGCCCATGACCCAAACATAGCCAGTGATGCTGCCGTTGATGTCAATCTTTGAACCATAGGCAGTCTTATTCTCGGCTTCTCTGAGAATGACGGCATAGCCGGTTTCGTTGCCGCCGATGCTGGCGTCTTCGGCAACCGTCAAGCTGTTATAAGCGCCTGTTGCAAAAGAATCGTCGCCTGAGGCATACACATTGACAGATTGTGGATACCCTTTTAGCCAACCGTTTTTCAAGGTTAAGAATCCTTGACGCAGGGTGATTTTTCCTTCAACATACTCAAACGCATCTTTATTCAAATCAAGGATAACCGTTTTATCTGCATTGAGCACAACGCCACCGACTGCCTGCTTCAGCACTTTAACAGTGCCTGTGCCGCCGGCGGGAATCGCGTCGATTGCAGCCTGTACAGAATTGTAACCAGTCACTTCACCGCCAATTGTCAGCGAGGCTGCCGGCCCTTCCGTCTCCCCTTCCGCGAACGATGCGAACGGTACATAGCATACCAGCATCAGCACCGCAAGCAGTACAGCGAGGGCTCGTTTGGTTGTTTTGAACATGTTGTTTCCTCCTTTTTTTGAGCGCCGTTTTCGGCGGCGCGCATACATCAGAATGCTTTTTTAGGATACCATTTTTTACCGTCTTTTGTCAACCCAAAACGGCGAAACGGCACTGATCAAACTGCACAAAAAAACGCCTCCGAAACTGGCTTCGGAGGCCGTTGGCGGTTTTTATTTCTGCTTGGAATACTTCAGACGGTAGATCACATTCATCAGCACGGCGTCCACCTTGCCGATGTTCTTGACCTTGCTGTAAAGCCGCGAGGAGACGTAGGTCTTGCAGTTTTTGGCCGTCACCATCTCGGCGGCTTCGGCTTCGTCCTGCGACGGGCCGACGCACACGGCGCCGTTGTCCTTGAGCAGCGCGGCGTTCTTGTGCTTGCCGAGCGCCTTGACCACGTTCTTGCGCGTTTTGAGAATATCGTTCGGGTCGTAAAGCGCGGTTTTCACTGTCGTGCCGGCGATCTGGGCAAAGTCGTCGAGCAGCGGACGCAGCACCTTCGTGATCTTCGACGCGGTCACGATCTCTTCGTCCTGCGACTGGATGATATAGTTGACGTCCTGGCGGTTCTTGTAGATGGCAAGGTGCATGTCCAGCTCGCCCGGCCATTCGCCGAGGATCAGGTTTTCCTGGGCCAGACCCACGATCGCCTTTTCGCTGCCGTCTTTGCCCTGGAGCTTGACCACATTGCCCACACGCGAGGAGTCGTAGGCCGTCAGCTGCGGCGCGGGCGCGCCGGCGCGCTTTTTGAGGTCGGCCACATAGTCGCAGATGTCGCGGAAGCTTTCCGCCGTTTTGTTGGTCAGCGCCTTGTAGCGGTTGAAAACCTCTTTTTGACACACGATCTCGAGCTGCGATGCGATTTCAAACGCTTCGTCGTAGTCCTTGCCGAGGCAGACGGCGCCGTGGTGCTTCATGATAACCGCCTTGCTGTCGGAGCGCTGCAGCGCGTTGACCACGCCCTTGCGCAGCTTGCCGGTGCCGGGCAGACCGTAGGACGCGAGCGGGACATTGTCGCCGATCAGCTCGCGCGCTTTGCCCTCCACGTTGTTGATATCGCTGCCGAGGGCGCTGATGATGGAGGCGTTCGACTGATGGGTGTGGATCACAAAGTTGCAGTCCTTGCGCAGCAGATAGCACTGCGCGTGGATGCCTTTTTCGCTGGAGGGCTTGACGTCGCCGTCATAGCTCAGGTCGTCCATGCGCACCAGCACGATGTCGTCCGGCGTCAGCGATTCATAGGCTTTGCCGCTGGGCGTGATAACGAAGGTCTGCTCGTCGATCCGGCAGCTCACGTTGCCCCAGGTACGCGCGATCAGGCCCGTTTCCACGAGCTTTTTGCCCGCGGCGATCACGATTTCTTTTGCTTGCAGAATATCCATACGCGTTCGTTCCTTTCAAGACAGAAAGGACAGGTGTGCGCCTGCCCTCAGGATGGTTTTTATTCGCCGATCTGTACGCACTTGGAGAAGATGCGGTCGAAGCGGGAAAGCGCGTCGTCGATCATCTCTTCGGTGTAGGCCGCGCTGGTATACAGACGCGAACCGCCGACGGTCACGATGCCTTCTGCCATATAGGCAGCGCCCATGTGCTGCATTTCAGCCTTGCGCACGTCGCTCTCCTTGAGCACGCCGGGAATCTGCCACGGCTTGTGCCAGTCAATGTGCAGGTGCATGGTGCCAACGGTTTCCATATGGCAGATGGAGCCCTGGTTGAACGCCACGAACGGCAGGTTGTATTTGTCGATAATCTGCTGCAGACCCTTGGTGAGTCTGTCGCCGAGGATGCCGGCGCGCTGGCAGGCGTTCTGCTTGTCGATTTCTTCCAGCGTGTAGTAACCCGCCACGCAGGAGATCGGCGTTGCAGCCATGGTGCCGCCGCAGAACGCTTTCTTGATCTTCTGGCCGCCGTCCAGACCGGCGCCCATGTACTTCATATATTCGCGCTTGCCGCCCAGGCCGCCTGCGCCGGGATAACCGCCGGCGATGACCTTGCCGAAGACCGTCAGGTCGGGTTCCACGCCGAAGTAGCCCTGTGCGCCCGCCATGCCGATACGGAAGCCGGTGACCACTTCATCAAAGATGAGCAGTGCGCCGTATTTGCGGCAAAGACGTTCCACGCCTTTGTTGAATTCCTTGGCGAGCGGCGTCGTACCGCTTTCGGGACCGACCGGCTCGATGAACACGGCAGCCGTGCCGCCGGAAAGCTGGTTGCGGCGAAGCTTGCGCTCGAGTTCGTTCAGATCGCCCGGGAAGAATTCCTGGGTATCGCGCATCAGACGG
>CADABX010000032.1:0-13241 GCA_902786285.1 Oscillospiraceae bacterium | reverse complement strand
GCTGATCGGACCAGCCGTGATAAGCGCCGCCCATTTTGATGATGTACTTTTTCTTGGTGGCAAGTCTTGCCACACGGCACGCGACCATGCAGGCCTCGGTGCCGGAGCCGAGCATACGGAACATATCGACCGTGGGCACGGAGTCGGAGATCTTCTTGGCGAGTTTGTATTCAAACTCGTGGAACAGACCGGTGGACGGGCCGCAGGTGTTGAGCAGATCGATGACCTTTTCGCGCACGACCGGCGGGTTGGAGCCGAGCACGGTCGGGCCGCCTGCCTGCAGGAAGTCGTAGTATTCGTTGCCGTCGATGTCATACAGCTTCGCGCCGTCCGCCTTCGTGATAACGATGGGGAACGGATAGTTGAACGCAAGGTTGTGCTGCACGCCGCCGGGGATGATCTGTTTGGCTTCTTCGATCATGGCCTTGGACTTCTGGCACTTTTTGGCGAAGTATTCGTCTTCGTATTCTTTCAGCGCTGCGGGGCTGATGGAATAGATCGGGGAAGCGAGCAAATCGTCGAGCTGTTTGTTGACCGCTTTTGCGTCATGGTATTCGGTGATCGCAAATCTGGTATCCATAATAGGGTTCCTCCTGTAATAGAATCGTTCGGTGAGTCGCCGCTCACCCTGTTGCCCCTATATTATACAATATTTAACGAATTGTGTCAATCGCAAGGATGATAAAAAACAGCGCCCTTTTTTGTGCAATGTCCACACCGCAGGCGCCGTTCCGGCCGTTTCCGGCAATCCGGCAAACGAAAAAGCCACTTGCATTGCCCGTTTCTTTGTGTTATAATGAAAAGGTAATCATAAAAACGAGGTGACACTATGGCTATTCAGGAATCCGGCGAAATGTATCTGGAAACGATCTTGATATTGTCCCGCGAACAACCCGCGGTGCGCTCCATCGACGTGAGCGAATATATGGGCTATTCCAAGCCCAGCGTCAGCCGCGCGGTCGGTCTGCTGCGCGACGGCGGCTATCTGAATGTGGATCGCAACGGCCATTTGTTTCTGACCGATCTCGGCCGCGAGGTTGCCGAAAAGATCTATGAGCGCCATACCTATCTGACCCGCTTTTTCGTTTCCATCGGCGTCAGCGAAGAAACCGCCGCCGACGACGCATGCAAGATTGAACACGTCATCAGCGACGAGACATTTCAGGCGATCAAAAAGCTGCCGCTCAACTGAACCCGAACGTTAAAACAGGCTGTCCAAACGGGCAGCCTGTTTTCTTGTTTTTGCGTTCTTACTTTTCCCACTTCATGATGGTCTTGCCCATCGGTTTTTTCAAATCGGAATCGAACGCCTCCGTGATCTGCTTGATATGGCGGATCGTCACCACGTTGCCCACCATCAGCGACAGGTAATCCACGATCTCGGGATACTGCTCATACATTTCCACCGTCTTGAGGAAATCCTTGCGGCCGGAGCGGCTTGAACCGAACATGCGCAATCCTTTTTCCAAAATCATGCGCGTGTTGATCGGCACGGGATATTCGCTCACGCCGAGGATGGAGATGGTGCCCTCGGGATTGATGAAGTCGATGATCTGATTGATCGCGATCTGCGACGCGTTGCCGCCCACGCATTCGAACGCGTGGTCCACGCGCAGGTCCTCGGGAATCTGCGTGGTCAAAAACGTTTTGTCGACAAACGTGAAATCCTGCAGCTTCTTTTCGTCGATGCCGAAGACATAAAGCTTCGTGTCCGGGAAGAACTTGCGCAAAAAGACGCACGTCATGTAGCTCAGATTGCCGTCGCCCCAGATGCCGATGATGTTCCGGCGGGCGTGGGCGATCTTGTCGAAGCGGGAAATCGCGTGGACGCTGACCGACACCAGCTCGGTAAACGCCGCCACATGCGGGTCGATGCCGTCGGGCAGATGGACCAGACGGTCGGGCGCGATCTGCACATATTCCTGCATAAAGCCGTCAAAGCCGCTGGCGCGGAATTTGGAGGAGCGCAGATAGTTTTCGGCAATGATATCGTCATGCTCCACCGGTGTGTTCGGAATCATCACCACTTTGTCGCCGGGCTTGAATTCGGCCACGGGCGAATAGACCACTTCGCCGATGCCCTCATGGATCAGCGCCATGGGCAGCTTTTGCGCCAGAATTTTGGGGTCGCGGGTACCCTGATAGTAGCGCTGGTCGGCGTGGCAGATGGAAAGATAGGTCGGCTTGACGACCACTTCCGGTTTGAAAAGGTCAATCTCGGTGAACGCGATCTCGATCTTTCGCGGCTGCGTCAGCCGGTATACGGTATTCAGCATACAGATTGTCCTTTCACTTGATTTCTTCGTCCAGCAGCGCCTTGGCAACGCGCAGGTCATACGGATAGGTGATCTTGATATTGTGGACTTCGCCGCGCACCAGATGCACCGGGCAGCCCTTCATCGAAAAGATCTTGCACGCGTCGGTGAGGATATCCTTTTCGTCGTCGGTCAGACTTTCATACAGCTCCTTGAGCTTTTTCGCCTTGAACGACTGCGGCGTCTGACCCTGATACATCATCTTGCGGTCGGGGATATTGCTGATGGTCTGCTTGTCCACGCTCTCCACGATGGTATCCGTGGCGGCAACGACCGTATCGGTGGCGCCGTATTCCAGCGCGTAGCGGATATTTTCGTCGATGATGCGCGCCGTGACAAACGGACGCACCGCGTCGTGGGTCACGATGACCGTGTCGTCGTCGAGCCCGTCGTTCTCTTCGATATAGCGCACGGCGTTCATGATCGTCTCGTTGCGGGTGTCGCCGCCCTTGACCACGACCACCTTGTCGTTCTGCGGCAGATACTTCGCCAGCAGCTCCTTGGTATAGTTGACCCACTGCGCCGGGGTCAGGATGATGATCTTGCGGAACGCGTCGTTGACGAAGAATTTTTCAACGGTGTGCGCAATGATCGGCTTGTCCTTGATCTTCAGATACTGCTTCGGCTTTTCCACATTGCCCATCCGGCTGCCGATGCCGCCGGCTGCGATGACTGCATATATCATAATACTCCACCTCGTCTTTCATAGTGTCCCTATTTTACCGCATTCGCGTCCGTTTGTCAACCGTCCGCGGCATAGCCGACGATCCGTTCGCATATTTCTTTACAAACCGGCGCGCACTGCGCGTTGCCGCTTTTGCCGTCTTCGCTGAGGATCACCAGCACATAGTGGGGATTCTTTGCGGGGAAGAAGCCGCAAAACCAGGTGCGGCAGATCTCTTTGCCGTTTTGATAGATGCCGCTTTGCGCCGTGCCGGTCTTGCCGGCGATTGCGACCAGGGCGGAATAGGCGCCCGACGTGTTGCGGTTCACCGCGCCGCGCAGCAGGCGCCGCAGGGTTTTGACCGTCCTTGCTTTGAGCAAACGAACCGGCGTCTGCCTTGCCGCAAGCGTAACAAGGCCCCTGTCGTTCATCGTGCCGCGCAGCACCCGCGGCTGCACAAGCCAGCCGGTTGCCAGAACATGATAGCACACGGCCAGATGCAGCGGCGACAGCAATACCCTGCCCTGTCCGAACGCAAGCAGCGCCCGCTGCCCGGGCGACGAAAGGCCGGCGTCCGTTGGGAGAAGGCCGCGTTCACTTTGCAGTCCGGCGCACAGCGTCACCGGCCGGTCGAGCCCGAGCTTTCGGCAAAAGCGCAAAAACGCCGCCGCGTCAAGCCTTCGCATCAGGTGGATAAAATAGGTGTTGCAGGAATTGCGCAGCGCGTCGCCCATCGTCTGTTTGCCGTGGGCTTTGCCGCCGTAGCATCGAAAGACGGTGTCGCCCACCCTGCAGCGACCGTTGCAGGTGTATGCATCGTTCGGCGAAACGCCCTGCTCGAGCGCGAACGCCGCAAGCAGCGGTTTGAGCACGGACCCGGGCGCATAGACGCCGAGCGCTTTGTTGCGAAACGCGTCGTTGGCCGTATCCGCGCCGGCCGGATCGGTCCTGTGAAACGACGGCACGCTCGCAAGAGCGCGGACGTCGCCGGTCAGCGTATCCAGCAGCACCGCGCAGCCGCTTTGGATGCTGCTTTTCTGCAATGCGTCCTCCACGATCCGCTGCTGCGCCTCCCGGATCGTCAGCACCACGCCGGCGTCGCTGTTGAAACCGGCGTCCACGATCTGCTTGTCCAGCCCGGCGAGCACCTGCCCGTTGGCGTTGGCGGCAAAGCGCACCGACAGCGTACCGCCCTGCGTGCGCAAAAGCGCGTCGCAGGCGCGCTCAATCCCGGTACTGCCGTTGCCGTTTGCATCCAGCGTACCGACAAGATGCACGGCGCAATCGTCCGCCGCATAGCGCTCCGGCACCAGAAAGGTGTGCACAGCCTCGCTGTTGACCGCCGCCGGCACCTCCAGCAGCAGCGGCGCTCTCGTTTGCATCGCTGCCGCCGCGTCGTCGGGCGTCATGGTCTGCAGCAGCAGATCCTTTGTATCTTCACACGGCGCCGCGGCCGCCAGCAGACGCGACGTGCGGTCCACCAGCAGCACCCGGTCCCGGTCATAGATCTTGCCGCGCGTTTTGCCAACAAGCAGCGTGCGCGTGTGCGATTGCGCCGCGGCCTGCTGCGCAAGGCGGGCGGACAGCGCCGCCGTATGGACACAAAGCGCACAAAGACCGGCGCAGACCGCCAGCAGCAACAGCCGGATACGTACCTTCATTTGCAACATCCCTTCTGTTTGAACCCGTATTGCTCCGCGTTTTTAGTATGTCCGTTTCCGCGCCGCATGATCGTGCGAAAAATATTTCCACTTCTTTCTCAAAAGGACTTGACTTTTTCCGAAAATTGACTACAATAGTCATTAGCACTCAGAGATATAGAGTGCTAAAAATTGGCAAATGATTCTTTCAAGCGCAAAGCACACTTGAAGAAAAATGTATAGGAGGCTTTTTTATGACCATCAAACCATTGCTTGACCGCGTGGTGCTCAAGCCCACGGAGATTGAAGAAACAACCAAGAGCGGGTTCATTCTGACCAGCGCTTCGCAGGAAAAACCGCAGTTTTCCGAAGTCGTCGCCGTCGGCCCGGGCGGACTTGTGGACGGCAAAGAGGTCACCATGTATGTCAAACCCGGCGACAAAGTGATCGCAGGCAAATATGCCGGCACCGAAGTGAAGATCGATTCCGAAGAATACACCATCGTCCGCCAGAGCGACATTCTGGCCATTGTGGAATAAGCGAAACAGGAGGCAAATATCATGGCAAAACAGATCGCATACGGCGAAGAAGCCAGAAAAGCATTGCAGACCGGTATCGACAAGCTGTCGGATACCGTAAAAATCACACTCGGCCCCAAGGGCAGAAACGTCGTGATCGACAAAAAATACGGCGCACCGCTGATCACCAACGACGGCGTGACCATCGCCAAGGAGATCGAGCTCGAGGACGCGTTTGAAAACATGGGCGCGCAGCTTGTCAAGGAAGTTGCGACCAAGACCAACGACGTGGCCGGCGACGGCACCACCACCGCCACCCTGCTGGCGCAGGCGCTTGTGCGCGAAGGTATGAAAAACGTGGCCGCGGGCGCAAACCCGATGGTCGTCAAGAAGGGTATCAAAAAGGCGGTGGAGGCCGCTGTGGAAGCGGTCAAGGCAAATTCCAGCCCCGTCACCTCCTCCGAAGATATCGCGCGTATCGCCACCGTGTCGTCCGCAGACGAAACCGTCGGCCAGCTCATCGCGGAAGCGATGGAGGTCGTCACCACCGACGGCGTGATCACCGTGGAGGAAAGCAAGACCGCCGAAACGGGCAAGGAAGTTGTGGAAGGCATGCAGTTTGACCGCGGCTACATTTCGCCCTATATGGTCACCGACACCGACAAGATGGAAGCCGTTATCGACGACGCCTCCATCCTCATCACCGACAAGAAGATCTCCAATATCCAGGAAGTGCTCCCGCTGCTCGAGCAGGTGCTGCAGGCCGGCAAAAAGCTGGTGCTGATTGCGGAGGACGTGGAAGGCGAAGCGCTCGCGACGCTGCTGCTTAACAAGCTGCGCGGCACATTCACCTGCGTGGCTGTCAAGGCGCCCGGCTTCGGCGACCGCCGCAAGGAGATGCTGCAGGATATCGCCATTCTGACCGGCGGCCAGGTCATCACAAGCGACCTCGGTCTCGACCTCAAGGAAGCCACGGTCGATATGCTCGGCTCCGCGCGCCAGGTCAAGGTGACAAAGGAAAACACCATCATCGTGGACGGCGCCGGCAACAAGGACGAAATCAAGTCCCGCGTCAACCAGATCAAAGCGCAGATCGAAAACACCACGAGTGAATTCGACCGCGAAAAGCTGCAGGAGCGTCTTGCCAAGCTCGCAGGCGGCGTGGCTGTCATCCGTGTGGGCGCCGCGACCGAAACCGAGATGAAGGAAAAGAAGCTCCGCATCGAAGACGCGCTGGCCGCAACGAAGGCCGCCATCGAAGAAGGCTGCGTCGCCGGCGGCGGCGTGGCGCTGCTCAACGCGATTCCGGCTGTGGAAGCGCTGCTTGACAAAACGGAGGATCCGGACGAAAAGACCGGCATCCGCATCGTGCGCAAGGCGATTGAAGAGCCTGTCCGCCAGATCGCGAAGAACGCGGGTCTGGAAGGCTCTGTGATTATCAACAACATCGTGGCCTCCGGCAAAACGGGCTATGGCTTCGACTTTGCCAAGGAGACTTACGTCGATATGGCGCAGGCCGGCATCCTCGACCCGACCAAGGTCACCCGTTCCGCACTGGAAAACGCCGCGTCTGTGGCGTCCATGGTGCTCACGACGGAATCGCTCGTCGCCGACATCCCCGACCCGCAGGCGGACGCCGCACAGGCTGCCGCAATGGCGCAGGCCGGCGGCATGTATTAATTCAGTTATCAACCGACAGTAAAAGCCGCTTTCCGAGCGGCTTTTTTTGTGCCCAGTTGACGAAAAGTACAAATTATAACAGCAACTCTTTAATTTTTTATTATTTTTGTGCGGGCAAAGTCATGCAGCTATTGAAATCTTTTACAAAATATGCTATACTTATGAATAGATTATGATTCGATCGGAGGCTGATTTCTATTATGGAAGCAAAGAACAAGTACCCGATGATTTTTGTACACGGCATGTTCGGCTGGGGCATGGACGAAGGACTGGACAAAAAAGTCCCCTACTGGGGCGCCAGCACCGGCAATCTGATGGAATTCCTGCAGGAAAACGATTATGAATGCTACGCGCTGTCGGTCGGCCCGGTCTCCTCCGCGTGGGACCGCGCGTGCGAAATGTATGCCCGGCTGATGGGCACGACGGTCGATTACGGCAAGGCGCACGCCGAAAAATTCGGCCACCGCCGCTTCGGCCGCACCTATGACAAGCCGCTGTTTGAAGGCTGGTCGCCGGAAAAGAAGATCCATCTGATCGGCCACAGCTTCGGCGGCGTCACAGTGCGTCTGTTCGCCTATCTGATGACCTATGGCAGCGAAGCGGAAAAGGCTGTGACCCGCGAAGACGAGCTTTCCGGTCTGTTTGCCGGCGGCAAGGGCGACTGGCTGCAGTCGCTCACCACGATCTGTTCGCCCAACAACGGCACCGTAGCGTTTGAAGTTGCCGAAAAATACAAGATCCTGCCGCTGCTTGAAACGGTGGCCTACAACTGGGTCAACATCGTCGGACGTACCGGGCTGCAGTCGAAATCGGCCGTGGACTTCCATCTGGAGCAGTACGGCATCAACAACACCCCGGGCAAAGAGGACCGCCACGATTTCTTCCAGGCCAAGCGCAGCTTGAAAAACACGAAAGACAATATCAAATATGATATGTCGCCCGAAGGCTCCCGCCTGCTCAACAACAGCATCGAAAAGCTGCCGCCGGACCTCTATTGCTTCTCCTACTATTTCAACGCCGTAGGCAAAAAGGGCGAAGACAGCGACAAGCTGGCCGCCACCAAAACGGACTTCCCGTTCCTTTACATGACGTCGAATCTCATCATGTTCAACAACCGCAAAAAGATGCAGAAGGGCGAGCTGCCGTATGAGGACTTTGCCAACGACGGACTGGTCAATATCGGCTCGGCCATGCACCCCGACAATCAGCCGTTTAAACCGTTTGATGCCGCAAAGATCGAGCCGGGCGTGTGGCAGGTGATGCCGGAATGCGAGGGCGACCACGGCACGGCGATCGGCCTGTTTGCCGACGCGGAAAAAACCCACACATTCTATCTGGATATGATGGCGCTGCTTTGCGGCACGGAACCCGTCCCGGTCGCGGCGGAATAATCGAACAATTCAATCAGGGCTGCCACCGGGCAGCGGAATGCGAAGCATTCGGTCACACAGCGTTAGGTCTTAGAAGCGGTGTGACACGGATGCTTCTTTTTTTGAAAGGACGTGCTATGAAAAACACCCTCCGGCGGCTGGGCACACCGCATGATCTGAACACATTTGAAAAAGCGCTGTGGGCGCTCTCCGCTTGCGCTGTTACACTGTCGTTTTTGCTGTGCGGCGCATTCGATCCGCTGACGCTCTTAGCGTCGCTGATCGGCGTGACGGCGCTGATCTTCGTTGCCAAGGGGCTGGTGCTCGGGCAGATCCTCACGGTCGTGTTCGCCGTGCTTTACGGCGTGATCTCCTTCCGGCTGCGCTATTACGGCGAAATGATCACCTATCTCGGCATGACGTCGCCGATCGCGCTGCTGGCGGTGGCGTCGTGGCTGCGCCATCCGTTTCAAAAAACGAAGACCGTGGCCGTCCACAAGCTCGGCAAAGCCGAGATCGTGCGGCTGCTGATTCTGACCGTCATCGTCACCGCGGCGTTCTTCTTCCTCCTGAAGTGGCTCGGCAACGCCCGATTGGCGGTCAGCACCGTTTCCATCGCCACCAGTTTTCTCGCGTCCGCCCTCACGCTCAAGCGCAGCGCCGCCTACGGGCTGGTCTATGCGGCGAACGACGTGGTGCTGCTTGTGCTGTGGATCCTCGCGAGCATCGGCGAGCGGGTCTATGTGCCGATGGTGGTGTGCTTTTTCATGTTTTTGTGCAACGATCTCTACGGCTTTTTTAACTGGCTGCGGCTGAGAAGCGCGCAAAAGGCAGACATATCTGCCGCTGCCGGCGCATAAACTGATAGCACACAGGGACACACTCCGCCGCCGGCCCGGAAAGCGAGAAGAGGTTCGCGCCGCAGGCCGCAGCGCGGCGGGGCGTTCCTGTCCAACAAGCAACGCCGAACGGAGGAATACCATGACCAAAAAGATTTTCTGCCTGCTGCTGTGCGCCTTCCTGGGCGTCAGTCTGATCGCCCTGTTTGCCGCCTGCCACAACGCCGGCCAGACGCCGGACGAACCGCAGACCACAACCGACCTGTCGCAGCCGTCCACCGACGCAAACGCCGCGCTGCCCGACCCGGCGAGCGGCAGTGACGCGCCGACCGCCGCGGCAACGGAAGAAGCCGGCACCGCGCAGGGAAACGATACGACGGACGTGTTTTCGCTCGAGCTGCCGAGTGCAGAAACCGAGGACTGACAAGTTACATAATAAAAAAACACCGCCTCAGCGCTTTTTTTGTTTGAGTTCCTCCGCAAACGCCCGCAGCGACTGCAGATCGTTGAAGCTCGACGAGCTTTGCGAAATGCTTTCCTGTATAAACGCGGGCAGCGTGTCGTAATAGTTTTGCATCTCCTGCGTGAACTTTGCTTTGTCTGCCATAACGGTACACTCCTTTTCCGGCTGCGTCAGCCTTTTCGAAGTTAGTATGGACAAAAATCTGTGCCTTTATACATCGACAAAGCTACCGTTCATACCCTATCTGCCGGACTTCTTAGGCCGACACTGCCGCGGACCGGTTGCCTGCCGCGTCCACCGCCGTCACGCTGCAGCCGCTGCCGCTCGCCGCAAACGTGCGCTCCGCAGTCGCTTCGACACGGGCGACCGGCTTGCCGTTTTGCGCAATCAGATAGTACGCCACGCCGATGTTGTCGGTCGCCGCATCCCAAAGCAAAACACCGTCTTCCGTCCGCACATGCTCCGGCGCGGCGGGCGGCTCCTGTTCCAGGGTACAGCCGTTTTTCAGATAGTCGAGATAGCAATCGTGATAGGCGCGTGTGCCGGTTTGCGGGCAGTAGTAGTGGTTATAGGAAAAGGTCACGATCTCGTCGCAATACTGCGCCGCAGTCTGCATCTGCCGCACCAGGCGGTCAAGTGTACACGCGCTGTTGACGGTTTCGATCGTCGCCGGCGGCATCAGCGGAACGGACCCGCGTGCAACGGTCATACATTCGCAGTTGGCCCAAAGCTGCAGCCGCACGCCGCAGCTGTCCACCGCCGCGCGGTACATTTGCCAGACCTTCCGAAGATCGCGTTCCGGCGTCCACTGCGCGCCGACCGCGTCCTGGGGACAAAAGATATCGCCGTCGCGGAAATGCACGGCCTGCAGCAGCGTCTGCCACATCGGCAGCGTAGCGAGCACCGACGGCACCGCGATGTACTCCGTAAAATACGGGCTCAGCAGCACCGGCATATCGCTGTTTAGCGCGTTGGCGGTGTCGATCACCCGGTTCAGTCCGCGCGCCAGCGTGGGTACCGTCGCCTTCATCGTCGGGATATTGCTGATCTCCGGCGTGAAGTACCAGCCGTAAAACGCGTCCGGATACAGCGGATAATACCGCGCGTAGATTTCGCGCTGCATGTCGGCCATCACCCGGCAGACCTTGCTGTATTGGCCGAACAGACCGCCCAGCACCCACCAGCTGTCGAACGACGCAAGGCCGATAAACGCCTTTATGCCGCCCTTTTGGCACGCGCGCAGCGCCCCGTCGATCACATCGCCGTACCCGCCGTGGTCACGCAGTGCCGGGAGCTCCGTGGGATAATAGACGGTCCAGCCGCCGCGCAGATCCATCTGGGCCGTGTCCTGCAAAATCAGCTTGTCGAGCCCGGCTTCTTTCATCGCGGCGATCTCCGCGTCCCAGCGGTCGTCATCCCAGTCCACGCAGTACCACGCCTGCAAAAACGAGCCGGTGAACACGGGTTCGGTTTTCTGCTGCGTCGCCGGCGCGTGGCCGAGCAGCGCCAGCACCAGCGCAAAAAAAGCAGCGATCGATCGTTTCAACATCGTGTTCTCTCCCTTCGGTTACCCTGATAGGTTCATTATAACAAAGAGGACGCAGGAATGCAAGTGCGTCTGTTTGGTACACGTTCCCAAAGATTCGAAGACCATCCGAAACAGAAAAAAGAACGACCCACAGAAGTGGATCGTTCTTTTTAACGATCTGAAAACCAACCGGGCAGTCAGAACAGCACTTTGAGTTCCAGCGTTTCGATGGTTTCCTTCGGAACTGTATTACAGGAAAAGATCGGCAGGACCTCTCCGCCGGTCATAACAATCAGGCGATCGTCGGAAAAACGCCTGCCGTCAGATTCCAACACGACCGGCGAAAACGGATCAAAGGTGAACATCTCCCTGTTTTTGCTCCAGCACAAAAGAGCTTCCGCATAACGCATGGTACAGCACTGCGAGGCTTCATAGCCGCTGATCCGCAGCACAGGCTGTTTTTCGGTGACGCATTTGTTCGTACCGGCGCCTCCGTTGTCGCGCTGACAGAACTGCAAGCCGTTTGCCCAGATCCGCCGTGCAAGCGTACGATACTGCTGCTCGCCGGTGATTCTGTAAATATCGACCGCCAGCAGCAAACTGTCCACAACAGCGCAGGGCTCCGTCCAGGTATCTTCTCTGCCAAACCAGTTGAAGTTTTCATACGTCAGCGTCATACCGTAACGCAAATAGCGGTCAAATTCCTGCCGGACTGCCTGCAGATACTTTTCCTGCCGCGTCGTTTCATAAAACGAAAGCATGCCGCGCAGACAGGTCAATGAAGTGTGCGTTTGAAATCCGCGGGCGACCATATCTGCATGCAGGAAAATGCTGATTGTTTTTTCCAAAAAGACACGGGCGCGTTCGTCGCCGGTCAGGGCATAGTATCGTGCAACGCCATCCACGCACATAAAAGCGCAGCCAACGTCGGTGGAAAGCGTCCACCCATGCGCCTTCCCACAGATGTTTCCCTCCACACCGCCTTCGGCCGAGGTTCTCTCCAACGGATAGTCGTCATACAGCGGCAGTGCCGGCAGATAGAGGTTTTCAAACGTACTTTTCAATACCCGGAGCGCAAACGGATCCTGAAACGTGATCGCATAATCACAAAGCGCCCGCAAATACCAGTTGTGGCCGGAAAGCTGCTGTTCATTCGCATTGTCAGCCGCAGGCACATCGCCGAAAAACAAGCAAGGATTTGTCCGCACCGGAAGCTCGCGCATCATTTGCTCCATACAGGGAATCTTTCGCCCGTTGATATGGTAATGGCACAAAAACGCCAGCAAAGCACGGCCTTCACGGTCGCCCGGCCAGCCGGGATTTCCGTCAAACACGGTTTCAAAGGTGTAGGGCGCCAGGTTCAGGCGCTGAAAGTGCTTTTCGATGTTTCTGTTTCCGTCCGGAACATTCCAGTGTTCGCTGATGGGAAGATGACCCTTCATTTGTATTTCCTCCAAAAGATTCCATCGGCTGTTTTTCTTGTTGCGGTAAGTATACCATATTATCTATTGTTTGTCCAGAAGTGAGCAAAAGCCTAGTGCCGGATAAGACTCGGTTTTTGGCGCCACTGTCAGCGGGAGGGGCTGAGCCAGTGAACAGCCGCGTGCGTCCGTTTAGTACACAGTATCGCAGGTACGAAGACCATCCGAAACAGAAAAAAGAACGAACCGCCGAAGGGCGATTCGTTCTTTTTGGCGCCTCAAACAGGACTCGAACCTGTGACGAATAAGGAGACCGCCTCCTGCCGGAGGCGTGATTGTATCGCAGCGGCAAAACAGTCCACCGGACTGTTTTGCCTGCGACAGTTAACATCGCGTGCTGCGCTGCGCGCGCCCACGGCTTTGCACAACCACGATGCCGCAGGTTCGGGACATATCCGAAATGAAAAACAAAAACGACCCACGAAAGTGAATCGTTTTTGTTTGGCGCCTCAAACAGGACTCGAACCTGTGACACCGCGGTTAACAGCCGCGTGCTCTACCGACTGAGCTATTAAGGCATTTGCTGCTCAATGTTACGACGCTTGGTCGCTCGACTGAGCATTAGACGTGTTGCGCAGCAACCGTCGCATCGCCGTAGGCGATATTAAGGCAAATACCGGTTAAGAGAACTTAACCGGTGATTATGTCGGCATCGCCTTATCTTCCCGGGCCGCTTCCAGCCAAGTATTGTCAGCACTGATGAGCTTAACTGCCGTGTTCGGGATGGGAACGGGTGGACCCTC
>CADABX010000031.1:25653-49502 GCA_902786285.1 Oscillospiraceae bacterium | reverse complement strand
GTAGACAACGTATTTCCACAGATTCCCGCGGATGCCGGTTAAAAGCGGTGAGCGGATTTTTTCGTTGACCGGGCCGCCGCCGGTATGTACACAGATATTGTCGCCGGAAAACGGCGCGAGCAGCGCATCGCTGCCGGTTACATAGGCGCCGTCGGCAAAGGCAAGCGGATCGGCAAGTGTCGCTTCGTCGGGCAGGTTGCCGGAAAACGGGTAAAGGCAAAGCGCGGCGCGCTCCCGGCTGCCGTTGTAGGACGGGGCAAGACTCTTGCTTTGCGGCGCAACGAGCGTAAAGGTTTTCGGGATCCGGTCGCCGGAGCGGTTCGGGTGGTGCCGCTGCGGGCCGTAAAATGTGCCGAACGGGTTCATGCGCACAGTGCCGTTTGGCTCCAGGCGCATCGGGCAGTGCGCCATCGCACCGAGCACGGTGCGCGCGTTGGCCACCAGCAGACCGCGGTTTCCGTTTGTCAGACCGATCATGCCGGCGGTGAGCTGATTGTTGAACGACGCGAGCGTTTTGTTTTTGGGATCTACCTCACCATAGGACGCCGCACGGAACGCGGAGACGTCACCTTCAAAATTGCGCTTGATAATTGAAACATCGCCGCCGAGGTCCGGCGACAGGCAAAACGGCGCTGTCTCCTGCCAGTTGTCGTCGGTATATCGGCCGAGGGTGGAGTTTTCAGTCGAGATCGAATCGCGCTCGGCGGTATAGGGATACTGCACATCGGTGAGCACAAACACGCCGTCTGCGGCGTCGGATGTGAAAAAGCAAAAGCGAAAGCTTCCCTGCGTCTTTGCACCGGGCAGCGTAATGCGGCCGCTGCTTGCCAGTGCGACGCCGCCGCGCATCGGCACGGGTTCCAGCTTTTCAAAGGTAAAATCGTACCGCTTGCCGGCGTAGGTCAGATAGGACTGCAAAAAGTCCGCGCCGCCGAGCGGTTGCCCGTCAACGGCGAAGTCCCGGATTTTTCCGTCGGGTGCAAAGGTCACGGTTGTGCCGCCGCTTTGCAGCGTGTTCGTCGGCGCAGGCTGCGGCGCTTCTGCCACGGATGACCGGATCTGACAGGCGTCTTTGACTTCATCAAAGCGCAGCAGCAAAAACACGCTGTCGTCGCCCATGCGAATCACGGAATACGTCTGCAGGCCGTCGGCTTCGATTGCGGGAAGCACACCCTTCGGGCACGAGAGCTGCACACATTGCAGGACGGAGCCGGTTGTATTGTGGATTGTGAGCGGGCCGGCTGTGTCCGTCACAGCGTCCGTCAGCTCCTTCGCAAGCCGGTTTGCCGCCGTTTCTCGCTGGATGTTCAGCACCGGCGTGGCAAGACCGAAATGCGTCGTGGACAGGAGCTTAACCCGGTCGAGGAAAGATGCATCGTCTTTGTGCACACGGGCAGCCGTGCGGCTGCGTTCGATCGCCGTCCAGATCTTGCGGTTATAGGGCTTTTCCGCCCACGAGGCGTAGCCGGTGAAATTTCCGTCGGCGGTATCCTGCGTAAAGCGGATGGTGCCGACCGGCGCGTGGGTTTTGAGGTAGCCGCCAGGCGTATCAAACACAATATAGTCGAGGTCGGCGACCTCCTTGACCAGTCCGTGAATGCCGTCGGTGTTGGCGATCCGGCTGCCGACGAGCGGCAGGCCCAGACTTTCCCAGAAAATCGCATCCGCGTCCATGTTGATGAACAAAAACAAATCGTTGTTGATTTCACCGCCGACCTGCTTTTTGCGCAGATCCTTCACCCACGCACGCAGGCATCCGGCGTCGCAGACGTCCGCGTTGGAATAAGTCGGCAAAACGGTCAGCCCTTCGCCCTGATACTCGAACGTCAGCGGATTGTGCGCCTTTTCGTCGTCGAGCAGCGGGATCAGCGTTTTGAACGCGTCGAACGGGACGCAGGAATAATAGAGACACAGCGCCTTCACGCCGAGCCTTCGGTAGGTATGCACCTGCGAGGGCGTGAACATGACCTCCTGCGGACGCACGATCCTTTCGCACGTGCCGAACAGATCACGCAGGCCGGAGCCCTGCGGATTCGTTACCGCAAGGTCAATCGACGCTTTGAGCTCGTCCGGCTGCATGGCGCCGAGCGCGCCGTTGGAATAGCCCATGATGATGTTTTCATCGCCGTTTTCTTTCACACGTCGCTGCATGCTTTCGATGATATCCGGCGCGTATGCGGGTAAAATCCGTTCGAGCGAAAAGAAGTTTTCACTGTCCCAGGTCGCTTTGACCGGAATGCCTTCGGCGTTGAGCATATCGAGCGTTTGGATGATGCCGCGGATGATGCGCAGATCGGAGCCGAAGCCCTGCGCGTCGGGCGTGTCGCCCCGATAGGAGTGGTAGCAGTTGACGTGGAAGCCGAAAGCGATATGGATCTTGTTGGACGTCATAATGGTTCACCTCACAGGAACGTTTTGGTATATGAACTGTTTTTAAAACGCAGCCAGCACGTCGGCGCCGTCTTTCACAAAGGCAACGACTTCGTCGAGTCGGACAGGGATTGTGTGGATGCCGCCGGTATATCGTTCTTTTGTCTTTGTCAAAACCCAGTTGCCTTCCGGCAGATAGACCGTTTTTTCAGTCTGGCCGCGGCGGACGACCGGCGCAAAAAGAATGTCGCTGCCGAACATGTACTGTTCCCCCAACGTATAGCAGGTTTCATCCTCAGGAAAATCAAAGAACATCGGACGCATCACCGGCCAGCCGGTCTCGGACGCGATTTGCATCTGCTGTTCGATGTAGGGGCGCAGCCGTTCGCGCAGCAAAACAAGGTCTTTAAGAACCGCAAAATTGCGTTCGCCGAAGCTCCAGATCTCGTTCGGGTCGCCGGTCGGTTCCTTGACGTCACGTTTCGGTTTGCCGTGGCGGATTCGGCTGCCGTGCAGGCGCATCACCGGCGAAAAAACGCCGAATTGGAACCAGCGCACGATCAGTTCGCGAAACGCCTCGCTTTCGATATCCGCGCCGTAAAAGCCGCCGATATCGGTGTTCCACCAGGGGATGCCGCACAGCGACATTTGCAGACCCGCTTTGACCTGATCTTCAAGACATTCGAACGTGGACGGCACGTCGCCGCTCCACACGAGCGCCCCGTATTTTTGGCTTCCCGGGTAGGCGCAGCGCGTCAGCGTGACGGGTACCTCCACGCCGTTTTTGCGCAGACCGTCCCACGCGAGTTTTGCATAATAATAGGGATAGATCAGCGCGACTTCATTGCCGCGACCGATATGAAGCAAAAGGTTATCGAATTGTTCCGGGTGCACCTCCGGCTCCGCTTCGTCGAACCACAGACCGTCCACCCCGTTGTCAAGGTAGTTTTCTTTCAGTTTTGAAAAAACGAACTCTCTTGTTTGCGGATTGGTCGCATCGATCTCTGCCTGCGGGCCGTAGAAATTGAACACCCGGTCCATCCCGCGCGCCGTACGGATGAGAAGATTGCGGTCACGCATCGTCCAGTAGTTTTCCGAATGCTCGTTGATCGTCGGCCAGACCGAAACGATCAGCTTTGTGCCCATATCGTGCAGTTCTTTGGTCATCGCCTTGACGTCCGGCCAGAATTTGGGGTCAAACTTCCAGTCGCCCTGCTCGGTCCAGTGAAAATAGTCGCAGATGATCGCCGACAACGGGATACCCTCGTCGCGGTAGCGGCGCGCTACCGCCAACAGCTCCTCTTGCGTCTCATAGCGCAGCCGGCTTTGCCAAAAGCCTGTTGCCCAGTGCGGCATGACCGGCGCGTGTCCGGTCAGATCCGCCAAAGCGGAACTGACTTGCTTCGGCTGACCGGCGATCACAACATAGTCGATCTTTCTTGTTGACTCCACACTCCAGCGTGTGCGGTTGTTGGAAAGCTCGACATGCCCCACGGCCGGATTGTTCCACAAAAAGCCGTAGCCGAGCGAGGAGAAAACGAACGGCATGGTGCATTTGGCGTTGACGTGGCGCAGATCGAACGAGCAGCCCTTGAGGTCAAAGCAGCCGTTGTTTTCGTGGCCGAGGCCGTAAAACCGTTCGCCGTCGTTGGCTTCGAATGTCACGCGCGCGCGCCAAAGATTGCCGCCGCCCAGTTGATAGTTGCGAAAGCCGTCGTTGAACGTCAGTTCAGGTTTTTCTTCGAGGATGCAGCGGTCTTTACAAAAAAACGTCACTTTGCCGTTGCGCTCCAGGGTGATCCGCAAATCGCCGACCGTCATGCACACGCTGTGCTCGCCGTCTTCAATCTGCGCCGCAGCCGGCTGCGGCATCAAGGTGAAATCCTGTGTGAAAGCGACGCAGTCGGGAAACGCTTCAAAGCGGATGGCGTTTTCATGGCACGGTGTGATGCGCACCAGTTCACCCGGGCGCGAAAACAAAATTTCTTTATCGTGGATCACAGTGTTATACATGGGATCAATCCTTTCTTTTGTCAGACCGTGACAGTCTTTGCTGCCTGCTTTTGTTCAAGGCGCGCTTTGGCGTCGGGATAAAGCGCGATGATCTCGTCAAGGTGGTTGTAATTGTCGATCTGCGTGAGTTTGCGCTGCGCGTCAAGGTACGGTCTTGCTGCGCGGTAGTAGACGGCGTTTTGCTCCGTTGCGGTTTTGATCTGCCGCCTGATCTCCGATCTGCGTTGCTGCAGTGTGCGCACCTGCTGTTTCAGCCGTTCGCTTTGCGCGTTGTCTTTGGCTTCTTTCGCCTGCTTTCTCAAAAGAAGCGTGTCGCGCAGCGCCTGTTCGGTTTCGTCCTCCGCCTTAAACAGCGTTTCGAACACGCCGGCGTCAAACGGCTCGATGCCGTTCGGGAAATGCTTTTTGCACGCCTTCTTCGCGGCCTTCATCTGCGACAGCAGCATCCGGGCGTCGCGGCGGCGGTCTTTTTCAAAATCGGTGTTTTTCGGCATCGCTCTGACCTGCGCTTTGGTCAGGGTAAAGTTCGCCATAAACCCGTCAAGGCCGGCGCTGACGAGCGACAGGGCGTTTTGTTTTTCGCGTTCCCCGCGTTCGCCGTCGTAGCGGGTGAGCTCCTGCATCACGATTTTTGCGATCTCGATCCGTTCGTTGTCCGCGCGCTGCTGCCTGAGGGAAGCTTTAGCGGCCTTTTTGTCGACCGCGTGCCGGGCGGCTTTGCGGTCGGCGGACGTGACGGGCTGCGGTGTTTGTTCAGCCCGGGCGCGCGCTTCTTCGATGATGTCCACCGCTTCCACCAGTGCTTCGTCGGACAGCACACCGTTGCCGTAGTCTTCGAACAGGGCGCGGATCTTCAGCACGCGCACCATCGCCTTTTGCTTTGTTTCGCTCAGATCGTAGAAGAAGAACGGGATCACATTGAGCACCGCACCGACAACGGACGCGACGACAAGCACGGACGAGATCTGCACAAAATAGTGGCTGTTATACAGCACGTCATAGACGTTGGAGCCGTCGTAACCGAGCGAAAGCGCCGTTGCGGCGTTGAGACCGGAGCGCTCATACAGCATGGGCAGCACACCGCCGGTTGCAAGGGTGATCACATTGCCGATGAGGCCCACGGCAGCGAACATGCCGTCGATCCGTTCGCCGGTGACATATTGCTGATAGTCGCGGATATCGGCGTTGACGCTCGGCGTCAAAAGATGGCCGAGGGCCGTGATGAACTGGTTGACGAACGTGCAGCCCAGAAGCAGCCAGATGATGTACCCGGAGCCGGTCATGCGCACAATGGGCAGCATGAAGATGATGAACAGGATGTTCAAAAGATTGGTAAAGATCAGGATTTTCTTCTTGCCATAGCGGCGGATGAAATAGGGCGCTATGAGGTTCGGCCAGAACGACGCGTTGCCCGAGATGGCAACGATCAGCGAATACTGTCCGGCTGTGCACGCCTGCTGATAGTGGTACATCCAGCCGATGATGGAGTTGAACGAGCCTTCCAGAAAGCCCAGCCAGCCCGCGAGCGAGATGATCCAGAAATATTTGTTGTGCGCGATGGCGCGGAACGCGTCGGAAAACTTCATGCCGATGATATGCGTTTTGGCCTGCACGATCTTTTCTTCGGTGTTGACATAGACCAGCAGCGAAATGGCAAAGGCAACCAGCAGCATGGGCGGATAGAGCACGCGGTAGATCCGCAGATCATACAGCGTGTTATCGCCGGTGATGAGCTTTGCCGCAACCGGCAGCAGAATGCCGGCGATCGAGGGTGACAGGTTTTCCACCACGGATTTGACCGACAGCACGTCCGAACGCTCGATACTGTTGGGCGACAGGACGTTGATCAGGCTGTCGTAGGCGTCAGTATAAAAATTATAGAAAAACTGAAAGCCGATATTGAATAAAAGCACAACAGCGCATTTTTGAAAAAGCGTCATGCCCTCATAGGGCATCCAGACAAACGCCGCGCCGAGAATCACCGTGGGGATGCCCATGATGATGAGATAGGGGCGGTATTTGCCCTTCATGCTGCGCGTGTTGTCGATCATTTTGGCGCGCAGGGCGGTCAGCGGAAAGCCGGACAGCACACCGATGATGTAGATCGCATACAGGGCCGACGGGTCGATGCCGATCGTGTTGCCGATCAGCGTGTTGCCAACGGACAAAACCATCTGACTGATGCAATAGACGATGAATCTGACGCCGATGCCGCCGACCGACAGCGACGCGATCTCCTTGAACGTCATGTATCTGCCCCTGGGCGGCGTATGCCAGTATTGCCTGAATTCTCGGATCAGGCGGCCTGCTTTGTCTTTCATCTGTCACGGACTCCTCTCAAAACATGTCAAAGAAAGCGGGAAACAGGTGCCGAAGGATTGGATTTGCTTAAAATACGAAGGTTGTGACCGACCGCGCGGACAGGGTGAACGCCGCGGTTTGGGTTTCACTTTGGACAAGATCGTGCGTATCGTCTGTAATGGCAACGGTGACAGCTGTGCCGGGCGGCACAGGCAGCGTCAGCGGTTTTTCCCGTTCGGCGTCGTTAATTGCGATCACGGTCGTTTTGCCGTCCTTTTTGAACGCGAGCAGTTTAAGCGCCGGGTCGTCCGATCCGATTTGCACACGGACGGCGCCGGACGGAATGAACTTTGAAAAATTGCCGGTCGCATAGTAGCGTTTGGTCATTTCAAAGCTGCGGTCGGCGAGATTGATATAGATCAGCCCGTCGCAATAGTCGACTTCGGACACGGCAATCCAGTGCTGCCAGGCGGTAACGTTCAGGATGGAGAGGTCCTCATAGATCACATTTGCCATAACGAGCGCGGAATCCATGCCCTTGTCGCGGCCGCCCTGCATGTGCGTCCATTCGCTCATTTTGACGGCGACACCGGGCCAGCGCCGGTCCATCCAGTGGCGAAAGCGGCGCAGAAAGGCTTTGCGGTCAGAGAACAGCGGTCCGGGCAGAAACGGCAGAAAATAGCTGTGGATATCCACGCTGTCCACACGGCGGCGGACGGCATCGTATTTCAGCAGACTGCGCGTGTAACTTTTGTTGAACCAGCGGATGTCGCCGTTTTCAAGGCCGGAGAGCCTGACATGTTGCAGCGCCGGACGCGCGTCCATTTCTTCGGCAAAGACCTTGAGCAGTCTGCCGGCGCTTTTCGGGCGGTAGTGGCAGCCCTCCTGCCCGCCGTTCCAAAGCCAGAGCGGTTCATTGACCGGCGACAGATACCGCACCGGCAGCCCTTCCCGCAAAAAGTGTTCGGTGATGTCAAGGCAGTAATCCACGAAGGCGCGGTAGTTGTGCGGCGCGAGGTTCTCCTTTGGCAGCAGTCCTTTGTCGCAGTGGGATTTGCCGTTTTTCGTCAGCCGTTCGGGCGGCGAATTGACAAAAAGGATCACGTCCCGTGCGCCGTCTTTGACTGCCTGTTTCAGCATATACACGGCGTTTTCGTCACGCGAAAAGTCATAAACGCCCGGCGCGGTCTCAAACGTTTGCGTGCGGCGCAGCGGGTTCTCGATATCGCCTTTCCCCGACTGCGCGGAGCCGGCGCCAATGTTATAGCGGTAGGTACCAAGGCCGATGCCCTGCGTTTTGCTGAACAAAAGCTGCGAAATGCGGTCGCGCGCAGGCATGCCGCTGACCGGGTCGATATGATCCCAGCCGCCGACACATTGCGCCCACCACGCGCCGCTGGCACCGAAGCCTTCCAACTGCTGATAGGTTTTGCTGCGGTCGATCCGGATGTCCATAGCCGCACCTCCTGCCGGTTCTGTCTGCCCTTATCATAGCATTGTCCGCGCCTATTTGCAACCACTTTTTGCGTATTCGTATAAAGTCCAGCAATCGGGAGTTAGTGTTGGACATTTGTTCTGTTTTGCGGGAACCTATTGCTTTTGCGGCAATGCTGTGCTATCGTATACGCGAAGGAGGTGGTTGGATGAAAAAGCTTTATTTGCTACTCCCCTGTCTGCTGCTTTGCAGCGTGTTTGCCGCCTGTACAGCGGTACAGAGAACGGCTGCACCGGCATCGACGATTGCAGCCCCGGCGACAACGCAGAACACCACGCAGACGACCGCTGCAGCAACAACTACTGTACCGACAACAACTACTACAACTGCTGCGACAGCCACCACAACCACACGGCCGGCAACAACCAGACCGTCCACAACCAAACCGGCGACGACCCGGGCAACGACAACAACGCAGCAGGACTACGCCGTGCACGGTTCCGGGACGCTGACAACAAGGGCTTCAACGCGCGGCGGCACATCGGTCAGCGGCACCTGGTCGCTGACGAACGCAACGGCGTCCACGACCGCAGCCACTGCGGCAACGACAACCACGCGCAGCGTGACCACGACCAAGCCGACTACGACCGCCAAGCCGAAGGAAGACCCGTACGACGTGTATGACTACTACGATCCCGAAGATTTCTACTATGATCACTGGGACGATTTCTTCGACTACTATGACGCCGAAAACTATTTTTACGACCACCAGTAAATGAAAAAAGGAATATGTCCGTTCCACCGTGGAGGGCATATTCCTTTTGTTTTTACTTTTCACATCTGCCGCAGTTGCTGCAGCCGTTGCAGATCATCTGCATGCCGCACATTTCGCACCGCGGGCGAAACACGGGTTTGTGACGATCCTCCGGCGGGATCGAAAAGCCCCAGGAATCGTACAGATCAAAGTGTATCGGTTTTCCCTGAAAGCTGAGGCCGGATTTGCGCGCCTGTTGGCTTTGGATGCTGCCCTCGAGGTGATAGGTTTTGCCGTCTTTGACAAAGCAGCGGCCGGTGCCGCAAAAGACGAAGGTCACGTTGTTGTCTTCGCATTCCCGGCGCAGCTTTTGTACCCATTCAAAATGGCACGGCCGCGCGCCGCCGTAGTTTTCGCCGTCGCACAGCACCTGTTCGATCTGCCCGGTTGCGAGATATTTTTTCAGCGTGATTTCTCCGATGAACGGCGCGCACATCACGCCTTTATGTTTGAACGGAAGCGCGAGCAGCAGCGGCACGCGTTCGTCGGCGCGGCGCTGGTTTTCGGCCGAGACGTTGAAAAAGATGTTGTCCCAGCCGTCACCCCAGTCCGCAGGCAGACAGTCCTTCACGCGCTCCGGCCGTTTGGTGAGCAAAAAGAACACCACGTCGCGCCGCTGCCGCATGAGATCCCACGCCTGCGGCCGCCACGCGTCGGCGGCCTCCAAAAAGAAATCGGACGTCATGCACACGCGGATCATTTCACCGCTGCGGATCTTGTAGTCGCCGTTTTTATCTTTTTGCACCGGATAATTGAAGCCGTTTTTCGTGCGGTATATGTCGGCGCCGTTTTTGTTTCGCATCTCGTCGAGGAAATACATGTAGCAGTTGTCGCAGCCCTCGCTTTTTTTGACGCATCCGTGCCACGGGTTCCAGATATCGTGCATGTCGTCACCTCCTTTTCGAAGCGTAAAAAATCTGATAAAATCGCCAAGCTGCGCGCCGGACGCCTGATAGCGCAGCAATATTTCGGCGCAGGCGCGGCTGTCGCTGTCGGCCTTGTGGTGATCGAGGTCGATCCCGTAATAAGCGGAAAGCACGTTGAGCCGGTGGCGCACGCCGGGCAGCAGACGCCGGCCGATCTGCACCGTGCAAAGATACGGCACGCGCGGTTTCCACACGATGCCGTAGTCCCGCAGGCACTGCTTGAGCACGCCGAGATCAAAAACGGCGTTGTGGGCAACCAGGACACCGCGTGAGAGCAGCGGTGCGATCGTCGGCCAGAGCGCCGCAAAATTCGGTGCGCCCTGTACCGTTTCGGCGCTGATGCCGGTCAGACGCGTGTTGAACGGATCAAAGTGCGTTTCCGGGTTGACCAGAGAATAAAACGATCCCGTAACGGCGCCGTTCTCGATCAGTGTGATGCCGATCGCGCTCATGCGGTCGCTTTTTGCGTTGGGCGTTTCCACATCGAAGACGACATAGGCTGCCATATCAGGTCCCTTTCCCTTTTTTCGGTTTTGCCGCCGTCACGCCATAGCTCATGTCCAGCAGCCGGCAGATTTCGTCAAGCCCCACGGTGCCGTCGAGCGCGATCGAAACCCAGTTGCCGCGGCTGATGTGGTAGCCGCGGTAATAGCCGTTCTGCCCGATCAAAAAATCGCAAACCAGCGGATCGTCAAGCTTGACGTTGAGCACATCGACCGGCCCGGTTTTTTGCGGGTCAAGCTTATCGTAGGAGACGTCCATAATGAGGCCGTACCACTTGCGGTTGCTCTGATGGCGCAGCACGGCGTAATCGGGCGCAATGGCCCACAGGTATTCGGGCGTTGTACCGTATTGGTTTGCGGCGTAGGCGAAGACCTGCGCGCGCAGACTGGTTTGCGGGATCATGGGTCACTCTCCTTTTGCAGCGGACAGACGCTTCGGTTTGCATCTGTCTGCTTTCCGTAATAGCATATATGATTTTTGCACACAAGTCAAGCCGGCCGCACAAACAGAGCCGCCGCAACCAGGCCCCGATGTTTTCCGCAGCGGCCAAAGCAATGCGCCCGGTTTATTCTTATCGGGTAATTTGGATTGGTGGTTTTGTTAGAAGAACTTTTCGCGTTTTTGGTTCTATTTAACAATTTTTAAGAATCATAAAAAAACCGCTTGATTTTTGAACGGATTTTTAATATACTATTAAGAGATTCAGACGGATCCAAATATTATTTTTATTGAAAGGAAGAACCACTATGAAAAAACTTTGCGCCATTCTGCTTGCCGCACTCATGCTGGTCACGATGCTGCCGTTCGCCGCGTTTGCGAAGGTTGCAGACAACGACAAGATCATGACCGAGATCCTTTCCGGCACCTATCCGCATATGACCTACACCAAAGACAACGACTACTTCAAGTCCGGTCTGATTGCCTATTCGGTGTTCCATGCCGACACATGGGGCGACCAGATCAAGGGCGACACGATGGAAGCCAAAGCGGCGAAGACCGTTCTGCTCGGTCTCATCGACAAAATTGAAGCCGAACTCAACAACGAGACATTTGAAAAAATTCTTGCTGTTCTGAAGGGTGCTTCCACGGTCGGCGGTCTTGTGGAAAAAGCAAACGACTTAACGGGCAAACTTGATTTCGTCACTTCGTCCGGCTGGACCACCGCTTTCAGTACGCTGAACGGTATCATCAAGTTTGCAAACCTTGCCAACGAAGAGTATGAAAAATACATGGAAGGCTATGCTGTGATCCTGTCCTGCCAGGCTGCCGGCAGCTACTATGGCGGACTGCTTGATTACATCGCCGAACACGTGGCCGACGAAAACATCGCCAACGCTGCAAGAGAGCTGAAGTCGTATATCACCATCACCCTCGAAGAAGCAAGTGAAGAACTGATGACGAAGATCGGCGACAACGTCGGTCAGCAGGGCGCTCTGTTTGCGATCGATATGGCTATGAACACCAACACTGTGACTGCCGCGATCAAGACCGGCTACGGCGTTGTGACCAGCATCGGCGACAAGTTGTTCAACGCGACCGATACCTGCACCTACATGAGTGCACTGGCCGCTGTGACCAGAATTGAAGACGTGCTTCCCGCGTACGTGACTGCGGAAATCGCAGGCGAAGATGCGTTTGCTGCGGACTTTGCAAAAGTCTCCCTGCTTTCTCTTCGTGAAGCGGGCGAAACCATGCTGTCCAATCTTGGCAAAGTGACCGCTGACAGCATCATTGCGAAAGTCTTCAAAAATGCTGACAAAGCCAACGAGCTTGCCCTCAACGGCGCTAAGAACGCTGCCAAGCTGAGTGTTTACCACGACATCATCCTTGCAGATGCTGACTACAGCACTTCCCTGATTGTTGTTGACGATACCGCAGGCAAAAACCTGATCGTCCGCGACAAAGACGGCTATGCCATCGCCATGCTGAAAAACGGTGTTGGTTCCAAGCTGCTCAATGAAGACGGCGCGTTCTATTCGATCTATGACGGTAAAGTGAACAAGTACATCCGTATTGTCGTTACCTTCGCTGACGGCTGCTACACCGAATTCAGCAAACCGTCTTCCTCCGGCGGTTCTTCCTCCTCCGGCGGTTCCTCCTCTTCTTCCGGCGGCGGCTTCTTCGCCAGCTTCTTTGCTGCGATTGCCGAATTCTTCAGAAATCTGTTCAGTTTCCTGAAATAAGGATCTCAACTGAGCCGCCTGCGGGCGGCTCTTTTTTGTTGACAGCTGCGGTCGGCATGTGCTATGATACGCACGAATAAAGCCAAAGGAGACGATGAAATGTTGTTTGTCTGCTACCCGAAATGCTCCACCTGTCAAAAGGCGAAAGCCTTTTTAGAGGCAAACGGATGCACGTTTGAAACACGCGACATCAAACGAAGCAACCCGACGGTTGACGAACTGAAAGACTGGCACAAGAAAAGCGGTCTGCCGCTGCGCCGGTTTTTCAACACGAGCGGGCTGCAGTACCGCGCACTCGAACTCAAAGACAAGCTGCCCGCAATGAGTGACGACGAACAGCTCCGGCTGCTGGCGACGGACGGGATGCTCGTCAAACGGCCGCTGCTGATTGCCGGCGACACGGTGCTTGTCGGGTTTCGGGAAGCCGACTGGGAGGACGCATTACAATAAAAAAGAGAACCGCGAGCGGTTCTCCGTCCAAGCTGCAATCTATGTTGTTGTGTCAAATGCCTTTTCCGCGTGACCTTCTGCGGACAAAGGCGTTTTTTTATTGTAAAAAGTCGCGGATCTGCGGACGGTCGAGCGCCTTATACAGCAGCAGACCGAGCGTGAAGCAGACGACGAGTTCGCCGAGCGCCACAAGGCCGCCCTGCACGAGGAAGCTTGTGAAATGGAACGGGCCGTCAATGAAGAAGATCTCGATTTCCAGACCGATGATGACGCCGTTGAAGATGGCCGGCATCAAGGCCGCAAGCAGCGGAAGCTTTTTCCACTGGATGTTGCGCAGCAGATACATGGCAAGACCGGCCAGCAGCGTTGCGAGCGAGCCGAGGAGCATGTCGAGCGGCAGCGCATCCATAAACAGGAAGTTTGCCAAAAAGCAGCCGAGCGTCAGGCCGGGGATGGCGGCGGGGGTGATGCAGCAAAGCAATGTCATCGCTTCGCTGACGCGGAACTGCACAGCCATAGATGCTGTGCCGGGCACGATGACGCCCTGCAGGACGGTCAGCGCCGCATACAGCGCAGCAATGACCGCGGCCTGTGTCAGCCACAGGACTTGTTTTTTCGTTTTCATATTCAGTTGTCTCCTTTAGTTTTGATTTTAACGCACGCGCTTGGGTCCGTACGTTAGGTCAGGAAGGTCTCGAACTGACCGCACCGAAAAAGTGCACGGGTATTATATAACGGACAGCAGAAAAAAGCAAGGGTAAAATAAAAAAAGAATGAAGATGAAAAGGAAACAGAAACCAAGAAAAAACCGCCCTGCCGCGGCTGCAGCAAGGCGGTTGTGTGCGCCGGATTACCCGTTAAGCGTGACAGGCTGATCGACGCCGGGTGTGAAGGCGTAGAAATTCTTTTCGTTCATCCGGTCGGTCAAAAGGCGCAAGCCTTCGCCGAAGCGCTGGAAATGCACGATCTCGCGTTCGCGCAGGAATTTGATCACATCGCGTACATCCGCGTCATCCACCAGACGCAGGATGTTGTCGTAGGTGGTTCGCGCCTTCTGCTCCGCAGCCATATTTTCGAAAAGATCCGTGACCGGATCGCCCTTGCTTTGCAGATAGGCAGCAGTAAACGGCACACCGGCAGACGAGGCCGGATAGACGCCGGCGGTGTGGTCGACAAAGTAGCTTTCAAAGCCGCTTTGCTTGATCTCCTGCGCGGTGAGATTTCTCGTCAGCTGATGGATGATCGTGCCGACCATCTCGAGGTGGCCGAGCTCCTCGGTGCCGATATCGGTCAAAAGGCCCTGCAGCTCCCGCGTCGGCATGGTAAAGCGCTGGCTCAGATAGCGCAGCGACGCGCCGAGTTCCCCGTCGGGACCGCCGTACTGGCTTTGGATAATCTTTGCGTACAGCGGGTTCGGATTCTGGATCCTGATCGGATACTGGAGCGTTTTCTGATAATCCCACATCTCAGCAGCCCTCCTTCGTCAGATCCCACGGCCACGCCGGCTGCAGCCAGGCGTCGCCGTAGCCTGTTTCGCCCGCTGTGAGCGGACCGTATTTTTGTTCGTACTCGCGCAGCAGCTCGCTGTACTGCGATTCATATTGCCTTAGCAGCTGGGCAGCCTGTGCGTCATCGGGATGGGTATCCAGATACAGATGCAGATCCCAGATCATGAAACGCACGGCCATGAAGCGGTATTTGATGCTTTCACGGTTCATTGCATGCACCCCGCCAGAAACGGTTTGTCGAGCACGGGAAACGCGGTGCCGCGCTGCAGCGCTTTGGCAGCGTCATAGACGCTGTTGTCCGTTTGAAACGGCACATAGGCCATGGCAACGACAGGGTTTTCCGGCAGCGCGGGCAACGCGTCCTGCGACGGACAGTTGCTGCTTTGGCGCGGCGCAAAGGTCTGCTGCGGATAGGCGCAGCTTCTTTGATATATCATCGCACTCTCTCCCTTATCATTTTGAACGCCGGCAGGCGGCGTCCATTTCATCTTATGCCGCACAGTCCGGCGCGTGCCGCAATGGGTAAAAAACTGTTCGGCCGCCGTGCACTTCATCGGCAGAAAGCCTTGCTTTTTTCGGTGCACCTGTGGTATAATGCAATGGAATTGTCGGGAGGTGGCGCTATGCCCATTAAAATCGATGACCGGCTGCCGGCAAAGGAGCGGTTGGAGAGCGAAAATATCTTTGTGATGACGGCGACGCGCGCGCAGACGCAGGACATCCGTGCGCTGAAGATTCTGATCCTCAATCTGATGCCGACCAAGGTTGAAACCGAAACGCAGCTGCTGCGGCTTTTGAGTAATTCACCCCTGCAGGTAGACATCGAGCTTTTGCAGACCGCCACGCACGAGAGCAAGAATACATCCGCCGAGCACATGCTGCATTTTTACAAGACGTTTGACGAGGTCAGACACAAGAAATACGACGGCATGATCGTCACCGGCGCGCCGGTGGAGCTGATGGACTTTGAAGACGTGGACTACTGGGACGAGCTGTGTGAGATTTTTGAATGGTCGAAAACCAACGTCTATTCCACCTTCCACATCTGCTGGGGTGCACAGGCGGCGCTGTATTACCACTACGGCATCAAAAAGTACACGCTGCCGGAAAAGATGTTCGGCGTGTTCCGCCACAAGCCGCTCGATCTGTATCACCCGCTGCTGCGCGGGTTTGACGAGGTATTCGATGTGCCGCATTCCCGCCATACCGAGGTGCGCTTTTCCGATATTGCGCTGTGCAAGGATCTGCAGATCATCGCCTATTCCGAGATTGCCGGCATTCATCTGATCTCCGATCTCGATTGCCGCAAGTTTTTTGCCACCGGCCACTGCGAATACGACGCAGACACGCTGGCAAAGGAATATTTCCGCGACAAGGAAAAGGGAATGGACATCGCCCTGCCCTACCACTATTTTCCGAACGACGACCCGACCAAAAAGCCTTTGATGACGTGGCGCAACGCCGGCACGCTGCTGTTTACCAACTGGCTCAACTACTTCGTTTATCAGCGCACACCGTACGATATCAACGAGATTCAATAACCGGCAACGCCCGCATCACACGATGCGGGCGCTTCTTTTAAATATAGTGTTCGCCGATGCAGTACCAGTTTTTCGCGAGCCGGTAAAGCCTGTGCGCAACTTTCTTTCGTACTGTGCGCCGGCGCGTGGTATAGACGATGCCGTTGTTGTAGCCTTCGACCCAGAAGAAAACGCCGTCCGGCGTCACGCGCAGCTCGCTGACGGAAAACGTGCGCACCGTCTGCAGCGCCGCTTGCAGCGACTCGGGCACAGGGATTGTTGCATCGCTGAGCTGGTTGAACAGCGTCGTGCCTTCCCGGTCAAAACACAAAATCAGTTGGCGCCCGTCGTCTGCGTTCTGATGGATACCTTCGTCGTCTGCCGCATCATACAGTGTCTGAACAAATGATGCAACTGCCAGGAAAGCGTCCTGATGCGGCAAAAAATCCTCTTTGCTGTATTCCCCCGAACACGACGGCAGGAACCACAGCAGCACCGGCAGACAAAGCAAGCAGAAGACGCGTTTCATCGGCTCTCCCTTCAGGTGTAGCAGTAGCCCAGAAAACCGCCGCCTCCGTCATCGGAGACTGTGACGCAGTATCTGCCGCCGAACGCTACGTTCCAAACATCCTTGGCGGAATCGTAGAACGTGACGGTCTGTGTTTTTGCCTGTCCGCTTGCGTCTTCGGGCGTCAATAAGACGGAAAGCTTCAGATCGAGCTTTGACAGGTCTGCCTTTTGCGGCAAATCCCAGCGCGGTACGTTGAGCGTCAGCGCGGTTTCCAACGGTGATTTGCCGTCGGCGTTGACGCAGCCACCGCTGTACACGGTTTTGCCGCTGAGCGTCAGCGCATATTCCAGCCCGTAGACCGGCGTGTCGGTATCGAACGAAACGTCGATTGTAAAGCTGTTGGCTTTTTTGCTCTCCTGCCGCAGCCATTGTACCATGCGGTATTGTTCGATGTTATAAAACGGCGCTTCGGTGCCGAAGCTGATGTCCTCGCGCCATGTATCCAGTTCCTTTTGTGCCGCCCCAGCGTGCGGACTGTCGGACGCGGCAAGCTTTTGCAGATACGGCAGCGCTGCCGAGCCGCTTTCGGCGCGCAGGTCGGACACGGTCAGATGTGCGGCTTTACCGGTCAGCAGCGCATGGGTGTTATACCACGCGATCGTGTTGCTCACGCCGCACACAGAGAGCAGCGCCATACTCACGCAGACCGCCGCCAGCATGACCTGCAGATAGGGAAATTTTTGGATCCACAGACGCAGCAGCACTGCGGCGAAGCACAGCAGCAGCACGATGTCCGCCATAAAGACATACAGCCGTTTTTCGGTCAGCCCGTATGCGCCGATATAAAGCAGAATCTTTGCCATGGAAACGGCGCACAACAGCATGGTGAAGGCGCAAAGGAAGGTGCCCAGCGCTTTGACCGGCGCGGGAAGCTTGCCGCTGTTGCGCTTTGTGACACCGACGGACAGCGCAATCAACACGAAGTTGAGGCCGCCGAGCTTGCAAAGCTCAAAGAAGCCGCGCCGCGCGTAGTCGGTCACGCTGATCGTGCTGCCGCCCGGCAGATGGCCGGAGAACGCCGCAAACAGATAGCCGGCCTGCGTCAAAAGATAGAGCACATAGGCCGCCGAAAGAACGGACAGCACCGTGATGACGAACGCGGGCGAAAGCTTTTGCAGCCCGGCCCAGCGCCCGGACGTGTCGCGGTTTTCGCGCCCGGCAACGCCGTGGGCGAAACAGAACATCACGCTGAAAATATAGGGCGTGAACAGCACCGCCAGAAACAGGGCGAACGGTTCAAAATAATCCGGCAGCCGGTTCACAATCGCTTCGGCAAACCGATGGAGCGCGTCAAACGCTGTGCCCAACACACTTTCAAATGCGGCGTCGGCATCGATCAGCAGCGACACCGCCCAAAACAGCAGCGGCAGCGCAACAAGCACGCCGAGCAGCACCGGCAGCAGAATTCTGCGTTTGACCGGCACTCCCCTGTTTTTCTTTTTCGTGCGTCGGTTCTCAGACAGGGCGCGCAGCGGCAAAAGCAGGTGTTTCAGCGGGAGAAACAGTTCACAGTGCAGCAAATCGAGCAGCACGTAAAATGAGCCGAACGGGTGTAAATTTGCGCCCGTGAGCGACAGGCAGCAGAAGCCGGACAGCGGGATCAGCAGCAGAAACGCCAACAGGGTAAAATCGCTGCTGTCGTTGTGCAGCAGGAAGCCGCTGCAGACCGCGAGCGCACACAGACCGGGCAGCAGCGCCGCCGGACGGAAGTGCCGCTGTTTTGCCGCAAGATAAACTGTTGCGAGCGCAAACAGGCCGGCATAGCAAACGGCGGTCCAGGCAGACGGGCCGCCGAAGGTCAGGATGGAGGAAAACAAGCCCCAGGTCAAAAGAAAGCAGACAGCCGGCACAACTGCGTCAAGCAGCGTTGTCGTTGGCAGACGAACGCCGGACTGCGGCTCGGGCTGCGGCTGCGGCGCGTGGTATTCTTGCATCATTGCTGCTCCTCCTTTCGGTATTCGAGAATGTCGCCCGGCTGGCAGTCGAGCGCTTGGCAGATGGCGTCCAGCGTGGAAAAGCGGACAGCCTTGGCTTTGCCGGTTTTGAGAATCGACAGATTCGCCTGGGTGATGCCGACTTTGGCGGCAAGCTCGCCCGAGGAGAGCTTGCGCTTTGCGAGCATCACATCTAAATTTACAACAATCGCCATGTCGCACCTCTCAGATCGTCAGTTCGTTTTCTTCTTTGATCGCCACAGCGCGCGCCAGTACGCTTTTGAGCACACGCAGAATCAGCGTCATAAACGCGGCGCCGAGCGCAAACACCAGCAGCGGCGCCCAAAAGAAGCCGAAGCCGAGGCACACCGCCGCGACCCAGGCGCAGCACCACGACAGCAGCCGCATGAAAAAGACGGTTTTCGCGGTGAACACGCGGTCGTGGATGATGTTGGTCATCAGCAGCAAAATGCTCACGAGCGCCGCCCAGGCCGCGGGGCAGCACAGATAAAATGCCAGCATCACCTTTTGCTGCAGCGATGCGCCGAGATAGGCGAAATAGAACGCCAGCAGACGCGGGAACAAGATCATCAGCGCCAGCAGCAGCACGCAAAAACCCACAGTGAGTGCGCGGGTCAGTCTGGCGGAGGTCATGGATGTGTACATAAAGATCGTCTCCTTTTGTTTTTCTGCGTGCAGTATAACACAAGTTTTATCGTTTGTCAATAAAAATATACTGAATTTCAAAAAAATATAGCTCCCGCCGTCAGGCAGGAGCCGGTTTTTTAATGTTTTGATTTCAAATAATCCTCGAGGATCATCACCGCAGAGACGGCGTCCACAACGGCTTTGCGCTTTTTGCCGCGGACGTTGACGTCGGAAAGCGCCCGGTGGGCGGCAACGGTTGTCAGCCGCTCGTCCCATGTCACGGTTTCGATCCCGGTCGCGGCTTGCAATTGCGCGGCAAACGCCTGGCACTTTTGCGCCCGTTCGCCGAACGAGCCGTCCATGTTGCGCGGCAGACCGACCACAATGCGCTGCACGCCGAGCGGCGCGATCTGTTCGCATATTTTTGAGATCACCTTGGGCGCGTAGGTTTCCGCGATCACGCCGACGGGAGACGCGAGCATTTCGAGCCGGTCGCACACCGCAAGGCCGGTGCGTGCGTCGCCGTAATCAACCGACAAAATCACCATGTGCGTTACCCTGCGTCGACCATCTGCGGGCCGTCAGCGGTGGTCGGCGGCGCCGTGGGCGCTGCGGTCGTGGAACGGGTCGTGCTCTGTGTGGTGGACGCGGTGGTCGCCTTGGTGGTGTCGTCGTCCTCATCGTCTGACGATGTGGTTGTTGCGCTTGTGGTTGCGCGGGTTGTCACAGGATCGGTGGAGATCATTTCCGTTGCGTCCGCTTCGTCGCCGCCGCATTCCTTGATCGTATCGGCAAAGGTCTTTTGCGGCAGATCGGCAGAGATCTGGCCGAACACATAGCGGAAGATGTTTTTGGACGGGTTGGACGACCCTGTACGCAAATCGGCGCGGTAGTCGAAGCCGTACCACACGGCGCACACATAGTGCGGCGTGCCGCCGCAATACCATTTGTCGCAGTTGTCGGACGTGGTACCGGTTTTGGCGAAGGTTTGGAACCGCGGGATCTGGGAGCCGTAGCCCGTACCGTTGGACTGCGTGACCGCCTTGGTCATCATGGAGCGCATGGAGTTCGACGTGGCAAGCTTGATCGCCTGTTCGGGCTCGTCCTTGGTGTGGTCAAGCAGGATTTCGCCGTTGCGGTCGGTAACTTTATAATAGCTGTATGGCGTGTAATATTTGCCGCCGTTGCCGAAGGTTGCGAACGCCGCCGCCATTTCGAGCGTGGTCACGCCGGTGTTGGTGCCGCCGACAGCCAGCGGGCTGAGGTCCTTATCGTTGTTGGACAAATTCAGATGGAAATGGTCGTTCGCGTATTCAAACGCCGAATTGACGCCGAGCATTTCGGAAAGGATCCGCACGGGCACGGTGTTGAGCGAGCGAACCAGCGCTTCCTGGACGGAGATATAGCTGCCGGAGCCGTGGTCGCCGTTGAAGTTGCGCGGCCAGAGGCTGCCGTTGAGCATGATTGCTTTTTCAAGGATCGGCGACGTCGGCGAGATCAGGCCGAGGTCCATTGCCGGCGCATAGACGCCCAGCGGCTTCATGGAGGAACCGGGCTGACGCTTGGCGCGCTTGTCCGTGGCGCGGTTATAGGCGCGGTTGGCGGTCTTTTCGCCCGTGCCGCCGACAATGGCGATGATGCGGCCCTGATAGTCCATGATCGTCATGGCCGACTGCGGCAGGCGGCCTTCCTTATCCCGGATGGAATACGGGAAGCCTTCACGGTTGAGATAGATCTTTTCGAGCTTTGCCTGCACGTCGAGATCGACGGCAGAATAGATGTTGAGGCCGCCGTAATACACCATGCGTGACGCTTCGCTGTATTCATAGCCGTATTCGGCCTGCAAATCGGCGATGACCTGGTCGATGACATATTCCTCATACCACGAAAGGATATGCTGGTCGGCGCCGCCGGTGGTGGCCACGGTGTTGTTGGTCAGAATCTTAACGTCCTTTTTGAGCGCTTTTTTATAGCGCTTTTTGGAGAGCTTTCCTTCCTGATACATACACTCCAGGCAGTACTGTTCGCGCTCGTGGTTCTTTTCGTAGCTGTAGACCGGGTTCTGGGTATAGGGCGCTTTGGTGATGGCGGCAAGCGTTGCGCACTCCACCAGCGTCAGATCCTTGACCTCCTTGCCGAAATAGCGTTCCGCGGCGGTACGCACGCCGTAGCAGCCGCAGCCGAGGTACACCTCGTTGAGGTAGGCTTCGAGAATTTCGGTTTTGGAATAGTAGTTTTCAAGGTTCAGTGCGCGCAAAATCTCGTTGAATTTGCGGATATAGGTCACTTCGTTTTTCTTTGTGAGGTTTTTGATGAGCTGCTGCGTGATCGTGGAACCGCCCTGACCGTTGTAGCTCGGCTTGATCATAACGCCGATGGTACGCCGCCAGTCGACGCCGCTGTGTTCAAAGAAACGCTTGTCCTCCAGACACACGAACGCCCAGATCAGATCGTCCGGCATTTCGTCATAGTCGATCCAGATGCGGTTTTCCTCGCCGTGCAGACGCGTCTGCTCCACCGGCTTGTCATTGCTGTTATAGGCATAGAGGATCGAGGTCTGGCTCTGGGTGCTCTTGTAGTAATCGAGGTCAATCACCTTTTTGCCGTTGACCACGCCGTCCACATAGCGGAACATGGACGTGCCGACCACAACGCCGGTCAGGATGCCGGAGATCAGCAGCACGAAAAAGACCAGAAAAATGGTGAAGAGCACCGGGTGCTTGCGCTTGACACGGTGTTTCTTTTTGCGTTTTACCGGCTTTTTCACTTCGGCGTTTGCAGCCGTCCGGGCTTTTTGTTCGTTGGAGTTTGCCATATATCCGTAGACCTCCGCAAATAAACAAAGTCATGTATACATATACAGCATATATTATAATAAAAACGCCCGGTGAAATCAAGGAAAAAGCGGAAAAATATATAAAATATTAAGATTCTTCGCCGCTTTGCAGTGCATCAAACCGGGCGCGCAAAAGAGAGAGCGCCTTTTTTTCGAGTCTTGACACATAGGAGCGGGAAATCCCGAGCGTTTTTGCAAGCTCGCGCTGCGTCATCTCGCGGCCGCCGTACAGACCGTAGCGGCTGATGAGGATCTGTTTTTCGCGTGAATCGTCCATTTCGGCAAGAAACGCGTAGAGCTGGCGCGTTTTGCGTTTGACGTCAAGATCGTCTGCGATGGTGTCTTCGGTATAGATCAGATCCAGGAGCGAGAGCGGATTGCCTTCGTTGTCGTTTTCCATCGGTTCGCTCAGGCTCACCGTGCCGGCGGTGCGGCGGCGGGCGCGAAAATGCATGAGGATCTCGTTTTCGATGCACCGCGCCGCATAGGTCGCAAGGCGTGTGCCTTTGTCGGGGTCGAATGAATCGACGGCCTTGATCAGACCGATGGTGCCGATGGAAATCAGATCCTCCTGATCGCTTTCGGCGGCGTAGTATTTTTTCATGATGTGCGCCACGAGCCGCAGATTATGTTCGATCAGTTCAGCGCGCGCGGCTTTGTCGCCGCCGTGGCGCCACTGCTCCAGCAGCTCACGTTCCTTTGCGGCCGGCAGCGGCGGCGGAAACGACGACGCGTTTTGCAGATGCAGCGTCAGAAACAGCAGATGCGACAGGATGGATTGGAGAATTTGCAGCATGAAAAACCACCTCATGCTAGGATATGACGGCAAAAAGCAAAAAAGACGTCGGTGGTTTTTCTCAGTATGGGCAGCGTTTGGAAAAGCTATACGGGAAGCGGAAAATCAAGCGCGGAGAATGCCGCCGGAGCAAAGCGTAAAACATCCATAATCACTCCCCTTTTTTCCGCCTTGCCAGCAGCTAGCAACAAAGCCGGCCCTTTGCCCTTTGCCCTTGGAGTCTCGCCTGCCGGCTCGGTCGGCGCTTCTGCCTGCGGCAGAGGTTGCCACCGGCAACCCGCGCCCCTTGGCCCTCGGCCCTGAATAAAAAAGCTGCCCGCCGGGCAGCTTTTTTATTCAAAATCCGGTTGTTCAAACGAGATGCGGCCGAGCTTGCCGCCGCGGTATTCGTCGAGCAGCATGATCGACGCGCGCTCCGTGTCCACGTCGCCGCCGCGCATTTTCATGCCGCGTCTGGCGCCGATCAGTTCCAGCACCGTGTAGGGCTCTTCGCCGTCAACGTCGGCTTTGTCGAGCTTGTAGCGTTCGCACAGCAGATCGAGATAGCCGCTTTGCAGCGCGCTGATCAGACGGCAGGCCATGGTTTCGCTGTCGGTCACTTCGTCCTTGACCGAGCCGATGAAGGCGAGCTTGTCGCCCACGGCGGGGTCGTCAAATTTCGGCCAGAGCACACCCGGCGTGTCGAGCAGCTCGATACCGTTCCCGATCGCAAACCACTGATTTTGGCGTGTCACACCCGGACGGTCGGCAACCTTGGCGCGGTTTTTGCCGGCCATGCGGTTGATAAACGAGGATTTACCCGTGTTCGGGATGCCAACAACCATCACGCGCAAGGCTTTGCCGGGCATACCGCGCGCCTCGTTGGCTTTGATTTTGTCGGCCAGCACCCGGCGTACCAGCGCGTGGTACTGGTTAAGGCCCTTGCCGCTGCGGCAGTCCACCGCGATGGCGGCCTGATTTCGCACGCGGAACCATTCGATCCAGCGGCGTGTCGTCTCCTCGTCGGCCATGTCGCACTTGTTGAGCAGCACGATGCGCGG
>CADABX010000031.1:21444-25644 GCA_902786285.1 Oscillospiraceae bacterium | reverse complement strand
GTGTCCAGCTCCGGGTTGCGGCTCGCCAGCGGGATGCGCGCGTCGAGCAGTTCGGTCACACAGTCGACCAGCGGCAGGCTTTCCTTGATCAGCCGCCGCGTTTTCGCCATATGGCCGGGAAACCACTGGACAGTTTGTTTTTGCATATCGGGCATGGTCTTTCCCCTTTTAGGCCTGCGGCGACGCCGGCGTCAGCACAGCCTGACTGATTTTCCAGTCGGTGAATTTATAGAACGAAAACTTGCGGTCATAGTTGTTGATGTTGAACGGGCGGAGCTTGACCACGCCAAGGATATAGTTTTCGTCGATGAAGCCGATTTTTTCCGAGCGGGAATCGGTCGAGCCCTGGCGGTTGTCGCCCATGACAAAGACGTGACCCTCCGGTACGGTGAGCGGGAATGTGACGCCGTCTTCCTGATTGAGTGTGAGGTTGTTGATATACGGCTCATCGAGCAGCACGCCGTCCACATAGACTTCGCCCTTGCTGAAGTTAATGTCCACGGTCTGGTTTTCGGTGGCGATGATGCGCTTGACGATCGGCTCGTCAAACCAGTTGGGCTGCGTGATGATGATCACCTGCCCGTATTCCGGCTTTCTGTCCCAGGCTGTAATGGCCAGCCAGTCGCCGTCCTGCAGTGTGGGCACCATGGAGGTGCCGACCACGCCGACGATGCGGAACACGAAGGTGAAAATGAGCATAATCGTCACGATCGCCGACACCAGCACCGACGCGAGGTCGTAGCAATTGATGGCGAGTTTATCGGCAAAGGAGAGTTCCTTTTTGTCTTTTTTTGTCAAATCTTCCTGCATGGCAAAGCATCCTTTCTATATCGGTGAAATGAAAAAAAGGGAAGCAGACCGCTCCCCAATTTTTCTTCGAATCAGCCCAGCTTTTCCTTGACCTTCGCAGCCTTACCGACTCTGTCGCGAAGATAATACAGCTTAGCTCTGCGAACCTTACCTTTTCTGACAAGGTCGACCTTCACCACGTTCGGTGAATGCACGGGGAACACACGTTCCACGCCAACGCCGTAGGAAACACGGCGCACAGTGAAGGTGGAAGAGATACCGCTGCCGCGCTTGGCGATGACAGTGCCTTCGAACATCTGGATTCTTTCGCGCTCGCCTTCACGGATTTTCACGTGAACGCGAACGGTGGAACCGATTTCGATTTCGGGTACCTCAGTTTTGAGGCTCGCGTCGGAGATGAGTTTGAGTGCGTCCATTGGGTTTTTCCTCCTTAGATTCTGCCACGTTCGTGCCGCAAAAAAGGCAGAGGACCGCTTGTAAATTTCTGACTGAATCAGCCGGCATCAAACCACGCCACAAAGCGGCGGGAACAAATGCTTGAATAGTTTATCACAGCTTGCCAAAAAAAGCAAGTGTTTTTTGTGAATTTTTTTATTTTTCCGGCTTGTACCAAAAGGAGTGGAAGCCGGACATATAGGTTTTCGCGCCTTTCGGCATCTGTGTGAGCGCAAAGAAGACGTTGATATAGTCGCCGAAGCCCGCGGAGATGGCGATCAGGCCGAAAAAGCCGAGCGCCGTCAGTTGCGGCAAAAACAAAAACACAACGAACGGTACAACGCCCAAAACCAGATTCGGCAAAAGGCTCATGAAAATGAACCGCCCTTTGCGCATATCCTCTGTGCCGACGACAAACAGCGCGCCGCGTTTGAACCACGTATAAAGCTCCACGTCGCCGCGAAAGCACAGCGCGTGTAAAAACTCATGCGGAAACATGGCAGCGAGGAAAAGCAGGCACGCGATCCAGAGCTGCACCGGCGTTTTGTCGGAAAAATACGGCATACCGCGCAGCACAAACGGCACCAGCAGCACCGCGGCCAGCAGCAGCGCGCCGATATTGGCGATCAGGGTGAACTTTTTGGCGTCCGGTTCGCGAAACTGCACGGCGCCCGCCGGGTGTTCGCGCTGCGGGAGCGTCTCTTCTTTGCCGTCATATTTTCCTTTGTAATGCAGTTTCATAGCAGTCTCCTTTTTACGCAAAAACTTCCATATCCTTCGTCAGCAGTTGCTGCCGCGTGATGACATAATAGGCGCCGGGGTCGAGCTTTAAAATCTCGTCGCACAGCAGCGACGGGTTGACGTTGCTGACGGAGCCGGCAGGCAGCACCAACTCGAGCACGAGCGAATCGCCGTCCACATGCAGGCTGTAGGACTGCAGTGATTGGAGCAGATCGATCTCCTTCATCACCTTTTTGTGGCCCTTTTTGCCGAGCTTCTGGACGATCAGGCTCTCCCCCGAAAGCAGCGTATCCGTCTTTTGCCGCAGCAGTTCGGGGTCGGCAGCGTTTTCGAATGCCACAGAGAACCGCGCGAAGGCAATAAACTTAGGGTCGAGCACCGGCTCTTTGACGGCGGTGACGCGGATTCCTTCGGGCATCACGCTTTGCAGCGCGCGGCAGATCTCTTCGTTGGTCGCGTCGCCCTCGATACGGATATCCATCGACTCGCACACGCTTTGCATCCCGAGCGAGAGCGGCAGCGCGAAGGTCATATACGGGTGCGGATTGAACCCTTCGGTATACCACAGGTCGATCCCGGAGCGGCGGATGGCGCGCGTCATGGTGCGCATGAGATCGAGATGGGAGATATAACGGATCGGGCCCGTTTTATGAAACCAGACTCTGACGCAGCGCATCGCAGTTCCCTCCGTTCAGTTTATTGGCGCCGCAGCCCGCGCACCGGATCCGGCAGTGCGGCGTGGTTTCGCTGCGGTGGGCTTTTTCGTTTTCTTTTTGCAAAAACTGCTTGCGGATGCCGAAGTCGAGGTGATCCCACGGCAGCACTTCCGAAAAGTCGCGGCGGCGCGACGTGTAGAACAGCGGATCGAGTCCGCAGGCACGGAAGGCATCCTCCCAGACTTCGATATGAAAGCTGTCGTCCCAGGAATCGAACTTGCACCCGTGCTCCCACGCCCAGAGGATCGCTTTGCCGAGCCGGCGGTCGCCGCGGGCGAACACGCCCTCGAGAAAGCTGATGTCGACCTTGTGGAAGCTGGCGTTGATCTTTTTGGTGTGGATGTTTTCCAGCAGATGCTTTTGCTTTTCCAGCAGCATTTCGCGTGTGTCCTGCGGCTCCCACTGGAACGGCGTAAACGGCTTCGGCACAAACGAGGCGACCGAGATCGACACGGTGACGCCCTTGCCCTTGGGCTTGTCCGGGTTGCGATAGAATTCGTTGACCACCGCCTGCGCGAGGTCGGCGATCCCGGCCACGTCGTCGAGCGTTTCGGTGGGCAGGCCCAGCATGAAATAGAGCTTGACCGCCGTCCAGCCGCCCTGAAACGCTTTTCTCGCCGTGCGCATGACTTCGTCTTCCGTCACGTTTTTGTTGATGGCATCCCGCAGACGCTGGGTGCCGGCTTCCGGCGCGAAGGTCAGACCGCTGCGGCGCACCTTGTTGAGCTTTTCCATCAGAGAATCGGAGAAGTTGTCCACCCGCAGCGAGGGCAGCGCGATGTTGATCTTTTCAGGGATCGTCCATTCCAGCAGCTTGTCCAGCAGCGGTTCAAGTCCGGTGTAGTCACTGGTGGACAGGGACGACAGCGATATTTCGTCATAGCCTGTCACGTCGCACAGCGCACGGCACTGGTCGTTGATGGTGTCGGGCGATTTTTCGCGGATCGGGCGATACAAAAAGCCCGCCTGACAAAAGCGGCAGCCGCGGATGCAGCCGCGCATGATTTCATGGGTCACACGGTCATGGACCACCTCGAGATAGGGCACGACAAATTTGTCGGGATACTGCACATGGTCGAAGTCGGAGATGATCTGCTTCTGTATGGTTGCCGGCGCGCCGTCGCGCGGTGTGACTGCCTGCACGGTGCCGTCGGCGTTGTAGCTGACGTCATAAAGGCTCGGCACATAAAAGCCGGGCAGCTTTGACACAGCAAGCAGAAATTCGCGTTTGGAGCGGCCCTCGGCTTTATATTGTTTAAGCAGGTCAAAGAATGCGTCATACATCTCCTCCCCTTCACCAAGGGAAAAGACGTCGAAAAACGCCGCCATCGGCTCCGGGTTGCACGCGCACGCGCCGCCGCCGACCACGATCGGCGTTAGGTCATGGCGGTCCGCCGCACGGACGGGCAGACCGGCGAGATCGAGCATATTGAGCACGTTGGTGTAGCAAAGCTCGTACATCAGCGTAAAGCCGATCAAATCGAAATCTTTGACCGGG
>CADABX010000031.1:0-21411 GCA_902786285.1 Oscillospiraceae bacterium | reverse complement strand
GAGCGCATAGAGCGGCACGCCGTGTTTGCGCATTTCCGCTTCCATATCGTGCCACGGCGCGAACACGCGTTCGCACCAGACGTCGTCTCTGGCATTGGCGACGGCATAGAGGATCTTGATGCCGAGGTGCGACATGCCGATTTCGTAGCTGTCGGGAAAGCAGAACGCGTAGCGCAGATCGACGCTGTTTTTATCCTTGATGATGCTGTTTAGCTCGCCGCCGGTATAGCGGCCCGGCTTTTGCACGAGCGGCAGCAGTTTTTCCACTTCTTTCGGATACATACTTTTAACTCCGTTTCCAATGTAAATACACAAGATAGCCGCAAACGGCCCAAAGGCTCGGATTGCGCACGCCGCACACTGTCAGCGCCGCGCAGCAAAGCGCGAAGAACACAACCGCACAAAGCGACACGCGCCGCAGCACCGTTTCCCGCCCGGGCACATCGAAACGGCATAGGCACAGATCGAGCACACGGTAAAAGTCGAGAGACTGCACCGGCAACAGATTGAGCAGCGCGAGCGCGCCGTTGACAACCAGCAGCACCTGCGCCGTTTGCGTGTTTTCTTTATCATACCACAAAGCGGCGGCGAAACACAACAGGCAATTTGCAAAAATTCCGCCGAGCGCAATGAGGCTTTCCTTCCATGTGCCACAAAAGGCACAGCCGTCGCGCACGATCACGATGCCGCCCGCGCCGAACGAGACTTCGCGCACACCGGTGCCGAACGCCCACAAAAGCAGCAGATGTCCGCATTCATGCAGCATGGCCGAGCCGAAGCAAAGCAGCGCGGTTGTGCCGCCGGACGAGAGCAGCATCAGGCATAAAACGGCAAAAAAAGAAAACCGAAGATGCAGCCGGAACGACCGGAACTCAAGCGTCACGTTCCAATATTTGCAGCGGGTCGAGCTTTGTGCCGTTTTTGCGGATTTCAAAATGCAGATGCGGACCCGTTGCCCAGCCGGTTGCGCCGACCTTTGCAACTGCTTCGCCCGCACGCACGACGGTACCCTCGGTCACCAACGTTTCGCTGCAGTGGCAATAGAAGGTTTCGTAGCCGTCGTCGTGGGAAATGGTCACATATTTGCCGCTGCGCCCGTCTTCGCCGACCAGCCGGACAGTGCCGCCGTAGGCCGCGCGGATGGCGGTGCCTGTCGGCACGGCAATGTCGAGCCCGGTATGGAACGCATACTTGTGCGTAATCGGATTGTTGCGATAGCCGAAATAGGAGCTGTAGCGTCCGCCCTCCACCGGCCGTGTGATCGGCACGGTGACGGCAGACGGCGAAAAGGACGTGTTCTTTGCGGCGGCTTTGGCGCTTTGGTCGCTGCCGCCCGCAGCAAGCGCCGTAGTTTCCGGCACGGCAGGCAGCGTTTCGGCTGCAGCCGGCTGCGTTTCGGCTTTGATATCCGGCTCCTTTGCTGCCCGTGCTTCTGCCGGCGGCTGTGTCGTTGTTGCTTCGTCGGGCTGCGCCATCACGGCGACAGTTTCGCTTTGCGGCGTCCAGAATTCACGCAGCACATCCACAGCGTCTTTCGCGTCTTCCACCGTCCAGCTGCGCGAGAGCAGCAGCGCCCAGTCCGCACGCAGGCCCTCGGCCCGGGCGGAGTTGCCGCGGCCACAGAAAAACAGCAGCAGCAACACGAAAAAGCAGCTGATGCACTGGCTGAGTGTGACGAACAAAAACCAGTCGCGGCCTTTGTCCTGTTTTTGCTTTCTCCGGGGCGGTCTTTGCTTTGCCTGTCTTGTCTCTTCCATAACATCACCGCTTCATCTATATGACGAAGCGGCAAAGAATATACGTTATCCGACCATGATGCGGCCTTCGGGCAGGACCTCTTCGCCGCGCGTTTCCTCGCGGTCGCCGAGCGCGACCACAAAGCACACCGGACCGATGCGGCCGATAAACATGGCACAGATCAGCGCCAGATGGCCGGCAGCGCCGCACGACGCGGTGACGCCGCAGGACAGCCCGGCGGTGGAAAACGCGGACACGGCCTCAAACAGCACCCGCACCCCGCCCGCGTCGGGAGAATCGAGCAGCAGCACGAACGCGGTGAGATAGACGGCCAGCATCCCGAGCAGCGAGACGGCCAGCGCTTTGTTGACCACCGTGCGGTCGACCCGGCGGCGGAAGATGACGGTTTCCTTTTTGCCGGACAACACCGAAACGATGCTCATCACCAGAACGGCAAACGTTGTGATCTTGACGCCGCCGCCCGTGGAGCCGCTGCCCGCGCCGATGAACATCAAAAGGATCATGCCGAATTTTGTCAGATCGTGCAGCGCGTTCATGTCGACCGAGGCAAAGCCGGCTGTGCGCGTTGTGATCGATTGGAACAGCGCCGCCGTGATCTTTTGGGAAAGCGGCAGCGGGCCGAGTGTTGCGGGATTGTTGTATTCGAGCGTGAACACATGGATAAAGCCATAGAGGATGAGGATCAGCACAAACAGGCCGACCGTGCGTGTGTGCAGGCTGAGGCTTCCGGTTTTGCGGCAGGTCAGAAGATCGTAGAACACATAAAACCCGAGGCCGCCGGTCACGATCAGCGCCATGACGGTATACATCACAAGCGGCGTGCCGTTGAACGGCTGGAGCGAGCCGAACGGTTCGATGGTGCCGAACAGATCGAAGCCGGCGTTGCAATAGGCCGACACGGCTGTGAACAGCGACACCCACGCGCCCTTGAGGCCCATTTGCGGCACAAAATGCAGGCACAGCACCAGCGCGCCGAGCAGCTGGCAGCCGCCGGTGGAGAGGATGATCGTGCGCACAAGGGGCTTGACCTGGCTCATGGAGTCGAGGTTGGTATATTCCTGCGCCAGCCGCAGCGAACGCAGGCCGGAGCGCTTTTTGAACAGGAAGATGAAGAATGTGGCGAACGTCACCATGGACAGGCCGCCGAGCTCGATGAGCAACAGCAGCAGCACCTGGCCAATGCCGGTCAGCTTAAGCACCGGGTCGATCATTGTCAGTCCCGTGACACAGACGGACGATGTGGCGGTGAACAGCGCCTCCATCGGCAAAAGTCCCCTGCCGTCGCGCGTCATAAACGGCAGCATAAACAAAAGTGTGCCGGCCGCGATCATCCCAAGAAAGCTCAGGGCGATCACGCGCGGCGGATCGGCTTCGCGCCGTCGTTTGTCGTTGTCCCGTTTCACGATGCGTCCTCCTTCTTTTTGCTCTGTTTGCTATTATAGCACAGTCGGCGGCGGCAGGCAAACATTTTTATGAAAATCAAAAGATTTTTATTGACGAAAGCGCCCGGAAGATGCTATGATGAATACATACCAATTTGAAAGGAGATCCGCCTATGTTTCAGGATTTCAAGTCAGATTCCTTCATGTTTCTGATTGCGGTCGGCGTCATCTTGTTCGTGATCGCGCAGTCGGTATTCTTTTTGCTGCGCGCAGTCAGACGCGGCAAACAGATCGGATTGTCGAAGGAAACGATCAAAAATACCATCACATCCAGCGCGGTCTTTTCCATTGCGCCCGCCATCAGCATCGCCGTGACGGTACTTGTGCTGTCGGTGGCGCTCGGCTATGTTTTGCCGTGGATCCGGCTGTCGGTCATCGGCGCCATCCAGTATGAGGTGCCCGCCGCGGAGGCCGCGATCGACGCGGCAGGTCTTGCCGGCGGCATTGGACGCGATATTACCGACCCGAAGATCTTCACCGCTGTGGCGTGGGTCATGTCGCTGGGCTGCATTCTGCCGCTGATTCTGATCCCGATCATTCTCAAAAAGGTGCAGAGCAAGGTTTCCGGCACCGTGAACAAAAACGCCAAATGGGCGGATCTGATGAGCGCCGCGGCGTTTATCGGTCTGATTGCAGCCTTCCTCGGCCGCGGCATCGCCGGCATCGGCGAAGTGCAGATCAACGAGGCCGGCGAAAAGATCAACGCCGTTGTGGGCGACGGCGCGGGCATTTTGTCGATTACGGCAATCATCTCCTCCGTGCTGTTTATGCTGCTGTTGACATGGATCAACAAAAAGCTGCAGTGGAAATGGCTCGAGGCGTTTGCCATGCCGCTTGCCATGCTGCTGTCGATGGGCGTGATCGTGCTGCTTTCAACCTATGCGCCGGATCTTGCGGCGATTGAATGGAGGTATTGATGATGGATAAAAAACGTACCTATCTCGATTCCGTACATCTTTCCGGGCGCATCTGGTGCATCGCGGCGCTGATCGTGATGCTGACCGTGCCCACGCTGATGTCGCTGCATCTCAAGGCGTGGCCCGATCTCGGCGTTGTGGGCAAAGCCTTCGGCGCCATCGCGCTGCTGTATTATCCCACGGGCGTGGTGGAAGTTTTGGCCTATGCGCCGCTGCTGGGCGCCGGCGGCACCTATCTGTCGTTTCTCACCGGCAACATCGTCAATCTGAAGCTTCCCTGCGCGCTGAGCGCGATGGAAAGCGCGAAGGTTCGCGCCAATTCCGAAGAGGGCGAAGTGATCTCCACGATCTCCATCGCCGCCTCCGCCATCACAACGACGATCATCATCGCCGTGTTTGTGCTGGTCTTTGCGTTCAACCCGGGCTTTACGCGTTTTATGCAGTCCGACACGCTTGCACCGGCCTTCAAGCAGGTCACCTACACGATCTTCGGCGCACTGGCGGCCTCCTATCTGGTTAAGCACTGGAAGATCGCCATCTTCCCGATCGTGGCGATCTCGCTGATCCTTGTCTTTGCCGGCAGCATTCAGATCGGCATTCTGATCTTCATCGGCGTGATCCTTTCCCTGCTCGGCGCCGAGGTCATGTATAAGCTGAAGTGGGTCTGATTTCGTAACACAGAAAGGGTTCTGTTATGTCTGCAATTTTCCAACGGATCATCAGTGCGATCAGTTCGTTCTTTTTGACGCTCGCATCGTTTTTCGGTCTGGCAGCAAAGCCGGAGCCGCCGTCACCCTACGGACGGTGGCTGCTGGATGTGCCGGCGTATGAGGCCGGACAGTATTGCGAAACGCTCTATGATACCGGCACAGGCTTTGAAAACGAGGTTTTGGCTTCACCGCAAAGACCGAGCCGGATGCAGCTTGTTCGGGATACAACGAAACAGGACGCGGAAAACTACGCTTCAAAGCTGCTGCAAAACGGCTGGCGGCAAACCTTCCGGAACGCCATCGAAAAGCTGGAGATCCGCGCGTTTGAAAAAGGCACGTCCAGAGTCTATTACTATTACGACGACGCAACCGGCATCACCCGTGTGATCGACGACTGCTGCAACAGTGTTTCACTCGACGCCTTCGGCTACAGCGAAAGTACGCCGCAGGAGCCGGTGACAGAGCCGGCCACGCAGCCGGAGCCGGATGAAACCGAACCGTTTGATCCCCAGGAAACGCACGTCAACGAGGACAGCGCACCCGCCGCGTCCGGCACCGGAGAAACCCCGGCGACAGCGCCGACCGCTTCGACCGCGCCGTATGTTGCACCGCCGGACTTCAAGGTGCAGCCGGGCGTCTATCAATTCAGCTTTCCCTATTACGACAGCGCACACAAAGACAACAAGCTTTATGCAAAAAACGGCATGCTCTATATCATTGTGCTCGCCGACGGCAAGCTTGTGATTCTCGACGGCGGCGCACCGTATCAGTGTGCGGATCAGAATATCGAGGCGTGCATGCGATTTTTGCGCGAGATCACTGGCAAAAGCAGCGGCACCAGAATGGATATTGCGCTGTGGTACGGTACGCACTGCCACGCGGACCACATCGACTTTTTCTATAAGCTGATCCACAAGCACCGCCGGGAATTCAACCTCGAGCGCGTCATGTTCAACTATCAGTCGAACCATGTGATCTCCTATTCGAAGCGTGTGGACAAATTCCGCAACCTGCTCAAAAAGTATTATCCGCATCTGCAATATGTCAAATGCCGCACCGGCTATGCGTTTTCCCTGCTCGACGCAGACTTCGAGGTCCTGCTGACCCATGAAAACCTTGTTTCCGCCGAGACGGCGGCGCTTTCCGCGGCGAACGCAAACGACTGCTGCAGTGTATTGAAGCTGACGCTCGGCGGCAGGATCTTCCTGTTTCTGGGCGACGCGAATCTGCTGATTCAGGACGAGCTGCTGCGCTGCTATGACAAGCGTGTGCTGCACGCAGACGTTTTGCAGGCGTCGCATCATATGATCAACGATCTCACAAAGCTGTATCCGGTTGTTGCGCCGCTGTATGTGATGTGTCCGCAGTCAAAGAGCCGCACAATCGAGGTCTATCCCTCGTATTACACGTTTTTAAAGCTCGCGCCGGCACAGCGGATGTATTTTGCCGACCAGGGCGTCTACGGCTTTTTGCCGCAGGAGGACGGCTCTGTTTCGGTGACCTACCGCTGGGTCAGCTGCGTCGGATATGACGGATCCGGCCTGTAAACAAAGCAAAAAAGAAAAGAGAACGGCAGGATGCACGTTCTCTTTTTTTGTTTTCGTTCAATAGACCGTACCCAGCGCGGTTTGCCACAGGTAGTTGGTCAGCGTTTCGGCGGCCAGCTTGTTGGAATCGCGGTTCGGGTGGCCGTCAATCGTGCTGCCGAGCGTTTCCATCTGGAAGGTCAGCGCGGTGCAGGTCACCATCCGGTCGTCGGTCTCCAGCCGGTAATCGGACACGGCCTGCTCGATCGACGGCATCATCGAGGCGTTCATGTCGCCGAGCACACAGATGATCGGCACACCCGGGTTGGCGGCGCGCACCTGGCGCAGCAGCTCCACATAGGCGCGTACAAACGCGGCGCGGCGGTCCGCGGTATAGCAGTAGGACGCGTCGTTGGTGCCGAGGTTGATGATGATCATGGTCGGCTTCGGCCTGACAAAATCCCAGTCGTCGCTCTGTCCTTCGGACAGGATCAGATTGGTCAGCGTTTTGCCGTAGCGCTTGGAGAGCACCAGATCGGGCCGGATCACGCCGTTGTTGGTGAAGGCGGTGAGCACACCGTAGCCGGAATAGGCCACCGCGTAGCTTTCCGCGCCGAGCGATTGCGCCGTGAGCCAGGCGTAGGTTTCCATATAGTTTTCCGTGCGGGTGGAAAAGGTTTCATAAACGCTTTCGGCGTCCAGCCCGTAGCCCGCCGTAATGGAATCGCCGATGAATTCCAGCAGCATGTCCGGCTGCGGTGTCGGGGTCACGCCGGCATTGGACCAGACCGTGATGCCGCTGACGCCGACACATGAATACATGGATTCCGACAGCTTGATCACTTTGATCACCGCTTCGCCCGACAGATCGGAGAGTGAAAGATGGATCGTGTTTTCCGCATTGTCCAGGATCTCGTCCGCGGCGGGCGTACCGTTGACGAACACTGCCACGCGCGGCCGGTGGCTGTAGCCCACGCCATAGGACGACGCAACGGTCAGCGTGATATCCACCCAGTCGGCCACACAGGAAAACTCCACGCCGCAGCCCGACAGCGAAAACCAGCGGGTCGTGCCGTCAAACAGCGTTCTGCCGACGGGGCGCACCGTGCCGTCGTCGGGCAAAAAGGTGCGTTCCGCAACGTCGGCATAGGTTTCGCGCACCCGGGTGGTGGCGGGCGGTTTGTTGGCGCGGGAGACATCGAGCAGCATTTCGCTGTCGTGCAGCAGGCAGAACGCAGCAAACACGGCGACCGCCAGCAGCAGCACGCAGAGCATGATCCATTTGATCCGCCGTTTCATCGAACGCCTCCCTTCCCCTTTTGGGAATGTTTTCCATATCTTAGCACATTTTTTTCAATCGGTCAACGTTTGGCCGGTACTTTTTCGCGCTGAAGCGGTTGACGCGTTGCCCAACTTGCGGTATAATAACCCATGAATTTAACTGAAACAGGTGATACGATGTTTTCCAAAGAAATGTATGCCCTCGGCGCACAGCCGTCGGTCATCCGCGAAATCTTTGAATACGGCAAGCAGCGAAAGGCGCAGATCGGCGCGGAAAACGTGTTCGATTTTTCGCTCGGCAATCCGAGTGTGCCTGCGCCGCCCGTTGTCAACGAGACGATCAAAAAGCTGTGCGACACGATGGAACCGACCATGCTGCACGGCTACACCTCCGCCATCGGCGATCAGGGCGTGCGTCAGGCGATTGCGGACTATCTCAACCGCACCCACGGCACCGCGTTTTCCGCCGCCGAATTTTATATGACCGCCGGCGCGGCCGCGTCGCTGTCGATCACGTTTAAGGCGCTCAGCGAACAGGGCGACAAGATCGTGCTGCTCGCGCCGTTCTTTCCGGAATACAGTGTGTTCGCCAAAAGCGCCGGCATGGAGCCGGTGGTGGTCAAATGCCGCGAAAGCGATCTGCAGTTCGACTTTGATGCACTTGAAGAGGCATTCGACGAAAATGTGAAGGCCATTGTGGTCAATTCGCCCAACAATCCGTCGGGCGTGGTGCTGTCGAAGGAAAGTCTTTTGAAGCTTTGCGCATTCCTTGAACAGAAACAGGCGCAGTACGGCCACCCGATCTTTTTGATCTCCGACGAGCCGTACCGCGAGCTGGTCTACGGCGATATCCAGGTACCGTTTTTGACAAAGTATTACGGCCATACGATCGTATGCTATTCGTTCAGCAAATCACTCTCCCTCCCCGGCGACCGGATCGGCTATATTCTTGTGCCGAAAGCAGCCGATCCCACGGGCGAGATCTACAAAGCGGTCTGCGGCGCTGGCCGTGCGCTGGGCTATGTGTGCGCGCCGAGTCTGTTCCAGTTTCTTGTGCCGGCCTGTCTCGGGCAGACGTCGGATATCAGCATCTATCAGCGCAACCGCGATCTGCTGATGGAGGCGTTCAACGAAGACGGCTTTTCCGTGGCAAAGCCGGACGGCGCGTTTTATCTGTTTTTGCGTTCGCCCGAACCGGACGCAGCGGCGTTTTGCGAGAAAGCAAAGCAGTTTGAGCTGCTGCTTGTGCCCAGCGATTCGTTCGGCTTCCCGGGCTATGTGCGGATCAGCTACTGCGTGGCCACCGAGATGATCGAGCGTTCCCTCCCCGCGTTTCGCGCGCTGGCGCAAAGCTACGGACTGTGCTGAATCATAAAAAAGAAGTCCTCAGACGAAAGTCCGAGGGCTTCTTTTTGTTTGCCCGGAAAACATGAAACGTGAGGAGGTCCCGGACAAACAGGAGGGGAAATGAAAAAAAGAGAATATCTGTTTGACAGGTTTAATATAACGGGTATACTTTAAACAAAGTTTAAATCGCTTAATAGTTTTTAATAGATCAATCGGCAAAAAAGAGACAGCACGCGGCTGTCTCCGGGTGGATGTTAATCGTCTTCTTCCGGCTCCGGCGCCGGCAGCACTTCCACGCGGACCTTGCCGATCCGGCGGTCCTCCACGCCCAGCACGGTCAGCTTGACGTTTTTATATTCCACAACGCTCATGTCGCCGTTTTTCGGCAGATAGCCGAGCTGGCTGATGATGAAACCGCCGAGCGTTTCGTAGTCGCCTTCGGGAATCACGTCGTTGCAAAGCTCGTTGACCTCTTCGATTGCGGTGGTGCCGTCGATGGTAAACAGGTTGTCCTTCACAGTGACGATCTCCTCGTCCTCGTTGTCATATTCGTCCTGGATATTGCCGACGATCGCCTCGAGCAGATCCTCCATCGTCACGATGCCCGCCGTGCCGCCGTATTCATCCACAACGACCGCCATCTGTACGTGCTTTTCACACATCTCGTTGAACAGCTCGCCGCAGTTTTTGGAAAACGGCACATAATACGCTTTGCGCATCACATCCTTGGGGCCTTTATCCTTGGGCAGCGACGTTGAAATATACTGCAGCAGATCCTTGATATACACGATGCCGATGATATTGTCGGGGTCTTCATGGAACACGGGAATACGCGACACACCGCCGTCGATGGACGCTTTGACCACGTCCTTGAGCGAATCGGTATCCTCCACCGCGATCATGTCGGTGCGGTGGGTCATAATGTCGGACACGTCGATGTCGTCGAAATCGAAGATGTTGTCGATCATTTCCTTTTGCTGGTCTTCGATCACGCCCTTCTCCTGCCCCACGTCCACCATCATGCGGATCTCCTCTTCCGTTACGACTTCTTCGTTGGCGTTGGGATCCAGGCCAAACAGACGCACCACAAGGTTGGTGGAGGCCGACAGCACGCGCACGAACGGGCTCATCAGCTTTTTGAAGACAAGCAGAAAGCCGGACACGGCATAGGCAATCTTTTCACTCTTTTGCATGGCGATGCGCTTGGGCGCGAGTTCGCCGAGCACCAGAGAGAAGAACGAGATGATGATTGTGATCAGCACCACGGACACGCCGTTGATGACGCTGGTCGGAATACCCGTGCCGAGCTTTTCGATGGCCGATGTGAGCATGGCGGCAAAGCTTGTTGCCGCGGATGCGGACGTCAGAAAGCCGGCCAGCGTGACGCCGATCTGGATTGTGGAAAGAAAGTTGGACGGATTGTCGGTCAGTTTTTTGACCTTCTTCGCTTTTTTGTGTCCCTCCTCGGCAAGCTTTTCGATCATGTTGTCATTCAGAGAGATGATCGCGATTTCGCTCATAGCGAAAAAGGCGTTGACAAGAATCAGCACAAACAGCAAAACGATTTTGAAGATCAGACTTCCGGGGTCATCCATAACGGATTTTGTCTCCTTTCATGTTTGAAAGATATGGATTATCTGTAGTATTATACTATAAATACGCAAAAAGGTCAATCGACAAATGCAAGAAATCGAAAAGAATCTATGGATTTTTGCGCCGGAACGTGCTACAATAGGGAAAAATGACACAAGGAGGCAACCACTATGCCCTATATCAAAGCCAAAACATCCGTGAAAGTGTCGCCCGAACAGGCGCAGACGATCAAGACCGAACTCGGCAAAGCGATCACCAACCTCGGCAAAAGCGAGGCGTGGCTGATGGTCGAGGTGGAGGACAACTGCCGGCTGTGGTTCCGCGGCGACAACAGCGAAGGCATCGCCTATGTGGAGGTCGCGCTGTTTGGCAAAGCGAACGCGGACCAGTATGACGAGATGACGAAAGCGGTGTGCGAGATCATCTCCGGCACGCTCGGTATTTCGGGCGAAGAGATCTATGTGAAATATGAGGAAGTGGATCACTGGGGCTATAACTCGTTCAACTTCTGATTCCCTGCTGAAAAACAATCGGACGGTGAAAGAAATGAAGATTACGACACTGGTGGAAAACACATCCGGCGGCGACTGCAAAGCCGTGCACGGACTGTCGTTTTATGTGGAGACGAAACAGCACCGGTTGCTGTTTGACCTCGGACCGGACAAAACTGTTTTTGAAAATGCGAAAAAGCTTGGCGTCGATCTCGGCGCGGTGGATACCGTTGTGATTTCGCACGGGCACTACGACCACGGCGGCGCGCTGCGGCAGTTTTTGGAACTGAACAAAACCGCAAAGGTATACATTCAGCGATCGGCGTTTTTGCCGCACTATTCAAAAGTGCTGCTCGCGAAGATCGATATCGGGCTTGACAAAGCGCTGCTGAACCACCCGCAGCTTGTGCTGCTGGACGGCGACCGGGTGATCGACGAGGAGCTGACCGTGTTTGTGTCGCACGTACCCGACACATTCCGCTCCGAAGCGAACGCGTCGCTGCTTTGCAAAGACGGACAGGACGACTTTCAGCACGAACAGAATCTTTTGATCCGCGAAGAGAGCGACGTACTGTTTATGGGCTGCGCCCACAGCGGCGTTTTGAGCATTCTGGAAAGTGTGCCCGGCGTGCGGCCAAAGATTTGCATCGGCGGATTTCACATCTACAACCCCGCCAAACGCAAAACGGTGTCGCAAACACAACTGCAAACGCTGGCGGATGCGCTCGGCGCATACAAAGACGTCCGGTTTTACACCTGCCACTGCACCGGCAAAAAGGGCTATGACTTTTTGCATGCGCGGCATGATAATATCAGCTATATCAGTTGCGGCATGAAGCTGGAAGTGTAAAAAAGTGCAATAGAAAACAGAGCACGCGCGGTGCTCTGTTTTTTTGCATAAAGAAGTGTTACTTGGTCTTCACCTTCACGGCTTTGCTCCATGCGGCGCAATAGGTTTTGCTGTCCACCACCTGCAGCGTGCGAATGCGCACATAGTAGGTCTTGCCGCTTTGCAGGTTTTTCACTGTGCGCGCAGTGACGGACGCATCCTTGATCGTAATTGTTTTTACGTTCTTGCTGAACGATTTGTTCGTCGAATACTGAAGCTGATAACCGTCACCGGAGGAGATTTGCTTCCAGGTCGCCTTGAACGCTTTTGTGCCTGCAGTGAGTTTTTGGATAGCGGTCTTTTTCGGCAAAATCTGGAACTTGAGCGTCTTGCTGCCGCTGTAGTCGCCTTTGAAGGTAATCTTGACCTTGGCGGTGCCGACCTGCTTGTTATTGGAATATTTCAGCGTGTAGTTTTCCGGGTCGATCAGATTGCCTTTTGCGTCTTTCACGGTAACGGTCGGTTTTTTCGCCTTGCCGTTATAGGTAAATTTTGTTGCAGCAAGCGAGAAAGCTTTCGGCCTGCTGATCACGCGCAGCACCGACGTTTCTCCGCAAACGATGCAGGTGCCGGTTTCTTCGCCGCTCTTTTTCAGCGTTGCGGGCGTGACCTCGGTCTTGTAGCTGTGAGCAAGCTTTGGCAGGACGTCCAACACTGTGGTTCCGCAGACGCTGCAGGTGTTTTGCTGTTCACCAGTGGCGGTGCAGGTTGCAGGCTTTGTGACCTCGGACGTAAACGTGTGGGCGCCGAGCGGGAGCTCCTCAGTCTTTTTGCTGCCGCAGATCAGGCAGGTGTAGGTGATCGTTCCGCTCTCTTTGCAGGTAGATGCTTTGGTTACGATACCGGCGTCATACGTGTGTTCGGTATGCGGTGCGGCTGCGGCCTCCCATTTTGCCGTCAGCGTGATGCCGCCTGCCGGCACAAGATCGGTTGCTTCCACTTTGACGCCGCCGGGCGTATACCAGCCGAGGAACACATAGCCCGCTTTGCTCGGTGTCGGCAATTCACCGTAGGGCTTGCCCGGTTCGAGCGATTGATTGCCGCCGCCGGTGGCGCCGTCGCCTGCGTTGAACGCAACCGTGACGGGCGCCGCAGTCTTTGCCTGCCATTTTGCGGTCAGGGTGTGATCCACGCTGTAGGGTACAACCGTGGTCTCAATAATTTTGACATTGTCGGCCGTATACCAGCCAAGGAAGGTGCAGTCTTTTTTGGTCGGAGTCGGCAGCGTGCCGTAGGCCTTGCCCGGCTCCACGCTCTTGCTCGCGGGTGAAACACTGCCGCCGTCTGCAAAGAAGGTAACGGTGACCGTTGTGGACGGAGCGGTCTGAATCTCCCATTTGGCAGTCAACGTATGGTTTTCGGTTTTGGTAACGGTTGAAAGAGCGGTAATCTGGGTATCACCGTCGTACCAGCCGAGGAAGGTGCGTCCGCTGCTGAACGGAATCGGCAAGGAGCCGTAGGTGCTGCCAACCGTAACCGATTTTGTCGTCGGGCTGACAAAGCCGGGCGACGCGTTGAAGCTGACTGTGACTGCTTTGGCAGCTTCTTTTGCCCATTTAGCGGTGAGCGTATGGTTGGTTGCAAGAACAACGGTTGACGATGCGGTGATCTTTGTGCTGCCGCTGTACCAACCGTCAAATGTATAGCCGCTGCGTGCAGGAACCGGCAGACTGCCGTAGGTGGTGCCGACAGTGACCGTCTTCAGCTTTTCGGTTGCCAAAAGAGTGCCGCCGTTCGGATCGAATGTGACCGTGACGGTGATCGGCTTGACTTCGTTCTTTTTCCAATGCGCAGTCAGCGTGTGGTCCGTCGACTTTTGTACCACATAGGTGCTGTCCACCTTTTGGTCGCCGCCGTTCCACGGGACGTACCAGCCCTCAAAGGTGTAGCCGTCCTTTTTCGGTGTGGGCAGTGTGCCGTAGGTGCCGCCCTGGGTGACAGTGATCTTTGTCGGGCTGACAGTGCCGCCAACCGGATCGAGTGTGACCGTCATGGTCGGCTGGGTAAGCGCGGCATAGCGATAAGAGATGCCGCAATTGTTGTAGTTGAGTGTTGTGGTGGCGGCGCTGCCGTTGACCGTTGCGCTAACGGTTTTTGCAAGTGTATAGCCATCCGCCGCTTTCACAGACAGATAGATTCCGTATTCGGCGCCGGCCTGAAACGTGGCGTCGGTTGTTTTGGCAAAGATTCCGCTTGCCGTGTTTTTCTTTGTCCAATACATGTCGTTGACTGTCACACCGGCGGGAACCTTGATGCCGGTTGTCGTCGGCTTTGCGCCGACAGCGGGTGCGCTCACGCCGGTGACGGCGATCGTGCTGATTTCGCTGAGCTTTGTCCAGTGGGCATAGACCATCAGATTGCTCGTAAAGCTGTATACACTCGACGCCGTGAACTGGCCGCCGCCGGATGCAGTGCCGTACCAGCCATCGAACCGGTAGCCGGCACGTGTGGGTGTCGGCAGTGTGCCGAATGTGCTGCCATAGGTCACGGTTTTGCTTGTCGGGGACACAGTGCCGCCGTTGGCGTTGAAGGAAAGGGTATAGGTGTTCGGCTTCCAGTGGGCATAAAGCACCTGCGGCGCCTTTTCATAGGCGGTGACATTGCCGGTGTATTCGGCGCTGTTTTTGGGGCCGTTTGCCCAGCCGTCGAGCGTGTAGCCCGTGCGGGCGAAATGCGGCTGGTCGCCCTTGAGGATCGTTGCGCTGCCGCTGTAGATCGACGCGGTTCCGGTGCCGCCGTTCGGTTCGAAGATCACAAGGTACTTGTAGCTGTTCGAAACATAGAACGTAAAGCTACAGATATCTTTGGTGTAACTGTTGGTCGATTCTTTATAAATCTGAGCGGTTGCCGAAACCACTGCCTTGCCGCTGTGGGTAAACTTCACAAAGGTGTCGTCCTGGCCGATCGTATAGGCGCCGGTTTCACCCTTGTCGACAATGGAGATAGACAACAGCTTATAGAAACGAATGCTGCCGCTGGTGCCGTAGCGCTCGTTCATATAGATTTCGCTCATACTGACGAAGTTGTTGGTTTTCACCCAATAGCAGTCTGTACCGGGAATGGGGGTATAGGTATCGGCCGCCGACGCAAGCAGTGTCAGGCCCGACACCAGCATCAGCAAAGAGAGGATCAGGGAAAGCGCTTTTCGGGTGCGTTTCATGGGAATACCTCCTTTTGTTAAACTAACTCTTTATGGTTTGATTTCGCCGGATCTGTATGGAAGGATTGCGCATTTCTTACAGTGTCACGCTCTTTTTCACACTCGGGCTGTAGCCGCTGTAGCCGGAATCGCTGCCGAACTGGTTGGTAAACGTCGAAATGCCGATATTGACGCTCTTTCCTCTGGCGTTGCCCTTTGCGTTGGCGTTGACAGTAAAGGTTTTGCCGGTGCCTTTGACCCAGTGCGGATAGCCGTTGCGGTCGACGCCGGTCACTTTGATGCCCTGCATGCCCTTCGGCGCATTTTTGAGCGTGATGGTGAGCTGATAAGTCGTTACCGTCACGTCATAGGCCGGATGCCAGTCGCCGTCCGATTCCCAATAGCCGTTGACGTGGATCTTGCCGACCTTGGCGCCGCTCACTTTCACGGACTGGATCTCCGGCGCAGCGGCAATGGCCGTGCGGATCCAGATGCGGTTGCTGTAGCCGCTCTTGCTTGTCACGACCGTCTTTTTGTCGGCGGCGGAAACCGCTTTGACATAGTTGATGCTCTTGATCTCATACAGCGTGTTCGCTTTCAGCTTGGAAAGCTTCATCGTTTTGCCGGCGGCAAACGTCTTTTTCGCGAACTTTTTGGTTCCGTCCACACGGTAATAAACGATGGTGCCGGAGCCTTTTGCATCTTTGCTTGTTGTCTTGTATCCCTTGCCGACGGTTATGGTGCTGCCGGTTGCCGCAATCGCGTTGCGGTCGATCTTGGGCGCATTGGGCGCTTTTTGGAAATAGAGGGTATGTTTGCGGCCGAGATAGATCAGTTTGTCGGCGTATTCGCTGTATTCATTTCCCTTTGCAACGTTGCTGTACTGGGCAACGGGATTGCCGTAGCCGGTGACGGAAAACTGAAGATAGTTGGCGCCGTCGAACATCTTTGTCAGATCGATGGTGTACGACCGGGTGCCCTCATGCTGGCTGATGCCGAGACCGGAGGAAAGACCGTTCCAGTTGAGATAAAAGCATTCAAACAAAGCGCCCGTCTTGTTTTTCATCGTCACGTTCAGCGTCGCCTTTTCCGCGCTCACTGCGGTGATCTGGACGGTCAGGGTATACAGGCCGTTGTCCCACGTGACCTTTTCGCCCTTGACCAGCTTGACCTTGTCATACTTGGTGCCGGTCTCTTTGGTCGGCATTTTGTAGCCGGCCATCACGGCTTCCCATTCGGCACGCTTGAGACCTGTGGGATTGGTGTATTTTACTGTAGCAGGTGCGCTCAGCGGACCTTCGTTGTGGTTCCAGTCGTAGGGCTGCACACAAATATAGTAGGTCGTACCGTGTACAAACGCGCCTTCCTCCGGTTCATGCAGATCTCTTGCGCCGGAATCTCTGGTCACCGTCCCTGCGAGGAGCCAGTTTGTCTTGTCGGTGGAATACAGGATGTTGTAGCCGAGGACGTCTTTGTTTGCCGGAAACTGCGGCACATCCCACTTGACGCCGATCATGCCTTCGCCGGTGGTAATCTGCACATTCTGTACCGTTGGCAGATCGGCCGCGAAAACAAACACGGGTGCGCAGGACAGAAGCAGCAGCACGGCCAGTGCGAGGGCAAACAGTCTTTTTGTTTTCATACGAATTCTCCTTTTCTCGTTGTATTTTCTCGCGGCGCCGCGCGCCGCAGGGATTCACGCAGGATTTCCGGTCAGAACTTGCCGCCGCCACCGCCGTGGCTGTAGCCGGAGGAGGAGGTGTGGTGGCCGCCGGAGGAGGATGAGGAACCGGACGACGAGGAGCTGCTTTCGCTCACACGGCGGGTGCGGTTGACCACCGAGGAGCGGAAATTGTCGTAGCCCTTGCCGTATTGCACCGCGCCGACGAGATAGGCGCCGGCTTCGCGCTTTTGCTGCACAGACGCCACATAGTGCTGTTTCACATACCAGGTCACAATTGCAGCAACGATCAGACCGAGCGTCAGTGACAGTCCGACGCCGATCACCTTATTGCGCCAGTCCTGATAGCGGTGACGGTGGGAATACGGCTCGCCGGTCTGCGCTTCGCGCACGAAGTCCGCCACCATGTCGGCATAGGCGTTGAACGACAAGGTATAGTCGCCGTCTTTGAGCGCGGAGATCACTTTGGAATAGCGCACGATGTCCATGAAGTAATCGTCGGACAGCGCCGTTTCGCCAAAGCCGCAGGTGGAAATCCACCAATCCCGCTCCGCCATGCTGATCAGAAAGCAGACGCCGTCGTGGCTGTCGCCGTAGCCGAAGCCGTTGAAATCGAAATAGTCGTCGGCAAATTCCATCGGCGTGCGCGAGCCGATGTGTTCGGCGGTGACGAGCACCACATCGAATTGCAGTTCTTCGCTGATCGCATCGAGCTTTGCGCGCAGAGCGGTTTCGTCCGAAGCGGAAATCAGATTTGCCTGGTCAACCAGCCGGTCGCTGCGGACGGGCGCGATTTTGTCGGGAATATAGACGGAGCCGGGTCTGTGCTCGCGTGTGGCAGCCGGTGCGGTTGTGCCGGGAACCGTGGTCGCTTCGCTGAAGCCGGGCGCCGCGGTAACGGGCGGTTCGGTGGACGGCGCGGTCGGCGAAGGTGTGGCCGCCGTTGTCGGCACCGCTGCGGCGCGGGAAGCCAGCATGCGGTTCAGCGCTGCATAGAACTGTGCGGCGGCGGTATACTGTTCGCCCCGTTCGTCGGCACCGCGGATGGCTTCATACAAATCGTCAAGGTCGCTGTCCTGCAGATAGTCGCCCGCCTTTCCGGTTGTGTTCATGTAATAGGTGGCGGACGAAACGGCAAAGACCAGCGCGTCTTTTGACTGCGCGTGTTCCTTGAGGTAGGTGCGGGCATAATCCTTGAACGCGTCGCCGCCTTCGTAATCGTTGTTGATGAGGAAGCATGCGTCGATGCCGTAGGTGTCGAAAATCATCTGATGCAGCGTGTCGAGGTTTTGCGTTTCCTCCGGCGTCAGCGTCTGTTCCAAAGACACCGAATCACCGGCAAAGCACGGCAGCACCAACGCGCCAAGCAGCAATAGGGACAACCAAAACGTCAGCAATCGTTTCATCGTCATCCCTCCTTAAAACAGACCGATCAGCAGGCCGGCCGCAAACGTGACGGCGCTTACCGCCGCCGCAACGCCTGCAAACAGACCCGCCAGCCGTCCGCCGGACACGGGCAGGTTGCCGATGAAGCGGCCGGTCTGGCCGTTCATGGCGAAGGTGTAGGTTTCGCCGCGGTACTGCGTGTTGAGCAGCCACACGGGCAACAGCGCGTATTGCGCTTTGCCCGGGCGGATTTCGATTTCCTCGCGCTTGGGAATGACGGTCGCATAGCCTGTGACGCTTTTGCGCAAGGCCTCTTTGGCGCTGTTTTTGGTGCGTTCGTTGGCGCGCGGCATGCTTTCTTCCATCGGCACGTCGTATTTGTCGGCGAAAAAACCGGAGAGATACGCCGTGTTGAAATCGACCGCGTCGTCAAGAAAGAAGGGCTCGAGCGAATCCATCAGGTCGTCGGGCATCTTTTTGGAGCCGTCCACCGGGATCTGCGCAAAGCGCATGGAGCCGGTGCGGAACACGTCGTAGTAGGACGTTTCGGTGTAGTTATAGGAGTTGTCGGACCAGTGGCGGACCGTTGTCGCGTCGTACCAGACATCGGCGCTGACCGCGGAATCGAACAGCCAGAACGGCACATAGACGCCCTTGATCTCTTTGAGATGGTTTTCGTCGGCAAACAGCCGCGGGATAAAGCGCTTGCTTTTGACAAACTCTTTCATTTTGGCGATTGCCTGTTTTTTGGTGGTTTTGAACGGGATCACGACGTCGGGGCGCAGCATGCCGCTGACGCGGCCGGACAGCACCACGGGATTGCCGCAAAACGGACAGGACGTGGCTGCCGTATTTTCGTCGCTGATGATCTCGCCGCCGCAGGAACGGCAGACATAGGCCTGCAGGTTTTCGGTCTCCTGCGCGTCGAGTTGTTTGCCGTCGTGATCCCACTTTGCATCTGCGTCCGCCTTTTTTGGCGGCGTGTCGGGCTTTTCCATGCCGACGTCGGCCGGGTCGAACGTGCTGTCGCAATAGGGGCAGAGCATTTTTTGCGTCGCGGCGTCAAATTCGAGCTTGCCGCCGCAGCGCGGACATTTGAAATCCTGTGTCTGAGCCAAGGCGTTCCCTCCTTTGCTTCACGGGTCGGGTGTGATCAGAACGGCTTTTTCGCGCCGCAGTTCATGCAGAAGTTGCCGCTGTTTTTGGTGCCGCAATAGGGACAGAACCATTCGGCCGGCGGTGCGGGCTGTTCGGGGTCGTCAACGCCGAAGCCCATCGGGAAGACCGTGCCCTGCGGCACAGGTGCAGGCGGCTCTTCAGCGGGCGGTTCTTCAGCAGGCGGCGCTTCCCGGCCGGTCAGCGCGCAGACAATCTCGTTTGCCATCTGTTCATATTGGCGGAACGCTTCGCCGTCGCGGCTGTCGGGCCGGGAATCGGTTACTTCGAAGCTGATGTCATTGATATACGGATGGTTGACTTGGATCTGTAAGGTGATCTCATAGGAATACTCAAACTGCGGCGGATTAAACGGAACGGACTTGCCTTCTTCGTCTTCGGTATAAAGCTCCTCTCGGTCTTCCTCCACGTCATAGGTCGCGTTCACCACAGCGGAAAGATCGATCAGATCGGCGTTTTCCTCCTGCAGATCGGACCGGTGGCTGACGGCAAACTTTCCCATAGCCGGGTCGATATAGACTTTGGTGCGTGTACCGAGGATCTGCGTGGGATGAAAGGAAGCGAGCAGTTTGCGGTTTTCTTCGCGCATTTCGAGTTGTTTGCGGATGTCTTCCACGGTTGAGCGGCGCCGGTCGCTGAAAAAGGGCGACAACTTTTTGGCGCAGTCTTTGCACAGATTGCCGTCCTCGAGTTTGCGGTTGCCCAAAAGGCCGATCTTTTCGCCGCAGATATCGCAGAATTTCTTGTCGAACAGTCCCATAATGATTCTCCTTTTCTCCGGGAATTTGATATGACACCGCCTTTTGGAAAAGGCAGATTTGTCCTTGGAAAAAAGCGCAAAAACCGGGCACCTCACAGCAGCGGATCGTCTGCATAAGCGGTGCCCGATCCACGCCGGTTTCTCCCCTTTTTCTTTATGATAGCATCTTTTTCGGCGCCTGTCAAACAGGCGGGACAAAAAGGCGGAAAAAGCATGAGAAAAAGAGATAAAAAAACAGAGCCGGACGCCCTGATTTTTGTCTCTTTTCTAAAATTTTTAAAAAACACTTTTGACATATTGACTTCGATTTCGACAAGTATTATGATATACACGTTCTATTTTAGATTATACAATTAGAATTGCGGAGATGTAATCATATGAAAAAAGAGACAAGAAAAAGCATTATTATATTTCTGATATTATCTTTTGTACCAATGTGGGCGTTGAGCTACATCTATTACAGTATGAACGAAGATGCGGTTCTCTTGGTCATGATGTTGCTGCCAGCGATCGCTTCTGTAATTACCAGAATCATTACTAAAGAGGGCTTCAGTGGAATGAGGATTAAACCTTGTTTCAAAGGAAATTTGAAATGGTATTTTGCATCATATTTTGCACCGCCTTTTATTGCCTACTTTGGTGCATTGATTTTCTTTTTGATTTTTGCAAGTTCGTTTTCTCCTATGCAATCTGTTTTTGCTGTGCAAGAATCAATAACATCAGTTTCTGAATACTTGAAAACATTGCTTGTTTTAATCCCGCTTGCAATAATAGTCAATCCTCTTATGGGGCTTCTTCAATGCTTTGGGGAAGAACTGGGTTGGCGAGGATATCTACTCCCGAAGCTTGGAGAAAGGTTGTCTCCTCTTTCAGCATCTTTGATTACAGGTGCAATTTGGGGGGTGTGGCACGCACCGATTATCGCAATGGGATATAATTATGGCACTGATAATCCGATTGCCGGAGTATTTGCAATGATTGTGTTCTGTACTGTTTTAGGAGTAATCTCTGGTTTCTTGACTTACAAAGTTAATTCTATTTGGCCCGCAGTATTGTTCCATGCCTCAATCAATGGCATTGACAGATGGGCACCGTCTAGTCTATTCATGTTCCAAAAGCCAAACTTATTTATTGGACCGGATCTCTCGGGTATCATAGGCGGGCTTGGTTTTATAATCATCGGAGTAGTTCTTGGCATAATTATGATGCGCTGGAAGAAAAATGAGATACACAGCCTTTAGCTCATTGAACGCACCGCTATTTTGATTGCGAGCACTATTGCCTATGTGAGTTCCATTGTTTTCAAAAAGATGAG
>CADABX010000030.1 GCA_902786285.1 Oscillospiraceae bacterium | reverse complement strand
GTTTATGGATCTTCACGTGACCGGCGAACATCCGGTAAAGGAAGAAATTCACGAATACATCCGCTTCTTCAATGAACAGCGTCCTGCTTATGCGTTGAGCTACTTGACACCGAAACAATACCGTGAATCCTTTTCTGATTCTGTTGCTGTCTAATGTCAGTTGGATTTGGTCTAATTTCTCATTTTCGTGTCCAGTTTTTGTTGACTAGTGCAAGATCACGCTTTCGTAAAAGGAAAAACTTCCTTGCCCTCCCCGAAGGCGGGGAGGGTGTCACGCGCCCACACGGTTTGCGGTAGGGCGACAACATTCGATGCGCGTGACGGGTGAGGTTTGAACGTGCAGACCACGGATTGTTATCGGTGAAGCAGACAGCCGCCGATACGGCGGCGCTGCATTCCCTTCGCGGGAACCCGTTTTCCTTTGCCGCGACGCACAGCGCGTCACGAACGACTGCCGACTGCCGACTGTCGGGTCGCCACATGGGGCGACCCCTACTGCCGCCCGATGCGGTTTTTTTCTTTTGCGCCTTGATTTCCCGCGCGCGATCTTGTATAATGATGCTATCATGATCTATGAGGTGAAAACAATGGCAGTCTTAAAGAACATCGACAACAAAGCGGAGGAAAAAGGCTCCGCGCTCGTCACCCTTTGGCAGTTCGTCAAATTCATCTTTGTTTCCCTGCTCGCCATGATCGTGCAGTTCGCGCTGCTCAATCTTTTGAAATTGATCCCGCAAATCCGGGCGCTGTATGACCAGCCGTTTTCCTGGTGGGTCTTTGTCTATACCGTGGCGGCCGGCGGCCTGGGCTATTTCATCGTCAGCAACGCGGCGAACATTGTGGCCCAGATTGTGGCGTTCTTTGTCAACCGCGAAAAAACCTTCAACTCCAGCGCGAACGTCGCTGTGACGCTGCCGATCTATATCGTGTTCACCGTTGCGCTGATTGTCTTTTCCGCGTGGCTGAACCCGACGCTCAAGGATCTGTTTGTGGAAAAGCTGCACTGGAACGACGACCTTGCAGCCAACGCTTCCACCATGATCTGTTCCGCGGTCCAGTTCTTCCTGTATTTCCCCGTGGACAAGATTTTGTTCCACAAGAAAAAGGAGGAAGCGCCGGCCGAGAAAACGGCCGCATAAGCTGCGTCATAAATAAAACGGTTCCCCTTCGCGGTGTATACCGCGAAGGTTTTCTTTTTGCTGTATAACATCTGCGGCGGCGATGCATACTGTTTATAGAGACGGGCTTTGTGGGTTGTGACAATCATGTGACAATTCCTTCATAAAAAAATAACAAAAAAATTAGCACTCTCCTATTGACAGTGCTAAAACTTGGTGCTATAATATACACGAACAAAGGAACAGAGATCAAATGAAAGACCTCCGCTCCCCTTGCTCAGGCGACAAACACTTTACATATCAAAAGGAGGTATGACTTATGTTGCCGAGTATTTTTGGAGAGAATTTGTTTGATGACTGGTTTGGATTCCCCGCGTTTCCGGAGTTTCACGACATCGACCGCAAGCTGTATGGCAAGCATGCGCATCATGAAATGAAAACCGACGTCCACGAGCATGACGACCACTATGAGATCGACATCGATCTGCCGGGCTTCCAAAAGGACGAGCTGACGCTGAACCTTGAAAACGGCTATTTGACCGTCGGCGCAGCGAAAGGGCTCGACAAGGAGCAAAAGGACAAAAAGGGCAAAGTGATCCGTCAGGAACGCTATGCCGGCGCGATGCAGCGCACGTTCTATGTGGGCGAAGCGCTCACAGAAGAGGATGTCCACGCGAAGTATGAAAACGGCGTTTTGAGCCTGACGATCCCGAAGAAGGATCAAAAGAAGCTGCCCGAACACAAGAGCATCGCGATCGAATAATCCCAAAGCACGACCATCCCGCCAACCGGCGGGGTGGCTTTTTGTTTGCTGCGGACAAAAAAACCGACGCTGCGGAAAGCGGCGTCGGTTTTTGTGTTGCGGTGTGATCGGATTACCGGATCTTGCCGATCTTTTGATAGAGCGCGTCCGCCTTCGCGCACCACTGCTCGAACCCTTCGGGCGTTTCCGGAAAGTGTTTGTAGTGGTCCGAAATCGCCACAGCGTTTTTCAGCGCGGCGAGCGCGGCTTTGACGGTGCTTGTGCGGATTCTCTTCTTTGCAATGCCGCCGGCAAAGCCCTTGACCGCGTCAAAGACCCTTGCAGCCGGCAGCGGCGCGCCGTTCATGGCGTTCAGCAGCTCGTCACTGATGATGCCGCTTTCAAATGCATACTGAAACTCGTCAAAGTTCGCCGCGTTGACGACACCCACCAGCAGCGCGCGCAGCATGGCAAACTCCGCGCCCTGGGTGCGGTTGTATTTGCGGTTGATATCCCACAGCGCGCGGCGTGAGGTGTCGCCGAGCTTGAGCGCGCGGTCGAGCACCTCCGTTGCAATCTGGAGCTGCACCATCGACGACGTGACGCCCTCTCCGTTGACCGATTTGGTCAGATTCCCCGCGTCGCCCGAAACAAGGAAGTTGTCGCCCACCATCGAATAGGGGCTGCGCGTATACGGCGTGCGCCCGCGCTCGATATGGTCGAGCGTATAATCCGGCAGCGGCACGGTTTGTTCCATCTCGGCAAACACCTGCTCGGCGTAATCGAACGAATGACACGCGCCGATGCCGATGATGGCGCCGTGCGGGTCGGCGCAGGGCGCGATCCACGATTTATAGTAGGCCCAGAACGTGGAGCCGTCCAGGTAGTCCTTCGGATCATTCAGTGTTACATAGCGCAAAACGACATAGAACATGTCCTCGTCCGTCAGTTTCGCCGTTTCCACACCGTAATCCGCCGGCAGCTTTGTCCGCCCGGCGGCCGCCATGCCCGAACAGTCCGCCACGATCCGCGCGCTGTAAGCGGTATCTTCGCCGTTTTCCGTGGCCTTCACCCCGCAGATTTTGCCGCCATCGTCAAACAAAAAGTCCGTGAATCTTGCACCGTAGCGGATCTCGGCGCCGGCGTGCTGCGCCAGTTCATCCAGCAGCAGGGTATACGCGTGCATATGCAGCCCGACCATCGGATTCATCTGGCATTTCGGAAACTTCGTCAGCGGATCGGCGTTGTAGTTTTTTTCAAATTCAAACGCCCACGCCGCGTCGCCCCCTTTCGGGCGCGGGATCTCCAACCGGCTGAACTCACGCTGCTCGATATGGAAAATGTCATACTTTGTGCCGACGGTTTCCTTCGACGCCTGCTCGAGCACAAGTACCCTGTGACCGCGGCGCGCCATCCGCTGCGCAAGATAGGCGCCCGACGTGCCGGCGCCGATGACGATCAGATCATAGCTCTTCATGTTGTATCATCTCCCTGGCTTTATTATAAAGGCTGCCGGTGTCCGTGTCAAGACGGCGGCTGATAAAAGAACGCAGGCGCCCGAAGCACCTGCGTATTTTGTCAAAGTGCCGCGATCAGCGCCTCCACTGCCGCCGGGTCCACGCCGCCGTTGAGCATCAGCCCTTCCTTGAGCGTTGCGCCGGGCGCGGACGGAGACAGGGATTTCACAACCTTTTTCATATCGCTGCCGCCCGACGTGGCGAAGCAGACGACCGTTTTGCCCGAAAAATCGTAGCTTTCGAGAAATCTGTTCGCAATCAGCGGCGCTGTATAGTACCAGATCGGGAACGCGAGAAAGATCACATCGTGGTCGGCAACAGGTGCGGCCGTATCGGCGAGGTCGGGCTTTTTGCGGGCGAGCCATTCGCGGTTGCAGCGGGCGAGGGGATTGGTCCACTTGAGGTCGGCGTCGGTATAGGGGGACGCGGGCGAGATGGCGTAATAGTCGGCGTCGGCCGCCGCGGCGAGCAGTTTTGCTTTTTCGGCGGTCGTGCCGCTGGCGGAAAAGCAGGCAACAAGGATGCGGGACATGGAGATTCCTCCTTGATTTGATTCTGTGTGCATTGTAGCGCGAAATGGAAAAGATGTCAAGGGGAAAGGAAGGGATGATTCTGCTTTTTGGCGTCAATACCGTGAAGGATATCACCCATTTCATCGGAACAGACTTCAAATAAAATAGACGCCGCAAAGGCGTCTTTTGTTCACAACACAAGTGAATGTTACGGTGAAATCTAATAATTTTTTGGATTTTCCAAAATTCTCTTCCAGTGTTCTAAATCGGCTTTTATGCAAACTATACGAGCAGAGAGATTATTCAATTTATTCCTATCTTCAAAGACTATATGGATTCTATTGCCGGCATGTAAAAGATATACGCTGCCATGAGCGATAGAATTGCGTATATGCCTCAAAAAACAGTCGAGATCACTTTCAGGCTTTCCTCCCTTTTTTGTTTGCTTTTTCTTGCAGACAAATCGTTTACATTTCAAGCAAATAGACTCTCCGCCCAAATATCCCTTATTAAGTTCCTTATTTATTTTTGCGCTTGCCCCGCAAAACTTTAGATACTTGTAATGCCTTTTGTCCATCATTCGTTCAAAAACTTCATTATGTAAATCGGAATGGACATTTTTAGAATGAACACTTTCGATATTTGGTGCACTGTACAAAAAATAAGAAAAAAGCTTTCTTGTATCTGTTGTACCTTCTTCAAGTGGAACAATTAATAAATCGTTTAATTTGTTCTCTAAACACACGCGACAATCTGAAGAAATACACTTAATCGATTTTTCCTTCATAACTACACCTTGCCATAATTCTGTACAAAACTTTACTGGTTCTTAAATATATATTACCATTTTTTATCGATGTAAGGTGTGGATTCAACGCCATTTGCTTGTAATTTAGCAACTATTCGATCAAGTTTGATTTGCCACATTTTCTTAAACCATTCGGTATTGCCAAACCATTTTACGAGGGCAGGACTAATTCCATAATACGTTTTGATAAATGCTCTTCCATACCAGGTTTCGGCAAGTGTGTTGTCACGATAACGACGCAGCGTCCAAACCTGAGGGCAGTCATAAGAACCGTAAACACAAGTAGCAACGTAGCAACCACCTGATTTATTAGACTTTGGACCTTTATAGTCAGGATATTTTGAATAAAATTCATCAGACATATCAAGTAAATATGGATAGTCCCCAACCATGCTTGCAATTTCAAATGGAGGATCTGGAAAAGCAATATCCGTTAACTGATAGCATCCGCTAAATGCGTTGTTGCAAAGACGCTTTAAATGTTTTGGAAGCTTTACGGATTTTAAGCTTGTGCAATAAGAAAATGCTTTCCACGCTATTGATTGCATTTCTTCCGGAAAATCTATTGTCTCAAGTTTATCACAACAGCTAAAAGCCGAAGAACATATTGTTTTTACACTGCTTGGTATTTTTACACTAACAATATTAGATGAAGCAAAGGCATTTGAGTCAATTGACGTGACATTATCGGGTATTATTACATTTGCAGAAGCCCCAAGATATTTTTTTAATTCTCCAGCTAAAATTTCAAAATCCTTCTCAGGCGTTTGATTAATGATGTTTACTGATTGGGCTTGAATGTTATTAGTGACATTAGTAACATAATTGGTGATGGCTTTTTCAACAATATAGGGTGTGTTGCAAAATGGGCATACGGCAGCTTCTTTTGAGGGGTCAACCTCCAAAGCACCTCCGCAGTTGGGACATTGAGCTTTCGTAATTGGCATGGTTTTTTCCTCCTAATAGTTTTATAGAACATGTTTTTCACACAAAAAAAGTGTGTGCAATCGAAGACGCACACACCGAAAAACGCGACTTCGATTTGCTACCACACAAATTCTTGCACTCATACGAAGATGCTAAAGATGAAGTCTACATTTTTACCGAAGCAAAAACACAACTTCGCAATAAGTGCATATTAAATTTGTGTGGTATACAAGCATTATAGCATATTATGTAAGAATTAGCAATATTAAGATAAAGATTAATTCCAGAAAAGTCCCACAAATAACATCCTTGTAGCGCCGCTGAAAGAGTCATAGTGGGTTACGCACTTAAAGTGCATAAAAGCCGACTGAAGAAACAAAATGAGCAAACAAAAAGTCTGCGTACATATAAAAAAATACTAAATTAAAACTGAGTATTCGTAACGCACTTGCGTTATGAATACTCAGCATGGTCGGAGTGAGGTGACTCGAACACCCGGCATCTTGCTCCCAAAGCAAGCGCGCTACCAACTGCGCTACACCCCGATATATGTGCTGGCTTCGCCAGCAGTGAAATATTTGCTTCGCAAATATGAAATCGCTGCGCGGTGATATATTGGCTGCGCCAATGTGAAATGTGCTTCGCACATGTCCTGTATCAATCACGCTGCAACGCCGAACATTATACCCCAAACGGCCAGGTTTGTCAACTGCGCACGGGGAACTTTACCCGATCTTTCCGTCCGCCCGCAGCATGTCCTCTAGTATCTGCGCCGCGTCAAAAACCAGGCGTGCGCACGGACGTTTGGCATAAAACTCCGCGTTGCGTTCGCTCGCCTGCGGACCTTCTTTTTCGCCGGGCAGCTTGTGCAGCAGCTCGCGGCAGACGATCGTGCCGTGGTGTTCCCTGAAAACGTCGGCAAATTTGCGCACCTCGGTATAGGCGGCGGTCTTGTCCTTGTGGTCGTCGCCGCCATACAGCGCGCCGAGTACCATCGCCGCACCGCTCACCGTGCCGCAAACTTCGCGCATTCTTCCCACGCCGCCGCCGAGACCCATCGACACGCGCAGCGCGTCGGCCTGCGCCATGCCGAGCACGGGCGCAAACGCGGCAAAGACCACCTGCGCGCAGTTGTAGCCCTCCATGAAAAGCGCGAGTGCGGTATCGGCGTAAGACATGGGATTCATCCTTTCAAATAGTCGATCAACGCCTGCGGCGTGTTTTCGGGCAGGTCGATCGTGTGTTCCGGCAGCAGGATGTTTTCAAGATAATGCGCGTCGGAATCGCGCAGCAAAATCTTGTCCCGCGTTGCCGGGTAGGTGTTGCGATAGTAGTCTTCGTCTGCCTGCATCGTCAGCTCAAACGCGCGTACATCCAGCGTGTCGCTGAAATCGCCGAGGGCGGACAAAATGCTGTAGGAATGCCGGTCGATATGCGCCGGGAAGCACACGCCGCCGTATTCCTTAACAAGATCGGGCACTTCGTCGATGGAAAAATAGCTCGCTGTGTTGAGCAGGATTTCCTCCGTGCCGATCACGTTGTCGGTGCTGTCCATCACAAGCTGGTCGCCGAAGATCTCAACCCGGTTTTTCACCGGCGGGATGTTGGCGTGCACAAAATCGCTGAAGCGTTCGGCACTTTCAATCGTCGGGAGCAGGCAGACCACATGGATCTCTTCGCTTGTGCAAAGCTCCATCCCGGGCACGACCGTGATGCCAGCCGCTTTGCCCGCTTCCATGGCGGCGCGGCAGTTGCGGCAGGAGTTGTGGTCGGTCAGGGCAATGATGTCAAAGCCGAAGATCTTCGCTGTGTTCACCAGATTGAACGGCGTCATCTCGTTGTCGCCGCAGGGCGACAGACACGAGTGCATGTGAAAGTCGTAATACAGATCCACGTTACAGCCTCTTGGAAAGAGCAACGCCTGCCTGATAGGCGTTGAGCGCGGTGGTCAGAATCGTCACGTCCTGCTGCTCAGCGCGCGCCTTCGCCTCGTCGTCCAGCGCGGCGTTTTCGGTCAAAACGATGCACGCGCAGTCGGTCAGAACCGCCACGGCCACGGCGTTGATGTTGCCCATCACGGTCAGCCAGCAGTCGCCGTCCTGCGCTTTGCTCATGACCCACGACAGCAGATCGCCGCTGTAGCAGCCGGTAATTTCACGGGAAAGATCGCCCTCGGTCAGCACGGTCCAGCCCAGTTCGTCGCAAAGTGTTTTCACAGTCATAGCGTTACTCCTTCGGCGTTTCATCGCCGTCCTGGCCTTTCAAAAAGGCGCGTTCAAAATCGTGGGCATAATCGTCCTCCTGCGGGACTTTCGTGTGCTTGTCGCCGCCGCGGAAGGGCGCGGGCATCCAGCTGTCATCGCCGCCCTTGGCACGCAGAGAGGAAAACACGCAGTCCTCTTTGCTCGCGTAGCCGCGCACAATATCGTCGGCCAGCGCGCGGCACGACGGCGCGCCGCAGATGCCGCAGTCGAGGCCGGGCAGGGATTGTTCGATCTCTTTGAGCTCGGTCATCAGCCGCATCGCCTTCAGCACATTGTCGGCGAGCTTCATCGCCGGCGAGGGCTGCAGCTCCTTGGTCCACGACAGCGCGTCGAGATGAAACTTGTCGGGCAGCGCGTTGCACGACACAGGCATAAACTTGCGCAGCCGCTGGATCCGTGCTTTGGCAACATAGGGATTTTCCACGGTCAACACGCCGCCGACACAGCCGCCGGTGCAGCAGTTGAGCTCGATGAAATCCAGATCGTTGAGCTTTTCGTCCTCCAGCTCCTCCAGCACGTTGATCACGTTTTCGATCCCGTCCGCGGCGAGATACCGCTCCTTGAGCAACCCTGCTGCTTCGCCGCCGCTGCTGGCCCAGCCGACGCCGATGATACCGGAATCGTTGAGCGGCTCGAGATCGTCCGGCTGCAGCTTATCCATCGTCTGCAGCAGCACGGGGTAGATGTCCTTGATCGCAAACGCGCCGTTCAGCTGCTGTTCGTCGTAGCACAGCGGGTTTTTGATCGCGGTCTGCTTGGCCGGGCAGGGGGAGATGAAGAACACGCCGATATCCTCGTCCGGCAGACCGGTCTTCTGCTTCGCCTGTTCGCGCGCCAGCTTCGCCGTGAAATCCATCGGCGTAAACAGCGGCAGAATGTTGCCGATCAGGTTCGGGAACCGCGTGCGGATCAGCCGCAGCACCGCCGGGCAGGCGGAGGAGATCACGGGCTTTTTAAGCACGCCCGTTTCCAGCATCTTGCGTGTGGCGTCGCTGATAAACTCTGCGCCCTTGGACACTTCGACCACATCGTCAAAGCCCATCTTTTTGAGACCTGTCAGCACATAGTCCACATTGTCCAGATTGTTGAACTGGCCGTAGAGCGACGGCGCGGGCAGCGCGATGCGGTATTTGTATTTGAGAATCTCATTGAAATGACCGCTGACGGCATACTTCGCGTGGTGCGGACACACACGGATGCATTCGCCGCAGTCGATGCAGCGGTCGGAAATGATATACGCCTTTTTGCCCCGCACACGGATCGCCTGCGTGGGACAGCGTTTGATACAGTTGGTGCAGCCCTGACACTTTTCGTCGTCCAGCCGCACGGAATGGTAGATGTTTTCCATAAGTATGCACCTTGTTGAAGGATGATAGGGATTGAGGGATTGAGGGATTAAGGGATTAAGGGGTTAAGGGGTTGAGAGATTGAGGAACGGCAGAATCGCGGGGACACGATTCGACTGCTGACGCGTTTCAGCGCGTCCCTCAGTCCCTTAGTCCCTTCATCCCTTCTTACTTCATATATACTTTCAGCGTCAGCGTCGTTCCTTCGCCGACCTTGGTGTCAAGCTGAAATTCGTCGGAGTATTTTTTGATGTTCGGCAAACCCATGCCGGCGCCGAAGCCGAGGGAACGGATGTTGTCGGGCGCGGTGGAATAGCCCTCCTTCATGGCGAGCTCCACATTCTCGATGCCCGGGCCGTGGTCGGCCAACACCATCTTGATCGCGTCCTCGGTGATCTCCACATCGATTTCGCCGCCGCCGGCGTGGATGACCATGTTGATTTCACCTTCATACATTGCCACAGCGACGTTGCGGGTGGTGGCAGGGGAGACACCGAGCTGCTTGAGCGTGCGCTTGACATCGCCCGACGCGGCGCCCGCCCGGGTAAAATCGGTGGCGGAAACGTCGTAGTGCAGTTTGATGCTTTCCATTATTGGCCGCTGCCTCCTCTCAGACCGGCAGTGTACAGCTTGCCGCAGGCGGTGAACATTTCAAGGTCGGTACAGAGCATGACCATGTCGCGGTCCTCCGCCAGTTCGATCATATCCAGCCGCGGACGTTTGCCGCGCACAAAAACGATACAGTGCATATCCATCATCTCCGCGGTGCGCACGACCTGCGGATTGACAAGGCCGGTCAGCAGCACAGCCTGCTCTTTGACGAACGCGAGTACATCGCTCATCATATCGCTGCCGCACGCGGTGTGCAGCTCCTGCTCCAAAAGATCGTCGCGGCACATGACTTCGGCGTCCAGAATTTCAATAATGTCTTTCACTTTCATGCGTTGTTTTCCTCCCTGATTTAGCAAAACAGCGAACAGAAGCTGTTCGCCGCTTTTGTATTTGTTTTTCTCACAGCACAAAGTCCGCTTTTTTGATCTCGTTTTCGATGATATCGGCCGCCAGGTTCCACACGGTCTTGCCCGCTTCGATGAACCCTTCCTTGTTTTTGACGCTGCACAGCATTGCAAACGCTTCGCCGATCCGCTGCGAAACGTCGCCGCCTTTTTTCACGGCGAGGTAATAGAACGAGAACGCGGCGCCGTCGGAGATGTTTTTGTGAAACGCCGGGGCGTTTTCGCGCAGCGCGTCATGCAGCGCGTTGATCGCTGTGGTGGACAGGGCGTTTTGCGCAATATCCAACTGCAAAAACGCTTCGGCCTCAAACACCAGCAGCACCTTGATCTGATAGAGAATATCCTGCGACAGATACTTCTGCGGCAAAACATCTTTGAGATTGACGCGCAGCCCGTCGGAATCAAACGACGGCGTCAATGTGGCCAGCCGCCTGCCGAGCGCGTGGGCCTTTTCCAGATTGCCGTTGGCGCGGTTGTGGTTGATCGTTTCAAAATCGGACGACAAATTGACCTCTACGCCCAGCTTCTGGGCTTTGCTCATATAGATTTTGATGTCGTTGTCAGGCATAAAATCGGCTTCCTTTATTCGTTATTTTGCGGCGGCCGCGGCCTCCAGCTTCTTTTGCTTGCGGCGCAGGCGCGCTTTGTAGCTGAGCAGCGCGGCGAGCGCGTCGTCATCCGGGCCGTAATCGCCGATGCGGATCGGCTCCGGGTTATAGGCGCCGTGGAAATCGGTGCCGCCGGTCATGACAAGCTTGTGCGTTTTGGCGATCTTTTTCAGGCTTTCCTGCTGCTCGGGCGTGTTCTTCGGGTGCCAGACCTCCACGCCGTCGAGCCCGAGCTCGATCAGCTCGTCGAGCAGTTCAAAATTGTCATACATCCCCGGGTGCGCGAGCACGGCGATGCCGCCGGCGTCGTGGATCTCCTGCAGCGTTTCCTGCGGGGTGGGATAGACCGCTTCCACCAGCACGCTTTCCGGAGAATCCTTGCTGAACAGTTTGTCAAACAGTTCGCCGAAAATGGTCGTGGTATAGCCGGCCTCCATCAGCGCACGCATGATGTGCTGTTTATACAGATTGGTTGAGCCCGTTGCGCATTTGACGATGAAGTCGGGCGTCACGGGATAGCGCTGGGCGACCTTGATCGCCATCAGCTTGCCGGCGTTTTTGCGCAGCAGCGAGTTGCGCCGGCAAAGGCCCTCGAGCCGTTCCGGCTTGTCCGGAAAATAGCAAAGCAGATGCGCCTTGCTGTTTCGCTTCTGATCCGTGCAGGACAGCTCCACCGCGGGAATCACCGTGATCCCGTAGCGTTCGCCGATGATTTTTGCGCGCACGGTGCCGGCCAGACAGTCGTGGTCCGTGATCGCAAGCGTTGTGATGCCGCTTTTTTTGGCAATAACAAGCAGGTCGTCGATGCCGAGTGCGCCGTCGGATAATTTAGTGTGGCAATGTAGATCCGCTGTCAATTCTTGTTCCTCTCTTTCCAATCCGTTCCGCTCTCCCGGTTTTTCGGGAAAAATGAGCAATTTTTCGCGATATTAAATAACATTACCAGTATACCGTGCTTTTTTGTTTTTTTCAAGCGTTTTCTTAAAAATTCTTTCTCTTTTTTTCGTATTCCGAAAGAAAACCGGACGATTTGAAAAAAATTCCGGCAAGCCCTTTTCATTTTGAGGTTTCTATGTTATACTATATCAGTTCATCTATTCAGGAAAGGGGTGCTTTCATGGGCAGAACGATTGCCGTTGTCAACCAGAAGGGCGGCGTGGGCAAAACCACAAGCGCGGTCAATCTGGCGGCCTGCGTAGGCGCGCACGGCTATCGGGTGCTGCTTTGCGATATCGACCCGCAGGGCAACGCCACAAGCGGCCTTGGCGTCAACAAGCGCGAAGTGGAATCCTCCACCTATGATATGCTGATCGGTTCGGTTGATGCGGCTGAGATCGTTTGCCACACGGCGTTTCAAAATCTCGATCTGCTGCCGGCCAACATCGACCTCGCCGGCGCGGAGCTGGAGCTTTCCATGCTCGACAACCGTGAATCGCGGATCCGCCGCGCTTTGGCGAAGATCAAGAGCGATTACGATTTCATTTTTCTCGATTGTCCGCCGTCGCTCGGCCTCATCACGCTCAACGCGCTGTGTGCGGTCGACACGGTGCTTGTGCCGATCCAGTGTGAGTATTACGCACTCGAAGGGCTCTCCCAGCTGATGAATACCATCCGCCAGGTCAAGCGCCGCTACAACCCGATGATCGAGCTTGAGGGTGTGCTGCTGACGATGTATGACGGACGGCTGAATCTGACCCAGCAGGTGGTGCAGGAGGTCAAGCGCTTTTTTCCGCAAAAGGTCTATGCGTCGGTGATCCCGCGCAACGTGCGCCTTTCCGAAGCGCCGTCCTATGGTCAGCCGGTATGGTATTATGACCGTTCCTCGCGCGGCGCGAAAGCGTATGACGCGCTGGCGGCGGAGTTTCTTCGGAAAAACGGCAAGAAGGAACAAAAATAAGGCGGAATTCCGCATTAGAATCTCCTCTCCGGTTCCGGAGAAAAGGAAACGTTGAAACAAAGGAGGACGTTCCATGGCACCCAAAAAGAAAAACGGTCTTGGCAAGGGCCTGGACGCATTGTTTTTAGATAACGCGATCGACGAAAGCGCCGGCAGCGTCAGTCGGCTTCCGATCAACGACATTGAACCGAACCGCGATCAGCCGCGCAAAATTTTTGACGAAGAGGCGCTTGGCGAGCTTGCAAAAAGCATTGCCGACCACGGTGTCATCCAGCCGCTGCTGGTGCGTCCCATGACGGACGGCAGCTATCAGCTGATCGCCGGCGAACGCCGCTGGCGTGCCAGCCGGATGGTGGGCCTCACGGAAGTGCCGGTTGTGATCCGCGAAATGAGCGACAGCGAGGCGATGGAGCTTGCGCTGGTGGAAAATCTGCAGCGCGAAGATTTGAACCCGATTGAAGAAGCGCGCGGTTTTCAGCTTTTGATGGAGACCTATGCGCTCACGCAGGAACAGGCGGCGTCGCGTGTTGGCAAATCGCGGCCTGCCGTGGCCAACGCCATGCGGCTGCTGCTGCTGCCGGACGACGTGCTGCAAATGGTGGAAACGGGCGTGCTCTCCGCCGGCCATGCGCGGGCGCTGCTCGGCTTGCCGCAAAGCGACGATATGGTGGCGCTGGCAAAGCAGATTGTGGAAAAAGGGCTTTCCGTGCGCGAAACGGAGCGGCTTGTGAAAACCGCGACGCAGGACAAACCCAAACGCGAAAAGCGCGTGAAAAAACGCGACGTGTTTTATGACGAAGCGGAGCTCGCCTTCAGCGATGCGCTGGGCCGCAAGGCAAAGGTCTTCCTTTCCTCCGGCGGCAAGGGCACCGTGGAGATCGAGTTCTTCGGCAAGGAAGACCTCGGCAAGCTGCTGCAATTATTTGATAAATAACATCGAAGGAGATCGATTCTTATGTTAGACATCCGACTGATCCGTGAAGATCCCGACCGTGTGAAGCGGGCGATGAAAACGCGCAATAAGGATATGGACGCCGTTGTGGACGAGATCATCGAGATCGACCGCAAACGCCGCGAGCTGTCCGGCAAGCGCGACGCGCTGAAGGCGGAGCAGAACGCTGCCAGCAAGCAGATTCCGCAGATCAAAAAAGCGGGCGGCGACATCAGCGAGATCATGCAGAAAATGAACAAGGTCAAGGAAGCCATCAAGGCCGACGAAGACGAGCTGAACGCATTGGAGCAAAAACAGCGTCAGCTGCTGCTCGAGATCCCGAACATACCGAGCGACACGACGCCCATCGGCAAGGACGACAGCGAAAACGTGGAGATCCGCCGCTGGGGCGAACCGAGAACCTTTGACTTTGACGCCAAAGCCCACTGGGACATCGGCGCCGATCTCGGCATCCTCGACCCGGAGACCGCCGCAAAGGTCACCGGCGCGCGCTTCCATTTCTACCGCGGCCTCGGCGCACGGCTGGAGCGCTCGATCATCAACTTCTTCCTCAACACCCACACAGCCCACGGCTATACCGAGATCTTCCCGCCGTTCATGGTCAACCGCGCCTCGATGACCGGCACCGGCCAGCTGCCGAAGTTTGAAGAGGACGCCTTCAAGCTGACCAACGACTATTTTCTGATCCCGACCGCCGAGGTGCCGGTGACGAATATGCACCGCGACGAGATCCTCGACGGCAGCAAGCTGCCGATCTGCTACTGCGCCTATTCCGCGTGCTTTCGCGCCGAAGCCGGTTCCGCCGGCCGCGATACGCGCGGCCTGATCCGGCAGCACCAGTTCAACAAGGTGGAGCTTGTCAAGTTTACCAAGCCCGAAGACAGCTATGCGGAGCTCGAAAAGCTGACAAACGACGCCGAGCGCGTGCTGCAGCTTCTGGGACTGCCCTACCGCGTTGTGGCGCTGTCCACCGGCGACATCGGCTTCTCCTCGGCCAAGACGTATGACATCGAAGTGTGGATGCCGTCCTACGGACGCTATGTGGAGATCTCCTCCTGCTCCGATTTCGAAGACTTCCAGGCACGCCGCGCATCCATCCGTTATAAGGACGGCCCGGCGGACAAAGCCAAGTTCGTGCATACCCTCAACGGCTCCGGCGTTGCCATCGGCCGCACGGTTGCCGCGATCCTCGAAAACTACCAGAACGCCGACGGCAGCGTGACCGTCCCCGAAGTTTTGCGTCCGTATATGGGCGTGGACGTGATCGGCTGAAGCCGATCACAGCAGTCAGCAGACAGCAATCAGCAGTCAGCACGATATAATTGCCGGTTCGTTTTGGAAAAATAAGGAGATTGATATGGCAAAATCGTTTAAGGAATTGATTGTCTGGCAAAAAGCCATGGATCTGACGGTCAGTGCCTATGCGCTGGTAAAGTTTCTCCCCAAAGAGGAAACCTATGCATTATCCGATCAGATCCGTCGGGCAGCCGTCTCCATTCCATCTAATATCGCGGAAGGGCATGCACGGCAAACCTCAAAAGAATTTCAGCAGTTTCTGCGGATTGCATGCGGTTCCAGAGCCGAGCTTGAAACACAGTTGCTGATTGCCAAATCACTGGGGTATTTCACAACTGTTCCTCCGCAGCAGCTGGAGCGTATTTTTCAGCTTTCCGACGAAGTCAGTAAAATGCTCCATTCACTCATCGCTAACTGCTAACGGCTAACTGCTAATAGCTAACAGTTTACCAGGAAAGGATATGATATCATATGTACAACGACCTTCTTGATACCATCGGCTACGTGCAGGGCGTCGATCCCGCCGTGGGCGACGCAATGGCGCTCGAACTCAAACGCCAGCAGCACAAGCTGGAGCTGATCGCCTCCGAAAACATCGTCTCTCCCGCCGTCATGGCGGCGATGGGCAGCGTGCTGACCAACAAATACGCCGAAGGCTATCCCGGCAAACGCTACTACGGCGGCTGCGAATGTGTGGACATCGTGGAAAACATCGCCATCGAGCGCGCCAAGGCGCTGTTCGGCGCCGAATACGCCAACGTGCAGCCGCACTCCGGTTCGCAGGCAAACCTTGCCGCCTATGCCGCTGTGCTGCAACCGGGCGACAAAGTGCTCGGCATGTCCCTTGCCGAAGGCGGCCATCTGACCCACGGCTCGCCCGTGAACGCCAGCGGCAAGATCTATGATTTCATTCCTTACGGCGTGGACGAAAACGGCTTTATCGACTACGACGCGCTGCTGGAAATCGCAAAGCGCGAACAGCCGAAGATGATCGTCGCCGGCGCATCGGCCTATCCCAGAGAGATCGACTTCAAACGTCTGCGCGAAATCGCGGACGCAGTCGGTGCGCTGCTGCTGGTTGACATGGCGCACATCGCCGGTCTGATCGTGGCGGGCGTCCACATGAACCCCGTGCCCTACGCCGACATCGTGACCACCACGACCCACAAAACCCTGCGCGGCCCGCGCGGCGGTCTGATCCTCGCCAAAGCGGCATACGGCCCCGCGATCAACAAAGCGATCTTCCCGGGCAACCAGGGCGGCCCGCTGATGCACATCATCGCCGCCAAAGCCGTCTGCTTCGGCGAAGCGCTGCAGCCGTCGTTCAAAGCCTATGGCGAACAGATCGTCAAAAACTGCAAAGCGCTGGCAAACGGCCTGATGACCCGCGGCATCGACCTTGTGTCCGGCGGCACGGACAACCATCTGTGCCTTTTGGATCTGCGCTCGGTGCACCTGACCGGCAAAGAACTCGAACACCGGCTCGACGAAGTGGGTATCACCACCAACAAAAACGCGATCCCGAACGACCCCGAAAAGCCGTTTGTCACCTCCGGTCTGCGGCTCGGCACCGCGGCGCTCACCACGCGCGGCATGAACGAGCGGGATATGGACAAGATCGCCGAACTGATCGCCCTCGCCGCCAAGGATTTCGACGCGCAAAAAGCGTATATCCAAGCGGAAGTCGACAAGCTTTGCGACGCCTATCCGCTGTATCAGTAATCCAAAAAAAACAGCCGCCGTACCCGAACGGATACGGCGGTTTTTGTATGCCTTTTTATGCGGTCAGTTTTTCCACCAGCGGCGCGAGCGCGTCTTCGCTGAACAAATCGATCCCGTTTTCAAAGAAGCCGAGAATCTTTTCGCTTTCTTCGTTTGGCGCTTCTCTGAGCTTATTTTTGATCACCTTGACGATCATTCCGGCCATCAGCTTATACATGCCCTTGAGCTTTTTGAGATCGAACGCGCCGGGCAGAAAATAAAACGGCAGATCGGGACAATTCTTTTCCCGGACGGCGTCCTTGTCCTGTGCCATAATGCCGACGGCGCCGACCGCACGCAGCGGCAGTCCGGTCTCCTTCATCTGTTTGAGCCCCTGAATATCGCCGCCGAAGACCCAGCCGAGAAAGACGGCGTCGTCGGTTTCGGCGTTTTCCCATTTGTCAAGAGGCAAACACGGGCAGCCGGTTTTTTCGCTCAACAGCTCTGCATAGCGCCGGGTGGTGCCGGTGTTGGAGGAATAAAAGATCGTTGTCATACGTCGGCACCCTCCGTTTGCGGCTTGCGCAGGCTCAAAACCGTACCGAGGATCGTCAGGCAAAGCAGCACGCAGCCCGGGATCGGATTCGGCATCTGCAACGCAAAAAATCCGCTGCCGGCAACAGCCGGGCGAAACAGCGCCCACAGCACCAGCGGCACGGCGACAGCCAGCGCCGCAAGCACACACAGCGCGATCAGATATCCTTTGGCGCCGGGGAAGGCCGGGCCTTTCTTTTTGCGCTTGAACAAATACGAGATCAGCACGCAGCTAAACAGCAGAAAACACACCACCGCGCCGAGTGCCGGCATCCCGGCAAGCGCAAACTTGTTCGCGGCGATCGGCCGCTGGCCGCTTTCAAGCGGCTGCAGGAAACAGTGCATCAGGCCGGTGCCGTCCGTGATGATCTGGCCGCCGACAAAGAATCCCATGATAAAGGTGAACGCCACAAACAAAAACGAGAGCACGACGCCGATCAGCAGCAAAATCGCCAGCACACGCAGCGCCTTTTGCAGTCCGGGTCTGTTTTCTTCCATCGAGAAGACCTGCCTTTCATAATCAAAACCATGTGAAAACCGCCGCATCCGTGGTTGGGCATGCGGCGCAGAGTTGTTATGCGGTCACGCCCTGCGCTTCCGCTTCGCCGCGCTTTTCGCGCATATAGGCGTAGATCGGCTCCAGCCGCGTTTTGGTCAGCGGATAGCCGAACTGCATCAGCGCCCACACGAGGGTATAGACGATGGCCGGAATGAGGGTACACATAAACAGAATGCCGTCGGAGACCGTGTGCACCAGCGAGCTCTTTGCCGGCAGATCGATATAGGCGAGGTTGCTCATCGTTGCGCCGTCGTAGCCGGCGAACTTTTCGAGCAAAATCATGCCGCCCACGTCGGCGAGCGTCTGGCCGAGCTTGCGACAAAACGTGTAGACCGCATAGATCGCGCTCTCGTTGCGCAGCCCGGTCTTGTATTCCTGATAGTCGATCACATCTGCGACGACCGCCCAGTTGGTGATGGACACAAACGAATAGCCGAAGCCGATGACAAACAGCAGAATGAAAAAGACAATCGGCGCCACTGTCAGACGGTCGAGGTGCGGCGTGACAAAGAACATCGCCACAGCCGCGGCGGCGGCAAAGAACGAGCCGGTGCCGGCCAGCTCCTTTTTGCCAAATCGTTTGACAAGCTTCGGCGTCAGCAAAATCATAATCACCATCGGCGCGTAGTTCGCCATGGTGCCGATGACGGAGAGGTTCGGGTTTTCAAAGTAGTTTTTAAACAGATACTGGTTCAGCGACGCAAACTGCAGCTGGCCGCTGATCAGAATGCCGGCCAGCGCCACAGACACGAACGGGCGGCTCTTTAAAAGGCCGAGATAGGTCTTTTTGAGATCGACGTTCGGGTTTTCCTCCGAGGGCACGCGCTCCTTCGTCGCTTTGTAGCACCACAGATAAAATGTGATGGAAAGACACGCCATCACCACGCCGAACAGCAGCATCCGGGTGCCGCTGGCCACCTTGACCGTTTCGCCGGCGGTGTTCACGGTTTTGACGTAGATCACGAGCGGCGCGACCAAAAGCGGCGCAGCCCCGCCGATGCCGCCGCCGATGGAGCGGAACGTGGAAAGCAGCGTGCGGCCGTCCGGGTCGTCGGTGATGACCGACGCGAGCGAGCCGAACGGGATGTTCATGCCGGTATAGAGCATGCCGAACGCGATATAGGTCACATACGCGAGCACGGTGATGAGGATCTGGTTCTGGGTGAATTTGGAAAAGTCCACAAAGCACAGCAGCGCGGAAATGCCGAGCGGCACGCAGACCCATTTGAGATAGGGACGGAACTTGCCGTCCTTGGAGGGCTTGCGCTTGGAAACGATCATGCCCCACAGCGGGTCGTTGATCGCGTCCCACAGACGGGTAAACAAAAACAGCCGTGCGGATTTCGTGCCGGAAAAGCCGAGCACATCGGTGTGGAACAGCTTGAGACAATAGGATACATAGGTCAGCACAAACAGATTGCCGGCGTCGCCGAGCATATAGCCCATGCCTTCCTTGATGCCGATCTTGTTCGGATGCTGCGGCAAATCGGCCGTCGCTTTTTTCTCCTTGGCCATACGGGTTCTCCTTTGCTGAAAAAAATCAGTGCGCCGTGCGTGACACGACCCACTGAAATGATACCATTGATTCCCGGAAAATGCAAGTGCCTTTGCGCATTTTAGATTTCGTCCAGCAAATTGAGCTGCGCCATTTTGTCCCGCAGCGCCTGAAAGTCGGCCAGCGCGTCCTTCTTTTGCGCCGTGTTGCGCAACAGCGCCGCCGGGTGAAACGTACCCATCAACCAGATCCCGCCCTTTTCACGAAACTGTCCGTGCTCGCGTGTCACGCGAAAATCCGGGCTTATCAGCCTTTGCGCCGCGATCCGGCCGAGACACACAATGATGCGCGGGCGCAAAAGGCGCACCTGCTGCCGCAGCCACGGCATACACGCTTCGCTTTCCTCCGGCTGCGGGTCGCGGTTGTGCGGCGGCCGGCATTTGACAATGTTGGCGATATAGATCTTGCTGCCGCCGCGGTCCAGATCGATCAGCGAGAGATATTTGTCGAGCAGCTGGCCGCTTTTGCCCACAAACGGCTCGCCCTGCAGATCCTCCTGTTCGCCCGGGCCTTCGCCCACAAACAAAACCTTTGCCGTCGGCGACCCGACGCCGAACACAAGGTTCGTGCGCGTGTTGCCCAGCGGGCAGTTCCGGCAGCCGGCGCACTGCGCACGTAAAAGCTCCATGGCGTCCGGCATAGGGACCACTCCTTTCCTGCGTATCCTTCTGTCTGTATTATAACATATTTTCCGCCGATGTGCAAAAAATTTTGCAAGGCGGTTGCATTTCGCGGGGAATTGATGTAAAATAAACCGAATGCTGCATCGCAGCAAAGCTATGAAGTTTTCTTGGGAGGAACAAAACCATGCAGAAACCCGTTTTGATCGAAACATCCGCGCGTCACGTCCATGTCAGCCGCCGCGTGCTCGACATCCTGTTCGGCGAAGGCTATGAACTGACCCATAAAAAAGACCTGTCCCAGCCCGGCCAGTTCGCGTGTGAAGAACGCGTGCAGGTCATCGGCCCGAAAAACAGCTTTCCCGCCGTGTCGATCCTCGGTCCCGTCCGTCCGGAAACCCAGGTGGAGCTGTCCGCCGGCGACGCCCGCGCCATCGGTGTGAAGGCGCCGATCCGTGAATCCGGCGACCTCAAGGGCAGCGCAGGCTGCAAGATCGTCGGCCCGAAGGGCGAAGTGGAATTGGAAGACGGCGTCATCATCGCCAAGCGCCATATCCACGCAACGCCGGAAGACGCCGAAAAATACGGCCTTGCGGACAAGCAGATCGTCTCGGTCAAGGTTGACACGCCGGAACGTTCGCTGATCTTCGGCGACGTGGTCGTCCGTGTGAGCAAGAACTATGCGCTTGCCATGCATATCGACACCGACGAATCCAACGCTGCCGGCTGCACGCCGGGTCTGATGGGCGAGATCCTTGCCTGAGTGAAAGAACAAAGGAATTGTCAAGGGTGATCTCTTGACAATTTTTTTCATCTGATTTTTGAAGAAAAGAAAGGCGGGAGACGAATGAAAAAACAAATTGCGACGCTTGTGATCGTGCTGCTGCTGATTGCGGCGGCAGTCGGCGCGTTTCTGGTTTTTCAGCAGCAAAAGCCCGCAACCACCACGATCCCCGACGTGAGCGTGTCCTATCACACGACAACGACCACAACGACCGCGCCGCCTGCCACAACCGAAACCACCACAGCCGCGCCGACCACAACCACCGAACCGCCGGTGACCCAGGCGCCGGTGATCGATCTGGACAACCTGACGCTGATCGATCTGCTGCCGCTTTCGCTCATGGGCGGCGACTGGGACGTCAAACACTGCCAGGGCATCGCCGTGGACCCGGAGCAAAGCGTGGTCTACTATTCCTACACGTCCATCCTTGTCAAGTGCGACATGGACGGCAACGTGCTCGGCACGGTGAGCGGCTTTGAGGGCCATCTGGGCGATCTGGCGCTCGGTGACGACGGCTATCTTTACTGCAGCTATTACCCGACCGGCCGCGCGGGCTTTTATATCGTGATGTTCGATACAAAACGCATCACAAAGCCCGATCTGAGTTGGCAGGATACGCGTGTGGCGCGCAGTGTCTTTCTCAAGGCGGTGACAGACGACTACCGGTTTGACGTCAACGGCAACGGCAAATTCGAAGCCGCCGCCGACAGCGCCGACCACCGCTTCGGCTGCACGGGCATTGATGCGCTCGCGTTTGGTCCGTCGTTTAAGAAAAAGGGCAAAGGCAAAAAGCTGCTGACCGCCGGCTATATCATTGCCGCAAACGAAAAGCGCAATGACAACGATTATCAGGTGCTGGTGCAGTACGACACAGACGGCTGGTGGGATACCTACGGCAAACCGACGCCCGGCCAAAGCGGCGGCGCTCACAAAAGCGGGCCGGAAAAGGGCAGCGGCAAATTCTTCCTGTATACCGGCAACACCTATTACGGGGTGCAGACCATGACGTATTTCGACGAGCTGCGCATCTGGATCCTCAGCACCTATAAAATGGTGAAATCCTCGTTCACCCCGTTCAACGTCTTCGCCGTCGACGCCGAGGTCAAACCGAAGCGCATGCAGCTCAAAGGCCAGAAGCAGGGCGTCGAGGGCAATGTGCTCTCGTTTTATCAGGCCGGAGAATACGACAAAGCCCGCGACATCTACGGCTGGCGTTCTTCGTTCGGCACCAAGGGCTTCGACTATGCCGGCTCGGGTCTGTTCTATATCATCTATCCGTATAAGACCTGGTTCGGCACGCAGACCGCCGTGGCTTATCTCCACATCTGGGATTCCGGCGCCGACGGGCCGTTCCGTCTTGCCGCCGACGTCGGCACGGATTATATCGTCGGCAAGATCAAACGCACAAAGCCATAAACAAACAGACCGGGCAGCGCAGGCTGCCCGGCTTTTTCTGCGGTCATGTCGATTGGTTCATCTGATAGACTTCGCTTTCCAGCAGCGCCGTCACATCGTCCACACTGTGTACCAGCCCCTTGCTCAGCAGGAGCGAGAGCACATATTCCTTTTTGCGCTGCCCTTCGCCTTTGCCAAACAACTGCTCGGCGGCCTGCACACCGACGGCGATCCAGTTTTGCAGCTTTTCCAGCTTCTCCTCGCTGAGCCGTGCTTTGAGCACCGGCACGCAAAACACCAAAACCGCCGTGCAAACCAGTGTGATCGCCGCGTTTGCAATCAGACTCCAGTCCCAGTTCATGGTTGTTCCTCCTTCCGTTCCAGATCGCTGATCCGGTGGTTCGCCACACGCAGCCGCTCCTCGGTGAGCTGCTGCGCTTTTTCAAGTCCATAGGTGCGCTCCACCAGATTGTTGTGTTTTTCCACCTTTTGTTCCAGTTGGGCAATGCGGTAGTTCGTCAGCTTGTTTGAAGCCAAAATGCCGCCGAAGGTCCCGCCCAGGGTGCCTGCCAGCGAAATGAGCGCAACCATCACCGTATCCGTCATGCCGCCGCCTCGCAATACCTGAGACACACCCAGCCGGACGCCGTTTTTGCCCAGTCGTTTTGAATTTCGAGCGCTGTGAACAAAACGCCCTTGACATAGCCGTCGGCGCTTTTGCCAGCAAGCCGGCGGATCTGCGATTGCGCGTCCGGCGTGAGCGCGGAAAACGGCAGAAAAGAAAAGCTTGTGCCCGGGCCGGTGCGCACGCGCAGCAGCGGCGCCGTGACGCGAAAGACACAGGTGCGCCTGCCGCTGTTCAGCCGGACAAACGCCAGTCCGGCACTGTCGCGCACCGTTGTAAACGCGCTGTCCACAAAAAAGGCCGCCTCCGGCTTCAGCGCTGTGCCGGTTGTTGTCAGCACCCATTTGCCGCTGCTGTTTTTTGTCCAGCCGTTGCCCCGCATGAACCCGGTGCCGACCGACAGATGGATGTGGTTGCCGCTTGCCCCGTCGGCGCCTTCGCGGCACAGCACATCGCCTTTTTGAATCGCCTGTCCGACCCGCAGACGCCGCAGATCGCTGTCGTTCGGGTGGGTGAGCTGCAGCGTGACAACCGCCGTTTTGCCGTTTGCCAGCCCGACTTTTTTGCGGCTTTCCACCCAAAGGGTATTCACGCCGTTTTCGCCGACGCCCCAGATGCGCCGGACCACGCAGTCGCACGGCGCAAAAACCGGATCTCTGCCGCCGTCCGCGCCGGCCTCATCGATCGGAAAATCCTGCGGTGTGCCGGTTGTGTGGGGCAAATGGCTCGTTTTGCCGTCGTAGCGTTGGGTGATCCGCATGACGCGAAAGGGATAGATCAATGGTTCATACATCTGACCGCCTCCTTATTTGCCCCAGATCACATAGCCGTAGGGCCCTTTGAACTGGGCGTCGGTGGACAGAATCAGCGTTTCCTCATACCAGATGACATAAAACGAGGACTTTGCGTTTTTGCCCTCCACACCGAGCGTAAATTTCCACGACAGGCCGGTGTTGCCGCTGTTTCGCGTTGTGCCGCAGCCAAACAGAAGCGTGCAGCTGCCGTTGATGTAATAGGCGGTGTTCTGGCCGTATTTGTGATAGATGGCTGCGCCGGCCGGCACGAACGGAAGATCCTCAAAGTTAAACTGCATCGTCGGCTCCGAGGCGGTCACCGTGCCGCTGAGAATCTGATAGCCGTCCGGCACATAGGTGCCGATCAGCTTTTCGCCGCCCGCATAGGCGCTTTTTCCGCTCAGAATATCCGCCGCCGTGGCGGTTGCGTCAGACGTATCTGTGCCGCTGCTGCCGCCGGCGGACAGCGCGGCGATGGCGGATGTAAAGCCGTCCGGAAAACGCAGCGGGCGGTTTGTGGCGCCCTTTTGGCGGATCGCGTCGGCAACGGCCGTGAGCTGTTCATTTGAAACGCGATAGTCTGCCATCAAAAGCTCACCCCTTCCGCGGAAATCGTTGCAACCCCGTTGCGCACGCAGTAGGCGGCAAAATTGGCGTCCATCCACGCGGTGATGAGTGCGTCGGCATTGGGCAGCGCCTTGGCGGTCCAGACGCCGTTTTCAACGGCTGCAACCTTGCCCTCGTCCACAGCCAGCGGCTGCGGCAGCAGCGCGCTGCCGCGCAGGGCGGCAACGGAAACGGTCTGGGTGCTCCCGTCGGAAAACGTGACCGTCAGCGTGTCTGCGGCAAGAGAAAGGGCCGACACCTGTTTGTTTGCCATCGCGTTGAGCAGGGCGAACAGCTGGGTATACTGCGTTTCCTCCAGCGGATCGAGCACCGTACAATCGCTGTCCGCCACGGAAACGATGCAGCCAAGCTCCGCCGCAGTGGTGGCAAGGCTGTCGCTGAACACGCCGACCGCAAGGGAGGTGCAGGCGGGGATTTTCGGCAGTGCAACACTGCTGCCGGAAAACGCGAGATCCACGCACTGCTCGTCAAAGATCACGCGGGCGGTTTTGACCGGGGAAGCGTCCCATTCGCTGTCGAATGTGAACTGCAGCACATAGTCGCTGTTGGAGGAGATGAGATAGCGTTTGGGGCAAAGCGCGACTTTGCCCGATACATGAATTGGTATGGTATGCATTTGTCCCTCCGAAATAAAAAAATAAAACGCTGTTTCTGAACAGCGCAAATACGGAAAGCTGCGGCCTGCCTCCCCGGAAACGATGCGGCTCATTTCCACCTTCTATTATAGAGACCGGCGGCGCGTTTGTCAAGAGAAAAACGAACATTTGTTCGAATTTTTTTTGCGGCATGTGTGGACAGACGCGGCAAAGCGGACGGGCAGGCGGGCGGCTCTTTCGCTTTTTTCTCGAATTGCTATTGATTTTTTCGGGGAAATGGCTTAATATTAAAAAGTAAATCTTTTACACGAAGGAGATGCTGATTATGGCAGAAATCAAACAACTCAAGTATTTTGCAAACGGCGAATGGAAAACGTCCAAAACCGACAAGTATATGGACGTCTACAATCCCAGCACCGGCGAAGTGATCGCGCAAACCCCGTGCTGCACCGAGGCGGAAGTGGAAGAAGCAATCGCCGCGGCAAAGGCTGCCTTCCCCGCCTGGTCCAACACGCCCGTGATGAAGCGTGTGCAGGTGCTGTATAAATTCCGCGAACTGCTGATCGAGCACATGGACGAACTGGCAACGCTTTGCGCGGTGGAGCACGGCAAGGTGCTCGCCGAAGCGAAGGGCGACATCCTCAAGGTCAAGGAGCCGGTGGAGCTGGCGCTCTCCGCGCCGTCGCTGACCCTCGGCGACGCCATGCGCGATACCTCTTCGGGCTATGACACCACGCTCTATTACGAGCCGGTCGGCGTGTTTGCCGGCATCGTGCCGTTCAACTTCCCGGGCATGATCCCGATGGGCTGGATGACGCCCTGCTGCATCGCCGCGGGCAACACCATCGTGCTCAAGCTCGCCTCCATGACCCCGATGACCGCCATGCGTTTGGCTGAACTGCTGGTGGAAGCCGGTTTGCCGAAGGGCGTTGTCAATCTTGTGACCTGCTCGCGTGTGGAAGCCGATATCTTCCTCAGACATCCCGACATCCGCGGCATCACCTTCGTGGGTACGACCAAGGTCGGTCTGCATGTCTATTCCACCGCTGCCGCCAACGGCAAGCGCGTCCAGTGCCTGTGCGAAGCGAAAAACCATGCGCTCGTGCTCGAAGACGCTGCGCTCGAACGCTCGGCCCGCGGCATTATCAACTCCTCGTTCGGCTGCGCGGGTGAACGCTGCATGGCGCTGCCCGTCGTTGTGGCGCAGGAATCCATCGCCGACAAGCTGGTTGCGCTGATCAAGCAATACGCCAGCGAGCTGAAGGTCGGTCCCGCCTATGAGCCCGACAGCAAGCTCGGCCCCGTGGTCTCGGCAAAACACAAGGAGCGTGTGCTCGGCTGGATCAACAAGGGCCTTGAAGAAGGCGCAACGATGGTTCTCGACGGCCGCGACTGCAAAGTGGAAGGCTATGAAAACGGCTTCTATATCGGACCGACGATCCTCGACAACGTGACCGAGGACATGACCGTCGGCACCCAGGAGATCTTCGGACCCGTGCTCTGCATCAAGCGCGTCAAGAACTTCGAGGAAGGCCTTGCGCTGATGAACCGCAACCCGTTTGCCAACGGCTCGGTCATCTTCACCCAGAGCGGCTACTATGCCCGCGAATTCACCAAGCGCACCGACGGCGGCATGACCGGCGTCAACGTGGGCATCCCCGTACCGGTCGGCGTGTTCCCGTTCACGGGACACAAGAAGTCCTTCTTCGGCGATCTGCACTGCCTGGGCAAGGACGCGTTCCGCTTCTTCACCGAAACCAAGGCCGTTACGGTCCGCTGGTTTGACGAAGAGGAAAAGAAAGCGACCGACGTGGATACCTGGGACGGCTCCGTCGGCGGCGGTGTGTAATACAGTCGTTCGTCAATCGTCAATCGTGAAGCAGCCATGCGTGGCTGCTTTTTTTCGTGATCGGAACGATCTGTTGCGGCGGTGTGAAGAGTGTGTAAACTTTCCGCCGGACAGTGGATTTCTCCGGGCAAAACAGGTATAATCTTCCCATCGGGCGACTTATACTGAAAAGGAACGCCGAATACAACAAGGGAGATTGTTTTATATGTGTGGAATCGTCGGATACGCCGGTGTCAACCGTGCGGTCCCGTATTTACTGGACGGACTGGAAAAACTCGAATACCGCGGCTATGACTCCGCGGGCATCGCCGTGGTGGAAAACGGTGCGCTGCGCATCACCAAAACACGCGGACGCATCAGCTTTCTCGCGTCGCTTGTGGCGTCGGAGCACCAAAGCCCCGCCACGGTCGGCATCGGCCACACGCGCTGGGCGACCCACGGCAAGCCCAGCGACGCCAACGCCCATCCGCATCAAAGCGGCAGCGGACGCTTCTGCGTGGTGCACAACGGCATCATCGAAAACTACTTGCAGCTCAAAGCCGCTTTGCAAGCGGACGGCGTCGTCTTCCGTTCGGAGACCGACACCGAGGTGATCGCCCATCTGCTCGACAAAAACTGGGACGGCGACTTTGTGTCCACGGTGCGCAAAGCGACCGGACAGCTCGAGGGCGCCTACGCCATCTGTGTGCTGTGCAGCGACTTTCCCGACCGGATCGTCTGCACCCGCTGGGGCAGTCCGCTGGTGCTCGGCACATGCGACGCCGGCACGTTCATCGGCTCCGACGTCACGGCGATCTTGCAGCACACGAGCGACGTGTATTATCTCGACGGTCATGAGACCGCCCTTGTCACGAAAGACGGCGCCGTGTTCTATGACAAAACAGGCGCCGCAATCGAAAAGCAGCCCACGCGCATCGCGTGGAACCTTGCCGCGGCGCAAAAGGGCGGCTACGAACACTTCATGCTCAAAGAGATCATGGAGCAGCCCCAGGCGTTTGCCGACACGGTTTCTCCGCGCATCAGCGCCGACAAGCGGATCGTGTTCGAAGATTTTCATCTGACAGACGACGATATCCGCGCCCTGCGTCGTGTGGCGATCGTGGCGTGCGGCTCGGCCTATCATGCCGGCGCTGTTGGCAAATATGTCATGGAAAAGCTGGCGCGTCTGCCGGTAGAGATCGACATCGCCTCGGAGTTTCGCTATCGCGACCCGGTGCTCGACGCGCAAACACTGGTTATCGTCATCAGTCAGAGCGGTGAAACGGCTGACACGCTGGCGGCGCTGCGGCTTGCCAACGGCCGCGGCTGCAAAACGCTGTGCATCGTCAACGTCGTCTCCTCATCCATCGCCAATGAGGGCAGCAGCGTGATCTATACCCACGCCGGCCCCGAAATCGCCGTGGCGACCACCAAAGCCTATTGCGCGCAGGTGGCGGTGCTCTATCTGATTGCCGGCTATCTTGCGGAAAAACGCGGCCTTCTCAGCGAAGAAGCGCGCCGCGCGTATGTCGCGGAGCTCGAAGCGCTGCCCGCCAAAATCAGCGAAACGCTTTCGCAGTGCGACGCGCAGATCCAAGAGCTTTCCCAAATGTTCATCCCGCTCGAACACGCCTATTTCATCGGCCGCAACCTCGACTACGCCTGCGCGATGGAGGCGTCGCTCAAGCTCAAGGAGATCAGCTACATCCACTCCGAAGCCTACGCCGCCGGCGAGCTCAAGCACGGCACCATTTCGCTGATCGAGCAGGGGACGCTGGTGGTGGCGCTCGCCGCGTGCGACGACGTGTTTTCGAAAACGATGAGCAATATCAAGGAAGTGAAAGCCCGCGGCGCCCGGGTGCTGGCCGTTTCCACCGCCGGCCACACCGACGCGATGGGAGAAGTGGACTTCCGGCTGCTGATCCCCGCAACCGATCCGCTCTTTGCCGTCACACTCGAGGTGCTGCCGATGCAGCTTTTGAGCTATTACACCGCCCGCAGCCGCGGCTGCGACATCGACAAGCCGAGAAATCTGGCAAAGTCGGTGACGGTGGAATGAGTTGACACCAAGATGGCAAGAAGCAAGAAAGCAAGAAAGGCAAGATTGTAGCGGTCGCCCCGTGGGCGACTGGTACAGTTTATTTGTAGCTGTATAGTGGCCCGTCGGGTCGCCGCTACAAAGCATTTTTTTACAGCAAAACACCCGTCCGTGAGGGCGGGTGTTGTTGTTTATGCGCGCATCGTCAAAAGGCGTTATCGCTTGAAGATGGCAAGAATACTGTGGAAGAATTTGATCAGCCAGCCGAATGGACCGGAGTGCACCTGTCCGCAATACTTGCAGGCGTTCGGATTCGGCTGCGGGTTTGAAGGCTGAGAAGGCGTCACGTCCTTGATGTGTGTGCCGCAGCGGGTACAGTTGCCGTTGCTGTCGGCGTTCGCATGACCGAGGGCGTTGATGGCGCTGCCCTTCGTGATCGTTTGTTTGCAGGTGGTGCAGACTTGATCGCCGGTATAGCCAGCCGTGGTGCAGCCTGCGGCCTTCTGGTTGACCGTGGTCAGCGTGTGGGCTTTCTTTGCAATGGCGCTGCCCTTGGTGATCGTCTGTTTGCAGACGGTGCAGACTTGATCGCCTGTGTAGCCTTCCGCGGTGCAGGTGGCGGCTTTCGCGTTTTGTGTGGCGGTTTGGTGCGCGGCAAGCGGTTGCTCGGCGTGGCCGCCGACATATTTCTTGCAGTCGTTGCAATAGACACCGGCGGTGTAACCTTTGACGGTGCAGGTGGAGGCTGTTGCGGCAACGTTCTTGGTATTGACGTGGTTCGATGCGTTGACCGGGATGGTTTCGGTGTAGCTGTCACCGCAGGAGCAGGTGAAGGTTCTGATACCCGTTGCCGTACAGGTAGCGGATAATGTGATTGTGGAAGTATAAGAGTGTGTATGATTTTGTTGCCATATGGCGTATAAAACTAAATCAGCGTTACCTGTATAAGTTGCGCCTGGATTGTATCCTGTTCCACTTCCGTCAGCTTTTGTGTTCCACTTGACGAATGTTGAGCCAGATTTTGTCGGTATTTGACTGCTTAAAAATAAGTCTTTGCCGAAAGCTTTGGTTTGTGAAGAAGGTGCACCTTTGCCGCCGTTGGCATTATAAGAAATGTTGAATTCCTTTTGCTCAACAACAGACAGTTTGATATATTTTGTATCTGAAGAAGCACAATCATTCATTGCAACGATTGCTATGCTATAGTTGCCTACCCATGGGCATTGAATAACATAAGAATTACCAGTCACAACGGCATCTTTATATAGATAACTATCTGCAGTATAAACACCAATCCAGTAACTGTCTGCATCGTTTGCTGAAAATGAAAGCTTAACATCCTCATTTCTATATGCGATTGATTTATCGCTTGAAACAACGAAACTACTAGGTTTGTAATCCCCTTTGTTTCCGTATTTAAAGCTGGCATAACCTTCGGCTGAACCGCAATTATTTCTTGCGACAACTGCTACATCATATTTTCCAACATATTCATATCGTACGGTATATGTATTTCCATAAACAGTATCATCAGACCATAAAACGTTGTCTTTATAGACACCTACCCAGTAATTTGCTGCACGTTCTGCATTAAATCTAATTGTAACCTGTTCATTAACAAGATTTACTTTCTTGTCAACGCTCACCTTTGGCGCTGTAGGAGGCTGAGTGTAGGATACAGTACTTTGATAATTTGGACGAATGATTTTTGTTATAACAGAGGATGAAAGTGGGCTGTGCCTTGCAACTTTTCTTGAATATAAATTGGCATTACTAACACCCGTATTTCCGCCGATCGAGTAGACCGCCGATCCGGATACAGAATAAACCAACTCAACGTGATTCTGCTTCCCGGTGCCGTCCCAGTCAATTATTACAATATCTCCGGGCTTTGCATTTGAAGCCGAGACAACATAACCACCGGCATTCAAAATATTATTTCCGAGCCCACTAACAACACCATGCGCAGGAATTGCTGATGTTTGATCTGCTTTTACAGCGCAGTCACTGACAAAATCTGCACACCATTCTTCTGAATAACCTAATGATGAACCAGTTCTGCCAAGTTGCGCTTCTGCAATATTTACCATATACTGACCTGGATCACTGCTGTATTCAGCAGAGTTAAAATTATAACTTCTGGATTGGGTAGCCTTCGCTTCCATCACCGGCACAACCGCCACCAGCATCAGCAGACACAGCACAACGCTCACGATTTGTTTGACTTTTTTCATAAGAATCCTCCTTTGATAATAACGTTACAAAATGTAACATAAATATTGTAACAAAATGTTACAATTATGTCAAGAGGGATGTGTATGATTGGTTTAAAAGAAATCCGCAAGCAGCGGCATCTGAATCAGCAAAAAGTTGCACTGGACCTGAATATCACAAGAGAAGCTCTGTCCCACTACGAAAACGGGCGGCGGGAACCCAGCCTTGCCATGCTTGTCAAAATGTCCCGCTATTTCAATGTTTCAATAGATTATCTGATTACCGGCAAAGAGTTTCAAAAACAATAACCCCGACCTTCGTTGGAAGATCGGGGCGTTTGATTCTATATGCTTGACAACAATCGACATATTTGCTAAGATATGTCTCGGAGTTTTCTCCCCTGAGAGCTATCTACATAAGCACGGTAGGCGGTTAGTCCCTCTTTCATTTTCCAAGAGGGTACACGCCCTCTTGAGTTTTCTTAGGAGGGTGATGCGTCATGGAATATGCGACGATTATTACACTTGTTCTAATTTTTGCGATCCTTCTGACCATAAAAAATTAACCGCCCCAACTTGCACCCGGAACGGTTAATCTAACTTTACGGGGCTAACCGTCTATCGGATAGCTCTCTTGTACTTTTATTATACTCATCTGCGCCCGCTTTGTCAAGCCTTTTGGTTTGGAACAAGGGCGTTTTCTTTTTGCGCGCGCCGCGCGGCCTTCTTTTCTTTCGCGGGAAAGAAAAGAATCAAAAGAAAGCGGCGGTTCAATCGGTATCTTTCTCGATCTCATCAAACGCGAACGGGCAAAACCGGATCACTTCCCGCGCGTTCAGCTCGCGCATCAGCCGCAAAAAGCCGCCGCAGCGGCGGCCGAGGTGCTTTTGCAACTGGGTCAGATTCACCGCAATCACGCCAATGGGCTGCGGCAGGTCTGTCAACACGTCGTGCAGCGCGTCCAGATTGTTGCCGTACCAGTCGGGCAGGGGAATGGCCGCTTTGAACGCCGCGTGCAGATCGTCGTTGGTTTTGATCTTTTCGCCGTCAATAAACACGTATGTCACAATCATTCCTCCCCGTACAGCAGTGTAAAGCTCGCGTAGTGGTCGGCGGTGTAATAAACAAGGCCGTCGTTGGAAAACACGATCCGCTTCGCGCCGCGTTTGCTTTTTCCCTGTGTGTCAATGTCGCATTCCGTGTAATACCGGCCCGGTGCGTCCGGCAGCAGGCCTTCATAATTGCCGAACCGGCTGCCGCCGATGCTTTTGCCCGGGGCATATTTTTCCAGACTGCCGCCCGACCAGCCGAGCGATTGCGCCTGCTTTTTTGTGATGAAATTCTGCGGCAGATGACCGTAGAGATGAATATACAGCGCCACGTCCTCTTTGGACGTATACGAGCCGTCTTCGTCGAGTGTCTTTGCCGGCGGCGAGGTCGTGCGTGTGTCGGCCGGCGCTTCCTGTGTGGGCGCTTTGGTTTGCGTCGGTGCCACGGTTGCGGACTGTGTGTATGGGTCGCTGTACGGTTCGTCCGGCCCCTGCATCTGGAAACAGCCGGTAAACAGCAGCAGCACGCTGACCACAACAAGCAGCAGCGCCGCCCATTTGCGCAGCTTCATAAAATCGCTTCCCTTCGTTCGTTTTTCTCAGTATAGCAAAAACTGCGCCGTTTTGCAAGACGGCGCAGAGTCTTTAGTTCTTCAGATTGTTGAGAAACGCTTTGAGCCGTTCCGACTGCGGGTTTTCAAACAGATCCTGTGCGCGGCCCTCCTCGGCGATCACGCCCCGATCCATAAACACAATGTGATCCGACACCTCTTTGGCAAAGGTCATCTCGTGCGTCACAATGACCATCGTCATGTGCTCCTTTGCCAATTCCCGGATAACCTTGAGAATCTCGCCCGTCAGCTCCGGATCGAGCGCGCTCGTCGGTTCGTCAAAAAACAAAATCTTCGGCTCGAGCGCCATCGCCCGCGCAATGGATACGCGCTGCTGCTGACCGCCGGAAAGCTGGCAGGGATAATGATCCAGCTTGTCGGACAGACCCATTTTGTCCAGCAGCTCCTTGGCCTTTACTTCGATCTCGCCGATGATCTGCTTTTTGTTTTGCTTGTAATCCGCGCGTTCCTTTGCGCGCAGCCGCGGCGCGAGCGTCACATTGTCCAGCACATTGTACTGCGGAAAGAGATTGAACTGCTGAAACACCAGACCGATTTTGAGCTGTTTGTCTCTGCGCTCGCGTGCAGACAGCGTCGACGGCGCGTCGGAATCAAAAATCGTGTCGCCGTCCACGGTGATGCGCCCGACGTCGGCGGTCTCCAAAAAGTTGATGCACCGCAAAAGCGTGGTTTTGCCGCTGCCGGACGAGCCGATGACCGACAGTACGTTGCCCTTTTCCAGCGAAAACGAAATGCCCTTGAGCACCTCGGATTTGCCAAAGGATTTATGGATGTTTTCCACTTCCAGAATTGCCACGGTACCGCCTCCTTACACCTTGAAATAATCGAGCTTCTTTTCCAGCCGGTTAAACAGAATCGTCAGCAACCCGCTGAACAGCAGATAGTAGACACCGGTGAAAAACAGCGGCCAGATCTGTCCGGCAATGCCGTGGGAGCCCTTCATAAACGACTGGCCGGCCCAGATGATCTCCTGCAGCGCAATGATGCGCGCGAGCGACGTGTCCTTGACCAGCGTGATGATCTCGTTGCTCATCGGCGGCACAATGCGTTTGACCACCTGCAGCAGCACCACGCGGAAAAACGTCTGCGATTTGGAAAGCCCGAGCACCTGCGCGGCCTCGTGCTGACCCACGGGGATGCTCTGGATCCCGCCGCGGTAGATCTCGGAAAAATAGCACGCGTAGTTGAGAATGAACGCGACCGTCGCGGCTAAAAACCGCCCGCTTTCGCCGCCGCCCCAAATGGGCTTGCCCCAAACAAGCCCCGGGAAAAAGAAGATGATCAAAAGCTGGATCATCAGCGGCGTGCCGCGCACGACCCAGACGATCAGCCGTGTGACGATACTCAGCGGCTTGAACTTCGACATCGAGCCGAAGGAGATCAAAAGTCCCAGCGGCAGCGCGCCGAGCAGCGTCGCCCCAAACAGCTTGAGCGTTTGCAAAAAGCCGACGTTCAGCGATTGAAAGACCACGGGGAACTGTTGGAAAAACTGTGTCATGGTGCGTCTCCTTCCAAAGACAAACACGGTTCCGAAGCATCGCCCCGGAACCGGTCAATGATGAGAGAATGCTTATTTGATCAGCGCGGCCTGTACGTCATAGGTTTCGGCGATCGCGTCGACCGTTCCGTCGGCAATGGCGGCGTCAAGGAAGGCGTTGAAAACTTCCACAACATCGGAGCCCTTGCGGAAGCCGACGCCGTATTCTTCGTTGTTGAGACCGACCGTGTAGGTCAGATTGGCGTAGCTGGTGCCTTCGCCAACCATAGCGCCTGCCATGAGCGAGTCGATGATGGCGGCGTCGCAGGTGCCGGCGGCCACTTCCTGCAGCGCACTGGCCTGGTTTTCCACCTCGGTGATCTTGAAGCCCAGCTCGGTTGCAACCTCTTCGCCGGCGGAGCCGTTTTCAACGGCAAACTGCAAATCCTTGCAGGCTTCCGCGGTCTGATAATCGGCAGCCTTGTCGGCCGGGACGATGACGATCTGCTGGTTGTTGAGGTAAGCCTTGGAGCAGTCCATGGCGGCCTTGACCTCTTCGGTCAGCGTCATGCCGTTCCACACGCAGTCGATGGTTTTGCCGTCGAGCTCGGTGGTCTTGTAATCCCATTCGATCAGCTGGAATTCCGCCTTGACGCCCAGCGATTCGGCAAACTTCTTGGCAAGATCCGCGTCAAAGCCGACCCATTCCTCGCTGCCCTCTTTCTGGAAGTCCATCGGCGCAAAGTCGGTGATGCCGATCACGAGCGTGCCCTTATCCTTGATATAGGCAAGATCGGAATCCGCGCTCGGAGTGTCGGTCGGATCGGTGGTTTTGCCGCCGCAGGCTGCAAGCGCGAAGCAGGCAACGACCATAACGGCTGCGAGCACGAGAGCGATAAGTTTTTTGTTCATAAGAATATCTCCTTTTTCTTTGCCGGTTTCTCCAGCACTTTAGTGCGCTAACATAGTAACACGGTAAAAGCGTTTTGTCAAGAGCTTTCGCGCTTTTTTCGCAACAAGAGCGCGAAACATAACAAAACAGCGCCCCGCAGGACGCTGCTTGGATGATGGTTTATTTCGAATAACTCAGCTTGACGCTTTCCGTGATCTTGCCTTCAAACGCCGTGTTCAGCGAGAAGAAGAAATACTTGCCGGTCATTTTGCCGGTGAACGGCAGCGTGTACTGATAGCTTGTCAGCCGGCCCTTGCGGTCGATCGTTGCGCGGATGACGCCGCCGCTGTATTGCAGTTTCATGTTTTGGGCCTTGAGGCCGAAGGCTTTGATTTCCGTCGGATCGATGGCGGACAGCGAGGCGTTATGCATCTTGGCGCCGGCGGGCTTGCCGTTTTTGAGCCGTGCGGTCTCGTCTTTGAGCTTGATGGTGATGCTGTAGCCGGTGTCGGTCTTTTTGGCTTTGGCGGCCGCAACGCCGCTGAGCTTCAGGTTTGCATATCTGCCGGCAGGCGAGAGCAGCGTTTCGGCGGTTTGCTTGCTGTCTTTGTCAACGGCAAAGGTCGTTTCGTCCAGCGGCTGCACCGCTTTTTCGAGTGCTGATTTCACAGCGCCCTTGGCGAGCGACGGCTTGGCGTCGACAGTCGCAAGATCGAACGTGCACGTCTTCTCAATCGTCAGCGTCTCGCGCTGCTTTGCGGTGTTGACCGCGTTGTTATAGGCGGCGACCACGTCTTTGGGGGTTGTCGGCACTTTTTTCGGGGCCGGCTTTACTTCGAACTTCCCCGTGTCGGCAGCCGGTTTGTCGGTGCTTTCAGCTTGCGGCTCGGTGGTGATATTCACCGGCTTTGCCTCGGCCGGCGCGGTGGTGCCGGTGGGATTGGTGTTGTAGTTGAGGTTGAAGCCTCTGTTTTTGCCCATGCCGAAGCCGCACAGAAACGCGAGCAGCAGCACGAGCACAAGCGCCGTTGTCTTGATGTTTTTACTCATAAAATACGCTCCTCTCCGGAGAAATCGTGTCTAACAATAAAAATACAATAAATCGGGAGAAAAGTCAATCGTTTTCCGGAATTCTTTCACGAGAAAGTTTTATGTGCGCCGCTTGACAAACGCCGGAAAATGCGGTACGATACCTATCGAAAGAAACGGCTGTGCGCACCGCACCGGCGCGCTAGGCCGAAAGCTGGGAGGATTGTCTGATGAAACAGATCATTACCGTCACGGGTATGCACTGCGCCCATTGCGCCGCCGCGGTGGAACAATCGCTGTGCGCGCTGCCCAATGTAAAAAAAGCCAAGGCCGACCACGAACAGAACCGCGCCGTGATCACCGTGGAAAAAGAGGTGCCCGCCGACGCCATCCGCAAAGCGGTGGAGGACGCCGGCTTTGAATGCGGCGACATCGCGCTGAAAAAGGGACTGCTCGGCTGAGCAAAAGAAACGAAAAAGCCCGCTGTGCGTTTGCATGGCGGGCCTTTTTGCGGGTTGTTACTTTTGGAAGATCAGATCGCGCAGCGGCTTGAGCGTCACAATGGCCCAAAGGATCTGCGGCACTTTGCCGGGATTCATCGTCGGGAAGGCCGCTTTGCTCCAGCCGAGCTTCGCCGCAACGCGGCCGGGGATGCTGCGGTTTTCCACCGCTTCACCCGGCTCAAACAGATCGTCGGCGCCATAGAAGAGCAGCGGCACGTTTTTGCCGGTGTGGGAGCCGGAATGGAAGGTGTAGCGTCCGTTGTCCAAATACAGGTCGCCGGTCTCATGGTCGGCGGTGATCACCACGAGGGTGTGGCCGTCCTCTTTTGCAAAGTCCACGGCGGCTTTGATCATATTGTCAAAGCCCTTGACCGCCCACGCGGTGTCGGTGATCTTTTTCGGGAAGTCGACGCCTTCCTCGGTGCGGTGGGAGTTTTTGTCGATATGCGCGCCCTCGATCATCAGAAAGAAGCCGTTTTCGTTGTCGGCGTTCAAAAGCGCGATCGCCTTTTCACCCATCTGCTGCAGCGTGGGCGACGGGTCGTCCTTGGGCACGGATTCCCACCAGGTGTTGCCGCTGAACTGGCCGAAGCTGCGGGTGCCGGGCGTCAGCGCGTCCATCTCTTCCTTGGTGGTGATATACTGCCACCCGTTGCGCAAAGCGTCCTTTTCGGTCGCTTCGTCTTCGTTCGCGCCCCAGATCAGATCGATGCCCGAGCGCATCTGTTCAAACGAGATCTGCTTTGCAAACGAGCGGTCCACGCAGTGGCTCGAAAAGCCCGACGGGGTGGCGCCGCTGGTTTTGTCGGTGGTCACAATCCCGGTTTTCATCCCGTGTGCGATGGCTTCCTCGGTGATGATGCGCGGCTGGACAAACAGGCCGACCGGGTCGAACCAATAGGTGCAAAGGCCGTGGTTGATATTGCGCACGCCGCACGACAGCGCGGTGGCGCCGGCGGCGGAATCGGTGACTGCATCGGAAAACGAGCGCGTCATCGACTGGCCGCGCAGATCGGGCGAACGGTCCATAAACAGATCGTAGCCCTGCTCCTTTGCAAGCAGCAGATGGTTTTCGCCCATGCCGTCGCCGATCATGAAGATCACGTTTTTGATGGTACTGTTTTTGCCGTCTGCCGCGGCTGCCGGCGCAATGAGCGCAAACACGAGCAGCAAACTCAACAGCAAAGCAACTGTCTTTTGTCGTTTCATCGTGATACCTCCTTTTTTCCTGCGGAAATCCCGCTGCAAACAGCGTAGCACATTTTGCGCAAAAAAGCAAGAAAAAGAAAAGGGGAAAAGAAAAAACAGCCCCGGGGCTGTTTTCAGGATCTTGTCGGCTCAGTCTTTGCCGAGCAGCCAGGTCACGGGAACGTCCAAGATTTCCGCAATCGCCACAACTTCATAATCGTTGACAGAGCGAAGCTGGCCTTCCAGCTTGGAAAGACCGGAGGCTGTCAGTTCAATCCCTTTGACCTGCAGTTGTGCCAGCAGATCCACTTGCTTCATACCGAGCTCTTTTCTTCGTGCCTCAATTTTTGCGCCGACGATATTTCGATTTCCCAAGGCTTGTTTTCTGATGCGCATGATTCATTTCTCCCGTCCTGTTTTGATTTTCTCAATCGGAATAATGGGGTACGGTGCAGAAAATTTGCTATTTGTTCATAAAATGATTATATCATACCGGCCATTTTTTGTCAACAACTATGATTTTGCTCTTTTGGAATCAAACAGGCGCCATAATGAGATTACGGAAAAAAGCGCAAATATTTTTGAAAAAAACTTCCCTTTCGCCGCCAAAGCGTGTATAATAAATCTGAAATTTCGCGGCCGTTCGGCTGCAGCAAAACGAGGAGTGATTCCCTTGGGCAACACATTGAAGGAACGGAATCTGACCATGCTGACGGACTTTTACGAACTGTCCATGGCAAACGGCTATTTTGAAAACGGGATGCGCGACAAGATCGCGTGGTTCGACATGTTTTTCCGCCATGTCCCCGACGACGGCGGCTTTGCCATCATGGCGGGCATCCGGCAGCTCATCGACTATTTCCAGAATCTTTCGTTCACCGAAACGGATCTTGCGCTGCTGAAAAAGAAGAAGATGAGCGACGCATTTCTCGACTATCTGCGTCACTTTAATTTCAGCTGCGACGTGTGGGCGATTCCGGAGGGCACGCCGATCTTTCCGGGCGAGCCGATCGTGACGGTGCGCGGCCCGGTGATCCAGGCGCAGCTTGTGGAAACCATGGTGCTTTTAACCATCAACCACCAGAGCCTGATCGCCACCAAGGCCAACCGGATCAAACGCGCCGCGGACGGCCGGACGGTGATGGAGTTCGGTTCGCGCCGCGCCCAGGGCTATGACGGCGCCATCTACGGCGCGCGCGCCGCCTATATCGGCGGGGTGGACGCCACGGCCTGCACGCTGACGGAGCGCGACTATTTTGTGCCGGCGGTCGGCACAATGGCGCATTCGTGGGTCCAATTGTTCGGCGATGAGCTCGAGGCCTTCTGCGCCTATGCGCGGCAGTATCCCGACGCGTGTACGCTTTTGGTCGATACGTATAATGTACTCAAATCCGGCGTGCCCAACGCGATCGAAGCGTTCCGGCGCGAGGTTTTGCCGCGCGGCTTCCGGCCGCAGGGCATCCGCATCGATTCGGGCGACATCACCTATCTGTCGAAAAAGGCGCGCAAGATGCTCGACGACGCCGGGTTCCCCGACTGCAAGATCGTGGCGAGCAACTCGCTGGACGAAACCATCATCCGCGACATGCTCATTCAGGGCGCGCAGATCGATTCCTTCGGCGTCGGCGAACGGCTGATCACAGCGGCATCGGCCCCGGTGTTCGGCGGCGTCTATAAGATCGTTGCCGTGGAGGAAAACGGTGTGCCCGTGCCCCGCATCAAGCTGAGCGAAAATGTGACGAAGATCACCACGCCCTGCGCCAAAAAGGTGTGGCGGCTGTTTGACAACGAAACCAATAAGGCCATCGCCGACGTCATCACACTCTTTGACGAAACCATCGACGACACAAAGCCCTATGAGCTGTTTGACCCGGTCTATACCTGGAAGCGCAAAAAAATCGAAAACTACACCGCAAAGCCCCTGCTGGTCAAGATGTTTGACGGCGGCAAGAAAATCTATAACGTGCCCGAAATCAGCGAAAGCCGCCGCTATTGCTTCGAGCAGGTGGAAACGCTGTGGGACGAAGTGAAGCGGTTTGAAAATCCGCACAAATACTATGTCGACCTGTCGCAGAAGCTGTGGGACGAAAAGACCCGCCTGCTCGACGAATATTCCCACAAGGGTCAATGAGACAGATCGATTACCCGATCGACGCCCGGTTCGACGGCAAAAAGCTATACAGCTTTCTCAAGGGCGAGGCGAAGCTTTCCAGCAAGCTGATCCGTTCGCTCAAGCAGTGCGACGACGGGCTGCAGATCAACGGCGCCCACGCGCGCACGGTCGATCTGCTGCAAACGGGCGACACGGTAACGGTGCGGCTGCCGGACGATCCGCGTCCCGCTTCGCCGGGCAGCGTTTTGCCCGAGATTCTCTATGCGGACGACGATCTTCTGGTGGTCAACAAGCCGGCTATGATGCCGATCCACGAGTCCCATAACCACCAGGGCGACACACTGCAAAACTGCGTGGCGCTGTATGAAAAGGAGCACGGCGCATCCGGCGCCTTCCGGGCGGTCGGACGGCTCGACAAGGGCACAAGCGGCATCGTGGTCTGTGCGCGCAACGCCCACGCGGCGGCGCGGCTTTCCGGCAAACCGGAAAAGACCTACTTCGCCATCGCAACGGGACTGTTTACGGGCAGCGGCACGATCGATCTGCCGATCTATCGGCCCGATCCGATGAAAACGCTGCGCACAGCCGACCCGCGGGGCGACAAAGCCGTGACCCACTGGACGGCGAAAAAGACCGACGGCAAAAACACACTTTTGGAAATCACGCTCGAAACCGGCCGCACCCATCAGATCCGCGTGCATTTTGCGGCGTTGGGCGCGCCGCTGCTGGGCGACACGATGTACGGCACACCCGACAACAGGATCGGCCGCCAGGCGCTGCACTGCGCGGCGGTGCGGTTTTTCCACCCGGTCACGGGGCAGGAGATCGTTTGCCGGGCGCCGCTGCCGCCGGATATGCAGACAATTGCGGACAACATGTACCCCGTAAAGGCGGTTGACAACGCCGCCGCCGGGGACTATAATGAAGAAAAAGAACAACGATGCGGAAAGGAGGAACAGTAAAATGACGATTGACGAACTGGTCAACAAGCTGCCGTCCAACGTCTTCTTTGATTTTCTGAAGGCGCATTATCAGGATCTGTTTGATTTCCTGGGCAAAATTCTGAAGATCTTCAACCTTGACGCGGACAAGATCTTCCCGAAGGAAGACTGAGCAACACACAAACAAAAACGACGTGCCCAAAGCACGTCGCTTTTTTTACAGACAAAATCAATCCGCTGCGGCGGCGTCTGCGGCCTCCGGTTCGTCTGCGGTTTCCGGTGCGGGTTCGGCTTCCGGCTCCGCTTCCGCTTCCGGCTCCGCTTCCGCTTCCGGCTCCCAAAGGTCGACCTCCTCCGCCGTCTTTTTGGGCAACGCTTCTTGGCTGTCGGCCGGCTGGGTTTCGTCCTGCGGCCGGGCAAAGACCGTGCGGTACGGGTGCGAGGGCAGATCCTCCGCGTTTTCCACGGAAAACGCCGTTTGCACCTCGGGCTGTTCGTCCGGGAATTCCTTGACCATCTGCGGGCGTCTGCGCGCATATTCAATGCGCTGCATATCGGCGATCTGCTGCAGCAGACGCAGCGCTTCGCCGATCCCGAGGAAGATCAGCGCCACCAGCACGGCGGCGACCACGGCGCCCATAAAGATCGGGAAGCTCATCTCCTCGTGGAGATTTGCAACCACAAAGCCGATGATGATGCCGGCCACGGCCACAATCAGCGCGGCGATGTTGAGCACCCGGGCAAAGCCGTTGCGCGTGGGCATACCCACGCCCGAGGACGCGTCGATCAGCGCCTCATATTCTTCGTCCGTCACCACAAGCGGCGCACTCTTTTTGCCCTTCTTTTGCGGGCCGAGTCCCCATTGGGCGAGGTCGGCTTCTTTTTTTCTGTAATATTCTTCGCGCTGCTGCTTTTTCAGCTCGGCGATTTTCGCTTCCACTTTATCGATCATCTGTCTGTCTCCCTTCGCGTGTCTTCGTTTAATCATAACACACTTTTTGCAATTGTTCAAGCTTTCTTAAAAAAAACTGCCCGCCGGGCGGCGGCGCGTTTCCAATATTTTGCCTCTGGCCAAACGGACACGGACGTGCTATACTCAGAGCGTGAGATCTCACCATCCTTTCGGTTCACCGGAAAAGGAGGTGACACATGAAACGTTTTCTTTCTCTGGTTTTGTCCCTGTGCGTGCTGCTCGGACTTTTCGGCGCGGATGTGTCTGCGGCGTCGGATATGCCGGGTGCGGCAAAGGTGACAACCGGCGCCTACAATCTCAACGTGCGCGCAGCCGCCTCCACTTCGGCGGCGGTGACGGCAAAGCTCAAGGACGGCACGTGGGTGACATTGCTTGAAAAAAGCGGCAGCTGGTATCGTGTGCGCTATGGCGAAAACAAAACCGGCTATTGCCACGCGGACTATCTTTCCGTGCGCGACGGCTCGTTTCTGACAACGGTCAGCGCCGGCGGCAGCAGCCTCAACGTGCGCAGGGGCGCCGGGACGCAGTACAGTGTGAAAACAAAGCTGCCCGACGGCGCTTCGGTCGCCGTGGTGTCGCAGTCCGGCGGCTGGAGCCATATCCTGTATGACGGCAGCGTGTTCGGGTATGTTGCGTCCGACTATCTCAAGGCAAATCAGACCCGGGCGATCCGCTTTGACGTGCCGTATTACAGTCAGACGGACCCGCGCTGGAAAAACACCGCCATCGGCACGTCCGGCGGCACCATCGGCGCCATCGGCTGCACAACGACCTGCCTTGCCATGCTGGAGTCGTTCCGCAAAGGGACGGCCGTGACGCCCAAAGCAATGGCCGCGTCCCTCAGGTATATGCCCGGCGGCGCGCTGTACTGGCCGGCGGATTACAACACAGCCCTTGCAGGCAGCGATCCGCTGCAGCAGATTCTGGACGTGCTGCAAGCCGGAAAGCCCGTGATCTACGGCTGCAAAAAGCCCGGCGGCACCCAGCACTGGTGCGTTGTGACCGGTTGGAACGGCAAAACAAAAACCGCGTCCGCGTTCACGATCAACGATCCGGCGTCCGCGGCACGCACCACGCTCGCGGATTTCACGGCGGTTTATGCAACGCCGTACAAGCTCGCCTGGTACAAATAAACGAACAAGAAACCTGCCGCTTTTCACGGCAGGTTTTCGTTTGGGGTTCACTCGTCGGCGCTTCCGGCCGCAAGGATCTCCATCGGGTCGGTCGGCATCCCGTTTCGCAGACATTCAAAGTGCAGATGGCAGCCGTCGGCGTTTTCGTTCGGCGGCACAGCCACTGTGCCGAGCGCGTCGCCCTGTTTGACCGCGGCGCCGATCGAGACGGTTGTGCCCTGTTCCAACGCACAGTAGCGCGCCGTAAAGTCGCCGTGATCCACTTCGATCACATAGCCCCACCCGCTGTCGCTCGACACCTTTGCAACCACACCGGCGGCAACGGCACGGACAACGTCGCCCTCCGTTGCGGCAAAGTCAACGCCGCTGTGGACCCGCCAGTCGCCCATCGTTTTGCTGAATACGGGCACGGTGGGGGAATAATCCTTGCTGACCTTTGTGTTGTCCAGCGGCAGCCGTGGCTGCGCTTTCGGCTGCGCTGCGGCGGCTTTGGCCGCGGTCGGCGCGGCGGTTGTGGCCGGTGCGGCGGCGGACGGCTGTTCGGTTGTCGGGCGTGTGGTTGCCGGCGCCGGTTCGGTCGGCATCGTCATCTGCTGCGTATCACGCGGGTCGGGCTCGTCAAACAGCTCCTGCTGCGCGGCGGTGGTCGGTGCGCCGGTTGCGAATTCCGCAAGGCCCCGGGTGAGCCGGCGCGTCACATGGCGCACGGTCAGCGTGCTGCCGAGCACGGCAACCACGGCCAGCGCCAGCAGCACATAAAACCGCTTTTTCAGCGGCGTCGGTTTTTTGTCTTTCATGGTGTTCCTCCATCCGGTTTGATAACTTGCTTTTAGTGTTTGCATACGAACGGAAAAACATACAAAAAATTTTTTTGAAAAAAATACAAACAAATGTTTGCATTTTACGAAAAGATGTGTTATACTAAGAAAAAATCAAATGTTCGGGTCCTGTGCCCGAAAAAGACTGGAGGCGCGTTATGAAACCATTGAACGAAGTACAGCGTCAGATTCTCGATTATCTCCGGCAGACCATCGGCAGCGGGATTCCGCCCACGGTGCGCGAGATCGGGCAGGCGGTCGGCCTGAAGTCTACCTCCTCGGTACAGTCCAATCTTGAAGCGCTGGAGGAAAAGGGCTACATCATCCGCAACCCGATGCACAAGCGTTCCATCAAGATCGTCGGCCAGGCGGAAAATATCCACCACGTCCCGCTGCTCGGCACCGTCACCGCCGGCCAGCCGATCCTTGCCGTGGAGCAGGTGGAATCGTATCTGCCCTATTCCGGCTATGTGTCGCCCGACAAGCAGCTCTTTGCGCTGCATGTCCGCGGGGAAAGTATGCTGAACGCCGGCATCCTCGACGGCGATATCATCTTTGCCGAACGCACGCCCGTGGCCCGCAACGGCGACATGGTGGTGGCCCTGATCGAAGACGAGGCGACAGTCAAGACGTTCTATAAAGAGGACGGCCACTTCCGGCTGCAGCCCGAAAACGACGCGTTCGAGCCGATCATCGTGAACGAGGTCGCCATTCTGGGCAAGGTTGTCGCCGTGCTGCGCTACTATTAAAATTCCGTTTGACATTTTGTGCCCTGCGGTATATAATGAAAAAAACAAAGCGAACGGAGGCTTTTTTCATGGAAGAAGAAAACAAAGTCGTGACAACCGAAAACAAATTTGAATATAAACCTCTGATGTTCTGGAAGGACATCACTTATCTGCTGCAGAAGATCGGCAAATTTTTCAAATCGCTGTTCGGCATGCAGTAAGCCTGTACCTCAAAGCCGCCCGCGGGCGGCTTTTTCCCTATCTTATCCGGAAAGAAGGAACGCCGATGGATGCGGCAAAGCTCAAGACGATGTTTCCGTTTTTACCCAAAGCCGACGCAAAAAAACAGGCCGCCGCCCTTGCGGTGCTTTCACCGGCGGACAACGCGGATTTTTGTCCCGTGGTGCGCTTTCTCGTGTGCAGCGACGCGCATGTGGACGGCCGGGGCGACGAAAGCTGCAAACGGCTGCAAACCATGCTGCGGCTCGGCTACGCCGTAGCTGACGCCGCAAAAGCCTACCGGCGGCTCGACGCCGTTATGTGCGTCGGGGATCTGACCGGCCGCGGCAAACCGGTGCAGTTTCAGGCGTTTTACGACGCGGTGGCGGCGGTGAAGCGGCGCGAAACAAAGCTGCTGTGCGTGCTTGCGCGCGCCCACGACGGCTGGACCATGACGCGTGCGCAGACCCATGCGCTCTGGCAGTCGCTCAGCGGCCTTTCGCCGGATTTCCATGTCCTGGTCGGCGGGTTCCATGTGATCGGCGTGTCGGCGTCCAAAAACGATCAGCTGATCTATGACGACGGGCAGATCGCGTGGCTGCGCAGGGAGCTGGAGCGGGCGACAAAGGACGACCCGAAAAAGCCGGTGTTTGTGCTGCACCACGAGCATGTCCGCGACACGGTCTACGGCAGTTCGGCGTTCGATGGCTGGGGCGAAACGTTCTTTGCCGGTGTGCTGCGCGATTTTCCGCAGGTCGTCGACCTGTCCGGCCATTCCCATTATCCGCTGAACGACCCGCGCTCCGTGTGGCAGGGCGCATACACTGCCATCGGCACCGGCGCCATCCGCTATGCCGAATTTACGGTGGACGATGTGCGGACCTATCATCCGGAAGGCTATGACGCCGTCTCCACCTGCTGGATCGTTGAACTGGACAAAGCCTGCCGTCTGCGGCTGCGCGGCGTCGATATTCCGGCGCAGCAGGTGCTGTGCGACGATGTGCTGGACAATCCCGCCGACCCGCAAAACCGCGCCTATACGCCCGAAAAGCGCGCTGCCGCGTCGAAGCCGCCGGTGTTCGCGCCCGGCGCCGTAATCAAAACCGAACCAACCGAAACCGGCGTGGCGCTGACGGTTCCCGCCGCGGCGTCTGCCGACGGGACGCCGGTGGTGCTGTATCGCGCGGCTGCCTTTGACGAAGCAGGCGCGGAAAAAGCGAAAACATGGACGCTGCCGCGCTATTACACGGCGCAGCCGGAAAAAGCGGTCACGCTGCATCTGGAGCTGCAGCAGCACGGCGTCTATACAGTCCGTGTGACGGCCGAAACGGCCTGGGGCGTGCAGTCCGCACCGCTCGAGGCGCAGATTTCCATATAAGAAAAAACCGCCCGGTGGGGCAATATCATTAAGATAAGGAACAGGACACTCACAAAAAGTGGGTGGCCTGTTTTTTTGAAGAAATATTCAAAAAAGACTTGACAAAACAGTAAAA
>CADABX010000029.1 GCA_902786285.1 Oscillospiraceae bacterium | reverse complement strand
AAAAGCCCCGCCTGAACGGCGGGGAATCGCGTTTGTTATGATGCAATGCGGATACTTGTATCGGCGCTCCACGGGGAGGAGATCACCTTACCGGTGTCCTCGTTCAGCGTGCGGATACGTAAATAATAGGTGCCTTCTTTTAAATTTCTGATTGTGCGCACGGTCTGTGCAGGATCCTTGATCGTCACAGTCTTTTTGTCCTTGGTAAACGCGCTGTTATTGGCATATTGGATCTGATAGCCGCTCGTTTTCACATCCTGCTTTTTCCATGTCACGATCAGCTTATTGCCGGAGACCTGCACACTTTTGATCAGCGTACCCTTGGGCACAATGGTAAACGTGGTTGTCATTGTGCCGCTGTAGCTGCCCTTGAATTTCACAATGACTGTCGCTGTACCGATGTTTTTGTTGTTTTTATATTTCACCGTGTAGTTTTCGGCGCCGATCTGTTTGCCTTTTGTGTTGAGGACCTTGACTTTTGGCGTCACTGCTTTGCCGGTGTAGGCGAATTTGTCGGATGACAGCTTGATCTTTGCCGGCGACGCGAGCGTTGTGTCTTTCATCCGTTGGCCGCAGATCAGGCAGATGCTTTGCACAAGACCGGCTTTTTGTGGTGTGGCTTTGACAAACGTATTTTTCAGCCGGTGGCTGTTATACTCCGCAGGCACAACAGCGGACACGAGGTTTCGCAGCCAGGTGCTGCCGTCGCGGCGGCGGGCGGACAGGGGATTGAGAATCACGGAATACACGCTCTTGATGTCCAACGCGCCGTTCGGGTTGCTGAGTGAGCCGGTGTCGCTGATCACATAGCCCATGCCGTTTTCCATTCCGATAAAGACCATTGTGTGGCCCGGGAAATACAGGAGCGAACCGGCCGGCAGATTTTTGAGAATTGCGAGCTTTTGCGCATCGGTTTTGTTTTCGAGCGAAAACTTCGTGTCGGGCACGTTTTGCTGCCAGGTTGTATTGCGCGGCATATTCAGGCCGCAGCAAAGATACACGGCGCGGGTAAACAGCGAGCAATCCATGGAATCGAGCATGCCGGCCCAGCCGTAACGGTTGCCGAGACAGCTGAACGCGACTTTGAGCAGATTGCGCTGCGTCATCGGCAGATAGCCGACCGAAACGTCGCAGTGCTGTGAGATGAGCGCAGGCACTTTTTCATATTTGCCGTCGGCGGTGCGTGTCGGCAGATAAACGGCGTAGTTGTTATAGGCATAACGTTCGCCGAACGCAGCTGGCATCTCCGAAGGCGGGATCAGCTTCAGCATTGTGCCGATCACGAGCTTGACGTTTGCGGTCTGCGGCACGGTCAGCGACGGCTCGGTATAAATTTTGTCTGTGGTGACCACAAGGAAAATCTTGTCGGCAGGATCAACTTCAAACGCATCGCGCCAGCTGTCACGGCCGGAGCAGATACCGATATGTGCCGCGTTGACCCAGCCGCTGAGATGGCTGCTCATGCCCCAGTAATAGGCCTTGCCGTTGTATTCACAATACTGCTTGACGAGAAACGGCTCGTTCACTCGCAGCTCACTGAGCTGAAACTCGCTGTCCGGGTCGGTGCTGCTGTAACCGATTACGTCATCGGTCGGGATTCCATAAATCGCTGTATGTGTGGTGCAGATAGCATACTGGAACTGGCGGCTGCCGGTCCAGCCGGTTTTACGAAAAGCGTCGGCCATCGCTTCAAAATAGCTGTCATTGTTGAGCTTCGTCCCGCGGATATACAACTCGCGATCCGGTTTGTTTGCATGGATATCATACAGCAGACCGCTTTTCAGATCACTCGCGTCATACGCCCGTTTTTCGGCATAAAGATCCACGCGGTAGGTGTCCGGCGTTTGCGCCACCATTTTGTTATACGCGGCGATCTGCGACGGTTTCATCAAAACCGTGTCCGCGTCCTGCTGCTTGTTTGCCCAGTAGGCAGGATTCGTCATCTGTTCGGTCACACCGGTGATGTATTGCACATTGCCGGCAGCAAATGCAGGAATGAACAGTGTGAAAAGTATGAGCAGTGCCAAAAGGAATGAACAAAGTTTTTGCATAAAACATGGCTCCTTTCTCCGGGAAAGCTGTCTGCATTTTAACATGAAATTGTTTGAATGTCAAATAATGCCCGACTCAAGGGGGTTTTTACAGATATTATTGACGCTTTTCTTGCTTTCATCGATTGACATTTTTATGCATCGGATTTACAATAGAATTACAAAAAACAGGAAAGAAGTGTGCTTTATGGCGAATCGGAATTCACTGCAAAAACGTTCCGGCTTTTCCATGTGGCTGCTGGTCTGGGGACTCGGATTGGCAGGACAGATCTGCTGGAATATGGAAAACCAATGGTTCAACACTTTCGTTTATGCCAAAATCGGCAAAGACCCGTCCATCATCACCGGCATGCTCATCTGCTCGGCAGCAGCCACAACGTTTGCAACCTTCTTTTTCGGCACGTTGGCCGACCGCACCGGCCGGCGCCGCACGCTGATTTCATGGGGCTATGTGCTGTGGGGCATCTTTACCATCACATTCGGACTCACACAGTACATCAGTAAAGATTTGTATCTGCTGATGGCGGTCAGCGTCGTGCTTGCCGACACGATCATGAGCTTCTTCGGCTCCATGGGCAACGATGCCGGATTCAATACCTGGACGAACGATATCATGACTGACAAAAACCGCGGCGGTATCGGCGCTGCGCTGGCCACACAGCCGGTGCTTGGCACAATCCTGGGCACTGTGGTTGGCGGCATCCTTGTGGGCGAAGACGACAATTATATGCGTTTGTTCGTTATCATGGGTGTGTTCGTCATCGTATTCGGCTTCATCTCCATGCTGACCCTCGGCAAACAGGACGACGTGGCGCCGAATAAAGACGGCGGCTTCTGGCGCCAGTTCATCAGTGTATTCAACTTCAAACGATTCTTCCAATTGAAGGAACTTGTGCTCGTACATGTTGCCATCGCGATCTTCTTCATCGGCTTCAATGTCTATTTTGCCTATATGGGCAACTATCTGATCTATTATCTTGGCTACTCGGCGGATATGATGGGCATCATCGAAGCCGTGCCGCTGGTGCTCGCCATGCTGACGGCGATCCCGATCGGGATTCTGATCAATAAAAACAAGCATCCTTATATCTGTATCGCTGCGATCCTGACAAACATTATCGGCCTGATGATCCTGTTTCCGATCAAAGCGGCACAGGTCGATCCGTCGTCGATCTTCAATTTCCGCATCTGGCTCGGCATCTTTGTGGTCGGCGTCGGCTATATCGGCATTCTGCAAACGACCAAGGTCTGGGCAAAACAGCTCTATCCCAAAAACGCAAAGGGCCAGTTCGAAGGTATCTGGATTCTCTTCTTTGTCCTGATCCCGATGATCGGCGGCTCGCTGATCGGGCAGGCGGTTGTCAAAACCAGCGGTGAAACCTTCCTGGAGGAAGCGAGCGGCCAGATGCAGTATGTGCCGAACGGCAACGTTTTTCTGGTCGGCGCTTGCGTCGTCATCTTCTCACTGATCCCGATCATTCTGACAATCAAGCACCACAAAGCACGTGCCGCGCTGGAACAGAAGGAAGACGCAGCATAAAATGCAAAAATTTTGCCCGCCAAACCGGCGGGCTTTTTTGCATGTTTCGCTTCTTTGCCGCATAGAGTTTTACAAAGCGGCCGAACGTGGCGGTAAAAAAGGAGTCTGAAGCATGGAACTTTCAATGGAATATCAATCAAACAATGTCTGTACCGTTGCGTTTTCGGGCACAGGCAGACAACCCATCAGCAGTGATTCTACATTGCCTGATTATTGCGGCGATATTGAACGGATTTTGCATTGCGGTGCATGTATCCAGCTGCATACCGTCAACGCCGCAGCAGACAGGCTGCGCGCCGAGGGAGAGATCGAGCTGCGAATCCTTTATCTCACAAGTGACGGCGCACCGGACGTATTCGAGCAGCATATACCGCTTTCTGTTTCTCTTCCGTCTACAGAATTGCCGCAGGAGCCAGTGATCACAGCCTGTGCGTCCGTGGATTACCTGAACTGCAGAGCTCTCAGTCCGCGCAAGATCAGCTTGAACGGTTCGGTTTCCGTGCAGTTTGAAGTGCTGCAAAAGAAGGACGAACCCCTGATCAGCGCCATCGCAGACTGTGAAGTATTGCCGCAGGATATTGATGTGAGCGAGATCGTATCGCTGGCGCACCGGACATTTGATTTATCGGAAACCTTATCGCTGCCCGCAGATGCGCCGCCGGTCGGCAAACTGATCAGAACACAGGCACAACCCACGATTGCTTCAGCGGAAGCGGTCGAAAACAAGCTGCTGCTCAAAGGGAGCCTGCTGGTGCATGTATTATATCTGGATCAAAGCGGGACGATCCAAACACTGCAGCACGCTTTGCCTATCAGCCAGGTATTGGACGCGCCGGGCGTCAAACCGGACAGCTTTCTGGCACTCTGCGTACAGCAGATGTCTCTTTATGTGCAGCCGAAGCGCGACGGCGCCGACGAAATGCGGCTGCTCGATCTTGCCGCAAAGCTCAGCGTTACAATCCGCGCGTTTGAAAACAAAACACTGCATGCTGTCGCAGACTGTTACGCAACCGGCGCCGCACTCAGGCCGGTGACCAAGCTCCGATCGTTTGCAAAATATGTAAAACCGCTGCAGCTATCCATGCAACAAGAGGAATCGATCGAAAGCGGACTGGAAGACTGCGAGGTGCTGGATGCCGCAATTTTGCAGATAAAACCAAAGACCGAGGCGGATCCGGACACAATTGAAGTATCGGCAGACGTTACGGTGCTGCTCCTTTTGAAGGACCGGGAAGGCAGCATGCAGGCGGTCGAACGCAGTATTGAGCTGCAGCTGTCCGAGCCGCTTCACCTTGACGCGGATGAGGTGCTGTTTACGCCCGACGTGCATGCCGAAGTCCGCGGCGTTCATACAGACGGCGGCATCATCCGGCTTTCGTTGTCTCTTTTTGCAGAAGGAAACATCTATGCCGCGCAGCAGACGTCGGTACTGATCAAGGCGGAGCTGCTGGAAACACAGACGCAGCCGGACAGTCAGCTGATTCTGTTGTTTGCAAAGGAAGGGGAGTCGCTCTGGCCGATTGCCAAACGCTGTCGTTCCACCGTTACGCTGATCCAGAATGAAAACGATCTTTCGCAGGATCGTTTAACGGAAGACCGGATCTTGTTGATCCCGACAGCGGGATAAAAGAAAAAACCGCCTCGCGCGGTTTTTTCTCAATGGAAATATCGGAAATAGACTGCGGCGCCGATGATCGCAAGATGCAGTACAATCATAAACGGCAGACCGATCATGAACTTCTTGTGCAGCGTTTTGTGCCGGATACACCGCATAGTGATGTATTCCGCCGCTGCGCCGCCAAACAGCGCAACAATCAGCAGCGTGGATTCCGCGATCCGCCATTTATGCTTTGCGGCGCGCACTTTGTCGGTAACTGTTAGGATTACAGCGGCAAGAGACACGATCAACAGATAAGCGCCGATACCAAGCAAAACCTGTTGTTCTTTCATGCGCGTTTGTCCAGAGGAGAAAGATCGTGCGCTTCCAGCGTGCAGACCGTGCCGAGTTGTTTTTGCTCCATATAGTTCGGATTAACGCGAAACACTGCAGCGCACTTCGGACAAACCGCAATGCCTTCCTGTTTCTTTTTCAGCAGATGGGCAACCATAGAAGCGTCTGTAAACGCAAAAAGCTTCATTTCGGTCGCTTTCCCGCAAGCGGGGCAGACAACAACATTCGAGTTGCCGACATCATTTGTCTTCAGGTTTTCAATCGATTTGATCGCCATTTTCATCACCTAAACGCCGCAGAGGCGGCAGCCTTTCTTCCTCGTTATCATACACGCTTTGCCGTGATTTTGTCAAGAGGTGACACTGCTGAAACGATTTTTTCTTTGTCTGGTTTGCCTGATCCTGCTGACCGGGTGCGGACTGCGCGAGGAAAACGACAACGGCTTTCTTGTTTTTACAACCAAAAAGACGCAGACCGCGCTGCAGCCGGATGATCCGGTACCTGCATCCGAAATTCGCTGCTGCTGGCTGTCCTATCTTGAACTGAACCCGAACCGGCTAACGGAGGAATCTGCATACCGTGGATATCTGAAGCATCTGTTTTCTCCGCTGCGGGAGCTTCAAATCACTGATATATTTGTTCAGGTGCGGCCGTTTGCCGACGCGATTTATCCGACAGCGATGTTTGATTCATCTGCTTTTGTTGCAGGCAAACGCGGCGCAAGGCTTCCGTTCGATTTTCTCGCTTTGATTCTTGAGGAAGCAAAGCAGCATGGCTTTCGCGTTCATGCGTGGATCAATCCATACCGCGTATTGTCCGATCCCAAAGACATGAATCTGATCGGCCCGCAAACATCACTTGGAGCGCTGATCCGAAGAAGACCGAATGTCTTGCTGACAACGGCGGACGGCGTTTTTTTGCAGCCGGCGTCATCGGATGCACAAAAACTGATTCTGGATGGTGTACGGGAAATCCTGCAGCGCTATCCGGTTGCCGGCATTCATATTGACGATTATTTCTATCCGCCGGGTTCCGAGAATCGGGATGATTCGTTTTACAAATCCTATCAATCATCCGGCGGCACACTGACAAAAAGCGACTGGCGGCGCGCACAGATTACCGCCTTGCTGCGGGGGTTATATCGAACTGTCCATTCCTTTGGAACGGATGATGTCTTTTCCGTCAGTCCCGGCGGTAATTTGCAAAACGACCGGACAAAGCACTATGCAGAGATTGCTGAATGGTGCAGGGAAGACGGCTGCTGCGACTGGATGATTCCGCAATTATATTACGGCTTCGAACATGAATCGTTGCCGTTTGAAAAAACAGCGAAGCAATGGAGGCGTATTTGCAGCAATCAAAAGATCCGCCTGATCGGCGGACTCGCACTGTATAAAGACGGAAAAAAAGATTTGTTTGCAGGCAGCGGAAAAGATGAATGGCAGGAGCATGCCGACGTCATTGCACGGCAGATTGCGTTGCTGCGGCGGCTTGGGTACGACGGATTTTCGCTATATTCGGCGCAATTTGTAAATTTTCAAAGAAAAGCGTGTCAAACACTTCAATCTGTGCTATAATATCAAATCATAAATCAAAGGACGTTTCCCATGAAAAAACGATTGCTTTTCGGCCTGCTTGCGGTAGTGGTCCTGTTGTCCGCCGCAAGCGTCGCCGTGATCATACTGAAGTTCCGGCCCAAAATGGACGATACGCTGACCACGTTCAATTTTGATGCAGCCGCGTTGCAGACAAATACCGCCCCGTCAAACGACACTTCTTCCATGACCTACGATTTTCAGATCGGCAACGTCATAGCGAACGAGGACACTCCAACGACCGAACCGCCGACAACCCAGCCGCTCCCGACAGGTCGTCAATTTTGCATGATTGTGTCACCCTTTGCCGACACCTGGAGCGGACAGGCCTCCGACGACACCTTCACCCCGATGTGCACCACGCTTGTGCAGGGGACAGTTGATTATATCACCGGCCAGTCGCGTGTATTCGACGCCGAGGAGAACGAATGGCGTGATTTCTATCTGCTCGCCTCCGGCCGTAAAGTGCGTACCGACGCTGTACAATTGCTTTCTGCCGACGTAAACTACGGCGACAACCATGTGAAAGTTGTCTCATCTGAAACAAAAGAAGGCGATCTGCAAATCGTTTTGCGCTGCGACTGGAATGTGCCGTATACGTTTGAATTTTCCGGGCAGGACTATTATACCAAAAACAACAAGCATTATCATATCAATGCCTTTACCGCAGATAAGATCCAGTTCACCTTCTACCATACAACCGCCGCGGACGGCGCTGTTAATATCACCGACAGCAACATCGTATCAAACGCCTATTGGACCGTTGACGACGCAAACAAAACAGCGTCGCTGACCATGCCTCTGCGCAAAGTCGGCGGCTATTACGGATACACCATGCAGCGTAACGCTGACGGCACGCTGACACTTACCGTCAAAAAGAAGCCCGCCGGCATCAGCGGCGCTCGCGTGATGCTCGACCCGGGGCACGGCGGCAAGGATTCCGGTGCGCTCGGCTATGGCGGCGCCGTCTATGAATCGCAGGTCAATTTCGCCTTGGCTGTGGCTGCAAAACAGGCGCTCGAACGCCGCGGCGCAACAGTTTTGTTCACGCGTACCGACGACGTGTATTACACGCTGGAGGAGCGAAAAAACATGGCGCGGCAGGCGAATCCCGACGTCTTTATCAGCATCCACTGCAACGCAGCGGAAAACAAAACGCGCTTCGGCACCTCAGCCTATTATTTCCGTCCGATGTCGCAGCCGCTCGCACAGTGTGTGTATCAGCAGGTGCTGGCTGTCTATCAGAATGCGCTCTATGCGTCCGACAGCTACCGCAAAGGCAAGGTCGGCGAAGGCGCAAACTTCCACCCGTTTTCCGTCACACGGCTCGAGGAATGCCCGAGCATTCTGATCGAGACCGGCTATGTCACCAACGACGAAGAATGCGCGCTGCTGCTGAGCGCCGACAACCGTGCGCGCATCGGCGAAGCGATCGCCGCCGGGATTGCCGATTACCTCAGCCGAGGATAAGGCTGCCCATCAGCAGCAAGATAACGCCCGGCACACCGCCGATTGCGGACACGGCAAGCGTTACGTCACTGACAGGCAGACCTACCCCGCAAAGCTGCTGCAGCAGATGCAGGGCAAACAACGCGGCGACGCCGCTGCCGCAGCTGACAAGCAGCGCTTTGACCGGATGCCCGCTCTTAAAAACGGCGATCAGCGAAAACAACAACATCAAACAGCAGGCAACCCAAATCCCTGTTTGCTGCAATTCCATATTCTTTCACCTCAACAGATTGTCCTGTTTTATTATAGTGACGATCTTTGCGAAATATGACTAAGGAGGCGAACCGATGGTTCCGCTCAAACTGAAACCCGCATTCAAAGATTATATCTGGGGCGGCAACAGGCTTGTTCAGTTGTTCGGCATGGAAAGCCCGTATGATAAAACCGCCGAGGCCTGGGTCCTCTCATGCCATCCGGACGGCGAAAATGTGATCCAGAACGGCACATTTGCCGGCCGCACGCTGTCCGACGTGCTCCAAAACGAAGGCAAAGCCTGGCTCGGCACCCACGGCAGCGCGTTCAGCTTTTTCCCGGTGCTCATCAAGCTGATTGACGCCAAAGACAATCTTTCCGTGCAGGTGCATCCCAGCGATGATTATGCGCTGCAAAACGAAAACCAATACGGCAAGACCGAAGCGTGGTACATCCTCGACTGTGACGATGACGCCGAAATCATCTATGGCGTCAACCGTGATCTTACCAAAGAGCAGTTCCGCGCCGCGATCGAAAACAATACACTGCTCGACTGCGTCAACCGTGTCAAGGTCAAACCGGGCGACCTGTTCTTCATCGCGTCCGGCACACTGCACGCGATCTGTAAAGGCATTTTGCTTGCCGAGGTGCAGCAGAACTCCAATGTGACCTACCGCGTTTACGATTACGGCCGGCTGCAAAACGGCAAACCGCGCGAGCTTCATATTGAAAAAGCGCTGGACGTGACGAACCTTTGCGCGATCGACTGCAGCGGCAAACCGCTCGGTAAACCCGAAACCAAAGACGGCAACACCGAGACACTGCTGACGCAATGCGATCTGTTTACGGTGCACCGTCTGAACGTCGCGCAGCAGGCGACGGTCACTGCCGACGAAACGTCCTTTGTCTCCCTTGTCGCAATCGACGGCAACGGCGTGCTGACCCATGGCGACACTGTGCTGACGCTGTATAAAGGCGAAAGCATCTTTTTGCCCGCCGGTCTGGGAGACGTAGAAATTCTCGGCAATGTGTCGCTCCTTGTCACAACTGTTTGATCGAACGCAATCAAACAGCATCATCTTTTTGTTTTCTCTTGACAAACCGGTTGCCTTGTGCTAATATAAAATTGTCTTCAGGGCGAGGTGCAATTCCTCACCGGCAGTATCTCGGCGCAACAGCGACCGACCAGCCTGCGAACCGGCGAAAGCCGGCCGATTCGGTGAAACTCCGAAGCCGACGGTGTATACTTCACGTATACGACAGTCCGGATGGAAGAAGAAGCGCAACTAACGCGTATCGCCCGTGAAAAACGGGCGTTTCTTTTTTCTCCCTGATGATTCAAAGTCCAAAGCAAAAGAAAGGATGAATCATCATGTCAACCGCAAAAAAACCAACCCCATCCGCACCGAAATCCAACATCACCAAGCTCACCGTCACCGCTATGCTCGCGGCTGTTGCCGTGGTACTGCAATATCTCGAATTCGGTGTGCCGCTTGTGCCGGCGTTTCTCAAAATGGATCTGTCCGATATTCCGGAGCTGATCGGCGCGTTTATCATCGGGCCGGTCGGCGGCGTTGTGATCTGTCTGGTCAAAAACCTTGTGCATCTGCTCTTCTCGTCGTCCGGCTTTGTCGGTGAGCTGTCCAATTTTATGCTCGGCGCCGTCTTTGTGCTGGTCGCAGGCTTAATCTATAAGCGCAACAAAACCAAAAAGACAGCCCTCATCGCGTGCCTTTGCGCTTCGGTCTGTATGGCGCTTGTGAGTTTGCCGTCGAACTATTTCATCGTCTCCCCGATCTACGCGCAGCTGTTCGGCGGTATGGAGACGATCCTGGGTCTTTATCAGACGATCCTGCCCGCTGCAGATACGCTGTGGAAAGCGCTTTTGATCTTCAATGTGCCGTTTACACTGGTCAAAGGTCTGCTGTGCGTACTGGTCACCATGCTCATTTACAAGCCGCTGTCACGCTTGTTTGTGCAGATGAACAACGCCATCAACCGCCGGACAAACCGCGCCTGATCCGGCAAAAACCGACAACTTTTGCAAAACACTTGACTTTCTTCTTTAAGTGTGTATAATATCACTGTAAAATTTCATATTTCCTTATTCAGAGCAGCGGAGGGAACAGGCCCGATGAAGCGCGGCAACCTGCCGAAAGGCAAGGTGCCAAATCCTGCGGTATTGACCGAAAGATAAGGTATCTTTCCGCGGTCACTACTGTGACTGCGGTTTTTCTCTGTAAGGAAAAAAAGGAGTATTATTATGGCAAAACATCTGTTTACATCCGAATCCGTGACCGAAGGGCACCCCGATAAAATCTGCGACCAGATCTCCGACGCGGTGCTCGACGCCATCTATGCGCAGGATCCGATGGCCCGTGTGGCTTGCGAAACGACCGTCACGACCGGACAGGTCATGGTCATGGGCGAAATCAGCACCACCGCCAAAGTGGACATTGCCAAAATTGCGCGGCAGGTGATCTGCGACATCGGCTACGACGACGGCAGCAAAGGCTTCGACGGCAACAGCTGCGCGGTGCTCGTTGCGCTCGACGAACAGTCCGGCGATATCGCATTGGGCGTGGACAACTCGTTTGAACGCAAAGGAGGGGAGAGCGACGACTTCAACCTCAACGGCGCCGGCGACCAGGGCATGATGTTCGGCTTTGCCTGCGACGAAACGCCCGAGCTGATGCCGCTGCCGATCTCGCTGGCGCACAAGCTCGCAAAGCAGCTCACCAAAGTGCGCAAGGACGGCACGCTTCCGTATCTGCGTGCGGACGGCAAAAGCCAGGTCACCGTTGAATATGACGACGGCAAGCCCGTGGCGGTCACAGCTGTCGTTGTATCTAGCCAGCACAGCGCAGAAGTATCGCTCGAACAGATCCGTGCAGACATTAAAAAGTATGTCATCGACCCGATCATTCCGGCTGATCTGATGCGTGAAGACACCAAAATTTATATCAATCCGACCGGACGTTTCGTAGTCGGCGGTCCGCAGGGCGACAGCGGTCTGACCGGCCGAAAGATCATCGTGGACACCTATGGCGGTTACGCCCGTCACGGCGGCGGTGCGTTTTCCGGCAAGGACCCGACCAAGGTGGACCGCAGCGCGGCCTACGCGGCAAGATATGTGGCTAAGAATATCGTAGCTGCCGGCCTTGCCAAAAAGTGCGAGGTCCAGCTCGCCTATGCCATCGGCGTGGCAAAGCCGGTTTCCGTCATGGTGGATTGCTTCGGCACCGCTGTAATTGATGAGGACAGGCTCGAGGCGATCGTGGAGGAAACCTTTGATCTGCGCCCTGCCGCGATCATCCAGACGCTCGGATTGCGCGCACCGATCTATCGGCAGCTTGCCGCCTACGGCCATGTCGGCCGCGAGGACCTCGGCGTAAAATGGGAAGAGACCGACAAAAAAGACGAGCTGCGTGATCGCGCCGGGCTTTGATTCAATTTGCTTCATTTATGACACGGCTGTGAACACGGCCGTGTTTTTTTGCGCGCTTGTTGCGGAATTCTTAAGTTTGTGCCCGACGTCTTGCTTTTTCGGTACCGGAGGGCTATACTCAAAAAAAACGGAGGAGATACTTATGAAACGCATACTTTGTCTGACACTTTCCGTTCTGTTGTTGTTCCTTTGTGTTCAACCGGCCTTTGCTGCCGAGCCGGACGACGTGCTTTACGGCGACGCGTTTGTGCAATGGAGCGAACAGCAAATCAAGGACGGCATCGATGCCGTTGCGCCCGAAACGCTGACCGCGGAAAGGGACTACACGTTCCAGGCGGCGGATATCAGCACCACTGTTTTGTTTGCGCTGTCGGTCGATCCCGAAACGGATACGATTGTGTTTTCCGCGCAGATCAAAGACCAATCGCTGCCGGGCGCGCAGTTGACTATGCAGCTTTTGCCAAACGGCAAAGCGCAGTTCCGGCAGATTCAGGCATTCCCGGAGGGCGACATCACCGGCGATCTTTCGAAAACATACCGTCGCAATGATGTGAAAAACGAACAGATCATGTTCATTGCTGCTGACAGCTCCTACGGCCTGATCTGGCAGATGAAAGAGACGCATACGCTGGAGGCGTGGGATGCAATCCTGCAAAACGCGTTCGGTCTGCGCCTGTGTCAGCTAGGCTTTTACAAGCTGTGTCCCGACCATAAACTTGTTTCCTATCGGCGGGAAGAAGCCGATTGTGACAAAAGCGGGAAAGACTATCTGCACTGCGAAACCTGCCGCATGGAAACGATCAACGAGATTCCGGGCGGACACCATCTGTTCGGCAGCCCGGTGACCGTAAAGCCTGCGTCCTGTTTTGAAAACGGATTGCGGACCGAGACCTGCACACGCTGCGGATTTGTGCTGGAAACGGAGCTTCCCATGTTCGGGGAACATCAGTGGCAAACCGTTTTCATGCCGGCCACCATCGAAAGCGACGGCTATGAGCGCGAGGAGTGCGCAGTTTGCGGCTATGTTTATGAAACCCGCGTCATTCCAAAGATCGCATCTATCACGCTTTCCACGGATGAATACACCTATACCGGCAAGGTGCGTCGTCCGAAGGTGATCGTCAAAGACCGCACCGGCGCCGTTATTCCGGCAGATAATTACTCTGTGAAGTATCCGAAAGGCAGAAAAGATCCGGGCGTCTATGATGTCAGCATCCGTATGACAAGCGACGATTACGCCGGACACTATCATGCGCAGTTCACCATTGTTCCGGCGCGCGCAAACGGTCTTAAGGTGTCCGGAAAGAAGCTGACGTGGAACAAGGTCGATTCCGCACAAAAATATGTGGTCTATTATCGTGTCGGGAAAACAGGAGACTTTGTGAAGCTGAAAAGCACATTAAAGACCGCCGTCAGTCTGAAAAAACTGCCGACGGGTAAAACAATCTATTTTAAGGTGCGCACGTATGTCCGCGATCCGTTTTGGGACGTCACGCTTTGGGGTAAATATTCTAAAGCGGCAAAATGCAGACTGTAAACGGCGGCAGATACTTTTCGGCGAACGGCGGTTTCACCTCTTGACAAATGAAACTGCTGTGATGTATAATAATTGCACTTGAAAATATTGGAGGTTGTTTGTAATGAAAAAAACAACAAAACGTATATTGGCATTCGTACTGACGCTTTTGACGGTCGTCAGTCTGTTTTCGCTGTCCGTTGCTGCGGTCAGGAGCTTCGTTCCGCAGGAGCCGGATAAAATTGTTGAAATAAATTCTGTCTGCGAAAAAGGCGGCAGCCATAAGAGAGGTGCTGATAATCTGATTGTTATGGTCGATTACAGCTGCGATGAAACGAAGGAAGAGCATTATATCCAGTATTACTGCACAGACTGCGGTAAGAACATGTATGATTATTTCGGCAAAGGCAAAGAGCATCTTCAGCCGTGCACCAGATTCGAAGCGGTTCCTGAAAAAGCACCAACCTGCACAGAGGCCGGCTCCAAAGGCGGTCAGAAATGCGTTGCTTGCGGCAAGATCACCGGTGAAACCGTGATTCCCGCACTCGGCCACAAAGACACCAATAAAAAAGACGGCAAATGCGACGTCTGCAAAGCCGACATTCCCGGCGCCTGCAAATATTGCTACAATGTCCACGGCAATAGTTTCAGCGAAAGAATCACAAGCTTCTTCCATGGCATTCTTGCAAGCCTCGGCATGCACAAATAAAATAACAGGCAGTCCAACGGACTGCCTTCTTTTTCAAAGCAAAACCGCCGGCGACCGGCGGTTTTCACTTTTATGCTTCGGTAAACATCTCTTTGCCGAGACCGCAGATCGGGCACACCCAATCATCCGGAATATCTTCCCAGGCAGTGCCCGGTGCGATACCGCCGTCGGGATCGCCGACCGCCGGATCATACACATATCCGCAGGGACATTCAAACATTTTCTTCGCGCTCCTTTCCCGATAAGGTGAGTGCATTATAGCATGAACCGGCGTTTGTTGTCAAGTTAAAAGCCGAGCGGTTCGTTTACAAGAATCACATGTGTTTCGCAGCTTGAAAGCTTGCGCGCCTGGATCACGAACCCGTTGCAGATCCGCTCCGGACTGTTGCAGTCGTAGCATCGGTCGCCTTTCACGGCACACGGCGTTTTGCGTCCGAGCCGCTGCGCGTTTTTGGGCGAAGCAATATTGCGTGCGCGCCACATGGCTTCCTCAAGGGTCGGCGCAAACTTGTTGACGCCGACGATAAAATAAACCTTTTTATGGCCGTACAGTGTGGAGGACACCCGGTTGCCGTGGCCGTCGATATTGACGAGTTCACCCGTTTCGCTCGCGCCGTTTGCGCTGCAAAGATAGACGTCTGTCACCGCCGCTTTTGCATACACCTCCTGCTTTGTCATACCGTCCGGCACATCCCAGTGGCCGATCACGTCGTTGTGGGTCTTCAGCTTGTCCAGCAGGCCCATCTGTGCAACCGTCATGGAGCCGCCGTAGGACACGGAAACGCCGTCAATCGTACTGTCAAGATAGACCGCGGCCTGTGCCGCCGTGTCAAATACGGCTGTTTGAAACCCGTGCTTTTGAAAAAAAGCGGCAATTGCTTGCAAATCCATTGTTTTTACCTCCGAAATCAAGATAAAAAAAGTTTAACACATGAGAGAAAAGAAAGCAATTATTTTTGTCTTCTTTGTGCATAACGGCGAAAAATATTTTGGCTCATCTCTTGCATTTATTGCAATTTGTGCTATAATTATGAATATTAAAAACGGGGCGCAACACCACGTTGGCGCCTTTTTTTCTTTAAGGAGGTTTTTGCATGGATGATCTGATCAGCGCCCTGCTGCAGGTCGACAAGCAGGCGCGTCAGCGGGTTGCAAAAGCAAAAAAGCAGCGTGCCGGTGCGCTTGAAGAATTGGAAAATGCCAAAAAAGAGATCCGCGCAAAAAACGAAGAAAGCTTTGATCGCTTTGTCGGTGAGCAAACGCTTTCGATCAATGCCCGGCGGGACGAACAGATCCGCAATATTGATCTGCAGTACGACGGGGTTGACGAAGCACTGGACGAAACCCGGCGCGCCAACGAGGCCGCGTGGATCAGCGCGATTGTTTCCGATGTAACCAGCGCCTGACAACGCGCGTTTCCGACAGGAGGTGAATCGCGTGAAATACGCATCAAACGCCGTGCTTGCGCTTTCACGCGCATTCTACGGCAAACGGCTCACAAACGAAGATTATAACGCTATGCTGCATTGCAGAACCGTTGGGGAGATTGCCCAGTATCTGCGGCTCAAAACACCATACGGTGAAGAGATCGCCCAATCCGGCATGACCTCGTTTCAGGCGCGCGGTCTTGAGGAGCTGGTGTCCAAGCACCGCTTTGCATCCTTTGAATCGCTTTGCCGCTATGAAATGGCAATCGGCTCTGCGTTTTACCGCTATTTCATTTTGCGCGACGAAATCGATCAGATTGAACGCGCAACGCTGTTGCTGCTCGGCGGCAACAAGGAAATCTATCTGGAACGCGTCAATTCGTTTTTGGATAAACACTTATCCATCGATCTGTTTGCGCTCGGCCGCGCGAATTCGCTGGAGGAGATTGCCGTATCGCTGCAAAAGACCGCCTACGGCGTGTTGTATGATGCGTGTCTGCGTGCCCCGAAGGTGGACTACCTGACGTTTGAACAGGCGTTTGAAGCCTTCTTTTCCAAACAGATCAAAGCGCTGTGCAAACAGTGTTTTTCAGGCGGCGAGCGGCAAGCACTGCTGGAGCTGATCGCGCGTACCCGCGACTGCCAGCTGATCGAGCGTGTCTGGCGCGCAAAACGATTTTATCCGGCTTCGGCTGATCTTTGCGCCGATCTTGCAAAACCGGACAGCGATCTGCTTACACTGTTTTCCGACCGTGAGCGAAAAGCGCTGTCGGCAGCTTCTTCAGTGGAAGAGGTGAAAGCATTGCTGCAAAAGAGCGCGTACCGTCGTTGGTTCGATCCGAAAAGCGAAAAAAGCATTGAGTTTCAGCTGGAGCAAAGCCTGTTCCGGCACTGCGAAAAGCAGATCCGCTTTTCGTCTTATCCGAGCGTTGTGATGTTCTGTTATCTGCAGCTTTCCCGCATCGAAACAAATAACCTTGTGCGAATCATAGAAGGCGTCAAGTTCGGCGTTGCGCCGCAGGTGATCGAACAGAACCTGATTATATAAGAAACTTTGATTTTTAACCGGCTGCCTTTGGGCAGACTTCATGGCATAAGCCGACAGGAAGTGGTATTTTTTGGCAATTGAAAAAATGAAATTCGTGATGGCGAGCGGGCCGCTCTCGCAGCTCAACAAGCTGATTTCGGCCCTGTGCGCAGACGGTTTTTTCCAGCCGGAACCCGCGCAGCACGCTATTTCGCCAACCATGGGCTATACGCCGCTGATGGAGGAGAATCCCTATACCTCCACATTGACGGCGGTCCGGGAGTTGGCCAATCAGTTTTCGATCGACCTGGAAGCCGGCAAGCCGGTCAAGGGCACGGTGATCGACGAGAAAACGCGCGAATATATCGAAGGGCTGGACCAACGGGTCAAAGACGCCGTCGCGCAAAACAACGCGCTCAACGATCAACTGGACGAATGCCGCGAAGCAATCGGGAAATACAGCCATTTTACCGGGCTCGGCATCCCGCTTGAGGAGATTTTTTCCTGTAAATTCATCTCCGCGCGGTTCGGCCATTTGCCGAAAGACAGCTATCTCAAGCTGACAAAAGGCTACGGCGACAACCCGTATATCCTGTTTGTGCCCGCATCCGTGGACGATAAGGGCTACTGGGGCTGTTACTTTTCGCCAAAGGACAAGGAGGCGGACGTCGACAAGATTTTTGCCGCGCTGCACTTTGACCGTTTGTATATTCCGTCCGCTGTCGGCACAACGCAGGAGATTGTTGATTCGCTGAACGAGAATATCAAGATCATTGAAGCGCAAAAGCGGGAGCTGAGCGCGCAGGTCAGTGAGATCTGGGAAAAGGAAGGGGACCGCATCCGTGCCCTTTACAGCAAGCTTCAGCAGCTGTCCAACGTTTTCGAGCTGCGGCGATATGCCGTTGCGCACGAAAACAGCGTCTTTTTCACCGGCTGGATTCCGGCGAAGCAGGAATCGTTCCTGCGAGACAAGATGCTGAAGTATCCCGAATTTCTGGTGGAGATCGACGATCCCGAGACCGACGGTGCGCTGACGCCGCCCACACGGCTGAAAAATTTCATTGCGTTCCGCCCGTTCAAGTTTTTTGTTGAAATGTATGGCGTGCCGAGCTATCACGATATCGATATCACGGCGTTCGTCTCTATCACCTATACGCTGTTGTTCGGTATCATGTTCGGCGATCTCGGGCAGGGTCTGCTGCTTATCCTTATCGGCATTCTGATGTGGAAAAAAATGGGGATGGCCCTCGGAAAGATTTTGATTCCCTGCGGCGCGAGCAGCATGATTTTCGGCTTTGTATTCGGCTCGGTGTTCGGCTTTGAAGAAATGCTTGATCCGCTGTATCACAAGCTCGGCTGGCCCGGCAAACCGATTTCTGTTATGGATTCGATCAACACGGTTTTGCTGTTTGCTATCGCCATCGGCGTCACCCTTGTTGTGGTCGCCATGCTGCTGAATATCGTGTCGTGCATCAAAAAACGAAAGCTCGGCTCTGCGCTGTTTTCCGAAAACGGTTTAGCCGGTATCGTTGTCTATTTGAGCGCTGCGGCGCTGGCCTATGCGTTCATGTCGCACAAACAGCTGATCCCGTCGGGTGTTGCTGCCGGTTTGCTGGCTGTCGGGCTGCTGATTCTCTTTAACAAAGAAATCATTGCCGAATCCATTGACGAGCACCGGTTTGTCAAACCCGAAAGTATATCCGACTACCTGATGCAGAATCTGTTTGAAACGATCGAATATATTCTGTCGTACTTCAGCAACACCGTCTCGTTCCTGCGCGTCGGCGCTTTCGTGATCGTCCACGCGTCCATGATGATGGTGGTCTTCACCCTGGCAGGCGATCCGAAAAGCGTCAAGGGCATCATCGTCATTATTCTCGGCAACGCGCTTGTCGTTGCACTCGAAGGTCTGCTGTCCGGTATTCAGGGCTTGCGTCTCGAGTTTTATGAGATGTTCTCTCGTTTTTACGAAGGAGAGGGCCGCGTGTTTGAGGCCGCAAAGCTGCACACTTATCTTGAGAAAAAAATCAAACGCGTCTGAGCGTTTATCAACATTTATTACATCGGAGGAGTTATTTATGAAAACCTTTTTCACCGCCGCACTGATCATTGTTCCCGCCCTGGTTTTGATGTTTTCCGCCTATTATACCTTCCGCCAGCGCATGCAGGGCAGATCCGTCCGTAAAGTCATGCGTGTCAACGTCGCCACCTTCCTGATTCTGATCGTGATGGTGTCTGTTTGTGCATTTGCCGTTTCGGCTGTTTCCGATGCGCCCGTCGCGGCGCCCGAAGCGACCGCGCAGGCCGCTGAGAATGCAGAAGAAGCTGCCGCACCTGCCGCCGACAACGGCAATGCCAAGGGCCTTGGCCTTCTTGCTGCCGCACTTGTCACCGCAATCTCCGGTATCGGCGGCGGTATCGCCGTTGCCGCGGGTGCGCCTGCTGCGATTGCCGCAACGAGCGAGGATCCGAAATCCTTCGGTAAGAGCCTGATCTTTGTGGCGTTGGGTGAATCCATCGCGCTGTACGGCGTCGTCATCTCCATTCTGATCCTCAACAAAGTGTAAGATGAAGCTGTATTTGCTCTCCAATGACAGCGATACGCTGACCGGGCTGCGCCTGGCGGGGATCGACGGCTGCCTTGTTTCGGATGAGGCGTCGCTGAACGCAGCGCTGCAAGCGTTGTCTGAACGAAAGGACATTGCCGTCATCCTGGTCACACGTTCGCTCTCCACGCGCTATCCCGCGCAGATCGATGAAATGAAGCGCGACGCAAAAACGCTGGTCAGCGAAATCCCCGATATGGCCGACCCGACGGTCGACACCGAATCGATCACGCGTTATATTGCAGCCGCCGTCGGCACGGCGGTTTAATACCTTGCAGATAAGCAGGTGAAACTATGTTAAATCAAAACGAAAAACTCGAACGCTTTTCCGCCCAGATCAACCGCACGGCGGAAAAGAGCGTATTGAAAATAAAAAAGCAGACCGAAAAGATTTCCAACACGCAGCTCGAACAGTTTCGCGCCGAAGCGCAAGCGGAGCTGGAAGAGCGGATGGCGTATGCCAAAGGCCGTCTGCAGCGCGATGCAAACGCTGCCGTTGCACGGCACGCTGCCGGACGCAAGCAGCTTTCGTCTCAGCATCGGGAGCAGATCGTGGACGATGTATTCGCTCAGGTAAAGTCGCATCTGCAGGCGTTTGTCAGCACTGATGCATATCGGTCGCTGCTGAAAGATTGTATTACATCGCTGCTTCATTCGCTCGGAAAGCGCGGCGCAAAGATTTATGTACGCGCAGAGGACGAGGAAATTGCGGCAACAATTGCAAAGGCAATCGACCCGGATGCAGATGTGGTCGTGGATTCTGCAAACACGCTTGGTCTTGCCCGCGTTGCAACGGCGGACGGCAGCATCTTTCTGAGCGACACATTCGACAGCCGACTGGATGCCGCGCGGAGCAGATTTCTTGCCGGGTGCGGCCTTTCGATCCTGCCAAAGGAGGGTGACTGATGCAACAGGAAAACAAGATCTATTCCATCAACGGGCCTGTCGTCACCATCAAAGGCAAGACCGATCTTTCCATGCTCGAAATGGTCTATGTCGGCAATCAGAAGCTGGTGGGCGAAGTGATTTCGCTTGACACGGATAAGACCACCATTCAGGTCTATGAAGAAACCGCCGGCCTTTCGCCGGACGAACCGGTGGAGGGCACCGGCAGCCAACTTTGCGCACTGCTCGGCCCGGGCATTCTGACCAATATCTTTGACGGCATCGAACGTCCGCTGCCGGCGCTGCAGGCGCAGTCCGGCGCGTTTATCGGCAAGGGACTGTCTGTCAGCGCACTCGACACGGAAAAAACGTGGGACGTCAAGCTCTGCGTCAAGGCAGGGGATACGATCTCCGGCGGCGAAGTCTATGCTGAAACGCAGGAAACGCCGGCGATCCGGCATAAGATCATGCTGTCTCCGCTGCTTTCCGGCAAAATCACCGAAGTTAAGCCCGACGGCGCCTATCATGTCAATGATACGGTTGCCGTTCTGGAAGACAAGCACGGCAACCGCCACAACCTCACGCTATGCCAGCGCTGGCCGATCCGCATTCCGCGTCCGGTCAAAAAACGTCTGCCGGCGTCCCGTCCGCTGATTACCGGGCAGCGCGTCATCGACACGCTGTTTCCCGTTGCCAAAGGCGGCGCGGCGGCGATTCCCGGCGGGTTCGGCACGGGCAAAACCATGACGCAGCACCAGCTTGCCAAATGGTGCGACGCGGATATCATCGTCTATGTCGGCTGCGGCGAGCGCGGCAACGAAATGACACAGGCGCTGCAGGAGTTTTCCGAGCTTGTCGATCCGCGCACCGGCAAATCGCTGATGGAGCGCACCGTGCTGATTGCCAACACGTCCAACATGCCCGTGGCAGCGCGTGAAGCGTCGATCTATACCGGCATCACACTGGCGGAATACTACCGCGACATGGGCTATCACACCGCAATTATGGCAGACTCCACCTCGCGCTGGGCGGAGGCGCTGCGTGAGATTTCGGGCCGATTGGAGGAAATGCCGGCGGACGAAGGTTTTCCGGCCTATCTGCCGTCCAGACTTTCCGAATTCTATGAACGCGCCGGCTATATGGACGTGCTGTCGCATGCGGAAGGCTCTGTGACCATCATCGGCGCCGTGTCGCCGCAGGGCTCCGACTTTTCGGAACCGGTCACACAAAACACCAAGCGGTTTACCCGCTGCTTCTGGGCGCTCGACAAGGCGCTCGCATACGCGCGTCACTATCCGGCGATCAACTGGACGAGCTCCTACAGCGAATACCTCGGCGAGCTCGAGCAGTGGTATCACGACGAAGTGGGCGCCGATTTCATGCGCTGCCGCGAGGAGTTGTCCTCAATATTATATGAAGAATCGTCGCTGATGGAGATCGTCAAGCTCATTGGCGCAGACGTTTTGCCGGACGATCAGAAGCTGACGATCGAGATCGCACGCGTGATTCGCGTGGGATTTTTGCAGCAAAACGCATTTCACCCGGACGACACCTATGTGCCGCCCGAAAAGCAGCTCAAAATGATGCGGGTGATACTGCATCTATACCATAAATGTCAGCAGATCGTTCAGCTGCAGGTGCCCATCGCACGGCTGCTGGAAACGGGTCTGTTTGACAAACTGACCAAGATCAAATACGACGTGCCGAACAACAACCTGGCGATGCTTGACGATTATATCACAGAAATCGACAACGTGCTCGGCAGCTATCTTCGCAAGTAAGGAGGGTTCTCATGATCACAGAACATCGCGGACTGCGCGAACTCAACGGCTCGCTGGTCATTCTGGAAGGCGTGCAGCACCCTTTGAACGAAGAACTCGTCCATCTCAAGCTCGACGACGGCACCGAACGCACCGGGCGTATCGTTGCAATCGAAGGCGACAAGGTGGCGCTGCAGGTGTTTGAAGGCACCCGCGGCCTGTCCATGGTCAACACACGCACGGTGCTCACCGGCAAGCCGATGGAGATTCCACTCTCGCCCGAACTGCTTGGACGTGTGTTCGACGGTCTGGGCCGTCCGATCGACGGCCTCGGCGAGATTTATCCCGAGGAAATGGGCAATGTCAACGGCCAGCCGATGAACCCGGTGTCCCGCGTCTATCCGCGCGATATCATCAAAACCGGCATCTCGTCCATCGACTGTCTGACCACGTTGATCCGCGGACAAAAACTGCCGATCTTTTCCGGCTCCGGCATGAAGCACAACGAGCTGGCCGTGCAGATCGTGCGGCAGGCGTCGATCGCAGACAGCGACGACTTCGCCATCGTGTTTGCTGCGATGGGCGTCAAAAACGATGTTGCCGATTATTTTCGCCAGTCGTTTGAAGCGGCGGGCGTGATGGATCGGGTGGTCATGTTCCTCAACGTGTCCAACGACCCGATCATCGAGCGTATCATCACACCGCGCTGCGCGCTGACCGCCGCGGAATATCTCGCGTTTAAGCTGAACAAGCACATCCTCGTCATCCTCACGGATATGACGTCCTACTGCGAAGCGCTGCGCGAATTTTCGTCGTCCAAGGGTGAGATCCCGGGCCGTAAGGGTTTTCCGGGCTATCTGTATTCCGATCTCGCCACGATCTATGAACGCGCCGGCATCATCAACACCGCCAAAGGCTCCGTTACGCAGATCCCGATTCTGACAATGCCCAACGACGATATCACGCACCCGATCCCGGATCTGACCGGCTATATCACGGAAGGCCAGATCGTGCTTGACCGCGGGCTGGACACCACCGGCGTCTATCCGCCTGTCAACGTGCTCTCTTCTCTGTCGCGTCTGATGAAGGACGGCATCGGCGAAGGCTTTACGCGCAAGGACCACAGCGCCCTTGCCAACCAGCTTTTTGCGCTCTACGCCAAGGTGCAGGACGCGAAAGCGCTCGCCTCGGTCATCGGCGAAGACGAGCTGTCCGCGAGCGACAAGCGCATCATGGCGTTCGGTAAAGCGTTTGACGCGGAATTTCTGGGGCAGGGCAATGCCAACCGATCGATCGAAGAAACGCTCGACCTCGGCTGGAAGCTTTTGCGGATGATCCCTCGCAACGAGCTTGACCGCGTAGACGACGCAATTCTGGACGAATACTACGATAAATAAACAAACCCACGGCCCTACCTGAGGAGGTGAATCCGGCATGGCACAACAGGTCTTTCCGACCAAAGCGAATCTGATGAATACCAAAAAATCGCTGGAGCTGGCAAAGCTCGGCTACGATCTGATGGACCGCAAGCGCAACATTCTGGTGCGCGAAATGATGCGGCTGATAGACGAAGCCAAAGACGTCCAGCAGCAGATCGGTGAAGTCTATGCCGGCGCCTACGACGCGCTGAAAAAAGCGTCGCTCAACCTCGGCGATTGCAGCCGGTTTGCCGGCGCGATCCCGGTGGACGATTCCGTGTCACTCGACTACCGCTCCGTGATGGGCGTGGAGGTGCCGACGCTGGAGATCCATCCGCGCGCCACGGATGTGCGCGACTTCGGCTTTTTGGCCACCAACTCCGATTTCGACGAGGCGTGCCGCAGGTTTAACGAAGTCAAAACGCTCACGGTGCGGTTGGCGCAGATTGAAAACAGCGTCTACCGTCTCGCGGACGCGGTGAAAAAAACGCAGAAGCGCTCCAACGCGCTGAACAACATCATGATCCCACGTCTGAGCGAAACGGTCAAATTCATCACCGAAGCGCTGGACGAAAAGGAACGCGAGGATTTTTCGCGTCTCAAGGTCACCAAGCGCACCAAGGAAAAGAAAGAAAAATAAAGCGTCCAAGCGGCAATATCATTAAGATAAGGAAATAAAAACAGACAGAAATGCAGTCGAGATGAGAAACTCGACTGCATTATCATTATGAAAACACGAGAATAAGACCG
>CADABX010000028.1 GCA_902786285.1 Oscillospiraceae bacterium | reverse complement strand
CATCTATACTGAAGATTATTCTGTTATACACAGAAGCCAAAGTATCTTTGATTCTGCTTTCAACATTATCCTCCCCTTTTTCTATTTTAATTTCAGAGCCTAAACTGCCGGCAGCCAATTCGGTATTATTAACATCGGCAAATGCCAAAACAGGTCCTGAAATAATAACTGCTAAGACGAAAGCAAGAATGCCCAATAAGACTTTTTTCTTTTTCACAAATAACACTCCCATAAACTATTTTCGCTTTAATCGCAGGTTTTGTCCTGAACAACTCTTTTCAAGATTGTCAAGGGCTGTTGCTACTTCTTGTATCCGGCTGAGCTAAATCGATACGTAGAATATATTATATTAAATATCAAGTGATTTTTCAAGCGATGCGAACAAAAAATAATGGACAATCTGTCGCGTCTTGTGTGTTGCGGTCCGTATGACCGCTTCTTTTGGACTTTTCTCATTGAAAGTCCTCCTTTCGATCATCCGCCCTTGCAAAGCAAAGGCTATGTATGGGTGTGGCGCGTCAGGGTGCCGCAAAATGAAACTTTTAAGTTCGTAAAATTTACAGTTGAATTTTACGATAAATTGTGATACAATATTAGCGTCAACAGAAAGGAGTGTCCGATATGCCGAATATCAAACCGGTGTCTGATCTGCGAAACTATAACGAGGTCTTGCGCGATATTGCTGTGGGCGAGCCTGTGTTTCTGACCAAAAACGGCAGAGGCAGATATGCTATTGTCGATATGGAGGAGTACGAGAGAACACAGGCGGTTCTGAAACTGATGGGAGAAATTGCCAGGGGTGAACAATCCGGGAAGGAAAAAGGCTGGACTGATCTTGCACAGGCCGAAAAGGAACTGGGTTTGATCCATGGCTGAAATCAAGTTGTCTGCGGATGCAATCGAGGATCTGAAGAAGATCAAATCCTATATCGCTGAGGAGCTGTGCAACGAGACAGCGGCGCTTCATACGATTTCAAAAATCACAGGCAGTTTGCGTCGCCTTGCCGATTTTCCACAATCCGGCGCACCGCTTGCGAGCATTGTGAATCTCGATACGGATCATCGGTTCCTTTCATGCGGAAACTATACCGCCTTTTATCGCTATGAAAACGGAATCATTTACGTCTCCCGTGTTTTATATGGCAGACGAGACTTTATGCGGATTCTGTTTGGACAATCAGAAGAGGACTGAACGAATCGGCGTCGCTCGGCGGCGCTTTTTCTTTTGCTGTTTGCGTGAATTTTATCGACTTTTTCTTGTATCTGCATTTTTTTTGTGATAGAATACTGCTGAAAAGAGGAAATCGCAACAACCGTCGGGAGGTACGATGATTTGAAGATAGGAAAAAAACTGATCATATCCATGCTCGCGCTGACGCTCGGTACACTGCTGCTCGTCAATATCGGGCTGTTTGCCGTGATCTCGGATATGAAAGAAAACACGCACCTGATGTATACCGATCTGAGAACCGACGCGGAGCAAACCATTGAGGCGGGACTCTACACGCAGGATTCCGATTCCCTCAGCGTCATCGCCGATATGCAGACCGAAGTGACCGATTCGCGGCTGCGCATCGTTTCCGATGCGGTGGAGCAGGCGGCGGAATACGCCGAAAAGCTCTATGCGTCGCCCGCGGCGTATGCCGGCTCCGCTTATGCGCCCGTGCATCTGTCAAAGGCGCCCGCAACGCTCTCGGCACGGTATATGTTCAGCGCCGGTGTGCAGGTGAACGCAGAACTGGAACGCGAGCTGCAGCTCATTGCAAATATGGAAGAGATCTTCGCGCCGATCATGAAATACAACAGCCGCTTTTTCGACAATCTCTATGTCGGCACCGCCAGCGGCATCTTCTATCAGTATACGGACAACAACGTGTTCCGTGAAAACTATGTGGTGACAAGGCGGCACTGGTATCTCAATTCGATCGCCTCGCCCGACAAAATCATGTGGAAGGAAACGGAGATCGATTCCTACGGCAGACCGTGCATCACGGCGTCGATGGCGGTGAAGAATCCCGACGGCAAGGTTGTAGCCGTGGTGGCGGCCGACGTCAATTTTGAGCAGATGATGTCCAACGTGATCGGCAGAGGACTGGGCGAAACCGGAACGACCTTTGTGCTCGGCGAAACACGCAATCTCGTTGCCTACAGCGATTTTATGAAGGACGTGGAAACGCACGGCGGCCTGTATAACGCCTTTGCGGATCATTTCACCGACCCGCGCAGCGTGCTGAAAAAAATCGACGATTGCGCGTTCGGCAACGGCGAGGCGTTTCACGCCACGCTGGACGGCAGAGAGATCTACATGACCGCTCGCGAGATCCCGTCCAACGGCTGGCTGCTTTGCACCGCAATCAACGCGGAAGAGATTACGGAACCCATCCGGAAGATCACCGCCCGGTCCGAGCGGACCTTCGCTTCCACCCAGGCAAAGATGTCGGATGAATTTAAAAAGCTCATCATCGGCGCCACAACTTCCATCGTGCTGCTCGCGTTGATTGCCGCGGTGTTTGCCTATTACCTTTCGCGTACCATCTCGAAGCCCATCATCCGGCTGACGGACACGGTGAAAAACACCGGCGAAGGCGATTTTGACAAGAAGTCCGACATCAACAGCCGCGACGAGATCGGCGACCTTGCCCGCGGCTTCAACAAGATGCAGGACAACCTGAAGCTCTATACGGAAAATCTCCGGACCGTCACCGCCGAAAAGGAACGCATCGGCGCCGAGCTGAACGTGGCCACACAGATCCAGGCGGATATGCTGCCGCGGATCTTCCCGCCGTTCCCGCAAAAGAAGGAGATTGACCTGTTCGCCTCCATGACCCCGGCCAAAGAGGTGGGCGGCGACTTCTATGATTTCTTCCTGATCGACAACAACCATCTCGCGCTCGTGATCGCGGACGTGTCCGGCAAGGGCGTGCCGGCGGCGCTGTTTATGGTGATTTCCAAAACGCTGATCAAAAACCGCGCCATGCAGGGCGGCACCCCGGCCGAGATTCTGCACGACGTCAACAACCAGCTTTGCGAAGGCAATGAGGCGGATATGTTCGTCACCTGCTGGCTGGGGATCGTCGATCTTGCCACCGGCGTTGTCACCGCCGCAAGCGCCGGCCACGAATTTCCGGCGATCTGCGGTCCCGACCGGCAGTTTGAGCTTTTCAAAGACAAGCACGGCTTTGTGCTTGCCGGGATGGAGGGCGCGCGCTACCGCGACTACGAGATCCGGCTCGAACAGGGCGGCAGCCTCTTCGTTTATACCGACGGCGTGCCGGAGGCGACGAATGCCGACAACGACATGTTCGGCCCGGACCGGATGCTGCAAGCGTTGAACCGCTGCCCCGACCGTCAGCCCAAGGTGTTTTTGCGCGAAGTCGGCGCGGATGTCGAAGCCTTTACGGGCGAAGCGCCGCAGTTTGACGACGTGACCATGGTCGGCCTGACCTGGTACGGCCCGGACCGCGTATAAGCCGAAGCTTTTGCCTGCCCTTGCCGGCAGACAAAACATGAAACAGACACCATGTCTTTACAGAAAGGGGACAGAGCTATGTGGAAACTGTTGCTTGTGTTTGCGATGCCGCTGCTGACGCCGTTTGAAATCGCATACGGTGTCGCCATGAAAGTGCTCATGCCGCTGGGTGTGCCGGATTTTTTGGGCATTATGAAAACGGAAGACTGACACGTGCGGGGTTGCCGTGCGATAAAACCGCAGATCAACCGGGATCGCGTTTGAAAGAACCAAACATGAAAAGGGCAGGACAAACGTCTTGCCTTTTTTGTTTTTATTATCGAAAAAGACTGGTATCCTGCGGCGCCGTGTGCTACAATGAATTGAAAGAACCGTTTTTTCAAGGAGGCTGCCAAAAATGAAAAAAGAATATTGTGGAAAGCCGATGCGTTTGGCACACACCGGCGTGACCCAGTTTGCACCGGAAAACACCCTTGAAGCATTTCAAAAAGCGGCCGCGCTCGGCTGCGAAGGGATCGAGCTGGATATCCAGCCGAGCGGCGACGGCGAGATCATCGTCACGCACAACAACTCGCTGGGCTATATGACCTTTGAGCGGCGCCGTGATTTGCTGCGCGACCTGACCGCCGCCGAAATCTGCCAAATCGACATCCCGTACCGCAACGCGCTCAAGCTGAAATATCCGCCGTACCCCTGGACCGAGCACGACGGCGGACGGCGCATGATCACACCGCCCGACTACCGCGAGGACCGCGTGACCCATCTGATCACGTTTCCGACATTTGACGCGTGGCTTTCTACGGTCGGCTATGACATGACCGTGGAGGTCGAATTCAAAACGACCGGCATGTGCGATCGCATGGACGAGATCCTGCGCACGTCGCCCAATGTGTCGCGCTATATCTTCTTTTCCGGCGATTGGGCCGTGCTCGAGGAGATGCAGGAACACTACCGCATTTGCGGCAAGCCCGAAGGCCTGCGCCTCGGCGCCAACATCCGGTTTCTCAACGAAAAGACGATGGACTTCGTGCGCCGGTCCGATCTGTGGGAGGTCGGGCTCAACAATGAAGCGTTTACCAAAGCCGACGTGGACATGCTCGGCGAGATGGGGATCAAAGTTTTTTCCAACCTCGGCGACTACCCGGAATGGTGGCAGCAGATCTGCGACATGGGCGTGGCGGGGTTTAAGACGAACTATCCCGACGCCTTTACCGAATGGTGGTGCAGCAGCCGGAAATAAAAGATATACCTGCGTCTTTTCCTGACTTCGGCAACTATGCCGGGCTGCGGCGCGGCTTGCAAAAAGAAGAAAACCGCAGTATAATGGAACGGAAAAAAGGACGGAGGTGCAAAGAATGCACAACGGGAACCGGCCCGACCCGAACGAGATCCATCCGGTCGCGGGGTATGACAACGAGATCTATGTGAAACCGACGGTGCACAATCCCAATATTCAGGTCGGCGACTTCACCTATATCGCGGATGCGGAATTTGAAACGCATGTGACGCATTTGTATCCGTGGAGCCGCGACAAACTCATCATCGGAAAGTTTTGCCAGATTGCGGCAGGCGTGGAATTTGTGATGAACGACGCCAACCATCAGATGAACGCGGTATCCACCTTTCCGTTTTATACCCTTTCGGGCTGGGACATGGCGCCGCCCGCAGCAGAGGATATGCCGTTTAAGGGCGACACTGTGATCGGCAACGACGTTTGGATCGGACAAAACGCCGTGATTTTACCCGGCGTGCAGATCGGCGACGGCGCGATCATCGGTGCAAACAGTGTTGTGGGCAGCAACGTTGCACCGTATGCCGTCGCTGTCGGCAATCCGGCAAAAGAAATCCGCCGGCGCTTCGACGACGCGCTGATCGGGCTGCTGCTTTCCTTCCGCTGGTGGGACAAATCCGTGGACGAAATCAATGCGCTGATTCCGCTGCTGACGAGCGGCGATCTGGAACAGGTGCGCGGAGAATTGAAACGGCGGCTGGGCTGACGTGCGTTCCGGCCGGCAAAACGGAACCCGCTGACGATTGATTGTTCGATATAAACAAAAGACGGTAAAACAAAAAAGACGGCGCACAGCCGTCTTTTGCTTTTTCTGATTCAGTGTTGCCGCACACGGATCTCGGCAGAACAGGGGATGACCGGGTTTTCTTTGATGATTTCGCCGATTTCGTCCGCCGTGATGCGGCCGCTTTTCGGGTTTTTCACGGAATCGATGCCGCCGCGGATGTCGGCGGTCACGTCGGAATATTCGAACGAAAGATCGCAGTCGATCATTTCGCAGTCGCAAAGCCGCAGATTTTCGCAGTAGCACAGCGGCTGCGTGCCGATGATTTTGCAGCGGATGAGCGTCAGGTTTTCGGCGTACCAGCCGAGGTATTCGCCCTTCAGCACACTGTCGGTGACGGTGACGTTTTTGCTGTGCCAAAACGCGTCCTTTGTGTCCAGATTGCAGTTCTCGATTTTTACGTTTTCGGTATATTGAAACGAGTATTTGCCGTGCAGCTCCACGTTTTGCAGCCGGAGATCGCAGCTGTCCAAAAACGGATATTCCGCTGTCAATACGGTATCTTCGAGTGAAAGATTCTGCGACTTCCAGCCGAATTCGGGCGATTCAATTTTGCACCCGGCAAAACGGATATTTTCGCACGCGCGCACGGCCTTGATGCCGCCGAGGGTGCTGTTTCGGATTTCGCCGTTTTTGGCATACCAGATCGCGGCGCGGGTGCTTTCGTCCATCGCGCAGCGCTCAAGCTTAAAATCTGTGGTGTGCCACAGCGGATAGCGCAGCGAAAACGCGCAGTCCGTCAGCGTGACGTCGTGCGCCTCCTTGAGCGCGGATTCGCCGTCGGCCGGGCCGGCAAATGTGACAGAAAGCAGGTCGGTGTGTTCGGCGTGATACAATGCGCGTTCTTCGTCAAATGTTTGCTGTTCGATTCCCGTTCTCATGGTTCTACCTCTTTTCCGGCGGGTATTATAGCAGATTGTGCGGCGTAATGCAAGAAAAGCGGAAAAGTTTTATAAAATCATTTGCCATTTGTCCGCGCCTTTGCTATAATAGGCGGGATCGGAGGATGATCCCTTGAAAAAGCAAAAACCGAAAACCGACTATCTTTCCCGGCTGCGCGACGGCGCCGCGCTTTCAACGCCGCAGCAGCTTTCGCTGATCGTGCGGCTGAGTATTCCCGCGATATTGGCGCAGATCTCCGGGATCGTGATGCAATATATCGACGCGTCCATGATCGGACGCCTGAGCCCCGGCGACGGCGCGGCCATCGGTCTTGTGTCGTCGAGCACATGGCTGCTGGGCGGGCTTTGCATGGCGGCCGGTACGGGCTTTACCGTGCAGATTGCCAACCGCACCGGCGCGAATGAACCGGAAAAAGCACGCAGGCTTGTCAAACTCGGGCTGCGGTCGGTGCTGCTGTTCAGCGCATGTTTGGCGCTCGCCGCGTCGCTTGTGAGCTTCCGGCTGCCGGTCTGGCTCGGCGGCGACGAAAGCATCCGCACAAAATCCGCGCAGTATTTTCTGGTGTTCGCGCTCTCCTTGCCGTTTGTCCAGCTCAATTCCGCGGCGGCCGGAATGCTGCAGTGCAGCGGCGACATGCGCACGCCCGGATTGCTGGAGGTGCTCATGTGTCTGCTGGACGTGGTGTTCAACGCGCTTTTGATCTTTCCGTCTGCAACACACACGGTGTTTGGTCTGTCCGTGTACGTTCCGGGCGCAGGACTCGGGATCCTCGGTGCGGCGCTGGGCACGGCGCTGTCGGAGGTCGTTACGGCCGGGCTGATGCTCTGGTGCCTGCTGCGGCGCTCCGAAACGCTGCGGCTGCGCAAGGGCGAACCGTTTCATTTTGAAAAAGCCGACCTGCGCCGTGCGGTCAAAATCGCCGTGCCGGTGGCGGTGGAGCAGGTGATCACATGCTCCGCGTACATCGCGTTTACGCGCATCGTGTCGCCGCTCGGCAACATTGCGATTGCGGCGAACTCGTTTTCCATCACCGCCGAAAGCCTTTGCTATATGCCCGGCTACGGCATCGGCGCCGCGGCCACCACGATCATCGGGCAGGCGATCGGCGCAAAGCAGTTTCGGCTGACGAAGCACTTCGGGCGGCTGACCACGCTGTTCGGCGCGCTGGTGATGGCGGCGTCGGGCGCGCTGATGTTTGTGTTTGCGCCGCAGATGATCGGCGTGTTGTCCACCGACGCGCAGATCCGTGCCCTCGGCGCGCAGGTTTTGCGTATCGAAGCGTTTGCCGAACCGCTCTATGCCGCGTCGATCGTTGCGTCCGGCGTGTTTCGCGGCGCGGGCGACACGGTGGTGCCGAGCGTGCTGAGCCTTGTGAGCATGTGGGGTGTGCGGATTCCGCTGGCGGCGGTTCTGGCGCCGCGGTTCGGGCTGCCCGGCGTGTGGTGCGCCATGTGCGTCGAACTTTGCGTGCGCGGACTGCTGTTTACGCTGCTGTTGGAAACGCGCTTTTGCCGCCGGATGCAAAGACAGGCGGACGCGGCATAACAAAAAGACGAATGAAAGGCGGGTGTGCGTGTGCAGCAGATCATCATCCATGTGGATATGGACGCGTTTTACGCGGCGGTCGAAGTGCGCGACGACCCGTCCTTGCGCGGCAAACCTTTAATTATCGGCTCGCTTCCCCATGAGCGCGGCGTGGTGGCCACATGCAGCTATGAAGCGCGGGTGTTCGGCGTCAAGTCGGGGATGAATATCAAGGAAGCCTATGCGCTTTGTCCCGACGGCGTCTTTCGCCATCCGCAGTTTGACAAATACAGGGCCGTGTCGGCAAAGCTGCACGAGATCTGGAACACCTACGCGAGCGCGGCGGAGTATATCGCGCTGGACGAAGCATATCTCGACGTGACAAAGCAGGCCGTGGATTTTGACGGCGCACGCAAAATTGCCCAAACGATCAAGCGGCGCACCAAAGACGAACTGGGCCTTAGCTGCTCCGTGGGTGTGGCATACAGCAAAACGGCGGCCAAGACCGCCAGCGAAGAAAAAAAGCCCGACGGCTATTTTGAGATCCGCACGCCAAAGGAGTTTGTCGATCTTCTGTCCGACCGCGACGTGGGTGTGCTCTATACCGTTGGGGCAAAGACGGCGGAAAAGCTGCATCTTGCCGGGGTCAACACCGTGCGCGACATCCGCGACAAGCAGGAGATCGTTGTGCGTCTGCTGGGCAAACAGGGCGCGTGGCTTGTGCAGCTCGCCGGCGGCATCGATGACCGGCCGGTGCAGTCCTGGCGGCCCGAGGACGCAAAATCCATCAGCCGCGAGGTGACGTTTCAGGAGGATGTGGCCAATTTCGAGCTGGTGGACGACGTGCTGTTTTTGCTGTCGCTGTGTGTGGAAGATCGGGCAAAGCGCGTCGGCCTGTTCGGCAACGGCGTGTCGCTCAAGCTGACCTATGCCGATATGAAATCCATCACGCGTTCGCGGCTCGTCTCAGACAGCGACGACGCGGTCGTGATCTACCGCGAAGCGCACGACCTGCTCGGGCAGGTACAGCGCCGGCCGGTGCGGCTGTGCGGCGTGGGAATCTACAATCTGTCTGACCAATCTCGCCGACAGCTCAGCTTTGACGATTATCTCGAAGACACGACCCGCGCCCGGCAAACGCAGCGTGACCGGCGACTTGCGGCGCTGCAAAAACGCTACGGACTGGATTTTGCCGGCCATCTCGAAGAACTCTACCGCGGCGAAACGCTGCACAAGACGATCGAATACATGCGAAAGCACATATAAAAAGGACGCACACGAAGTACGTCCTTCTTTTTTGTTTTCAATCAGCCGGCAACCGGCGTTTTGAGCGGATAGGTTCTTTCGCACAGCTCGCCCGTGTCCTCGTCGTCCACGCGCCACTGGCCGCGATAGAAGTCTCTGCCGCGTACCAACACTTCGTTTTCGTACACTTCCACTTCGATGCCGATGCCGGTGTTGCCGAACACTTCATGGTCGTCCGCGCCGGCAAGCTCGGTCAGACGCGGCAGATAGATTTCGGGGAAGCCGTCGGATTCGTGGAACGACCAGAACAGATACAGCGGCATGTGCGTGTGGCCGCAGAAATAGAACAGGTCATGCTCCTTGTTATAGTCCGCGAGCAGATCGACCAGCCGGTCGGTTGATTTGCCGTTTTCGTCCTGTACGTCGTCCGCCGGATAGTGGGAGAACACAAACACGGGCTTGCCGCTGCCGGCAGCCTTTTGCAGCACATCTTCGAGCCACGCAAACTGCGCGTCGGTCATCGTCATTTCATAGACGAGCTGCTCCTCCATGCCCAATACGATAAAGTAGCATCCGTCGATCACCTCATAGTAATAGGAATGCGCGAGATCCTTGCCGAAAAATGCGCGGGTATAGTCATACCAGCGGTTTTGCAGCTTGCCGTAATCGCCGTTGCCGTTGCCGATATCGTGGTTGCCAACGACCGGCAAAACCGTCTGACCGGGCAGCAGCATCTTTGCCGCGCCGTGGAACAGTGTGTTTTCAATGATCTGGCCGTTCATTGTGTTGTCGCCGAGGAAGATCACGGCGTCGTTGCCGCTCTTGTTTTTGCGCACATCCTGCAAACAGTGGGTATAGACCTTGTAACGCGGGAAATTGTTTCCTTCTATATGGGAGTCGGAGAGGATGGAAAAGTTGAGCTTGCAGTTTTCCGGGTCGCGCACGTCATAGCGTTCGCCGGTTGCAAATCCGGCGGCGAGCACCATCACGACAGAGACGATCAGCGCAAACGCGCGCAGAAAAAAGGATTTGATCAGATTCATCATAGCAGCCTCCTTGCTGAAAATTGCGGACGGCGGACCGCCGCGCTTATATTTATCATACAACACAATTTCAAAAAATGCAAGACGAACCGGCGCGCGAGAAAAGTTTTCTGCGTTCTTGACTTTAAGGGGCAGTTGATTGTATAATATACAATACCGTAAAATGGTATATTATTTTCGCATGCCCTAATTTTGCCGGGAGGTGAGTTCTCAGTGGACGGCGACAGTTGCCCTAACGGGCGAAGTTACAACTACATCCGTCACTGACCGGACACATGCGGGTGCTTGCGCGCCGTTTTTCTGTCCGGTATGTGACCGTGACAGAAAGTCGGTGAAATCATGAACGAAGAAACCATGGAACTGCTCCACCGTCTGGTGGAGGAAAAACAGTATGCCCTGCTGCGCGAGCAGTTCAACGAAATGGCATACGCCGACATCGCCGAATTTATTATGAATGTCGACGATGAAAAAACAACCGTAACGGTGTTCCGTATTTTGTCGAAGGATATCTCCGCCGACGTCTTTGCCTATCTGGATCCCGACAGCCAGGAAACGATTGTCCGTATGATCACGGACAAGGAAATCGAACGGCTGATGGACGATCTGTATGTCGACGACGCGGTCGACTTTTTGGAGGAGGTGCCGGCCAACGTGGTCCGCCGCGTGCTGGCCAACACCGACAAGGAGACGCGTGAGATCATCAACCGGTTTTTGGAATACCCCGACAACTCCGCAGGATCCGCCATGACGATCGAAATGGTGGAGCTGCACGACCGGCTGACCGTGGGCGAAGCGATCAAATCGATCCGCCGCACAGGGGTGGACAAGGAGACGATCTACACCTGCTATGTCATCGACGACAAACGGCACCTGGTCGGCACATTGCCGCTGCGGCGGCTGCTGCTCAACGAAGAGGACACGCCGCTGACCGAGATCATGTCCGACGACGAACAGCTCATCTATGTTTCCACAATGGACGACCAGGAAGAGGTTGCGTCCATCGCCAAAAAGTACGACCTCTTGTCGGTTCCTGTGGTCGACAAGGAGGAACGCCTCGTCGGCATCATCACGATCGACGACATCGTCGACATCATCGACGAAGAGGCGACGGAAGACTTTGAAAAGATGGCTTTGCTGCGTCCGTCGGAGGACGAATACCTCAAAACCAATGTCTTCACCCTCGCCAAAAACCGCATCGTGTGGCTGCTGGTGCTGATGGTGTCCGCCACGTTTACCGGCCAGATCATCGAAGGCTTTGAAGCCAAGCTCGCAACCATCGCGGGTCTGACGGCCTGTATCCCGATGCTGATGGACACCGGCGGCAATTCGGGCAACCAGGTGTCCACCCTGATCATCCGCGGTCTCGCGCTGGGCGAGATCCAGATCAAGGATTATTTCAAAGTGCTGTGGAAAGAGATCCGCGTATCCGTCATGGTCGGCGTGGTGCTGGCCATCGCCAACGCCGGACGCATGCTGCTGCTGCGGCTCATCACCGGCGGCGACACGGCCAACAACGTGATCTTCGTGGTCTGCCTTTCCATTCTTGCGGCCGTCATGGTCGCCAAAATCATCGGCTGCACCCTGCCGATGATCGCAAAGCTGCTAAAGCTCGACCCGGCGCTGATGGCAGGTCCCATGATCACGACCATCGTGGACGCGGTATCGCTGCTTATTTATTTCAGCTTTGCAAATGTGTTTATCCACTAGTTCCGACTGTGAAAACCCAAGGAGGTATGCCGATTGGCTAAAAAAGAAAAGACCGCAAAGCCCAAACGGGAAAAGGGCAATTTCAAGCGCGGCCTCGCCATGTTCTGGTCCTTTTTGAAGGGCTACCGGATCCTGACGTTCCTGACGCCGTTCACGATTTTGTTCGACGTCTATATCGAGCTCAAGCTCCCCGAAATCATGGGCCGTGTGACCGACTATATCATGTATCACGCCGGCACCGATTCCTTTGTGCGGCACGATCTGAATATGCTGCTGCTCGAAATGCTCGGCTACACGCTGCTGACGCTGGTTGTCGGCTATTTCACGGCGCGCTTTGTGGCCATCTCCGCCATGGGCTTCGGCGCCAATATGCGCTCGGCGATCTTCAACAAGGTGCAGGATCTTTCGTTTGACAATATCGACAAATTCAAGGTCGGCTCGCTGATCACCCGTACCATCAGCGACACGGCGCGCATTCAGTCGCTGTTCAGCACCACACTTTCGGTCTTCCTCAAGGGCCCCATCATGCTTGGCGTTGCGCTGAAAAAATCCATCTCCATCAGCAGCGAAATGTCAAAGATGTTCTACTACGCTGTGCCCGGCATCGTGATCACGCTCGTTGCGCTCGGCATGCTGGCTGTGCCGCTGTTTAAGGCGATGCTCGGCAAAATGGACACCTTCAACGGCACGCTGCGCGGCAACATCAGCGGCATGCGCGTGGTCAAAGCCTTTGTGCGCGAGGACTATGAACGCGCCCAGTTTGAAAAAATCAACACCGATGTGGCAAAGGCCAACATCAAGGCACAGAGTCTCATCATCTATATTTCACCGATCATCATGTTCATCATGTACGGCTGCCTGATTTTTTCGCTGCGCCGCGGCAGTACAACCATCATCCACGACGCGCTCGCCGGCGTGGAGGGCGGTCTGACCTACGGCCGGCTGACCGAGTTCACCAGCTATATCAACCAGGTGCTTTCCTCGCTGATGGTGGTGCTGATGGTGTTTGTGTCCATGGTTGTGGCGCGCGCGTCCATTATCCGTGTGGCGGAGGTCTTCCGCGAACAGCCGACCATCAACGATGACGACGGAGACCCGGCGCTGACCGTGAAGGACGGCTCGGTCCGGTTCGATCACGTCTCGTTCAAATACAGCGCACAGGCCGAGGAAAACATCCTCGAGGATATCAATCTGACCGTCGGCAGCGGCGAAATGCTCGGCATCATCGGCGCGACCGGCAGCGCGAAATCCACGCTGGTCAACCTGATCCCGCGGCTCTATGACGCCACCGAAGGCAGCGTCTATGTGGGCGGCGAGGATGTGAAAAGGTATAAGTTCAAAAATTTGCGCGACGGTGTGTCGGTCGTGCTGCAGCAGACGATGCTGTTTTCCGGCACGATCAAGGACAACATCCGCTGGGGCGACCCGGACGCGACGGACGAACAGATCATTGAAGCCGCCAAGGCCGCGCAGGCGCACGACTTCATCATGGAAAAGGAAAACGGCTACGATACCGAGCTCGGCCAGGGCGGCAACACCGTATCCGGCGGCCAGCGCCAGCGGCTGTGTCTGGCGCGTGCGTTTGTGAAAAAGCCGAAGATCCTCATCCTCGACGACACCACCAGCGCCGTGGACACCGAAACCGACGCCAAGATCCGCGCCGCGCTGCGTGCCGAAGCGTTCAGCGGCATCACCAAGATCATCATCGCCCAGCGCATCACGTCCATCATGGACGCCGACCGCATCCTTGTGCTGGACAACGGCAAAATCAACGGCATGGGCACGCATGAAGAGCTTTTGAAAACCAACGATATCTATCACGAGATCTTCGTTTCGCAGCAGGAGGGGGTGTTGGCGCAATGAGTGAAGAAAACAAAACCCTCCGGCCCGATCTGCAGGAACCGGCCGAAGCGCCGGAACCCGAAACGCCGGTTGCTGAAACGCCGGAAACCGAAGCCGCGGCAGCCGACTTTGCTGCCGAACCCGTGGTGCCGGAAGCCGAAACGAAAGCCGCTGCCGAAACGCCCGAAGCGGAACCCGCCGGCACGGCAAAGAAAAAGCCGGCCCGCCGCGGCAAAAAGAAAAAAAGCGAAGACGAAATGACCGAAGAGGAAAAACAGGAGGCCGAAAAGAAAAAGCGCAACAAGCCGAAAAACACCAAGGAATCGGCCAAGCGCCTGCTGCGGTACATCGGCGAACACAAGGTGCGTCTGATCTTTGTTGCCATCCTTGTCATTTCCTCCACGGCGGTCAGCGCGCTGTCGGCGCTGCTGATCCGGCCGATCTACGCCACGGTGCAAAGCGTGGTGCTCGGCGAAATGACCGACGGCGACGCCGCCATCGCGAAGATCGGGCGGTATCTGCTGATCCTCGCCGTCGCCTATCTGCTCGCCTCGGCGTTTCAGCTTTTGTATACGCGCATCATGCTCAACGTGTCGGTCAAAACCGTGACCAAGCTGCGCCGCGATCTGTTCAACCATCTGCAGGGCCTGCCCGTGAGCTGGTTCGACAAGCGCAAGACCGGCGAAGTGATGAGCCATTTCACATCCGACGTCAACCGTGTCAACGACCTGGTGTCCGATTCGTTCCCGACCATCATCTCCTCCGTGATCCAGGCGGTCATGACGATCGTTCTGATGGTCACCTTCAGCTGGAAGATCACCTTGACGCTGACTTTCGCCGTGGCGCTGATGGTGCTGACGGTGATCGTGATCACCAACAAGGTGTCGCCTCTGTTCAAAAAATCCCAAAAGGCGATCGCCGCGTGCAACGGCTATATCGAGGAATACATCATGGGCATCAAGGCGGTCAAGGTGTTCTGCTATGAGGACCGCAGCAAGGCGCAGTTCCGTGAGCTGAACGAAAACTACCGGAAGATCGGCGTGAAGGCGAACATCATCAGCGGCTTCATGGGCCCGATCATGAGCATGATCTCGCGTCTCAACTATGTTTTGGCCATCACGCTGGGTACCGTCAGCGTGACCCGCGGCCACATGGATGTGCCGACGCTGACCACCTATCTGAGCTACGCCTCCGGCTACGGCGGCCCGATCGTCTCCATCGCCGGTACCTACAGCGCCATGATCTCGGCCATCGCCGGCGCGGAACGCATTTTCGAAGTGCTCGACACGCCCTATGAGACCGATGAGGGCAAGGTGCAGCTTGCGCACATCATTGCCAAAGAGATGGGCTGGGAGGAAACCGAAGACGACAGCGGTGTCCTCGCGTGGAAAGTGCCGCAGGACGACGGCTCCGTCAGTTTCGTTCCCGTCAAATGCGACGTCGATATCTCCCACGTCAACTTCTCCTATGTGGCGGACAAGCCGGTGCTCAAAGATGTGTCCGCCCACGCAAACAGCGGCGAAAAGCTGGCGTTTGTCGGCTCCACCGGCGCGGGCAAAACGACCATCACAAACCTCATCAACCGCTTCTATGAGGTGGAGGACGGCGAAATCACGATCGACGGTATTTCGATCAAGGATATCAAAAAGGACGATCTGCGTTCTTCGATGGCGTTTGTGCTGCAGGACGCAAAGCTCTTTGCCGGCACGATCAAAGAGAATATCCGCTACGGCAAGCTCGACGCGACCGACGAGGAGATCATTGCGGCGGCAAAGCTCGCCAACGCGCACTCCTTTATTATGAAGATGCCCGACGGCTACGACACCGAGCTGCGGGCCGACGGCATGAACATCAGCGCCGGCGAAGCGCAGCTGCTCAACATTGCGCGCGCCGCCGTGGCCAACCGGCCGCTGCTGGTGCTCGATGAAGCGACCAGCTCCGTCGATACGCGCACCGAGCGCAAGATCGAGATCGGCATGGATCAGCTCATGGAGGACAAGACCGTTCTGGTCATCGCCCACCGGCTGTCCACGGTACGCAATTCCGACGACATTGTGGTGCTCGAGGGCGGCAAAGTGATCGAACACGGCAACCACAATGAACTGATCGCGCTGGGACAAAAGTACTATCAGCTTTATACCGGACTGTATGAGATGACGTAAGCCGGACAGCAAGATTGCAAGAAACAAGAATACAAGAGAACAAGAAACCCTCCGCTTGCAACGGAGGGCTTTTTGTTGTATAATGCTGTCAGATCCTGTGATAGACCAGCTTGCCGTCTTCCAGCGACGCGGTCAAAACGCCGTCTTCAATCAGCGCCTGCAGATAGATGCGCACCGTGAACGTGAGCTTTGCGTATTTGTCCATGTCGAGGTCGATCCCGAAGTCGTGCGTGACAGCGGCAAAGATGTCTTCGAACGTCCGGTTGTCGCTGCGGGCAAGGATAAACGCCTTGTTGTCAAGCAGCGCCTTCCGGTTGTGGCGGCACAGCGGCGCAATGTTGTCCGTGGCCGGGGTGTGCGACGGCACAAAGCAGGCGCCCTCGAGCGTTTCGAGCATCCGCAGCGTGTCCATGCTTTTGTTGATATCGTAAAACAGCGGCAGGTGGTAGCTGTCAAACGTCGTTTTGTCCACCACCGCGTCGCCCAGAAACCACACATTATCCGGCGTTTGGATCCCGACCATATTGTAGCAGTGGCCGGGCAGGGGAAGCAGAGAGAACCCCGCGGGCAAAACGTCGGGCGTCAGCTCTTTGCATTTGGTGCCGACGGCGCGGAAAAAGAAATTGCGCTTCCGGTTGGTCGGCACACCGAGATAGTAGTAGTTCGGCTCGAGCAGGTTTTCCTCGATGTAAAACGTCTCGATATGCGGCGCATAGATTTCACACCCGTAGGTGTCGCGGAAAAAGCGGTTGCCCGTGATATGGTCGATGTGGCAGTGCGTGTTATAGACGGCGCGTACCCGTAAGCCGCGGCTCTCAATCGCCTTGTTGAGATCGGACACGCTCTTTTTGTGGTCGCCGGAATCGATCAGCACACAGGTGCCGTCGCCGAGGTCATACATGCCGATATTGGAAAAGCATTTGAGATAATAGGTGTTGGCGGCGCATTGGATCAGTTGAAACATGCGTTTTTCTCCTTCCCGGATCATTCGTCTTATTGTATCACAGCCTTGCTGCTTTGGCAAGAGAAAGGAACCCGAAAGATGAAAGTTGCCGTCATCGGCTCGCGCGGCCTCAATCTCCCGATCCCGGAGGACGCGATTCCCAAAGAGACCACCCAACTCGTTTCCGGCGCGGCAAACGGCATCGACCGCATGGCGCGCGCCTTTGCGATCGAGCACCATATCCAGATCCTCGAGGTGCTGCCGGACTATGCGCTGTTCGGCCGGCAGGCGCCGCTGCAGCGCAACGACGCGATTGTGGACTACGCGGACTTTGTGCTGGCCATCTGGGACGGGCGCAGCCGCGGCACAAAGTATGTGATCGACCGCTGCAAAAAAACGGGCACGCCGGTGCGTGTGCTGCTGGCGGACGCACAGGGACACTTGACAAATATGGATGTAATATGAACCAAAACCCGTCGTTGTGCAATCTATACAAGAAATTTTCGTCACACTTTTTTAAGTTTTATAAAAAGAAGTATTGCAAAAAACGACAGGTTTTGATAGAATGGTTATACAGAAAAACCCGGAAGGCGGTTGACCCAAAATGGAATTGCTCGAAGCGCGTATTCGCAAGGACGGAAAATTATTTCCGGGTAACATTCTGAAGGTGGATTCGTTTTTGAATCACCAGATGGATATCGATCTGCTCAACGAGATCGGCAAAGAATTTTATAGATTATATCAGGACTGCGAAGTTAACAAAATTCTGACCATCGAGGCCTCCGGCATCGGGATCGCGTGTATAACTGCGCAGTATTTTCATTGTCCGGTTTTGTTTGCCAAAAAGACCAAAACCAAAAACATCGCCGCCGCGGTCTATAAAACCGAGGTCAAGTCCTACACCCACGGCACCACCTACGATGTGATCGTGTCCAAGGAGTTTTTGCACAAGGGCGACCGCGTGCTGATCATCGACGATTTCCTGGCCGAGGGCAACGCGCTGTTCGGCCTGATCGACCTTTGCCGCCAGGCGGGCGCCGAAGCGGTCGGCTGCGGCATCGCGATCGAAAAATCGTTCCAGCCCGGCGCGCAGCGGCTGCGCAAGGCCGGCGTGCGGGTGGAATCGCTCGCCATGATCGCCTCGATGGACGACGGCGAAATCAAATTCAGGTAAATCGCACAGGATGTGCATTACAAAACTATCTTTTAAAACGGAGGAAAACAGCATGAAAAAAATTCTTGCAGTGCTGCTCGCTGCCGTGCTCGTTCTTGCACTGGCTGCCTGCGGCGGAAAGACCAATGACGAAGCGAAGGACTTCAAGGCCGGTTTCATCTTCCTGCACGATGAAAACTCCACCTATGACCTCAACTTCATCAACGCGGCGAAACAGGCTTGCGAAAACCTCGGCGTCACCCCGATCCTGAAGACCAACATCGACGAGTCCAACGACTGCTATGAAGCGGCGGCAGACCTTGTCGACAGCGGCTGCGGCTTCGTGTTTGCCGACTCCTTCGGCCATGAATCCTTCATGATCCAGGCTGCGAAGGAATTCCCCGACGTCCAGTTCGCCCATGCAACCGGCACCCGTGCCCACACCGAAAACCTGCCCAACTATGCCAACGCGTTCGCTTCCATCTATGAAGGCCGTTACCTTGCCGGCGTTGCCGCGGGTCTCAAGCTGAACCAGATGATCGAAGAAGGCAAGATCACCGCTGAAGAAGCGAAGATCGGTTATGTCGGCGCTTTCACCTATGCGGAAGTGATCTCCGGCTACACCAGCTTCTATCTTGGCGCGAAGTCCATCTGCCCGAGCGCAACGATGGAAGTGCAGTTCACCGGTTCCTGGTATGACGAAACTGCAGAAAAAGAAGCTGCAACCCTGCTGATCAACGATAAGTGTGTGCTGATCTCCCAGCACGCCGACTCCATGGGTGCACCGACCGCTTGCGAAACCGCAGGTGTCCCGAACGTGTCCTACAACGGCAGCACCCAGAGCGCTTGCCCGAACACCTTCATCGTCTCCTCCCGCATCGACTGGACGCCGTATCTTGAGTATGCCATCAAGGCTGCCATGGAAGGCAAAGAAGTCGATAAGGACTGGACCGGTACGCTTGCCACAGCTTCCGTGGTGCTGACCGACGTCAACGAAACTGCGGCTGCCCCGGGCACCGTGGAAAAGATTGAAGAAGTCAAGGCCGGTCTGGAAGACGGCTCCATCCATGTCTTCGACACCGCGAACTTCACGGTCGGCGGCGAAAAGCTTGACAGCTACATGGCCGACGTCGACACCGACGAAGCCTATCAGGGCGACACCGAAGTCATCACCGACGGTTACTTCCATGAATCCGAGTTCCGTTCGGCTCCGTATTTCGATCTTCGCATCGACGGCATCACCCTGCTCAACGAAAAGTTCTAAGTTATCGTATACTCAGCCCGGGCGGCGTACTGCGCCGTCCGGGATATCCCTTTTAAGGTTGAAAAATACACTGATGCTTACCAGTGTATTTTTGAATTTTAAAGCAAACGCAGTTTGCTGGAAGCAGGGGGAACGCAAGTGAACAAGACACCCGCCATCGAGCTTCGGCATATCACGAAGCGGTTCGGTTCCATCGTGGCCAACAAAAACGTCTCGCTCACCGTCTATAACCATGAGATCCTTTCGATCCTCGGCGAAAACGGCAGCGGCAAGACCACGCTGATGAACATGATCTCCGGCATCTATCACCCGGATGAGGGCGAAATTCTGATCGAAGGCAAAAAGGCGTCGATCCATTCGCCGAAGGACGCCTACCGCTATAAGATCGGCATGATCCACCAGCACTTCAAGCTTGTGGACGTGTTTTCCGCTGCGGAAAACATCGTGCTCGGCATCGAGGAGGGCAAATACGACCTCAAGGCCGCCACAAAGGTGATCCGCGAAACGTGCGACAAATACGGGTTTGAAATCGACCTTTCCAAAAAAATCTATCAGATGTCCGTGTCGGAAAAGCAGACGGTGGAAATCGTCAAAACGCTGTATCGCGGCGCCGACATTCTCATTCTGGACGAGCCCACCGCGGTGCTGACCCCGCAGGAGATCCGCAAGCTGTTTGCTGTTTTGCGCCGCATGCGCGACGACGGCAAGGCGATCATCATCATCACGCATAAGCTGGGTGAGGTGCTGGAGATCTCCGACCGCGTCTCCGTGCTGCGCAAGGGCGAATACATCGGCACCATCGACACCAAAGACGCGAACGAAAGCATCCTCACGGAAATGATGGTCGGCCAGAAGATCAGCCTCAACATCGAGCGCACCGAGCCGAAAAATGTGGAAAAGCGGCTGGTGCTCACCAACGTGTCGGTCAACAGCGTCGACGGCCGCGCGATTCTCAAAAACGTCAACTTCACCGCCTACGCGGGCGAGATTCTCGGCATCGCCGGTATCTCCGGCAGCGGCCAGAAGGAGCTGCTTGAATCCATCGCGGGTCTGCAGCAGCTCAAAAGCGGCAGCATCATCTACCATAACCCGGCCACCGGGCAGGAGGAGGATCTGCGCGACAAAACGCCGCTGCAGATCAAAAACCTCGGCGTGCGCCTGTCCTTCGTGCCCGAAGACCGGCTCGGCATGGGCCTTGTCGGCTCGATGAGCATCATCGACAACATGATGCTGCGTTCCTACCGCGAAGGCAAATCCGCCTTTGTGCACCGCAAGGAGCCGCACGATCTGGCCGACCGGATCATCGAAGATCTTCAGGTCGTTACCCCCGACGCCCAGACGCCGGTGCGCAAGCTTTCCGGCGGCAATGTGCAAAAGGTGCTTGTCGGCCGCGAAATCGCCGCGTCGCCCACCGTTTTGATGGTGGCGTACCCGGTGCGCGGACTCGATATCAATTCGTCCTATCTGATCTATAACCTGCTCACCGAGCAAAAGGAAAACGGCGTGGCCGTCGTCTTCGTGGGCGAAGACCTCGACGTGCTCACCGAGCTGTGTGACCGGATCCTCGTCATCTCCGGCGGCCGCATCACCGGCATTGTGGACGGCCGCAATACAAGCAAGGAAGAAATCGGTCTGCTGATGACCAAGGCCAACCGCCACCACAACGACGAAGGCAAGGAGGGTAACGATGAAGAACAAAGCTGACAAACCCATGCACGAACAGCTCGTGCAGATCTCCAAGCGTGCAGCCCTGCCCGCCTGGCAGTCGTGGCTGATCCGCATCCTCGCCGTTTTGGCGTCGCTGGTCGTCTGCGCCGTCATCATCGTGCTGTTCACCGGCGACAACCCGTTCGCCATCTATGCCACCATGTTTAAAGGCGCGGTCGGCACCAGCCGCCGCATCTGGAGTTTGCTGCAGGGCGTGGCCATGCTGCTTTGCGTGTCGCTGGCCGTGACCCCGGCGTTTAAAATGCGCTTTTGGAACATCGGCGCCGAAGGTCAGGTGCTCATGGGCGGCCTTGCAACGGCGAGCTGCATGATTTTGTTCGGCAATTCCATGCCGCCGGCGCTGCTGCTGTTGCTCGTCATCGCCGCGTCCATCGTGGCCGGCGCCGTCTGGGCGGTGATCCCCGCCATTTTCAAGGCGATCTGGAACACCAACGAAACGCTGTTCACGCTGATGATGAACTACATCGCGATGCAGATCGTGTCCTATTTCACTTACATCTGGTCGGTGCCCAAGGGCTCGGGCAAGATCGGCGTCATCAATGCAGCCACCCGGGCCGGCTGGCTGCCGACGATCGGCAAATACAACTATCTGCTCAACATCCTCATCGTCGCCGCGCTGACGATCGGCATCTACATCTATCTGCGCTACAGCAAGCACGGCTATGAGATCGCCGTGGTCGGTGAAAGCGAAAACACCGCGAAATACATCGGCATCAACGTCAAAAAGGTCATCATCCGCACGATGATCCTGTCCGGTGCGCTGTGCGGCGTGGCGGGCCTGCTGCTCGTTGCCGGCACAGACCACACCATCACCCGCGACACGGCCGGCGGCCGCGGCTTTACGGCGATCATGGTGTCGTGGCTGGCAAAGTTCAATCCGCTGTATATGGTCGTAACCTCGTTCCTGCTGGTGTTCATGCAAAAGGGCGCCACGGAGATTTCCACGGTCTTCGGCCTCAACGACTCGTTCTCCGATATCATCACCGGCATCATCATCTTCTTTATCATCGGCAGCGAGTTCTTTATCAACTATACGTTGAAATTCCGTTCCAGGAAGGGAGCTGAGGCAGCATGATCGTATCGTTTATCCATCGCGCCGTCATGCAGGGCATTCCGCTCCTGTTCGGCTCCACCGGTGAAATCCTCACCGAAAAAAGCGGCAACCTCAACCTCGGTATCCCGGGCATCATGTATGTCGGCGGCATCTCCGGCGTCATCGGGTCGTTTTTGTATGAAAACTCGCTGCCCGACCGCAGCGCCGTCAACCCGTTTCTGATCATCGCCATCCCACTTTTCTGCTGTTTGCTCGGCTCGCTGATCATGGGTCTGATCTATTCGTTTTTGACCACGACCCTGCGTGCCAACCAGAACGTGACCGGTCTTGCGCTGACCACGTTCGGCATCGGCTTCGGCAACTTCTTCGGCGGTTCGCTGATCACGCTTGTTGACACCGACGTGCCGTCGATCACGCTGAGTCTCACGAGCCAGTATTTTTCCAAAACACTCCCGTTTGCCCACAAGCTCGGCTGGTTCGGCGAAGTCTTTTTGTCCTACAGCTTCCTCGCGTATTTCGCGATTCTGACGGCGATCGTTGTTTCCCTCGTGCTCAAGCGCACCCGCGTGGGACTGAATCTGCGTGCCGTGGGTGAAAGCCCGGCAACGGCGGACGCGGCCGGGATCAGCGTTTCCAAAAACAAATACTTCGCCACCTGCATCGGTTCGATGATCGCAGGTCTCGGCGGTCTGTATTACGTGATGGACTACGCCAGCGGCGTGTGGTCCAACGACGCGTTCGGCGACCGCGGTTGGCTTGCCATCGCGCTGGTTATCTTCACCGTGTGGCAGCCCAACATCGGCATCCTCGGCTCCATTTTGTTCGGCGGTCTGTATATCGTGCACAACTACATGAACAACATCATCGCCATGAACATGAGCACGCAGGAGCTGATCAAGATGGCGCCCTATGTGGTCACCGTCATTGTGCTGATCGTGATCAGCATGCGCAAAAAGCGCGAAACCCAGCCGCCCGCGAGCCTCGGTCTTGCCTATTTCCGCGAAGACCGCTGAGTCGGCAAAATCTAAAAGCCGCCCCTGCCGGCGGCTTTCCTTTTATTGAAAACGGAGTGACAAATGGATCGTTTTGTTTGTATCGATGTGGAAATGCCCAACGGCGACAACGACCGCATCAGCGCTATCGGCGTGGCGGAGTTTGTCGGCGGCGTTGTGACGCAGCGGTTGTATGCGCTGATCAATCCGGAAACGTGGTTTCAGCCTTTTGTAATCTCGTTGATCGGCATCACGCCTGAAATGGTGGCGGACGCGCCGACGTTCCTCCAATACTGGCCGACCATCGCGCCGCTGCTGACCGACAGCGTGCTTGTGGCCCACGGCGCAGGCAACGATCTGAAGGCGCTTTCCGGCTGCTTGCGGCACTACGGGATCGATTGGCAGAGCGAAACGAAGTACATCTGCACGGTGGACGCCTGCACGGCGTGCTATCCGGATCGCGGCAGCTACGGCCTTGAGGGGCTGTGCAATGATTTCGGCATCGCGCTCGACCACCACAACGCGCTTTCCGACGCCGAAGGGTGCGGCCGGCTGCTGCTGCAGTGCATGCGCGACGGGCTGGACGTGGAAACGGTTGTCAAATCCTTCAACCTGCAGGACGGCCACGGCGCCGGAAAACGCCGCCGCAAAGAGCCGCGCAAAAAGGCCGCCGCTCTTGCCGCGCAGGAAAAGGTGCGTCGTGCGCTGCAGCCGTATTGCACCGACGCACAGCGCGAAGAAACGGCAGCGCGACTGCTGCTTTTGCCTGAACAGGTGCTCGGCGTGCCGCCGCAAACGCTGCTGGAATTTGCAAAAACGCACCGCAGCTACGAATATATGACCGGCTTTCTCAAAGCGTTGCCGCACGACTATGTGGAGGAAAACCTGCTGCACGCGTGGCTGGTTTCCAACCGCAGCCGGTTCGGCCAAACGCTCAAGGCCATCGATGCTTTTTTGCCGTTTGTGGACAACGCCGAAACTTGTGCGGCGCTGCAGCCGAAAACCTTTTCGCGCAAGCAGCCGGAGTTGGGCTCCAGACTGCGCAAATGGCTGCTGAGCGAACACAAATATACGGTCCTGTTTGCGCTGCAAACGCTGGAGCGGTGCTATATCAAAACGCCGATGCTGCCGATGTTCCTCGACATTGCCGCGTCGATCGCAACCGACGACGCGGAACTGCGGCAGGCGAAGGCGGCTTTTTTTGCCAGGGTGCTGTGTCTGTCGCCGCAAACGGCGCTCGCGTTTCTCGGAACGCACGACCTCGGCAATCTTGCGCGGGACGCGGCAAAGCTGGCGATGGCAAACGGCGGCTGCAGCAAAGCCACAAAGCAGGCGTTGGAGCCGGTTTTGAGCGATCAGCGACTAGCGATCAGTGACAAGCGACCAGCAATCAGTGACTAGCGATTAGGGGCGGCCGATGTGTACAGTGTAGTAACATAGTAAACAGGAGTGTAAAGACATCGTATACACTTTTATGATAGAATAAAGACATTCTAATTAGGGAGGAATGTCAATGT
>CADABX010000027.1 GCA_902786285.1 Oscillospiraceae bacterium | reverse complement strand
AAATCTGTAGCGGATACCATCTACCCGTTTTCGGCTTCGGATCACTAGCGCCGCGGCGCAGGGTGTCGGATTGCCGCACGCAAAGCCGCGACCGCAATTCCGAATTCCGCATTCCGAATTCCGAATTGTTCTGATGTTTGCTCCGCAAACATCAGAACCGGATCCCCCACTTGAGGAAATATTTGAGAATCGACTGGACGTGGATCAGCAAAAGCTTTTTGCTCTTTTTGCTCCCGCGTTCCCACAAATGATAGACGTTCACGGTCGGGATGTGCAAAACGGTGTATTTTTCCGCGGCGCGGCGGGCGATGTCGCAGTCCTCGAGATACATGAAAAACCGCTCGTCAAAGCCGCCGAGGTCCAAAAACGCCGCCGTGCGGAAAAACATAAAGCAGCCCGTGGCGTTGGTGATCGGAAACGGCTTGTCCTGCGGCATGTCGAGCATGCAGTATTCGGTCATGGTCTTGTTTTCTTCGTCGCCCTTGTGGAACCAGTGGGTGCCGAGGTAGCGCACGGTCGGGTTGCGCTTGCCGAGCTTTTGGATACGGCCGTCTTCAAAGCGGATCTGCGGCGACAGCAGTCCCACATCCTCGTGGGCGTCCGCGTAATCGCACAGCGCGGTGATCGCGTCGTCCTTGAGCAGAATATCGGGGTTGATCACCACGTGATACTTCGACTGCAAAAACGGCAGCACCTTGTTGTGCCCGGCGCCGAAGCCGGCGTTTTCCCCGCTTTCGATCACCACGACCGACGGAAACTGCGCTTTGATATAGTCCGCCGTGCCGTCGGTGGAGGCGTTGTCCACCACATAGAGCGTGAACGGCACGCCCTGCGTCATGGACAGCACGCTTTCGATCGTTGTGGCAATCTTGTCTTTGTTGTTATAGGTCACGATGCAGCCGGATACGGTATACTCTTTCATGTCTTTCCCCTCACCTGTCAAACAAAATTCTGCCTGCGAGTTTTTTTACCAGATAGCGCCGCCACTGCAGCTTTTGCTTGGCGCTCGTTGCGCCGCCGGTCACGTTTTGCCCCGTGCGCCGGTAATAGATCAGCGGCGCGTCCAGCAACACGACCTTGCCGTACACTTCGCCCATCAGCCCGATCCACTGGTCGTGCATCGGCACATATTTCGGCATGGGCATGATTTTTTTAAGCAGCGATTTGTCAAACGCCATGCAGCAGCCCATGTAGGAATTTTTGACGATGTTTCTGAGAAAGCCCTTCTTGCTGGATCGCAAGGCGAAAAACGAGTAGTCCGTGATATTGAGGTTCTTATCCGTCACATAGGCGTTGTGCAGCACCAGCGTTGCGCCCTTGTCAAACGCAGCCATCACCTGCCCCACCTTGTCGGGCAGCCAGACGTCGTCCTGGTCGCACAAAAAGATCTTGTCGCCGCGGCAGTGCCGGATGGCGTTGACGAAGTTTGCCACCACGCCCTGCCCTTTGCCCTCCACATAGAACACGCGCGGATCGTCCGCCATCACGCGGCGCACCACGCGCTCGGTGGCGCCGCCGGGCGCGTCGTCGGACACGATGATCTCGTCGTCGTGCGAGAGCTGCGGCAAAATGGAGCGCAGCTGCGCTTCGATATACGCTTCGCCCTTATAGGCGGCCAGGGCTACGGAAATCATGGGCTTTCTCTCCAAATCAGCAGTTTTTTTCAGTATACCATATCGGCGTGGATTTTACAAGAGATGGAGGGAAAAAGGGTGTGGAAGGGGACTAGGGACTGAGGGACTGAGGGACTAAGGGAATTGAAAATTGAAAAATTAAAACAACAGCGGCGGTCTGTGACCGACGCTGCTTTCTTGCCATTTTGCTTTCTGCTGACAGCTCAGTGCTTCGGCTTGCGCGAACGGAAATCCAGATCGACTTTCTGCGTCCAGCCTTTGCCGAGCGGTTTGTTGGCCCGCACGGTACTGACGGCGGTTTCCACACAGGCATAGGCCGCGCGCGTACCGTCGGCGTCGGCGTGGTAGTTGGCGGCGCGGCTTTCGTCGATGCCGAACTGCTTGGCCGTTTCCACCGCGTCGATGTTGGCACCGAGGAAGAGGAACTCCCAGCCGTATTGTTCTTTTTGCCGTTCGATCTTCGCCTTCACCTCGTCGCTGCCGTAGCGGCGGCTGGCGTTTTCCATCCCGTCGGTCATGATGACGAACACGGTATGCGCCGGCACGTCTTCGGCGCGGGCGTATTTGTGGATGTTGCCGATATGGCGGATCGCGTCGCCCAGCGCGTCCAGCAGCGCCGTGCAGCCGCCCACCTGATAGTCCTGCTGTGTCATCGGCGGCACAACGGCAAGATCGACCCGGTCGTGCAAAACGGTGCTTGTGTTGTCAAACAGCACGGTGGATACGAGGCATTTGCCCTCCAGCCTTCGCTGCTTTTCGATCGTGGCGTTGAAGCCGCCGACGGTGTCGCTTTCGAGTCCGGCCATCGAGCCGCTGCGGTCGAGGATAAAGACGAGCTCTGTCAAATCGTTTTTCTGTTCAAGTTTCATGGAAATCCGCTCCTTTTCAAAAAATATAGCCGCAACTCCGGGTTGCAGCTATAGTGTAGCAGATTCGTGGCCGGGTTTGGTCAATTGCCGATTGACACTCACGCTTTGCTGTAGAGCGTTTCCTGGTCGTACTGAAAGAGGATCGCGTCGATCTGCGTCGTGTCATAGACGCCGTGGGACAGGCAGTACATCAAAATCACGTCGAACAAACTGCTGCCCGACAGCACGAACCCCACACTTTCCAGCAGCGTCTGGGTCTCCTCCAGCGTCAGCTCCAACGCCACAGCGAAGCTGAGGACCGTCTTTTTGTTGGGCTTGTAGCCCTTTTCGTTGAGGATCTTGTACCACGTCTGGCGGCTGACGTTTGCCTTTTTATAGCACGCAACGTCGTCCATCCCCTTTTGGTCGATCAGCTTCATCAGCTTGACCGGAAACGGCGCGTCGAGCTGCAGCAGAAAATCCAGCTCCGCCTGCGGCGCGGCAGCGCTTTCCGGCGGCGCGGCCATACCACGCATCGGGGCAGCAGCGGATGCGATTGGTTCAAACGATGCCGTACTCCGCGAAAGCGGCGCGGACGCCGCCGCGTCTTCATCAAAGACGGACAATTCCGGCACGTCCGGTTCTTCGGCTTCCTCCGCGGACAGCATTTGCGCGTCGTCAAGGGTATCTTCGTAAAAGTTGCGCGCCGCCCAGTCGGAAAACCGCCGCGTCATACCCGCCCTGCTTTTTGGCCGGTGTTCGATCACATAGTTGTCGTCGATATAACTTTGCACGTCGCGGTGCAAACTCTTCGACAATGTGAAGGCTTTTTTGTCATACACCACAAGAAAGACGGTCAGATCGGTGTCGGCAAGGCACGCTTCCAGTGTTTCCAGCGCAATCGAGAGCACCTTTTCCGTCGGGATGCCGTTGCGTCCGGCGCCGAGCAGCGGCACAGCGAGCGTTTGGCAGTCGAGTTCCTTTGCCGCCTGCACACAGCTTTGGTAGCACGCCGCGAGCAGCTTTTTTTCGCCGAACAGTCCGCCGCGCCACACCGGCGCCGCGGTATGGATCACCCACCGGCACTTCAGCCGGAACGCCGGCGTCACCCGCGATTGCCCCATCGGGCACGGCGCAGCGTCGCGGCAGGCCTTGCGCAGCGACGGCCCGGCCGCTTTGTGGATCGCGGCGTCGAGCCCGCCGCCCGGCTCCAGTTGGACATTGCTCGGATTCACAATTGCGTCGCAATCCATGGTTGTCAGATCCTGGCGGATCAGATGCAGCGGCATAAGGAAGTCTCCTTTCGGTATTCGGGTTTCTGCACCCATGGTATCACATCCCGGCGCAAAATGCAAGCGGCAGTCGGCGAAGACGAGAGCTGTCAGCTGTCAGCGGTCAGCAAACTCCAATCGGCTTTCTGCCTTACCGATCACGATCTGTGATCTGCACGTTCAAACCTCACCCGTCAGCCCTTCGGGCTGCCACCCTCCCCACCTTTGGGGAGGGCAAGGGCAATAACTCCGAAGATTCCTTGGCTTCCCCGAAGGCGGGGAAGCTGTCACGCGCCAACCAACGCAGTGGTAAAACCGAAGCATAAAATGCGCGTGACTGATGAGGTTTGAACGCACGGTTTACCGATCGTAACCGGTGAGCCGCAACAGCTGACACACTGATCGGCGCTACATGAACGTTCAGCAAAACACGGGCGGCCAATGGCCGCCCCTGCCGCTAAAGACGAAGCACAAATCACGAACCACTGAAAAAAGCCGCCGCATAGCGCGGCAGCTTTTGGGGATCATCTCGAAAACAGATGGGTCAGACGGTAAATGATGCGATGGAAGAACGCGACGATGTTGCCGAAGAAGCCGGTATGCTCCTTGTGGCAATAAGGACAAAACGCTTTGCCGCAGCGGCTGCACACGCCATTTCCGCCAATGTCGTGGTCGAGCGCCGGGATGGAGTCGGTCTTCGTCTGCTTGCATTCGCTGCAGGTATATGTGCCGCTGCCCGCTTCGGTGCAGGTCGCCCGTTTGGCCGTTGCGGTCAGCTCCCATTTGTGGAAATGCTTTTTGGCGCTCATGTCCAGCTTGATCTGCATATCGTGCGCGGTCTTGTTCACAAACTGGACCTTGATGCCGGTTGTCTGGCGGGCGGCGCGGTCGTCGCCTTTGCCGTCTCTGCCGTACATCGGCAGATCCAGCATACTGCCGGCGGATTTGTATTTGTTGTTCCAGATGACGGAATCATAGAACGGATTGAAGACATAGATATTCTTGCTCTTGCCGAGGAAGGTAACGGTGTTGTCGTTGTCCGATTCCGGATAGAGTGGCATCACCGCCGGGCGGTGGTCGCCGTTGTTGACGCCATTGTCGTCAAAATATTTGTCGAACACGCCCATGTCGACGTGCCACAGAATGATGCCGGAGGTCAGCGACGCGCCCTCATAGTTTTTGGCGATGCCGGCGTCCCATTTCTGATGCTGGCGGTTTTCGAGCAGATAGTATTCGTTGTCGTTCTGCGTGTCGATGCGTACCGCAGTGAAGTCCTGATTGCCGCTGTAGCTTTGGCTCACCACGTTGTAGGTGCCGCTCTTGTTGGCCGCAACAGGTTCGACCCAGCCGAGCACATAGCGGCTCCAGACGTCCATCGAATACGGGATGATGCCGCCGTCGGGCTTTTCACCCCACGAGCCGCCGGACATCACGCTCGCATAGCTGACGTCATAATCCACCCAGTCGCCGCCGGGTTTGACCTGCGTGTTGTAAAGATCCGGCAAGCCGAGGTAATGGCCCAGCTCGTGCGCCAAAACGCTGATCGGTTCCTGCTCGTCCTTGCTCATCTGTTCCGCAATGGCGATATAGGACGACACGGCAACGCCGGCCGGCGTGGGGATGCTGAACGTGCGGCTCTTCCAGCCGTATTCCTCAATCATTTCCTCCAGCGTCCAGGCGTGTGCCCAAAGGTATTTTTCCAGATTGCTGTCAAAGGTTTCCGGGTCGATCGCGGCCGCTTCATAGCCGGCAAACACCAGCGCGAGCGCCATCTCGTTGGTCGCGATCTTGCCGTCGTTGTTCGCGTCGTACTGTTTGAAATCGATAAATGCACTCGCTTTGAGGATTGCTTCGGCGATCGATTGCGCCATCGACAGATCGCGGGCGGCAACGCCGAGTCCCGTCAGACCGATGCCGGTCCAGTTGTCGTGCTTGCGCGAAAGGCTTACATGGATGACGCCGTCGTTGACCTTGTCATATTTGTTGGTGTTGCCGTCTTTGCCGTAGGCGCAGCTTTCGACGACCGGCTCAAAGGTGAATTGACCGAACGACATGTCGCTGTAGTAGGTGCGCAGAGATTCGTCGCCCTTAAAGATCTCGTCCGCCCAGTTGTAGCCGTCCTGATAAGGCACGTCCTTAAAGCCGATCACGAGCGTGAGCAGCGGAATATTCTTGGTCGTTTTGCCGGGCTTGGGGATCTTGCGGCTGGCGTTCCGGCTGTCGGCGGGGATACTGTCGAGCGTGACGAGCGTTTTGCCCGCGTGAGAACGGCAAAGCGCGTCGGCGCCGGCAAACGCGCTGCCGGGCGCGGCAGGCACGGCAAACGACGAAAGCGAAAACAGCACAAAGCCGATCATGCACAGCGCAAGCAGCACAAGCAGATGTTTCACGGTTTTTTTCATAAAGGGTCCTTTCCTTTCCAAAGGGGATTTACAGTTATATTGTACGCCCAGATTGTGGCATAGTTGTTGCAAAAAAGAAAAATGTGCAGCCGAAAGTGGCTGCACACGGGAAAAAGATCATTCTTTGTAGCCGAAATAGATGTTTTCGTCATAGACGTTGTTCTCGTCCTTGCTGTGGTGGGCATACCAAACCTGCGCAAAGAACGGGTTGACCTTGGCTTCGGCGTCGTAATTCCACGGCATCGGCAGACATTCCGGACACCAGTGGCCGCCCTTGAGCACCAGGTTTTGCGACATTTCAAATTCATGGCCGCAGGCGCATTTCCATTTGATGGGCGTGTAAACGTCTTTGGGCAGTTTCTTTTCGAGGCATTCGCCGCCGCGGAAGGCCGCCGCTTTTTTGAGATCGGCGAGCGTCAGCTTGTCAAACGGCTTGGTTTCGTCGTAGCCGTGGTCCAGCAGATTTTCTGGGTTCTCCTTATCGGGGATGACGACCTTGAAATCCTTCCAGGTGCCGATGTTGTTATACGCTTCGATCGAGCCGTAATAGGCCGTGATGCGTTCGCGGATGCCGTTGTCGATCCACGACTGCGTGCCGTACAGCGAGGTATTCGCGATCGGGCGCATCATATACTTTTTGACAAGGCTCAGCGGTGCGAGGCCGGAAAGCTTATAATAGAACGGCGCTTTCTTGGCAATGGCTTTGAAATATTCCTTCACGGGGATGTTCGCGCGGAAGTGCAGGATCTCTTCGAGCTCGTCCGCGTCGGTGTACCACTGGCCGTGGAAGTTTTGCAATGTGAACCACTGCGGGTCAAACAGCTTTTTCACAACGTCCTTGCCGCGCATGCCGATGGCGTTGAGCAGGTATTCCTCAAATTCATAGTTGGTCAGGCGGTAGTCGTGGCCGGAGGAGATGTTGTAAAACCGGCGCCAGAAGCTTTCGGGCACACGCTCGTTGCACACCTTGGCGCACAGACGGCCGGAGTCCTCTACGGTCGCCCATTCGAGCATACCGTTGATCGGCACATGGTACATGATCGGCTCCATGTTGTAGATGATATTGGCATACAGGATACCCGTCTGGCGCATGGACACCCAGTAGCGAAGGCCGGAATCGGCGAGGATGCGCTCCGCGTTGACCTTGCTGATGGCGTAATGGTCATAGACGCTGACCTGGATCGGGTCGCCGCAGCGGCCCCAGTGCACCGGCGCGTTGCGGTCGCCGGTTTCGGCCACGGTGCCGATATAGACCACCTTCACGCTGTCGGGATCTTCCTGCGCTTTGACGGCGTCCACGATATTTTTCATGGCGGTGACATTGGTAAACAGGGTGCGCTTCGGGAAATAGTCCGCCGCGGGAGACACAAGGCCGCCGACGTGCAGCACATAGTCCGCGCCGGTGACGCAGGCGAGCACGTCTTCATAAACGGTCAGGTCGCCCCAGTACAAGGTGACGTTTGGATCGCCGACATAGTCCTTGAACTTTTCGCGGTTCTTTTTGCTGTCGCGGTTGAGCAGCACAATATGGTACATGTGACGCCGGGCATACAGCTCTTGGAAGGCGGCAAAGCCCATGTTGCCGGACGAGCCGGTCAGAAATACTGTCTTTTTCATTGCAACGGTCACTCCTGTTTGACAAGATTCGGCACAAAGCCGTACTTAATTATTATAATACAGCGCTGCGGTCTAATTGTTAATAAGGCGTTAACTGGTTTGCAAAAATTAGAACACGTTTTTTGTGCGTTTTGACAAGAAGTGCCAATGTGCGGAGCGGTTAGCTGTCAGCGGATAGCTGATAGCGGGCAGCAATAGACAATATCACTGTAGCGGTCGGCCCGTGGCCGACTGGCGCGAAGTGTGAAAAATGCGCTGTGCCATTGGGTTTCTTTTGAAACAGCACTTTCCACCTCATCCGCCGTCGCGTTGCTGCATGGTTGCCACACCATTCGCTTTGTGGCGCGACGGCACCTTCCCCGCCGGCGGGGAAGGCAAGGTTTTTTCACTTTTCGTGATAGCTTATATTGAAATCCGCAGCCCACTTGGCTTCCCCGAAGGCGGGGAAGCTGTCACGCGCCACGCAATTTGCAGTACAGTGATAATGCTCGATGCGCGTGACGGGTGAGGTTTGAATGCACAGCCTACCGATTGTTGACGGATGATGTAAAAAGCCGCCGGAACGGTGAAGCAGCGCTCCATAGCTGAACGCTCACTGCCGACCGCTAACCACGAACCACTGAAAAAAGCCGCCGCAAACGCGGCAGCCTTCATTAGGCTTAGTACTGCCAAAAACGTAGCGAAAGGAAATTCGGTCTGTCTTTCATGAAATATTGCAGGCAATATGAAATACCTGCGGTATGAAATATCTCGCTTTGCTCGATATGAAATGAAATGAATCCTCCATATGCCGCAGGCATATTTCATTGCAAAGCAATTTCATATTCTGCAAGAATACTTCATGAATCCGCAAGGATTCATTTCATTGGGAGAACCTTCTTTACGAAGGTTCTCCCATCGCAGCAGCCTTTTTCTCAAAACGGTTCTTTTTCTTCAAACTGCATTCGCTCCCCGGTCACGGGATGGCAAAACGCCACCGACCGCGACCACAGACACAGCCGGTCGCTGTCGTCCTTGGCGCCATAGCGCCGGTCGCCGACGACCGGATGGCGGCGCGACGCAAACTGCACGCGGATCTGGTGCGTCCGCCCGGTGTCGAGCAAAACGCCCACGCGGCTGACAAAGCCGTCGAAGTCCTCCACGGTATAGTGCAGCTTCGCCTTGCGCACGCCCTTGCGCTCGCGCCGGACCACAAACACCTTGTTCGTGCGCGCGTCCTTAAACAGCCAGTCCTCCAGCTCGCCTTCCGCCGGCTCCACCTTGCCGTGCACCAGCGCGCAATAGCGCTTTTCGAGCGTGCGGTCGGCCGCCTGCGCACTCAAAGACGCCGCGGCTTCCTTTGTTTTGGCAAACACCATCACGCCGCCGGTCTGCCGGTCGAGCCGGTGGACGGGATAGACCGGACTGCCCGTCTGCGCTTCAAGATAGGTCAGAAGCGTCGCTTCGCCGCCCGGCGCCGCTTGCGAAAGGATGCCCGCGGGCTTGACGCAGCACAGCACCTGTGCGTCTTCATACAGGATGGGAATGTTCGGTTCCATCAGACACCTCTTAAGAAAACAGGGAGCCGAAACCGACTCCCTTCGTTTTATTTTGCGTAGTCGACCGCACGCGTTTCGCGGATCATGTTGACCTTGATCTGGCCGGGATATTCCATCTCCTGCTCGATCTTCTCCACGATCTGACGGGCAACGAGCACCATCTCTTCGTCGGAGACCTTGTCGGGTTTCACAATCACGCGCACTTCGCGGCCCGCCTGAATGGCATAGGCGCTGTCGACGCCTTTGAAGGATTTGGTGAGCTCCTCAAGCTGCTGCAGACGCTTGATGTAGTTTTGCAGATTTTCGCGCCGGGCGCCGGGACGGGCCGCCGAGATGGCGTCTGCCGCCTGCACAAGCACCGCAACCGCGCTCTTGGGCTCCACATCGCCGTGGTGCGCGTGGATTGCGTTGACGACGATATCGTTTTCCTTATACTTTTTGGCGACCTCCACACCGAGTTCGATATGGGAGCCTTCCTGCTCATGGTCAAGCGCCTTGCCGATATCGTGCAGCAAACCGGCACGCTTGGCAAGCTTGACGTCCACGCCGAGCTCCGACGCCATCAGGCCGGCGATGTAGGACACCTCCAGCGAGTGGTTCAGCACGTTCTGGCCGTAGCTGGTACGGTATTTCAGACGGCCGAGGAGCTTGACGAGTTCGTGGTGCACGCCGTTGACGCCGGCATCCACCACCGCGCGTTCACCCGCCTGGCGGATGGTCTGATCGACTTCGCGCTTGGCTTTTTCGTGGATCTTTTCAATAAGCGCCGGATGGATACGGCCGTCGGCGATCAGCTTTTCCAGCGTGATGCGCGCCACCTCGCGGCGGACGGGATCGAAGGAGGAGAGCGTGATGGCTTCGGGCGTATCGTCGATGATGAGATCGACGCCGGTGATGGTTTCCAGCGTACGGATGTTGCGGCCCTCGCGGCCGATGATGCGGCCCTTCATTTCATCGTTGGGCAGCGCGACCACGGAAACCGTTGTTTCCGAAACCTGGTCGGCGGCGCAGCGCTGGATCGCTGTTGTAATGATTTCGCGTGCAAGCGCGTCGGATTCCTCGCGGGTCCGTTCTTCGAACTCCATGATCTTGACCGCCTTTTCGCGGGTCAGGGTCTGTTCAAGCTCCTGCAGCAGGAAAACTTTGGCTTGTTCCTTTGTATAGCCGGATATTTTTTCAAGCATTTCCAACTGGCTTCTTTTGATGCTTTCTGCTTCGGTAAGTTGGGCTTCGGCCTTTTTGATCTTGTCGTTCAGCGTCTCTTCCTTTTTTTCGAGCGCATCGGTTTTCTTATCAAGATTTTCTTCCTTCTGGACAAGGCGGCGTTCCTGTCGTTGCACTTCGCTGCGGCGTTCGCGCAGTTCGCGTTCCGTTTCGGTTCTCGACTTGTGGATCTCGTCCTTTGCTTCCAGAATGGCTTCTTTTTTCCTGGTTTCCGCTTCGCTTACAGCGCGGTTGATAATCCGCGTTGCCTCCTCTTCGGCAGATCCGAGCAGCCCTTCCGCCTTCTTTTTGCGGTGGCTCGAACCGAACACGAAACCAAGAATACCGAACACCACGGCGCACACGACGCCGATGATGATCGCCATGATCCAATTATCCAAAGTAGCAGCACCTCCTTTTTTTTGTGTTTTTTGTCTTTGAAAGCTGTTCAAAAAATCATCAAAAGAGGTTCCTGTTGTCACTCGAAGCTGTTAATATAGCTATCTTTTATATTTTAAACTAAAAAAGCAATTCTGTCAAGGTATTTTCTTGCATCAATCTTTTAAAATTTCTTTAAACAAAAAAACGCACCTTGGTTCCCCAAGGTGCGTTGAATCTTACAGTTCAATATCCTCGATCTCGTCTTCCTGCTCCAGCGGATCGGTGCTCTTGCGCTTGCGGCTGAAGAAATAGCCGAGCAGACCGCCGAGGGCGATGATGCCGGTGGGCGCCGCAACGATTTGCGGATGCTCCATGATGGCTTGTCCCGTGCGCACGACCAGTGAGGGCGCGTGGCTTTCGTCGGTGGTTGTCAGATTGTCGAGCAGGCTGCTGGTAACAGCGGTTTCGTCTTCGGGATAGGTTTCGTCGATGAACTGACCGAGATAGTTAAAATCGGAGTTGTTGCCGCTCGGGGCTTGTCCGTCGGCCGCAGACTGTACGTCGCCGAAGGTTGTCAGCAGTTCGCCGCTGAACACAGGCGGCGTTTGCGGCAGCGTGTGGAAGATGCTGTCGCTGACCTGCGCGCCGGCGTAGTCGTTGACAATGTCAACAAGCTTTTCGGTGTTTTCGCCTTCCGTGGCAGTCACACGATCCAGCATGGTCTGGAACTCACCGGCAAGATCCTGGGACTCCGCGCCTTCGGCACGCACCACATTGAAGTGATACACTGCCTGCTGCGCCGGGTTGACGCCATCGTCATAGATGGAAATCAGCTCCACCGTCTGCTGGATCCGGTTGGGATCGAGATCCACATAGGTGGTACCGGAGGGCTTGAGCGCTTTGCCGTCGAGATACAGCGACACATGTTCGTCGCTGCCGCCGAGCTGCGACGCGAGGGCAAACGGGGTGAACCAAAGCTGGGTGCAGGCGGGATTCACCAGCGCCTCGTATTCGAAGACGTCGGAATAAAACTCGGGATCCAGCTCGAAGCAGCCCGCGGCGCAGGCGGTTTCAAACAACTGCTGGCAGGACGCTTCCGGCGCATAGGCCACGCCCTTGCTGTCGAGCATGGCGCCGAGCACGACCTTCTGGACGGCAAGCGAATCGCCGCTCATGTCGGCCGCAGCCAGTTTTGTCGGATTCACATGAATATCGTCATAGATCTTGTCGAAGATGGACGCATAGTAGGCGTAGTCCACATACTCGCGCTGCGCGGCGGAAGTCTGGTCGTAGGTCGTCATCGGCACTTCATAGTCGTTGGACGCGGCGGTGAGCACCTTGGACCAGTGGAACACTTCGCTGTTCGACGGGTTTTCGCTGATCGGGATTTCGGGGAATTCCTCCACATGGGATTTGGCTGCCTGGACGGCAAGGCCGTTGACGGTGTTGACGCCGGAGGGCAAAAACACGTCCATCAGTTCGCTCACCAGCGCCACTTCGGCGCCTTCGAGCGTGGTGCCCTTGGGCAGTGTGACTTCCTTTTCATACAGCACATAGGGTGCGTTGTATTTGAGCACGGCATAGACGCCGGCGATCTCGGCTTTTTCGGTTGCGTTGGGCTTGGTCGGCACAGCGATGCCGTAATCTTCAAGATAGGATTTCATCCCGCTGGTCTTGTCCGTCATGCCCATGGCGGTGACCATATAGTAAAACGCGTTGATCAGTTCGTAATAGGCGGTCCCGACGGTCTGTTCGTTGAGGTCGTGCAGTTTGGAAAAACGCGCAACTTCGGTGCAGAAGCTTTCGTAGGTTTCGCTGTAGGGATAGTCCGCCTTCGGCGTCAGCTTGACCGCGGTGATCGCGGTGGAGCCGTCGCGGATGATCACGTTGTCGAGCCACGCCTTGCTGTAGTTTTTGGTTGGGAACTGGGTATGGCCGGGCAAAATCTCATAGGTGCCGCCGGAGACGTCCACATTCACAGCGAACGCGGACAGCGGCGACAGCAGAAGACAGCCCAGCAGCAAAAGCAGGGCGAGTGCAGAAATCGGTTTTTTCAGTTTCAAGGGGAAAATCCTCCTTCTCCGATCATATATAGAAAACATAAATAGCCACAATATCTATTATCATACAATATACTATACAACGAAATGCGCCGCTTGTCAATTGTTTTTTCTCATTTTTTATCAGTAATTTATGTTTCATTTATGGATGGTTTATGAATCCAGGGTGTGATCGGCGTGTCGGCAGAGGATCCCGCGTCCGAATGGAAAATCAATCCTGTTTTCCGCTCAGCACCGGCTCTTTTTCGTCCGTTTCGGATCCGGCGTGTACCGGCATCCGGCTCAAAACCCTGCGGTACGGCAGCGTCATGCCCTCGGTCATTTTGCCGCCCGCTTTTTTGCGCAGCTTGTCGTTCGTCATCAGCGCGCCGACGGCATACATCCCGATGAGGCGGCCCTTGCGCTTTTGCGGGAAATCGTAGAAGCCGTGCTGCTTATAGAACTTGTGGTCGGCTTTCATCAGGCCCTGCATCTGATAGATCAGGTCGCGGAAGATCTTGAGCCCGCCCACGCCGTAGAAATTCTGCGGCTGTTCATAGCTGTGGGCCAGCGCCCAGCTCAGATTGAGCGCCAGGGCGCGCAGTTCTCCGTCCGGGTCGCGCCGGTCGGTGGCGATGCCGGCAAGATAGTTGCCGCCCACCTGCGCACGCGCCTCCATCAGCAGTTGTAAATTCGGCTCGGCTTCGAGCGCGCCGTGGACAAGATAGCCCACAGGCTTGCCCATGGTGACGGTCCGGTGGCCGTTGCAAAACTGGCGGTCGTCATAGAGCTTGAAGCGGCAGCCCATCGAGTGATCGCGGATCGTATAGGCATAGATGATGGCGTCCGCGGACTGGATGTTTTGCCGCAGATAGTCGTCAAAGCCGTCTTTGTAAAAGCATTTGCCCGTGGCGGCGCAGTTGAAGCAGCCGATGCAGCCGCCCTTGAACGGGAACTCGTGCAGATCGACCACGGCGCTGTCATACGGCAGCAAAGCCTGCAGCCGGCCGATCATGGCGGCCAGCGGCGCGTTTTCACCCGCGTCATCGCCGGAATCGGTCACGATCACCACACGGCCGGGTCGCTTTTCGGCAACAGGTACGGCCTCGGCGCTTTGCAGCGGCACACAGTCTCCGCCCGGCTGCGGCAGCGGACGCGTGTCATACACGCCGTTTTCCATCGACCACAGCACATGGCTGAAAAAGTCGGCGGCCTGCTTCTGACCCTTGTCGCTCATCAGATCGTCCATATCCGCCGACAGACCCGTCAAAACGCGCAGGCCCATATCGCGGCAGTTGTCCTCCAAAAAGCGGTGGGCGGTCATATCGTAAAAATGCTTGCTCGTGCTGATCTGGGTGGCGTATTTGCCGGAGAGGTCGACGCCGCTTGCCTTCATCAGCTCCACAAAGCGGTGCAGCTGCGCCGGCACAAGGAACGTATAGACCGGGTAGCTGAACAAAAGAAGGTCCGCGCTTTGCAGCGCCGCGGCGCAGGACGAAAAATCGCGTTCCATTTTGCGGATATGCTGCCCGACGTTGAGCACGGAAAACGTGCAGTCCGGATACAGCGCTTCGATGTATTTCACGGTAAAGAGCGTGATGCTGTTGTCGCCGGCGGGCGAACCGTTGAGAACCAGAATCTTCATTTGACTTCCTCCGATTTGTTGTCATAGATCATATAGCGGTGTGTGATATTCCCTTTTTCATAGCGGTCGGTGCGGAAGGTACGGAAACCGAGTTTTTCATAAAACCGCACGTTCCGCTCGTCCTGCGCCTCGAGTCCGCAGGTATATCCCGCCCCCGTGAGGTCGGCGATCCCCTGCCGGATCAGCGTTGTGGCGATACCCTTGCCCTGGTGCGTCGGGTCGACAAACACGGGCGAAATGATCCAGGTTTTGTCGTCGAACGCTTTGACGTCCAGCGGGCCGTAGGCCGCAAGCGTGCGCAGCGTGTTGGGCCAGAACCAGTAAAGATACAGCCAGTCGGGGCACCTGAGAAAATCGAGCACGCCGTATTCGTTGTGCGCTTTGCGCCACACGCAGATGCCGCGGCCTTCGTCGTCGATATAAAAATAATCCGTGCCGTTCGACGTGTTGAGGCGCTCCATCATAAAGTGATAGACAAACTGTTCGCGCCGCTTCGGATTTTTGGTCGCATAGCGGTGCACCGGGTCGTCAAGATAGGCACGGCCCGCCATTTTTGCAAACGAGCGCAGCTCCTCGCCCGTCAGTTTTTCACCGGGACGGATGATCCGCATGGGGCATTCTCCTTTTTTCGACATTCTTTTTAAATTATAATATACGCGCCGGGGAAAGTCAAGCAAAGAAAGTGCTGCAGCCGCTTGCCTTTTTTTGTCGGCTGTGGCATAATGGAAAAAAAGGAGGCAGGAGCATGCAACGGTTTTTACAGGTGATTCTGATTATCAGCACCATCATGAGCGGCATGGCCGCGCAGATTGATTTTATCTTTCAGCCGCAAAAATACGGTGCCCTCACGCTCGACACGGCGGGCGTTCCGTCGCCGGTTCAGGAACCGCAGACCGACAGCTTTGTGCAGCTCGAAGACGTGAGGATGCACTATCAGGTCTGGGGCAGCGGCCGGCCGCCGCTTTTGCTGATCCACGGCAACGGCGGCAGCGTCGACTCGCTGCGCGAAGCGGCGCAGTATCTCGCAAACGATTACACCGTCTATCTGCCCGAGAGCCGCTGCCACGGCAAGAGCAGCGACCCGGGCGAAATCTCCTATGCCCTGATGGCCAAGGACTACGCGCAGTTTTGCACTGCGTTGGGCATCGAAAAGCCGCTGATCGTCGGCCACAGCGACGGCGGCATCAACGCGATCCAGATCGCTGCGGACTACCCGGATCTGCCGGGCGCGATCGTCGCCTGCGGCGCCAACTCCAAACCCGACAAATTCAAGCCCTATTTCCCGTTCGGCGTTGCGGTCAAGAACCTGTTCAAAAAAGACAAGCTCAACATCATGATGCTCACGCTGCCCGATTTCACGCCGGAATATCTTGCAAAGATCACCTGCCCGGCCTATATCGTCAGCGGCCAGTATGACATCCTTTGGCTCACGGACACCGTGTATCTGCACGAGAGCATTCCCGGCAGCGACATGGCGGTCATCCGCCGCGCTACCCACAGCTCGTATATGTCGCAAAACGGCAAACAGACCTACGTCCTTTGCAAGACGTGGTTCGATCAAAAAGGGCTCGGATGACCCCGCAGACAGCAAACCGGGCAGGCTCCTCTTCGGAACCTGCCCGGCAGTTTTCTTTTTTTACGGAAGGATCACCGGATCGACCGGAATGATTGCCGGCTGTTCGGGGCCCGTTGCGCCGGCTTTTACGGCTGCGCGGATTCCGCGGCGGTGCCGTTGCGCTTGGCGTTGAGCAACGCGAGAATATGGGAATGCTCACCGTTGGAGATCTCATATTTGAGCATCGGGATCACAGACAGCGCAAAGCCGATGGCCGGCGGAATGGACACCAGAAAGAACATGCCGAACCGGTAGGACGCAAACTGCGGCGCTGTGGCAAACATGAAATCGTCTGCCGGCGACGCGCTGATGGCGTTGTTGACCGCGTTGACCGCGTCGCCTGAAAAGCCGACGGCGGCAAACACGATGCCCTGAATGATAGACGAGATGCCGGCGCCAAGCTTGACAATGAAGCTTTGACCGGAGAAGAACACGCCGTCCGGGCGGTAGCCGGTGCGGTATTCGTCATAGTCCACACAGTCGGCGATCATAATCGACTGGATGACCTGCGACGCGCCGATCGCGCCGCCGCCGACCAGAAACAGCACGGCAAGGATTACCAGCCAGTGGGTCGCCATCAGATTGGTGCCGTCAATGAGATACAGCACAAACATGCCGACAAACGGAATGGTCGCCAACAGGCAGCAGGCGTTGTGGACCGTTCTTTTTTCGATCCGTTCGCACAGCGGCGGGATCGCGGCCATGGCGCCGAACATCCCGAGGAACATCGCGCCGCCGAGGATTATCATATACTTCATATAATCCTGTCCGTTGCCGTTGATATCGCCGTAGTAATACGACAGCAGCGTCATCGCCACGATGGAAAGAATGTTCATCGGCGAACGGATGACGCCCGCGATCAGCACCCGGCGGAACGGCACACAGTTCCACATGATGCGGATGTTGTCTTTGAAGCTCTTTTTTTCCTCCGACGGCTGTTTCACGCGCTCTTTGGTAAACGCCGCGCATGCAAACAGCAGACAGCCGACCACGGTCAGCGCGCTGCAAAAGACGAGAAAGCCCCACTGCATGGCGTCGTTGGTGGACAGGCCGAACCGGTCTTTAAACGAATTGCCCAGCGACTGGGAAACGCTGATGACGGTCAGCATCACAATACCGCCGCCCACGCCGCCGCAAATGCGCGCAAGGCCGAGGATACTGGAGCGGTCTTTTTCGTTTTCGGTCATCAGCGAGGTGATGCCCCAGATGGGGATATCGCCCGCGGTATAGGTCATGCCCCAAAGGATATAGGATATGCCCGCCCACGCGATGATCAGCGCGTTTATCCAGCCGGGATTCGCGGCGGAATATTGCTTGTTGACAAAGGTGAGGATGGTCGTCACCAGCACAACCGGCGGCACAAAGAACAGATAGGGCCGGCATTTGCCCCATTTGGTGCGCGTTTTGTCAACGATCGTACCCATCATCGGGTCGTTGATCGCGTCCCAGATGCGCGCCGCCGCCATGATGACGCTGATGGCCATGGCCGGCAGAAAGATGACCGACTGAAAATAGTAGGCCATGCCGGTCGCGATCACGTTATAGATGATGTTTTGCCCGAGCAGACCGGTCAGATACATGGCGCGTTCGGGTTTTGTGTAGGTGTTGGAAAGCACTTTTTGTTTCATGCGAAATTCCCCCTTTGCCCTCAGTATAGCAAAAGAACTGCGGTTTTGCAATCCCCGCGCTCAAAAACAGCGGCCCGGGCGGTTCTTTTTGCACTGCTCCACTTTGCCGCAGCGGTAGCACAGCTCGTTTTCGCACACGCCGGTGTCGAAGAACGACCGCAGATTTTCCACCGTGGTTTCGGCGATATTGTGCAGCGCCTCGGCGGTCAGAAACGCCTGGTGCGACGTGACGATCACGTTGGGCATCGTCATCAGCCGCGCAAGCAGATCGTCGGAAAGAATATGCCCCGAGCGGTCCTCAAAAAAGATGTCGCCCTCCTCCTCATAGACGTCGAGACACGCCGCGCCGACTTTGCGCGCTTTGATGCCGTCCAAAAGCGCCTGCGCGTCGATCAGCGCGCCGCGCGACGTGTTGAGGATCACCACGCCGGGTTTCATGCTGTCGATGGCGGCCTTGTCGATCATGTGGTACGTCTCATCCGTCAGCGGGCAGTGGAGCGAGATGATATCGCTTTGTGCGAACAGCGCCTCTTTGGAAACATAGTCGATCCCGGCATCGTCTTTGGGAAATCGGTCATAGGCGAGCACACGCATCCCGAAGCCGTGGCAGATGTCGATGAAGATCCGCCCGATGCGGCCCGTGCCGACCACGCCGACGGTTTTGCCGTGCAGATCGAACCCGGCAAGACCGTTTAGGGAAAAATTGAATTCACGCGTGCGGTTATACGCCTTGTGGATCCGGCGCACCGACGTCAGAAGCAGCGCCATGGCGTGCTCGGCAATGGCGTAAGGGGAATACGCCGGCACATGGACGACGTGGATCTTGCCAAACGCGTGGCGCACGTCCACGTTGTTGTAGCCCGCCGAACGCAGCGCGATCAGCTTCACGCCGAGCAGATAGAGCTTGTCGATCACCGCGGCGTTCACGGTGTCGTTGACAAACACGCACACCGCGTCGCACCCGGCGGCCAGCGACGCCGTGTCCTCATTGAGCTTGGTCTCAAAGAATTTGAACGTCATCCCCTGCTCGGTTCCGAGGCGTTCAAACGACGGTTTGTCATACGGTTTTGTGTCAAAAAATGCAATCTGCATACAGGCACCTCCTTGGTTTCTTTCGATTCTATTGTACCACATTTTTTCGTGAATGTCGTGGGTTTGGCAACATTTTTTCTTTTTATGAAATGGTTGTCCGGGAATGCGGACTTAGCATCCGCATGGTCAAAAACTTTTTGAAAAGCGCTTGCTTTTTGATTGTCGGTCTGCTATACTGCAGACAGCCTATGAAGAGTGCGCGAGGGACAAGCCCGTGGACCGCACAGCAACCTGCCTTCGGGTAAGGTGCTAACGCTTGACCGATGGGTACCGAAACCGCAGCCGCACCCGTCGGAAACGATGGGTGTTTTTTTCGTGCCGCTCGGATTGGGACTCTATTTTGAAAGAAGGCCATCTCTATGACAACCCTACGCGACACCATCCGACATTACACCGGCAAAGTTTATGTCAGAATCGAAACCGCAGCCGACGGCGAACGCTTTTTAAAACAGGCCGAAGCCGAGGGCTTTCGCTTTTCCGACGGCGTTTTGCCCTCTGCCCGTCCGTGGGCAAAGCTCTTCTCGCTGACGCCGGACGGCGTTTTATCCTACGCCACCTTTGCCGGTCACACAGCCGCCGGGGCAAACGCGGTTCCCGTTTTGTGCTATCCGCAGGATTTCGGCGCATAAAACTGCTTGCACCCGCCGGCACAACATGCTATAATGCAGCCAGAAACAAAAAGGAGGCTTTTTTATGCGCAGCATCTTTTTAAAAGTACTGACCTGGTTTTCTGCATGCATTATGCTCTTTACCGCGCCCGGCGGCGCCATCCGTCAGCCGCTTGCGGCAAAGAAATGTCCTGCGTTTTACGGCGAAGCGGCAACGGCAAAGCCGCTTGCAGCCACGCAGATACCGCAGCATCCGTTCCTTGCGCCCGAGGGCACCAACGGCATGCACGGCAACTCCTATAACACCGGCACCTACGATTACAGCGGCCCGCTTGGCGTGAACCCGACGGTCAACAGCCGCGCGATGAACGTCTTTGGCGGTTTGGTCGCCACGTTGATGTTTGATTCCAAGGGCCGCATTATGTGCATTTCGGGCAATGTGGTCGGCTTCCGACTGCTGCTGCTTGACGCCGAAACGCTCGAGATATTGGCCGAAACGCGGCTGCCGCAGCGGCAAAGCACACGTGAGTTTTTCAAAACGCTCGATTTCAGCAAAATCTCCAACGACACCTCCGGCGGCGCCTACTGTCATCTGCTCAGCGGCGACCGGCCGATCATCGGCAATTCCGACAACGTGATCCAGATTTTCTATGTGGACGAAACCGGCGGCAAACCGGAATGGAAGATTGAAAAGGAATATGACGTGCAGCCCTATCTTGCACCCGGCGCGTTCATCACCGACGCGATTCCGGATTTCGAGGGCAACATCTGGTTTGTCACACGGCCGGGCGACGTTGGCTTTATTGACGCGAACACCGGCGAAACAAAGCTGATGCGACTGGAAAACGAAGAGATTCAGAACACGCTTGCCGTTTGCGCCGACGGCGTCTATATCGTTTCCGACCACGCGATGTACCGCTTTGCCATTCAGGACGGCAAGCCTGTCTATACCTGGCGCACGGCGTATGACCGCGGCGTGGAAACCAAGCCCGGCGCCATCAACCAGGGCAGCGGCACCACCCCGTCGCTTTTGGATGTCCCGTGCAGCAACGGCAGCGTGCGCAAGCTTTGCGCCATCACCGACAACGCGGACGAGCGCGTGAACCTTGTGGTCTATGACCGCGAAACGGGCGAAGCCATTGTGACCGAACCGCTGTTTGAAAAAGGCCACTCCGTCAGCGAAAACTCGCTGATTGCCCACGGGCGTTCGTTTATCATTGAAAACAACTATTCCGACAGTGGCGCCGGCTTTTTGGAGCGCAACCCGACCAGCTACCCGGGCGTGACGCGCATTGACATGAACGCCGACTGCACCGGCTGCGAGGTCGTCTGGGAAAGCAAGGAGGCGTCCGCCACTGTTGTGCCGAAGCTGTCGGCCGGGAACGGGCTGGTTTATCTTTACACCCGTGTGCAGAACGACGAGATTCCGAAAAACGCCGTGGCGTGGTATCTCACCGCTGTGGATTTTGCAACCGGCGAAACGGTCTATAAGGTCTTCACCGGCTGCGGCCGCAACTGGAACAACAGCTATGGGCCCATCACCATCGGCCCGAACGGCAGCGCCTATGTGGGTGTGTTCAACGGCCTGATCCGCGTGGCCGACAGCAAATGACGGGCGGTGACAACGCATGAAAACAAAAAGCGCCGCATGGCTGCTGCTCATCTGTCTGTTGGGAGGGATACTCATGTCCGGCTGCACAAAAAAGGAAACCTACCGCATCGACTACTGCGGGCAGGCAGGCATGTATGAAAACAAAAAGGACAGCTATTTCGCCGGCGAAACGGTGAAGCTCTATTTTACGATCATCGGCACCGATACGGACTACAGCTTTTTCCTCGACGGCGAATCGCTCAACTACCGGTATGATGACAACATCGGTTTCGTCATCACGTTCCCGATGCCCGCCCATGACGTCACGCTGGAAATGCAGTCGCACAACAGTATGATGTATGATCCCGACGCGCAGGGTTAAAACCGGGAACCGGGATTCCCGGGATCTGCTTTTTCTTGCATTTTCTGTTGCACGCGGGCGGAATCTGTGTTATAATGACAAAAAGTATGCGCCGGCTGCAAAACGCAATCCCCGCCTATTCCTATGTGCTCATCGGCATCTATTACGCCTGCATTTTCTGCTATGCGATCGTCGGTTATAAAACGCCGGCATAGAAGCCGACGCCGAAGAGGACTAAAATCCAACAAACGAACAGCACCTGTCTGAACGGACAGGTGCTGTTTTTTACTATCGACTGTTGACTATTGACTGATATCAAAGATATCTCGCAAGATACTGATTGGTCAGCGACCGGAACCGCAGCGTGCAGTCGGGGTCCTGCAGCAGCGCGTGGCTCGAATTGGGGAAGGAAACGAAATCGTGCGGCACACCGTTTTCCGTCAGCGCGGTGTCAAGCAGCAGGGCGTTGGAATACGGCACGATGGTGTCCTTTTCGCCGTGTGCCATCAGCGTGGGCACGGTGGACTTCGTCACCTTTTTGGCCGGGGAGATATTTGCGAGCGGCGTCATAAACAGCTGCCCGAACGGACTTTGCGCCAGAGCCAGCAGCGTTTGCGGCGACATGCCGATCACGCTGGCCGCCAGTTCTCCGGCCGCGCCCTGCAAAAACGCGGGGTCGGTCAGATCAGTCGGCGCGCTCGAGCTGATAACGGTCTTCACCGGCACAGGCGCATCCGATTGCTTCGTATAGGCATACAGCAGCGCGAGGTGGCCGCCCGACGACACGCCCATCAGCGCGGCGCTTCGCAGTGTGACGCCCTTTTGGGCGCAGAGGGTCTTTGCCGCAGCCATCGCCGCGGTGATGTCGTCGAGTTCATCCGACGGCAATACGCCTTTGCCGAGATAGCGGTAGTTGATATTTGCCACCGCATAGCCGAGCGATTGCAGGCGCAGCGCTTCGGAAAGATAGGTTTCCTTTGTACCTGTGACCCAGGCGCCGCCGTGGATCAGCACCACAAGGCTCGCTGCCGTCTTACCGGCCGGGAGATAGAGGTCGAGATTCTGGTCGTCGTTTTCGCCGTAGGCAACGGTCGAATCGGACACATAGACCGGCTGAAACGCCGTGTCGTCCGCCGGCGTTTCGGGCGCGGGCGTGCCGGCGGAAACGCCGAACAGCGAAAGCAGAAACATGATCATGGACATGAAAAACGAAAGCAGTTGCTGCATAAACTCAAATCCTTTCTCTTGATCTGTCCGCATTATAGCACGGTTTCGCACGTTTTGTCAAATGCTTGCAATTCGGTGCTGCATCCGCTATAATAGGGCTGAAAGAAGGTGTTTTTCTTGCTTCACCATATCATTCCGCAGCCAAACGATCTGCGCTTCACCGGCGGGGTGTGTCCCGCACAGCGGCCCTTGGTCATCCGGGACGCAGCCGTCCCGCCCGAGGGCTATACGCTGACCGTTTCGAAAGAAGGAATCTCCATCCGCTGCAGCACGGAAAAGGGCCGGTTTTATGCCGCCCAGACACTGCGCCAGCTTCGAAACAGCGACGGCACCCTGCCGTGCTGTGTCATCAGCGACGCGCCGCGCTTTGCCTATCGCGCGTTTATGCTGGATTCTGCGCGGCACATGCAGACTGTGGACGAGATCGAACGGCTGATCGACGCGGCGGCGCTGTATAAGTTCAACGTTTTCCACTGGCATCTGAGCGACGACCAGGGCTACCGGATCGAAAGCGAACGCTTTCCCCGGCTCAACGAGATCGCGTCGTACCGCGCCATGCACGGCTTCGGCTCGCTCGACCGCACACGCTACGGCGGATTCTATACCAAAAACGAGATCCGCGCCGTTGTCGCCTATTGCGAACAGCGGCACATCACCGTGATTCCGGAGATCGATCTGCCCGGCCACACCAAAGCGATCCTTGCCGCCTTTCCGGCGCTGTCGTGCCGCGGCGACCGGGTGCAGCCCGAAACGCGGGCCGGCGTGTTCCGCGAAATCATGTGCGCCGGCAGCGACGAGACGCTGCGCTTTTGCTGCGCGCTGCTCGACGAAGTGTGCGAGCTGTTTCCCGGGCCGTATTTTCACATCGGCGGCGACGAAGCGCCCAAGCACCGCTGGCAGCAGTGCGACAAATGCAAGGAACGCATGGCAAGCGCGCACCTTGATTCGTTTGAAGCGCTGCAGGGCGATTTCATCAACCGGCTGGCGACCCATCTGCGGCAAAACGGCAAGCGCGCGATCACCTGGAACGAAAGTCTGCAAGGCGGCAATCTCGCCCCGGACGTCATCACCGCCGACTGGATGGACCGCGAAATCCTTTGCGTCCGCCGTGCCAACAACGGCGGCGACGTGATCATGGAGGACTTTTTCCACTACTATCTCGACTACCCCTACGCGATGACGCCGCTCAAAAAGACCTACGACTTCGATCCGCTGCCCGCAGGTCTGTGTGAAGCCGGCAAGCAGCACATTCTCGGTGTGGAAACGCCGCTGTGGACGGAGTTTGTGGAGGATTTCGGCCACCTGTGCGACATGATGTTTCCGCGGATGATGGCGGTGGCCGAACGCGGCTGGACGCGGGAGGCGCTGTGCGATCACGCCGATTTTTCCCGCCGCGCCGAAGCGCACCGCGCGCTGCTCGACGCCATGGGCATTTCGATGCTGCCGCAGGCGCAGTGGGACCCGCAGCCGCTTTTACGGCTGCAAAAGCTGGCGCAGCATTACAAAAAGACGTTTAATAAAGAAACGATCCTTTCGTTCCTGCAACCGAAGGACGACGCGGATTAAGCAACCTTTAAGGTTGGGCGCTATAATAGGATTGAAATAAAAAAGGAAGTGTGACAGATATGTATTGTTCGAACTGCAATCAGTATAACGACGACCGGAACCGCTTCTGCGCGTTTTGCGGCGCACCGCTGCAAAAGCAGCAGACCGAAACGCCAAACGCCGGCAGCTATCAAGCGCAGCAGCCGCAGTCGTTCGGCGCACCCGACGAAGGCAGCTATCAGGCGCAGCAAAACTATCAGCAGCCGCAGCAAAGCTATCAGCAGCCGTGGCAGCCGCCGCAAAATGAGCTGACAAAGCCGATCACCATGGCGACACCGGTGGTTTCGCTGATCCTCAACATCGTCTTTTTCAACCCCGTCGGTCTGATCCTCGCCGTATTGTCTTTGCTCAATTTCAACAACTACACGAGCGAAAAGAACCGCGGCGCGATGGAAAACGCGGAAACCTACAAGCGCAAATCCAAGACCTTTGCCGTCATCGCAAACGTGCTGGCTGTGCTGACATTTATCCTGCTCGTCGCCGCCGTTGTGGCGATTGTGGTGTTCGGTGTTTTACGCACCGGCAACGGCGCAGTGGAGTTCAACTACAACGGCAGCGACCTGCCGCCCGAGTTTTTCAACATGATCCCGTAAGTCAACAAAAAGCCGCCCTTGGGCCAATATCATTAAGATAAGGAACAGGACACTCACAAAAAGTGGGTGGCCTGTTTTTTTGAAGAAATATTCAAAAAAGACTTGACAAAACAGTAAAAATGT
>CADABX010000026.1 GCA_902786285.1 Oscillospiraceae bacterium | reverse complement strand
CAGATGGCGAAGCGCTTGGCCACAATTGGCAATGGGCGATTGACACCGAAGCGACCTGTGCTGTGGCAGGCAGCAAGCACGAAGTCTGCACACGATGCGTCGCGACGCGCAACGAAAACACTACGATCGACCCGACCGGCGCACACAGCTACACCGCGCAGACCATCAGCGAAAACGCACTGCAATCCGCCGCGACCTGCACGGCACCGGCGACCTATTATTACAGCTGCGCGGTTTGCGGTGCGGTGGAACAAAACGATAGCCACACCTTTACGAGCGGCGATCCGATTGCGCATAGCTGGTCATGGGTCACCGATACCGCGCCGACCTGCGGCACGGCGGGTGTGAAGCATGCGGAATGTGGTGTGTGTCATGCGAAGCAAAAGGAGAACACCGCGATCGATCCGACCGGCAGCCACACCTTTACGACACAGACGGTGAACGCCGCCGCGCTGAAAAGCGCCGCCACCTGCACAGCGCCGGCGACCTATTATTACAGCTGCAAGGTCTGCGGCGCGGTGGAGAATAACGACAGCCATACATTTACAAGCGGCGCTGCGCTCGGCCACGCGTGGCAGGAGACCGCACGCACGGACGCCAACTGCACGAATGCGGGTACCGTGACCTATACCTGTACGCACGACCGTTCCCATGTACGCACGGAGGCTCTGCCGCAGACCGACCATGCGGATCATAACGGCGACGGCTATTGTGACAGCTGCGGCAAAGACCTTTGGTCGAACCGCTGCGCGTACTGCGGCCAGGTCCATGCCGGCTTCTTCGGTGCGATTGTCGGCTTCTTCCACCGCATTCTGGCGTTGTTAAAATAAATAGAACCCGCAACCGGGCCGGCAGAGTGTCGGTCCGGTTTGTTGTTTGTCTGGACCCAGACGCCGTTTATTAAATTTTCTGCCCGCGTCGTTCGTTCATACTTTGGTCACAAACTGTTGCTATAATACAATATCTGTGAAAATTTGCCTGAAATGGAGGTCGTCTGCTTTGGTCAAGGTTTTGCGTTACCTCAAACCGATCCGGAAGGATGTTGCGCTTTCCATGATCTTTGTTGTACTCGGGCAGCTGATGACATTGGTGCTTCCGCTGCTGATGAGTATGATCATCAACAACGGCATCAAAAACGCGGATATGGCATATATCAAACAAGTCGGACTGCTGATGATTGCGGTTTCCATCGTCGGCGTTGTCATTTCCTCTTTCAGCTCGTTCTATTCCAGCCGTACCGCAACATCCTACAGCCGCATCTTGCGCGAAAAGCTGTTTCTCAAGGTGGAAACGCTCTCGCAAAGCGATATTGATACCATCGGCACACCGTCGCTGATTACGCGCTGCACCAACGACGTGAAGGTGATGCAGGATTTTGTTCTGCAATCCATGCGTATGATCATTTCTGCGCCCATCATGCTGGTGGGCGGCACGATCATGGCGTTTTTCCTCAATGCAAAGCTTGCCATGATTATCTTTTCCGTGGTGCCGCTGATCGCGCTGGTTGCGTTTCTTGCGGTCAAAATCGTGGTGCCGATGTTCCGCAAACGCCAAAGAATGGTGGATGAGCTCAACCGCACATTGCGCGAAAAGCTGACGGGTATCCGTGTGATCCGCGCGTTCAACAAAGAGCCGTTTGAAGACGCCCGCTTTGAAGCGCGCAGCGAGGCGCTGTCTGCGCTGGTATTGAAGCTGCAGCGGATGCTCGCGATTTTGTTGCCGATCGCAACCGTGCTCGGGATTCTCGCGCTGGATGCGCTGATCTATATTGCAACGAAAAACATCGATTCTCTGACCGACCCGCAGAAGATTACGAATACCGTCGGCGATCTGCAGGCGTTTGTGGTTTATATGATCATGATCATCTTTTCGCTGTCTATGGCGGCGGCGATGTTCGTGATCGTGCCGCGTGCCAACATTTCCGCGAAGCGTATCGCGCAGGTGCTCTCTCTGGAGCCCGCGATCCGTGACCCGGAGCATCCGCAGCAGATTGAGGAAGACAAACGCGGACAGGTGGAATTTCGCCATGTCAGCTTTTCCTATCGCAGCGCGGCGCAGAAGGTGCTGTCGGATATCACGTTTACCGCCGAAAAAGGCAAGACCACGGCGATCATCGGCGGCACGGGCAGCGGCAAATCCTCGCTGATCAATCTGATTCCGCGCTTTTATGATGCAACCGAAGGACAGGTTTTGTTCGGCGGCGTGGACGTGCGCGATCTGCGGCAGGAGGATCTGCACCGGCGCATCGGCTTTGTGCCGCAGCGGTCCAATCTGTTTTCCGGCACGATCGAAGACAATTTGCGCTACGGCGACGAAAACGCCACGGAAGAACAACTGAACCGCGCCGTGGATATTTCCCAGGCGCGCGAGTTTATCGACGAGCTGCCAAAGGGTCTGCAGAGCTTTGTGAGCCAGAACGTGACAAATCTGTCCGGCGGCCAGAAACAGCGTCTTTCCATCGCACGTGCGCTGGTGCGCGACGCCGATCTGTATATTTTTGACGATTCGTTTTCCGCGCTCGATTTCATCACCGACGCCAGGCTGCGTGCCGCGCTGCACGCACAGATCGACGCCACGGTGCTGATTGTGGCGCAGCGTGTCGGCACGATTCTCGATGCAGACAAGATCATTGTGCTGGATAACGGCAAAGTCGTGGGCGAGGGCAAACACGCCGAACTGGTGCAGTCCTGCCCGATCTACCGCGAAATTGTCGAGTCTCAGCTTTCAAAGGAGGCGCTGCAATGAGCAAGGAACCATCCTCCACCGTCCGGCAGCGCATGCAGGACCGCTACGCCGCCTATCGCAACAAGAGCGAGACCGAAAAGCAAAAACCTAAAAACTTCCGAAAGACCCTGAACGATCTGCTGCGATTGCTCAAGGGCAACGAATGGCGCGTGGCGTTCGTTGTGCTGCTGGCGATGGTGTCCGCCGCGCTGAATATCATCGGTCCGCGCTATCTCGGCGATATCATGGACCTCATTCAGGCGCAGGTCGACAACAAGCTGCAAAAAGGCTTCATTGACTTTTCCGCTATCTTTGAAATTCTCGGCACGATCCTTTTGATCTACGGCCTGAGCGCGATCTGCATGTTCTTTTTGCATTTCACCATGGCCGGCATCACACAAAAGCTGATTACGGATCTGCGCAAAAAGCTGAACAGCCGTCTGTCGCATCTGCCGCTCAAGTTTTTTGATACGCACAACACCGGGGATCTGCTTTCCCGTGTGACGAACGATATCGACAATATCAACAACACCTTCCAGCAGATCTTTATCCAGACGGTCACATCCATTGTGACCTTTGTGGGTGTGTTCGTCATTATGCTGACCTATAATATGCCCATGACCTTTGCGTCGCTGGCGCCTTTGCCGATCGGCGGCGCCATCGCGCTGGTGATCCTCAACCACAGTAAACGCTATTTCCGTGAAACCTGGCGCTACACGGGCGACGTGAACGGTCATATCGAGGAGATGTTTACCAACCACCGTATTGTGCGGATCTTCGGCCACGAAAAGCAGGCGATCGAGGAATTTCGCGAGCTGAATGAATCGCTTTATGAGACCAACCGCAAGGCGCAGTTCCTGTCCGGTCTGCTGGGCCCGCTGATCAACTTTGCCAACAATCTCGGCTATGTGTTCATCTGTGTGCTCGGGGGCTATCTCATTATGGGCGGCAAGCAGTCCATCGGCGCGATCACGGTGTTTATGACCTATTCCAAGCTGTTTATGCAGCCGCTGATCGATTTGAGCAACATCGTCAACAATCTGCAGTCGTCGCTCGCGTCTGCGGAGCGTGTGTTCGAAATCATCGACGAACCCGAAGAGGTGCCCGATACGCCGAAAAAGACCATCGACACGCCCAAGGGCTATGTCTCGTTCGAGCACGTTGATTTCTGCTACGAACCGGAAAAGCCGCTGTACAGTGATTTCAATCTCGACGTGCAGCCGGGCCAGCTGATTGCGATTGTCGGCCCGACCGGCGCGGGCAAAACGACGCTTGTCAATCTGCTCATGCGCTTTTATGAGATCCAGAGCGGCACCATCCGCGTGGACGGGATCGATATCCGCGACCTGTCGCGCAAAAATCTGCGCGACATCTTCGGTATGGTGCTGCAGGACACCTGGTTGTTTAAGGGTACGGTGCGGGAGAACATCATGTACGGCAAAGACAATGTGAGCGAAGCGGCGTTCAACGCGGCGGTACGCATGGCGCGGGTCGACCAGTTCATCGACACCTTACCCGACGGCTACGACACCGTTTTGGACGAAAACGGCTCCAACCTGTCCGCCGGCCAAAAACAGCTTTTGACCATCGCGCGCGCCATCATTTCCGACCCAAGCATTCTGATCCTCGACGAAGCGACCAGCTCCGTGGACACCCGCACGGAAAGCCAGATCCAGGCGGCGATGAACGCGCTGATGAAAGGGCGCACCAACTTCGTGATCGCCCACCGTCTGTCCACGATCCGCAATGCCGACTGCATCTTAGTCATCGAAAACGGCCGCATCGTGGAGCAGGGGAAACACGACGAAATGCTGCAGCGCGGCGGCGCATACGCCCGGCTGTATAATGCACAGTTCGGAATCGGATAACAGCCGACAGTCAACAGTCAATAGCAACAGCCCGTTTGCTTTTTGCAAACGGGTTGGTTTTCTGCCGGCGGGGATATTCAGTTGGCTTTTGCCGCGATCTGAAAATAGGCCTGCTCGTTGCCGCAGACCGGACAGCTTTGCGGCGCGTCGGTCGCCTCGTGGTGATAGCCGCATTCGCTGCACACCCATGTCTGCGCGTGCGGACGCGAGAAGACTTCGCCGTTTTCAATCTGCCGCAGCAGCGTCTGAAACCGCTGTTCGTGCGCCTGCTCGATTTCGGCCACCATCTCAAACAGCGCCGCGATGCTTTCAAACCCTTCCTCTTTTGCCTCCCTGGCAAACTGGGGATACATCTTTGTCCACTCGTGGTTTTCGCCGTCGATGGCGTTTTGCAGATTGTCTTTTGTCTGTCCGGCGCCGCCGGTGAGCACCTTCCACCACACCTCGGCGTGTTCCTTCTCATTGTCGCCGGTCTCGTCAAAAATCGTGCCGATCTGCTTGAAGCCGTCCTGTCGCGCCTTGGCGGCAAACAGGGTATACTTTTCGCGCGCTTCGCATTCGCCGGCAAACGCGGTCAGCAGATTCAGCTGCGTTTTGCTGCCTTCCAGTTCCATATGCTGTCCTCCTCAAAAAATAAATGAAAGAAATCTCCGTTTGATATGGAAATCTTTTATAGTATGTGTTATAATATTCTGAGTTATGCGCGAATACAATATATGTACCAAACTTTGATCGGAGGAATCTGTTTGAATAAAGAGATTTTCGGATTGGATATCCATTACACCGAAGAAGGGGAAGGCGAGCTGGTTGTGCTGCTGCACGGCTGGGGCAGCAACATCGAGCTGTTCCGCCCGACCATCGACACGCTCAAGGGGAACTACAAGGTCGTTGCCATGGATATGCCCGGCTTCGGTCAGAGCGAAGAACCTGACGAGCCGTGGGATGTGGACCGCTATGTCGATTTCCTTTTGGCGTTTCTGGAGCCCTACCACGCGGACAAGGTGATTTTGCTCGGCCACTCGTTCGGCGGCCGCGTCATCATCAAGCTGTGCGCGCGGGAACTGCCGTTCACGGTGGACAAGGTCGTGCTGGTCGACGCCGCCGGCGTTTTGCCGGAAAAATCGCCCTGGGAAAAGTTCAAGCAAAAGCTGATCGCCCTGACAGGCTGGTTCTTCAAGCTTGCCATCATCCAAAAGCTGTTTCCGCATCTGATCGAAGCGCTGCGCCGGCGCAGCGGCTCGGCCGACTACAACGCGGCCACGCCTGTGATGCGCCAGACGCTGGTCAAGGTGGTCAACGAGGATCTGTGCGATCTGATGCCCCATATCACCTGCCCGACGCTTTTGATCTGGGGCACGGCCGACACGGCAACGCCGTTTTCCGACGCGGTGAAGATGAACAGTCTGATGCCGGAAAGCGCGATCGTCCGGCTCGAGGGCGCGGGACATTTTTCGTTCCTCGACTGCCAGCCGCAATATTTGCGCGTGCTCGCGTCGTTTTTCAATGTTTCGTAAGGAGAGAGGATCATGACCCTATACTTATTCTTTCTGTGCTTCACGGCGTTTTGCTTCGCCTATGCACTGTCGCTGATTGATGCGCTGCATTTCTTCCAGCTGAATTCCTACCGCTTCGATACCCATATCAGATGGATGCTGCAGAACTTCAACCGTTTTATGCCGCACAATATGCTGGCGGTGCTGCTGCTGATCGTGACAGCGATCCCGATGCATATCCGGCTGAAGCTCGGCCTTGCGCTGGCTTTGCTGATCCTCGCCGTGTTTGTTGAGCGCCCCAAAAAAGCCAAAAAGCCGCTGGTCTATACCCCGCGTGTCAAGCGTATGCTTGTGACGGCAGCGGTGCTGTCGCTGGTCGCCTGCGGTGTGCCGGCGCTGCTGTATCTGCCGGCCGAAAAGCACCACGAATCGCTTGCGCTGCTGGCACTGGCTGTTCTCTACGCGCTGGCGCCGTGTCTGGTGCTGCTGTGGAACCTTGTCAACAAGCCGGTGGAGCTTTCGATCAACCGCTATTACACCAACGACGCCAAACGCATCCTGCGCGCCTGCCCCGATCTCAAGATCATCGGCATCACGGGCAGCTACGGCAAAACGAGTGTCAAATATTACCTTAACACGCTGCTGCGCGCGCGCTACAATGTGCTGATGACGCCGGAAAGCTTCAACACGCCGATGGGCGTTGTCAAAACGATCCGCGGCTCGCTCAAGGCGACGCACGAGATCTTTATCTGCGAAATGGGCGCAAAATGGGTCGGCGACATCAAGGAACTGTGCGACATCGTGCATCCGCAGCACGGCGTGATCACCTCGATCGGCCCGCAGCATCTCGAGACCTTCGGCTCGCTCGACAATGTGAAAAAGACCAAGTTCGAACTCGCCGACGCACTGCCCGAGGGCGGCATGCTGTTCCTCAACGGCGACGACGACAACATCCGCGACCACGGTTGCGAGCGGCCGCATTTCACCTATTCCGTCGGCGGCGACGCGGACTATGTGGCGTCTGACGTCAAGGCGTCGTCCCGCGGCACGACATTTACCGTGACCGCGCCGAACGGTGAAAGCGAAACGTTTTCGACCCGTCTGCTCGGTCGCCACAATGTGCTCAACATCACCGGCGCCATCGCCGTCAGCCATCAGTTCGGCATTCCGCTCAAAGCCCTCAAGGGGCAGGTGCGCAAGCTCGAAGGCGTGCCGCACCGGCTGCAGCTGAGCGAAAAGAACGGCATGACCATCATCGACGACGCCTACAACGCCAACCCGAGCGGCACCAAGGCGGCGCTGGATACCCTCGCGCTGTTTGACAGCTATAAGATACTGGTCACGCCCGGCATGGTCGAGCTCGGCGAAAAGCAGGACGAACTCAACAGGGAATTCGGCAAAAACGCCGCGGCAGTGTGCGACTATGTGGTGCTTGTCGGCCGGCGGCAGGCGGAGCCGATCGAAGCGGGTCTGCTCGAAGCGGGCTATTCCAAAAAGAAGATCTTTATTGCCGATACCATTCAGGACGCGCTGTCGCATGTGTTCGCCATGAGCACCGAACAGCCGAAGGTCGTTTTGCTTGAAAACGATCTGCCCGATAACTATTGATCCGGAAAGGCGGTTGTGATATGAAAATCAAAGTCGGCGTGATCTTCGGCGGCAAGAGTGTGGAGCATGAGATCTCCATTATCTCCGCGCTGCAGGCGATCCAGAGTCTGAACCCGGAAAAATACGATGTCATTCCGATCTATGTGACGAAAAACAACGAATTCTATACCGGCTACGCGGTCGGCGACATCGCCTATTACCGCGGCGATATCAAGGAGCTGCTCAAAATTTCGCAGCGTGTGCTGTTGGTCAGCGACGAAAACCGCGTCAAGCTGATCGCCTATCCCGTCAAGCGCTTCTCCAAGGGCTATGTGGACTACATCGACGTGGCGTTCCCGATCGTCCACGGCACCAACGTGGAGGACGGCACGCTGCAGGGCTTTCTCAATATGCTCAACATCCCGTTCGTCGGCTGCGACGTGCTCTCGTCCGCCGTCGGTATGGACAAATATGTGATGAAAACCGTCCTCAAGGACAACGGCATCCCGGTGCTCGACTGCAAGGTATACACCGGCAGCCAGTACGACTTCGACAATGAGGGCGTGGTGGACGAAATCGAGCGCACCATCGGCTACCCCGTAATCGTCAAGCCCGTCAACCTCGGCTCCTCGATCGGCATCAGCAAGGCAAGTGACCGCGCAAAGCTCTATGAGGCGCTGGACACGGCGTTTTGCTATGCGAGCAAGGTGTTGGTGGAAACTGCGGTGCAAAACCTCAAGGAGATCAACTGCTCCGTGCTCGGCGATTATGAAGAGGCCGAAGCGAGCGAATGTGAAGAGCCGATCAACGCGGACGAGATCCTCTCCTTTAAGGATAAGTACCTCGGCCAAAGCGGTTCCGGCGGAGCCAAGGGTGGAGCAAAGGGCGGCAAGCTCGGCGCGAAAGGCGCAGTCAAGGGCGGCAGCAAAGGCAGCGGCATGGCGTCGCTGAGCCGCAAGATTCCGGCGGATATCACCGACGCGCAGCGCACGACGATCCGGGACCTTGCGGTCAAGGCGTTCAAGGTGCTCGGCTGCAGCGGCGTGTCGCGCATCGACTTTATGATGGACAGCAAAACCGGTCAGATCTGGCTCAACGAGATCAACACGATCCCCGGCTCGCTTTCGTTCTATCTGTGGGAGCCGCTCGGCGTGCCCTACGGCGAACTGCTCGACCGGATGATCGCACTTGCGCTCAAGCGCGAACGCGAACAGGAGGGCATCACCTATGCGTTCGATTCCAATGTGCTGCAGGGCGTATCGTTCGGCGGCGGCGCAAAAGGCGCCAAAGGCGGCAGCAAGGGCGGCAAACTGTAAAATATGATTATGCAAAAAGCAGCGGCCCCGGACAAATTGTCCGGAGCCGCTGCTTTTGGGTTTGTTACGCGTTCTTTGCGTCTTCGGCCTTGCCGAAATATTTCTTGAGCGAAGCCAGAATGATGTCGATCACTTCACCGCCGTTCAGCAACAGTTTCAGGCTGTCCAGCAAGCTCGTAAACATCGAGATAAGAGCGTTCAGGTCCATTTTTCTCCCTCCTGTTTTTTCAATGGTTGCAGTGTACCACGGGACTTTGGAGCCGGTGTTCGAAGAATGTGAACAAATTGTTAATTTGGCGTAAAGCGCCCGGAAGGACAAAAAAAACAGCGCCCCGTTTGGAACACTGCTTTCTTTGTGATTCAATTGTTGTTATGCGTTTTTGGTCGGGGTGGTCGGATCGGTCGTGCCTGCGGTGAGGTTGGCAAGCAGGGGCTTAATCATTTCAACCAGCTGTTTTGCCATCGCGGTAACAGCGGTCATGATTTCTTCCCAGTTGATCGATTTAAGTGCTTCAGTCAGTTGGCCGAGAATTGCGTTGAAATCCATAACAGAACCTCCAGTTCATATATTTGAACATAGTGTAGCGCATGAATATGTAACAACTGTGTGAATATTGTAAATAAATTGTGAATTTAAGAGTGAATGTCCTGAATTGCGCTGATAAACAACTGATTTTCTGTGCCGCGGCGCAATGTGATACGCATCCGCTTTGCCGGCTCCGGCTCAACGATTTCGCCTTTTTCGTTCTGGGTGAAATCCTCTCCCGACAGATAGCCGACGGTCAGCACCACCCGGTCTCCGCTGACCACCATCTCGTCGATGCGCGGTGCATAGATCGGGGTGATGCCCGTGATCGGGATCGTGTAGCAGCGCTTCTTTTCGGCATAGCTGAATGTCACACCGCCGCCGTCGACCGTTGTGTGCTTGACAGCGACGTCTGTGCCGAACAGGGTTTGTAAGCTTTCTTCCACCTCTATCTGCGGCAGCAGCATTTGACCGTCCGCAAAGTCATAGCGGTCGGGGTCTGGGTTTTGCAGCAAAATGTTCCAGATCGCGATTGACAGCAGCTCGTCCGGGTTGGCCAGCGAAACGTCGTCGAATGCCGCCGGGTCGTTCATCACGACCGGACGCAGCATCGTCCGGAACTGTTCGCGCTGCTGCTCGCGCAGCGACAGGTGCCGCACATGGCTGCCGACAAAGCGTACCGTGCTGACCATGCCGATCAGCATGAAAAGCAGGATCAGCGCACCCACGATATAGTTGAGCGCTTTTCGTTTTTTGCTTTGTTCCATAGCTTGACCTCAGCGAATCTGTCCGTTGCCGCGCACAATGTATTTTTCGCTTGTGAGCTGCTCGAGCCCGAGCGGGCCGCGTGCGTGCAGCTTTTGGGTGGAGATGCCGATTTCCGCGCCAAACCCGAAGCAGCCGCCGTCGGTAAAGCGTGTGGACGCGTTGACATAAACCGCCGCCGCGTCGATCTGTGACGTGAACTGCTGCGCGGCAGCGACGGAATCGGTCACGATACATTCGCTGTGGCCTGTGGAATAGCGCGTGATATGCGCAATCGCTTCGTCGATGGAGTCCACCACGCGGATGCTGATTTCATAGCCGAGATACTCTTTGCCGTAGTCCTCTTCCGTCGCGGGTACCGCACCGTCGACCAGCGCGCAGACGGTTTCGTCGCCGTGGATCAAAACGCCGGCGCTTTGCAGCGACGAGACGATCGGCGGAATCGCCGCTTCGGCCACGTCGCGGTGGATGACCAGACTTTCGCACGCGTTGCACACCGACGGCCGCGACACCTTTGCGTTGAAGATGATGCGGTGCGCCATATCCAGATCGGCGTCCCTGTCCACATAGACGTGGCAGTTGCCGGTGCCGGTTTCAATCAGCGGGACCTGCGCGTGCTCCACACAGGCACGGATGAGGCCCGCGCCGCCGCGCGGGATCAAAACGTCGACATAGTCGGTCAGCGTCATCAATGCATTGGCGGAATCGCGCGACGTATCCTCCACCAGCTGCACGCAGTCGCGCGGCAAACCGACCGACGCGATCGCTTTGCGCATCGTTTCCGCAATGGCGATGTTGGAGCGCAGCGCTTCCTTGCCGCCGCGCAGAATCACGCAGTTGCCCGATTTCAGACACAGCGTTGCGGCCTCCGCCGTCACGTTTGGCCGCGCCTCATAGATCACCGCCACCACGCCGAGCGGTACGCTGACCTTTTCAATCACCAATCCGTTCGGCCGCGTGGTGCCGCTGCGGATCTTGCCGATGGGGTCTTCGAGCGCCATCACATCGGAAGCCGCGTCGGACAACCCCTGCACACGCACGTCGTTGAGCGCGAGCCGGTCGAGCATCGCTTTGGGCATGCCGCTTTCTTTGGCGGCTGCCAGATCCTTTTCGTTTTCTGCGAGTATGTAATCCTTGTTTTTGGCGAACGCCGCCGCAATGGCGGACAGCGCCGCGTTTTTCTGGGTCGTGCTCGCCGTCATCAGAATGCGGCTTGCGTCTTTTGCGCGTTTTCCAAGTGCTTCCAGCATGGTTGGTTCCTCACTTTCCTAAAAACAGTGTGCCGGTTTGGTGACCGTCGATCACGCGATAGAGATCCTGCGGCGCGCTGCCGTTCATCACAACAACCGGGATGCCGGCCGCTGTGGCGGTTTTTGCGGCGTGGACTTTGGTCAGCATGCCGCCGGTGCCGCGCGACGTGCCTGCGCCGCCGCACAGCGCTTCGATCTCCGGTGTGATGGTTTCCACCACCGGGATCAGCCGCGCGTCGGGGTCTTCGTTGGGGTTGGCGTCAAACAGGCCGTCGATGTCGGTCAGGATCACCAGCAGGTCTGCGCCCGTCAAAACGGCGACGATGGCGGACAGACTGTCGTTGTCGCCGTAAACGATCTCCTCCGTGGCCACGGAGTCGTTTTCGTTGACCACCGGGATCGCGCCGTATTCAAACAGCTTTTGAAACGCGTTGGAAAGATTTTCGCGGCGCTCCGGCTGTTCAAAGTCGCTTTTGGTGACCAAAAGCTGGCCGATCTTCTGGCCGTATTCCGAAAAGAATTTGTCATACATGAACATCAGTTCCGTCTGGCCCACGCAGGCGGCCGCCTGCCGGCCGGGGATGTCCTGCGGCTTTTCGCCAAGGCCGAGCTTGCCCACGCCCACGCCGATGGCGCCCGACGTCACCAGCACCACGTCCAGTCCGGCGTTGTGCAGGTCGGCGAGCACGGAGCACAGCTTTATCATGCGGCGGATGTTTGTTTTTCCGGTTTCATAGGTCAATGTCGAAGTGCCGACCTTGACCACGATGCGTTTCACGGGTTTCATACGGTTGTCTCTCCCAACAAGATCGCCTTGTAAAAGGCTTCGGATTTCGTTTGTCCAACGGCCGTCAAAGACGCTTTTTCAAGATCAAGATAGCGCATGGCGGCGCCTTTTGCCTGTGGCAGCGTCACGCTGCGGATGCCCTGCAGCAGCGCTTCGTCGCTGAGAATGTGTCCCTTGAGCAATAGCTGCTGCCCGCAGGAAACCATGGCGTTGTGCGGCTGTTCGCGGCTCATGACAAGGCCGGACAGCAGCTTTTCTTTGGCAATCAGCAGCTCGTCTTCGGTGATGCTTTGCGGCAACTCGCGCAGAATGCGGCAGGTTTCAGTGAGCGCCTGCTTCTGGTTTGCGCCGCCGAGCGACAGCGACACCGCGAGATAGCCGCCCGAAAGATAGCGGCCGGCCCAGGCGTCGATCTGATAGACCAGTCCGAGCTGTTCGCGGATGCGCTGATTGAGCCGCGACGACGCGCCGGTACCCAGCAGAAACAACACCACCTGCAGTGTATACAGGTCGGGATGCTCGATCGGGATGCCCGGAAACGTCAGCATCAGATGCGTCTGTTCAAACCGCGCTTTTTTGAGATAGATGCCCTGTTTGCATGCAAGGGCAGGGTAGTCGGGCGCGTTGCCCGGCGGCAAAAGACCGACGGTGCGCTCAAGCAGAGACAGAATCTCGGTTTCGTCGAATGCGCCGCTGACGCCGATCACGAACCGCTTTGCCGTGTAGCAGCGGTCGAGCTGGGCGCGAAACTGCGACGGCTGCATCGCTTTGACGCTCTCTTTGCTGCCGAGAATCTCAAACGCGTAGGGACTGCCCGAAAAGAGCGACGACTCCGACAGCTCATAGCACAGATCGCCCGGGTCGTCTTCACACATACTGATCTCTTCCAAAATCACGCCGCGTTCCGTTTCGATATCGTTTGGATCGAGCCGCGGATGCAGCAGCATATCGAGCAAAATCTCCGCCGCTTGCGTGATATGTTCGCCCAGTGCGCGTGTATAAAAGTGGGTATATTCCTTGCTTGTGTAGGCGTTGACGGCCGCGCCAAGGCGGTCGGTCTGCTGCGCAATGTCCAGCGCGGAGCGCGTTTCGCTGCCCTTGAAGACGATATGCTCCAAAAAGTGGGAGACGCCGTTGTTGTCGTTCGTTTCGAACACACTGCCACTGGCGACCCACACGCCGAAATAGCACGAGCGCAGGTGCGCCTGCGGCTGCAGCAACACACGCAGCCCGTTGGAAAGTGTTCGTTCGCGCATGGTCAGTCTCCCTTCAGAAAGAATTCTATTCTATTATTATAGCAAACTTCGCGGAAAATACAAGTGGAATTTGAAAGAAGGGCCAAAGGCCGGGGGCAAAGGGCCGACGCGGGCAGACGCCGCGCCGCAGACAGAATGCGGCCGCGCAGGGCTCGCGATGGAAAAATGAAAAAAGGACTTGACAAATTGGTCTACACGTTGTAGAATAAAGATGTAGTCTACAATATGTAAACCAAAAGGAGAGATTCGTATGAAAACTGTACAGCTCGGCGAAGTGGAAGCGCGCTTTGCCGACCTCATCTGGAACCGGGCGCCGCTGCCGTCGTCCAGGCTGGTGGCGCTGGCGGCGGATGCCCTCGGTTGGAAAAAGAGCACGACCTACACCGTACTCAAGCGGCTGTGCGACAAAGGGCTGTTTCAAAACGACGGCGGCACCGTCCGCGTGGTCATTGGCCGCGACGCGTATTACGGCGCGCAGAGCGAACAGTTTGTGGAAGAGACGTTTTCCGGGTCGCTGCCGGCGTTTCTTGCCGCGTTTACGTCGCGCAAAAAGCTCACGCCGCAGGAGGTTGCCGCGCTCAAAGAGATGATCGACAGTTATGAGGAGGATGCGCCATGAAAACGCTGGCGATGTTTTTGCTCAACGCGTCGGTGCAGGCCGGCTGGCTCGCGCTGGCGCTGATCGCGGTGCGGCTGATTTTCCGCAAAGCGCCGAAAAAGCTGCTGTGTGCGCTGTGGGCACTGGTCGGGCTGCGGCTGGCGGTGCCGGTGTCGCTGCGGTCGGTCTTTTCGCTTTTGCCGTCCGCCGCGCCGGTGGCGGCGTCGAGTGACGTCGGCGGGGTGTATGTCCGGACCGGACTGCCTCCGGTCGACAACACCGTCAACACCATTTTGCAAATCGCGGCCGCACCGGCGGCGCCGACCCGCGAGCTTGCCGCACAGACAGCGCTCGACTGGAAAGCCGTGCTTGCCGTCGTGTGGATCTGCGGTGTAGCGGTCATGCTGCTGTATGCGGCGGTCAGCTTTCTGCGCTTGCGGCTGCAGGTGCGCGAAGCGGTGAAGGAAGACGGCAACGTCTATATTTGCGACCGCGTGGGCACGCCGTTCATCCTCGGCGTAGTGCGTCCGCGGATCTATCTGCCGTCGGCGCTCGACGCAGGCGACCGCGCCATGATTTTGCTGCACGAACGCGCCCATCTCAAACGGCGCGACCACCTCTGGAAGCCGCTCGGTTTTCTGCTTTTGAGCGTCTATTGGTTCCACCCGGTGCTGTGGGTCGTCTATGTGCTGCTGTGCCGCGATATTGAGCTCGCGTGCGACGAACGGGTGCTGCGGCAGCAGGGGAGCGATATCAAAAAAGAGTATGCGTCCGCCCTGCTGCGGTGCAGTGCACCGCGCCATCTGGTGCGCGCGTGTCCGGTTGCGTTCGGCGAAGTGGGCGTCAAGGCGCGGATCAAGTCCGTGTTGAACTACAAAAAGCCCGCCTTCTGGGTGATTTTGCTCGCGCTGGTCGCCTCTGCAGTTGTGGCGGTGTGCTTTATGACCATTCCGAAGGAACGTGCACCTGCAGTTGTGACCGTGCTGGATACCGGCAGTGACAGCGAAGCTGTAGCCGTGCAGCCGGAGTCTGTGTCTCTGGATCGGCAGACACTGCGCCTGGAAGTGACCTATGTCAACAACAGCGATCAGCCGATCGAGGCGAATGAAACCGTGTGGATGCTGCGCGAGGCCGACGGCGCCTATGAACCGCTGGAGGTCCGGAACAATGACTGGGATACGACGCTCCGGTTCCGGTTGCCGGCGCAGGAGCAACAAACCTACAACTATACACCCTCCGCGTTTTGCGACTGCACAGCGCCCGGCGTCTACCGCTTTCAGGCGCATTTCCGGTTCGCCGACGAGCCGGAGAACAGCTACCCGCATCTCCTGTGGTTCGATTTCAAAATAACATCCCCGGAAGAACCCAACGCGCTCGTGCCGCTGCCCGACGGGATGGACGACGCGATCCACGAAGCGATCCTCAAAGACAACGCCGACGGCTATTGGGGCGGCGAATGCGCCACGGAAGGGCACGTCGTGTATGGCTGCGAACAGAATGGCAGCACATGGAAGGTCTATCTCTATCACGGCTTTGAGCGCTACGGCTTTATCAACGGGTATTTCACCGACGTGGCGGGGCATTGGATGTGCGCCGTGCTGACGATGGAACAGATCGACGATCTGCCGCGGTATATCTGCAAACAGATCGACTATCCGCGTGACGGCAGCGAAAACGCGTCGTCCATCAAGCGCCTGTTCCCCAAAAAGCTCGAATCCCGCGCGCTGAACCCGACGCAAAGCGACAGCGACGAAGTGACGCGCCAGTGCGAAGCGCAGGCGCAGGCCTATCTGAAAAGCATCGGCCGCGACGCAAGGATTGTGCCGTACAATCAGCTTGATTTGCAGTTGCCGAACCTGACAGCCGAAGTCAGCAACAAGCTGAGCAAAGAGCTCGGTCGCATGGAAGGGCTCTATGAGCTGACGCTCGGCACGCGCGAGCAGCTCGAAAACGGCGTGCGCTATGTCTACCGGACGGCGATGCTGCACGACACGAATTCACTGCTCTTTGTCAAGGAGGTTTTCGGCTCCGACGAGGTGCGCGAACTGATGCTGTTCAGCGCCGAAACCGGCGATTTGCTGTATCACGACGGGGGACGCGAGCAGCCGAACGAGCTGCACTGCTTCAATGCCCGCGTCACGGACAGGCCGGGGAAGCGCACACGGCTGATGATGCCGACACGTGAGGATTTATTTTCGAACGGCGTTGTGGTCAACACCGAGACTTATTCCGGACAGAGCTCCATGGCGTCGGAAGGTGAATATGTGACGGTCTATTTCAACTATCCGGTTGCGGAGTCCAGTCCGGAGCAGATGCCCTATGTGCACGCGATTTGCTACATGGGCGACGTGTATGAAGTTGCTTCGGACAATATCGATCCGGCTTCGCCTGTGCAAACTGGCGAAGACTGGATCGCGTCCTGCATCACCTTATCCTTTGAAGCGACGGTGACGAAGACGCATAGCGGCGGCACGCGCGTAAAAATCAACCGCGACGCCGGCACATGGAAACAGGGTACAGAAGTGGATCTGGATTTTGCCGGCACGCAGTGGGAATCGCTGCACCCGGCGGCTGGAACAGTGCTGCGGGTGGACTATCCGATGAACGCACCAATTTTGGAAACCTATCCACCGATCCTGTCCACGTTTCATAATATCTTGATTGTAAGTACGCCAGACGGAGACAAGACGGCTGAAAATGCACCCGTGCCGACCACACGCCTGACTACGGACAGCTTCACAACGTATGACGCTTCGAAAGGACTGACGGTCTACGTCTGGAAACTGTCTGAAGAAAACACAAAGTACAGCCTGCTGCCCGGCGCACCGGAAAGTCATACCTTTGATCAAACGATTGAAATGCCCGGCGTCAGCCTGGAGCGGATGCGGGAGATTTTGCAGGGCTACCACATTTCGCCCGAAAAGGTCTATGTGAAACCGTTTCAGATCCCGGTCTCCAGCTATCTTTGGGAGTTCGACAACAAGGAAACGGAGCGCCAGCGCGAATTGCTCGGCCTGACACTGCCGCAGTCTGCGCAGCCGACCACGCGTACAAGCGAGCCGTTTGTGCCCCCGACAACGACAAAAACGACCGAGCCGCCGACAAAGACGTTTTCTTCGTCCGATCCCTCGGTGACCCGCGCCTATACGCCGGAGGAACAGCGGGCGATTCAGGTGCTCGGCGAAGAGGCCGTGGAGCGCTTTCCGGATTTGAAAAACACGACGAATGCGTATCTTGAAAAAGCGTATGTGCTGATGAACTGCTATCCGAAATTCAAAAAGGCAACCGTCAAAAGCTATGACGTCGGGCAGGACAGCGACGGCTATCAGGATGTGACGCTGCACACGGACAAGGGCGATTTCAAGGTGAAGTATGACAGCTTCGGCTGCTGTGTGACAAACAATCAGGAAACCAGAGAAACGATGGGTATTGCATATTATTTTCCGGATATCAGCAAACGCGAAAATGTGCAGATGCTCTCGCTTTATTACGCCTTCCATTATATGATGCGGGATTACCCAAAGTTTCAGGGTGCGTTTGTAAAAAGCTTTGACCAAGTGGTTGAAGAGGACAAAACCACTGTGACGCTGCACACGGACAAAGGCGACTGCACGGTTGTGATGAGCCCGACGGGCAAGTATATCAGCACCCGGACATAATCGAACCCATACCTCTTTCTTTCTTTCCCCTTGCGCCGGCTCGGCTTGTTTCGGGTCGGCGTTTTTTGCGAAAAAAGCTTGACAGCGTAAAGAAGAAACATTATAATACTGTTACTGGAAAACATTTGTTTTGCAGGCAAGAGAGCGAACCATCATAGGTTAGGCGGTTATGTCCACATCCGGCCATCCACGTTTCCGGAAGAATCCGAGAATCGCATGGAAGGAGGTGGCGCATCATGGATTACACCACGATGATACTTATTGTAATTTTGGCCATCGGTCTGATTGTTGCAATAAAAAAATAACCGCTTCCAAGGTCCAAAAGGCAGCGGTTATTTTTCCGTAATACTTGAGGACATAACCGTCTGATCGGTTTTGTCTCTCTTGCGCTTTTATTATAGCACGAACGGGTGCATCTGTCAAGAACCTTCGAAAAGTGAAACCTGTATGCCTGTTGCCTGTCGCCTTTCCTTCGCGGCGCATCGTTCCGATTTGTATATAAGCTATCCCGCGTCCCTGCCTGCTGACCGCTGATGGCTGACAGCTTTTTCACGGCAAACCGCGCCGTTTTCCCGCCTATTTTGTGGATAGTTCCGAAATTTTGATCCTGCGCCATCTTTTTTGCCCGAAACGGTTGCAAATTTTTGCGAAATCGGGTAATATATACAAGCAAAAAAATATTCTTTCATTATGGAGGTATACCACTATGTCCGTTAAAGTTGCAATCAATGGTTTCGGCCGCATCGGTCGTCTCGCATTCCGTCAGATGTTCGGCGCAGAAGGCTACGAAGTCGTCGCGATCAACGACCTCACCAAGCCGTCCATGCTCGCCCACCTGCTCAAGTATGATACCGCGCAAGGCGGCTACTGCGGCAAAATCGGCGACAACCTGCACACCGTGACTGCAGACGACGAAGCCGGCACGATCACCGTTGACGGCAAAGTGCTCACCATCTATGCCATGGCCAACGCTGCCGAGCTGCCCTGGGGCGAAATCGGTGTTGACGTTGTGCTGGAATGCACAGGCTTCTACTGCTCCAAGGAAAAGAGCATGGCGCACATCAACGCAGGTGCAAAGAAAGTCGTCATCTCCGCTCCCGCGGGCAACGACCTCAAGACGATCGTTTACTCCGTCAACAACGACACCCTGACCGCTGACGATCAGATCATCTCCGCCGCTTCCTGCACCACCAACTGCTTGGCTCCGATGGCGAAGGCGCTTAACGACTACGCTGCCATCCAGAGCGGTATCATGAGCACGATCCACGCCTACACCGGCGACCAGATGATCCTTGACGGCCCGCACAGAAAGGGCGACCTCAGAAGAGCCCGCGCCGGCGCTGCGAACATCGTTCCCAACTCCACCGGTGCTGCAAAGGCGATCGGCCTTGTCATTCCGGAACTCAACGGCAAACTCATCGGCTCCGCTCAGCGTGTGCCCGTGCCCACCGGCTCCACCACGATCCTGACCGCTGTTGTCAAGGGTGACAACGTGACCAAGGAAGGCATCAACGCCGCTATGAAGGCTGCCGCGAGCGAATCCTTCGGCTACAACGAAGATCCCATCGTGTCCTCCGACGTCATCGGTATGAAATACGGCTCCCTGTTCGACGCGACCCAGACCATGGTCATCGACCTTGGCAACGGTCTGTATGAAGTGCAGGTCGTGTCCTGGTATGACAACGAGAACTCCTACACCTCTCAGATGGTTCGCACCATCAAATACTTCGCAGAGCTTGCGTAAGTCTGAAAGAATCTCAAAACGCTCGACGGTTTTTCCGCCGGGCGTTTTTTCGTCAAAGGCTTGCATCTGCCGCTGCTGTTTGCTATAATAGACACAACGAAACCACAAAGGAGGTTTTTCTATGAAACAGCTGAAAAAAGCCCTTGCCGCCGTGCTCGCGGCGCTCACGATGGTTTGCTGTGTGTCGCTTTGCCTTTGTGCATTTGCCGAAGGCGACGGCGATCACGCCCACGACTACAAACCGGTCCAGGTCCTTGCGCCGACCTGCACACAGCCGGGTCTGACCCGCTACATCTGCGATTGCGGCGACGTTGACGAATGGCGCGACGAGGAGATCCCGGCCACCGGCCACAACTGGGGCTACTGGAAAACGGTGAAGGAAGCGACCGAGGAGCAGGAGGGTCTCAAGGAGCGCACCTGCCTCAACGATCCGACCCACAAGGACTACAAAAAGATTGACAAGCTCGAGCCAGACGCGATCGGCGGTTTTCTGCAAAAGATCATCGCCCGCATCAAAGCGTTTTTCGCAAAAATCATGGACTTCCTTTATCGTGACTGAGCAACACACATGCCGCTGAGACTGCCCTTCGGGGCGGTCTTTTTTTGTGCGCGTCAAACGCGGTCGGCTGCGGGCTTGTGCTTCCCGCCGCTGCAACCACCGCCTGTAGCGCCGCACTCCGTGCGGCTATGTTGCCCCGCCGTTTGCGCCCGGGCGGCGAAACGCAATTTTCCGGCGGGCAAACAAAAACCGCTTGACAAAAGCGGCGAAGATGCGTATAATAAAAGTACAAGAGAGCTACCCGATAGACGGTTAGCCCCGGTACAGTTTTATTAACCGCTCAGGGGTCAAATTGGGCGGTTAATTTTTTATTGCAACAATCACGAGTAAAAGAACAGACATGTAAAGAACAAGCAGTACATACTCCATATTGCATCACCCTCTCAAGTGTTCTCAAGAGGGCGAACCCTCTTGGAAAAACAAAGAGGGACTAACCGCCTACCGTTTATGTAAGATAGCTCTCAGGGGAACAGATGTTCCGATTGCTATTCTAACAGGTATGAACGGGATTGTCAAGCGGTTTTTGTTTTATGTCCGCGCCCAGTCGATCACTGATCGACGCTACGGGCGCTTTGTTTATATATATTTTGTAGCGTCGCACTCCGTGCGGCTTTGCACTCGCCGCCAACCACTGTCCGTCATTTTGCATAAAACCGGCGGCGTTTTTTCTCTGTTTGCAGTGACGAAAAACCGTTTTTCATTTGTTGACAACCGTTCTGTAACGGCGGTATAATTACATTGTATAAGTGTCAGTCTGCGCGTTTGCACAGACAAGCAGATTATCACACATTCAGCAAAAAGGAGGACCTATGATGAAGACAAAAACAACAGCAACACGACGCGTGCTTGCGCTGTTTATGAGTGTGCTCATGCTCATGACCGCGTGGGTGTTTGTTGCGCCGACGAAGGCAAAAGCTGAAACGGGCAACAACATTGCCTGTGAGGTTTATGGCGGCGGTGTCGCCATCTACGTCTATTATTCTGGAAACGTAACCAGTATTCAGGCACCCACGTGGACTTCCGCCAATGGTCAGGACGACATTTGCAATCCATGGTATAGTATGTCGGCGGGCTCCTGGACCATCGATGGCGTGACCTATAACTACGGCGTATGGATCCCGTTTTCCAATCACAATTACGAGAGCGGCGAATATAATACGCATATCTATGTAAACGGCAGCATGTATACCTATCTCGTTTACAACATCAGTCAAAACACTAGGAAGCGCACAGTGGAATATCACTACAATTCCGGTACCAATTTTGTGTATCAATTAGTTCTTTATTTCTCTTCAAGCAGCAACAGTGATGCCGAAAGCTGGCTTTCAAATCACGGCTGGACACATTGGGGACACAACTTCAACGCCGGCGATCATAGCAGCAGTAAGTATGTCCATTCCGGATACAAGACCACCACAAACCCGGCAAATGCAGTCAAACGTGTTTTGGTTGCCGACGGGCATCCTGAATCTTTGACTTACTCAGGGGCGACTTATTACGCTGTCGGTTCCGGCCTTAGCACCCAAACGCCTGCAGATGGCGATGGAATGGTTGACCTGAACAAAGGCAACGGCGGCGCCGACCTGTATCTTATGGCCACTGCCGATTATAATGCCGGACCCGCGATCACCGCACTGGACATGGGACAGAACAGCAATTCAGGGAGTGCACAGAGCGCCCTTACGAATAACGGCTACACGATAGCCACAGATCAGTCCGGAAACTATCAGGATACGAACCAGAGCGTAGGCACGGGCAGCGATTACAACTACGTCGGCTATAAGTCTTCCTGCACCACAGTCGATTCCGATGCGCTGCGTGCCTTGTATGAACACAGACTGTGGATCCAAAGCAACGGCGCAGATAACAATTCTACGCTTACCAGCGCGCTGAATACGGCTGCTTCGATCATTTCCGATCTGGACGACGGCTACACCACTTACACGCAGACGCAGATCAACAATGCAGCCAACGCACTGAGAAATGCGATCCCGTCCCTTTCGTTGGATGCGGACGTCACCCCGTCGCTTACGGCTGGCAAAGATTTGTGGTATCAGTATACGCCGACTTCTAGTGGAGATTTTCTTTTCTTTACGCATGCTGGCTTTGATACACAGTATGAATTATATGAAGGTTATAGTACCGGAAAGATAACGGAGCAGGATGACGGATATGCATATCCGGTTGCTTCGCAAAATCAGGTTTGCCACAAGATTTCGTTGATTGCAGGTAAAACATACTATTTTAGAGTGTTTGGGTATGATCACAGAACATCTAATTCCGGCTCTCTGCCAATGCGGATCGCGACGCCGGTCAAAGTGACTTTCAACGCCACGGGCGGCACCAACAAAGAATACTATCTGCCGAAAGGCTACAGCGCGATGAACCTGAGCAATACGAACGTTTCACGTTCCGGTCACACGCTGGTTGCGTGGTCAACGAGTTCCAATCAGCAGCAAAACAAGTACAAAATGGCGAGCGAAACGATTTCCGTGCCTTCCAGTGCAACAACCTACTACGCGCTTTGGAAACCGAATTCACCGACAGCAATCACACAGTGGAATACCGATTATACGGCAACGATCGGCACCAATTATTCGGTTCAGTTCTTCTCACTGACGCCTGACAGGGACAGAAAATACAGAATCCTGAGCACGAACACAGCCAACACCCCGGACCCCTACGGATTGCTGATGAAGGAAAGCGACTGGAGTTCCAGCGCAACGTACATTGCTTACAGTGACGACGACGCAGGCAACCGCCAGTTCCAGATTGACGCTCCGAAACTGGATCAAGGCGCCAAGTATCTCATCGGTGTAAAGACATACAGCGATGGTACCGGCGACATCAAAGTTCGTGTGCTGCCCTATTTCTACCTGCACTATGACTGTAACGGTGGCTCAGCGACGAGCATCAGTGATCAAGAAGCGCTTTACAATACAAGCACTACGGTTGTCGATACCGAACCCACGCGGACGGGCTACACGTTTAAGGGCTGGGGCACCAGCTCGACGGCAACGACGGCTTCGTATCATGACGGCGATGAGATCACGTTAACCGCCGACACTACGATTTACGCCGTGTGGGAGCCGATTCCGTATACGATCACCTTCAAAAATGAAGACGGCACTGTGCTGCAGAATACGGCGTTTGATTTCGACTCAACACCGACCTATAACGGCACAACGCCGACCAAGGCAGCCGACGTGCAGTACACCTACACGTTCAGCGGATGGACCGACGGCGACAACAACTATGGAATCAACGATACGCTTCCGACGGTTTCCGGCGCAAAGACCTATACTGCGACCTATTCCACCACGACGAACAAATACACCATCACCTGGAAAAACTGGGACGGCACCGTGCTTGAAACGGACGAAAACGTTGCCTATGGTGCAACGCCGCAGTATAACGGCGCCACCCCGACCAAGACGGCTGACGCGCATTATACCTACACCTTTAACGGCTGGGATCCGATGGTTGGCTCCGTTTCCGGCGATCAAGCATACACGGCGCAGTTCAGCCCAACGGTGAACGTATACACCGTGACGTGGAAGAACGAAGACGGCACCGTGCTTGAAACGGATACCGACGTGGCATACGGAGAAACGCCGCAGTATAACGGCGCAACCCCGACCAAAGCGCCCACCGCGCAGTATACTTACGAATTTGACAAATGGACGCCGGAAATCACCAATGTAACCGGCAACGCGACCTATATCGCAACCTTCACGGAAGTGGAAAACAAATACACCGTGACGTGGAAAAACGAAGACGGCACTGTCCTTGAAACGGACGAAAACGTCGCCTACGGCACAACGCCGCAGTATAACGGCGCGACCCCGACCAAGACAGCCGACGCGGAATTCACTTATACGTTCGACAAATGGTCGCCGGATATCGCTGACGTCACCGCCGACGTGACCTATACCGCGACATTTAGCAGCACGGTCAACAAATACACCGTGAAATTCGTGGACGAAGACGGCACTGAACTGAGCAGTGAAAAGTACAATTACGGCACACCGGCAGCGAGCATTGTGAAGCCGGATGATCCGACGAAGCAAGCAACCGCGCAGTATGCCTACACCTTTGCGGGCTGGTCGCCGGAAATCGCCGACGTCACCGCCGACGCGATCTATACCGCGACCTACAGCAGCACGGTCAACACCTACACCGTGACGTGGCTCGATGAAAACGACAGCGTGCTTGAAGAAGACACCAATGTGGCATACGGCGCGACCCCGAGCTATGACGGCGACACGCCGACCAAAACGGCTGACGCGCAGTATACTTACGAATTCGACAAATGGACGCCGGACATCACCAACGTCACCGGCGACGCGACCTACAAGGCGACCTATAAATCCACGGTCAACGAATACACCATCACCTGGCTTGACGGCGATGGCAACACGCTGAAGACCGATTCCGTCGCATATGGCGAGACCCCGGCTTATGACGGCGATACCCCGACCAAGACGGCCACGGCGCAGTATACCTACACGTTCAACAACACCTGGTCGCCGGAGATTGTTGCGGTCACCGAGGCTGCCACCTACACCGCGCAGTTCAATTCCACCATCAACAAGTATGCCGTCACCTGGGTCGACGGCGACGGCAACACGCTGAAGACCGATTCCGTTGCCTATGGCGAGACCCCGGTCTATGACGGCGCGACCCCGACCAAGACGGCCACGGCGCAGCATACCTACACGTTCAACAACACCTGGTCGCCGGAGATCGTTGCGGTCACCGAGGCTGCCACCTATACCGCGCAGTTCGATTCCACCGTCAACAAGTATGCCGTCACTTGGGTCGACGGCGACGGCAACACGCTGAAGACCGATTCCGTTGCCTACGGCGAGACCCCGGCCTATGACGGCGATACCCCGACCAAGACGGCCACAGCGCAGTATACCTACACGTTCAACAACACCTGGTCGCCGGCAATCGTTGCGGTCACCGAGGCTGCCACCTACACCGCGCAGTTCGATTCCACCGTCAACAAGTATACGATCACCTGGGTCGACGGCGACGGCAACACCCTGAAGACCGATTCCGTTGCCTACGGCGAGACCCCGGCCTATGACGGCGAACCCCCGACCAAGACGGCCACGGCGCAGTATACCTACACGTTCAACAACACCTGGTCGCCGGAAATCGTTGCGGTCACCGAGGCTGCCACCTATACCGCGC
>CADABX010000025.1 GCA_902786285.1 Oscillospiraceae bacterium | reverse complement strand
ACCGTGTCGGCGAGGATCTTGCCGGCGTTCATGCTCAGGATGATACCGCTGCCGTTGAGCGGCACGGTCATGCCGGCGCTGTCGCCGACAGCGGCGTAGCCGTCGGCAACGATCATAGGCAGCATGCGGCTGATCGGGATATCTTCGAATGAGCCGCCGCGCACGATCTCGCTGCCGATATAGGGACATTCGGCACGGTAGGCTGCCACTGCCGCATCCACCTCGTCCTCGGTCAGTTCGCCCGCCTGGCTGAATTTGCCGACAAGGATATCCACATAGTCCGGTTCGGTGACGCTCCAGTCGATGCCGGGGCGGTTGTTGTGGAAAAAGTCGATGATATACGGCGGATCACGCCGCTCGCCGGTGGTGTTTTCGTAGTAGGCGCGCCAGACGTGGAACACGGAGCGCGGATTGATCGTATTCGGAATGCCGAACGACGCGGGCAACTTGGTGCGGACCGGCGAATAGAGCCCTGCGGAATCGATCAGAAGATCGCTGTGCAGCTCGAGCAGCGCGCCGTTTTGCCGCACAATCAGCCCCTCCACTGCGCTGCCGCAAAGCAGCGGCGCCACCGCTTCGGTTTCAAAGTCCAAAACCACGCCGGCCTCCTCCGCCAGCTTCAGCAGATAGGCGATCAGCTCTTTACGATCCATGATAACTGCCTTCTGATTGAACGAATGCCGGAGCATGACGGTCGCCTTCGGATTGCGAAAGCCCTGCGCGACGCCTTTGAGGCAGATGGAGTCGTCCGGGCGCGGAATTCCGGCGCCGTCGAACGCGGCATATTCCAGCCAGTCGTGCCAGTCGTGGCCGAGGTCGGCGCGTTTGCCCTTTTCCACCACGCGCACCCGATGTCCGGCATTGGCAAGATGGACGGCGGCAACCAGTCCGCCGTGTCCTGCGCCGGCGATGAGAATCTGTTTCATGGGGATGCTCCTTTCCAGTCGTTTTTCAGCTTGATTATAACACAGCCGCCGCAAAAGTCAAGACACAGCCGGATTGACTTTCCGGGGCAAACAGGGTATAATGCAAGGCAGAACCGAAAGGAGCCGATCAAATGGACTATAATGTATTGAATATGGGCGCAGTCGGCGACGGAAAGGCCGACGACACCAAAGCCGTACAGCTTGCCCTCGACACCGCCAACGACAACGGCGGCGGCCGCGTGGTGCTGCCGGGCGGACACACCTATTATTGCCGGTCGCTGTTTTTGCGCGCAAATGTGGAGCTGCATCTGCAGCAAGGCGCTGTGCTGAAGGCGACGGAGGATCTCGGCGGCTATGTGCGCCCGAACGAACAGATCAACGATCCCAAAACCGCGAAGATCGGCAATCCCGTCACTGGGAAACCGAGCTTTGTGTTTCTTTATGGATTTGAGGCGCACGGCTGCGCGATTACCGGCCGCGGCAAAATCGACTGCAACGGCCACGCGTTTGTGTCGCGCAAGGATCAGTATTACGTTACCGGCTCGTTCTATCCGCGTCCGACGGCGATCTATGTGGAAAAGAGCAACCATATCACGTTTCGGGAGTTCACGGTTGTGGATGCGCCGTTCTGGACGCTGCACCCGGCCGGCTGCGACGATGTGCTGATCGACCGCATCCGCATTCTCAACGATCTGGACGTTGCAAACTCCGACGGCATCGACCCCGACCACTGCTCCAATGTACGCATTCTCGGCTGCCATATTGAGTGCGCCGACGACTGCATCTGTTTGAAAACGAGTCAGGGCAACGCGGAATACGGCCCGTGCAAAAACATCGTCATCCAGGGCTGTACCCTCGTTTCCACCTCGGCGGCAATTAAGATCGGCACAGAGGGTGTTGGCGACTTCCGGAACGTATTGGTGAGCGACTGCATCATCAGCCGCTCCAACCGCGGGTTGTCCATTCAGATTCGCGACGGCGGCAACGTGGAAAACGTCAGCTATCAGAACATCATGATCGAAACGCGGCGCTTTTGCCCCGACTGGTGGGGCACGGCGGAGCCGATCGTTTTGACAACCTTTAACCGCGACGCGCAGACGAAGAGCGGCAGGATCAAAAACGTGCGCTTTTTCAACGTGACGGCCAAGGGCGAAAACGGTATTCTGATCCACGGCAACGCCGAAAACTGCATTGAAGACGTCACGTTTGAACACTGCGATATCACGCTTTCCAAAACGAGCAAATGGCCGTGCGGGCTGTATGATCTGCGGCCGTGCCTCGATTTCGGTGTGGAGTCGATCAAAAACGCGGGATGCTTCATCCGATATGCGAAAAATGTGACGCTCGCCGACACGCGGTTTTCCTGGGAAACGGTGTGCGACGACTACAGCTTCGCCATTGACGCGGCACAGACCGAAAACCTCGTTTTGCGGCGTGTGGACGGAACGGCAGCGCACGAAAACGACCCGGCATTTTCGATTGCGGAAAATTGAACAAACGCAAAGAGAGCTGCAAAAAAACAGCTCTCTTTTTCTTTTACCGCGCGCCGACGGGCGTTTTCATTGACAGCCGCAGCTTGTCGGCAATCATGGCAATGAATTCGGAATTGGTCGGTTTGCCGCGGGAATTCTGGATCGTGTAGCCGAAATAGGACGCGAGCACGTCCACGTCGCCGCGATCCCACGCGACCTCGATGGCGTGGCGAATGGCGCGCTCCACACGCGAGGAGGTTGTTTTGTTTGTTTTGGCAACGGTCGGATAGAGCACTTTGGTCACCGCATGCATCAGATCGGGATCCTTGACCGTCAGCATGATCGCCTGACGCAGATAAAGATACCCCTTGATATGCGCCGGCACGCCGATTTCACGCATGATGTCAGAAATCTCCATCTCCAGCATACTCTGATCATCTCCCGCGGGCATCGCACGCCGGGCACGCCATTGCGACAGCTGCGCAATCCGCTCCGCGGCGACGGCGGGATCGAGCGGCTTTAAAAAGTAATAGTCCGCACCGGCAGCAAGCAGTTCGGATTCCAGCAGCGGATGATCCGCCGGACATGCAACGATCACACAACAGGACTGTTTTTGTCCGCTTTCCTGCATCTGACCCAGCACGCCCAACCCGTCGACGCCGGCAAGAAAGGCGTCCATCAGCAGAATATCCGGCTTTCTCACGGCCAGCTCCTGCAGCAGCAGTTGTCCGTCCTTTTTCATACAGGTGACGTCGAAGCCTTTTTGGCGCAGCAATTCCGCACAGGCTGCGCTGAAATTCTGCTCTTCCCCGGCGAGCAGCACCTTTGTTTTCTGTCTCATCTGATAATGTCCTTTCTTTATAAATTGTTTATGTGAGCTATATTCACGCATGAATTTTAGCATATCAATGCGAAAAAAGCAAGCAGATTTTGTCGATTTTTCAATGTAATTACCACAATTATCCAATTTATATCGGCATTTAGATGACCAGCGAGAGAAAACGACACGATCTTCCCAAACCGCTTGTCGAATCGTGTCGTTAATTATTTCAACTTTTTTATTGATTGAATTCGTTTTTTTCAATCACGGCACAGTTTTGCAGCATCGTTTGTGCAAAGATTGCGTAGCCGCGCGTGGGGTCATTGATAAATACATGCGTCACCGCACCGACCAACCGGCCGTGCTGCAAAACCGGGCTGCCGCTCATGCCCTGGACAATGCCGCCGGTCAATCGCAGCAAAGCTTCATCCGTGATATGCACAATCAGGTTGCGGCCTTCGCTGTCGTTTTGCATTACCTTTTCGATCTCGACCGAAAACCGCCGCGGTCCGCTTTCATCCACCGTTGAAACGATCTGCGCTTCGCCCTGCTCCACCTCCTGCGGCAGAGCCACCGGCACCAACGCGGCCGCAGGATCCACGGTGTCCAGAATGCCGTAGACGCCGTCCGCTTCGTTCAGCAGCAGAGAACCAATCCGGTCACCCTGAAACGCGCCGCGCAGCTCCCCTGCCTGCCCCGGCGTTCCTTTTTTTACGCCGTGAAGCGTTGCCGAAACGATATCCCCGTTATACAGCGGCATGATCTCTCCCGTATCCACATCGCAAACCGCATGGCCAAGTCCGGCATAAACGCCTGTTTGCGGCATCGAAAACGTCAAAGTGCCGATCCCAGCCGCACTGTCGCGCACCCACAAGCCGGCCATATAGCGGTCATAGACCGCGCTGTAGGCGGCTTCGAACGTGGTTTCGCTTTCTTTGCCGTTTCTTAAATAGGTCAGATGCAGCATTTTCCCCTGGGCATCCGCCAGCAATGCGGAAAACTGCGCATGGGAATTGACCGGTTCGCCGTCGACCGTTAAGATGATGTCGCCTGCCCGGATCCCGGCCTGTCTTGCCGGAAAAGCGGTACCGTCGGCCGTTTGTACCGGTTCCACAGATACAACGATCACGCCGGACGTATACAGCCGAAGGCCGAAGATTTCGCCACCGACGGCGACCTGTCGGCGCTCGCTGACCGTCAGGCGCGTATGCTTGACGGGGATACTTGCAAACAGCTTGACCAGCGCGTCGTATTCGGTTTTGCTCCGATCGTCCGCGGCAAAGCGCACGGTCATCGGCGTCAGCGTATAGATAGAACGCGCGGGCGTGTCGGTCTGCGCGCGCGTCATGGCGTCCGGCACGGTTACAAAACCGTAGACCAGCAAAAGCAGCAGAACCGTCACGGCCAGACACACGGCGCATTTGCCGTAATGGAGCCATTTTTTCACTTTTTTCACCTCCGCACGTTGTTTCGTGCCCTGTTAGCATTTGCGCACACAAAACGGATATGCCATGAAAAAAACACCGCATACGATTGTATGCAGTGTTGATGCAGTTGGAAAAATTTAAGCGTTCAAATAGGAACAGATCCGTGCGGCGATCCGCTTGGTTGCGCCGCCGTCGCAGGCGGACATCTGCGCGCTGCAGAAGGCGCGCAGCTTTTCGTTTTCCGGATCCGCCGCGGCACGGCGGATCGCCCCAAGCAGCGCGTCGGCGGTTTCCACAATCTCGCCCGGCAGATCGTTGTCAAAATCGAGATAAAACGACCGCTCGTATTCGCGGCGATCCGGACAATAAAACACACACGGCACACCGCACAGCGCGGCGTCAAACAGCACGGAGGAATAATCCGTGATCAGCACATCCGCCGCGCAAAGCAGCGCGTCCGTCGGCTCGTTTGTCAGATCAACGATCCGGCAGTACCGGCCGTCTTGGAAAAACGGCGTTTTCATCACGGGATGGCGTGTGATCACCAACAGTTCATCATCCCGCAGCATTTCCTCCAGTGCGGCAAAATCGAGCTGCGGATCGAACGGTACAAGCTGTCCGTTTTGTTCACGAAACGTCGGCGCATAAAGATAGACCGTTTTATTCCGCAGGCACGGGCAACGCTCCAGCAGCGCGTCTTTCGCTGCCCGGCGCGCGTCGCGATCCAAAAGCGCATCCGTCCGCGGGGTGCCGAGGGGTTTAACAACCGAAAGCGGAACCCCGAACGCCTGCGCGTAATAGCGACGCACGGTTTCCGACGAGACGCAGACGTCTGTATACTGCGCATGGGTGGCACGCTCCTGCGTTTCGCTCAGCCGCGACGGCGCGTCGAGCCCGAAGCATTTGAAAGCGCCCGGCGCATGCCAGAGCTGCACGAGCTTTTGGCCGTTTCGCAAGGTCGTGTCGCGGCAGTATTTGAGATAATCGTCCGTCACGATCACACGCGACGTGAGCATCAGCCGCCGCGCCCGCAGCGACAAAAGAAAGCTGTGCGGCAGCATGTGGGCAAATACAACCTTTTTGCAGTTGCAGGCACGAAAGACGCAGTCGCTGTTTTCCAGCAAGCGGCCGTCGGCGCGGATGGTATAAAACAGCACGCGGTTTTGCACCGGCAACAGCCGGAACAACCCGTTGCAAAGCCGGATCACAGTGCGGGTCAGTGCGCGCTTGACCGTTTTCAGCAGATCGATCAGCGTTTTCATGGCGTCGCCTCCTGTCCGGCGTCCGCGCCGCTTTGTTCGCCGCGCAGCAGATTGACCGCGGTAAGATACTGCTTGTCCTGCGAAAGCTTTGTCGCCCCGGTTTCCGGTTCAACGCTCACGTCCGGTGCAAGACCGGTGCCGTTGAAGCTTTCGCTGCGATACGGCAGCATCTCGCCCACGCACAGCAGCACGGCGTCTTTATTGGAAAGAGTGAACGCCTGGCGCACAAGGCCGACGCCGGCGGTCTGCGTACCGACCAGCGACGCCTTGCCGAAATCGCGCAGATTGCAGGCAAACAGCTCGGCCGCCGCTTTGGTGCCGTCTCCGACCAGCACAGCCAGCGGCAGATTGACCGCCGCGGCGTCTGTCAGATAGGATTCGACGGTCTCGCCCGCCTGATTCACCAGCCGCGCCGCCGCGCCATCGCTCAGCGGCACGAACACGTCGAGCGTCTGCATCGCGTATGCGACATGCTCGCTGCTGTTTTTGCGCAGATCCAGCACGATCGCCTGCACACCGGACTGCACAAACGCGTCAACGGCCGCTTTGACCTGGGCAGGCGTGGTGGCGTAAAAGGAAGAGAGCCTGATATAGCCGATCTCCTGTGTGTTTTGGGTAACGACCGAGGGCGCTTCAAAGCCCATCGGCAAAGTCAGGGTGCGTTCGCCGCTGCCGCTTCGAACTGTCAGCTCGATATTTGTCAGCTTGTCGCTTTCGAGCTTCGCCGTCATCTCGTCATAGTTAGACGCATCGACCGGAATGCCGTCGATCGCAACGATCAAATCGCCCGCGCGCATCTCCTGCTGCGCTGCCGGGGATCCGTCCGCAACGTCTTCCACAAGCAGGCGGCTGTTTTTGGTCCGGCTGCAGGAGACGCCGACGCCGCGCATTTCGCCGATGGAGGCGTGCTGATAGGCTTCGAACTCCTGCGCGGTCAGATAGCGCGAAAGGCCGTCCGGCAAGCCGGAGATATAGCCCTTTGCAATCGCGCGCTGCATCGCCTGGCGGTCGCTGCTGCCGTAATAATGCGCGCGCAGCACACTGTCGAGCTCGTCCAGTATCTCATACCGCGCCGCCTGCTCCGGCAAGCCGGCAAGCAGCGTGTTGTAATCCTTTCTGACATAGATGCCCGTCAGCACCGCAGAGCCCGCCACACACAGGCACAGCAGTGCGATCACTATGCCGAGCGGTATTCGTTTATTCATCCTCTTTCCTCCAAAAACACGAACAGAGGGACAGCGAACCATCCCTCTACACTGATCTTTACGGTTTTACGACAAAATTCATCGGGTTTTGTTTCACACCGTTGTAGCGCACCTCGAAATGCAGATGTGGGCCGGTGGAGTTGCCGGTGGAGCCGACGTTGCCGATCTGCTGGCCCTGCAGCACATACTGCCCCTGCGTCACTGTCAGATTGGAGCAGTGGCCGTAGATTGTGACGAAACCGTCGCCGTGATCGAGCAGTACATAGCGGCCGTAGCCCGTGGTGCCCCAGACCGCCGCCGCAACATAGCCGTTGCGCGTGGCATAGACCGGCTGGCCGTAGATGCCGGCGCCGGCGATATCGGTGCCGCCGTGGAAGGCGTTGCCGCCGATGCTCGCGTCGCGGTAGCCGAAGGGACTGGAGATGTAGCACGGATAGTTCGCCAGCGGCCACGCCCAGATTTCCGTCTGGATATAGCCCGGCGGAGGCGCAGTGGTTGTAGTCGGTGCGGTCGTTGTGGTCAGATCGCTCGGGTCGCCGTTGGCGATGGAAACGATCTGGCTCGGGTTTGTCGTGGTTGTGGCCGGCGGCATCGTGGTTGTTGTCAGAGAACGAACCAGCTCGTCGATCTCTTTGTCGGCCGCAATGCGCTCCTGTTCCAGACGTTTGATATAATTCTGATAGGCATCGGAATCCTTGTCAAGCTTTTTGATATAGTCCTGCGACTGCTGATACTCGTCTTCCAGTTCGTCGATCGTAGCCTGATATTCCGCCTGTTTTTCGGTCAGCTGCGCCTTTTTCTCAATCGTCAGCGCCTTGGTGTCCTCCACCTTGAGGTGCTTTTCCTGCAGGGTGCTTTGCTTTTTTTCAAGCGTTTCGCGCGCCTGACGCAACACAGTGATCTGGGCTTTGAAATCGTCGATCACCTTTTTTTCGCTTTCGCTGATGCGGCGCATCATTTCGAGCCTGGTCAAAAAGCTGGCCAAAGAATCGGCGCCCATCAAAATCTTCAGCGTGGTCTCGCTGCCGGTCATATAATTGGAACGCAGCTTCAGCCGCAGGGACTGTTTGCTGTCGTCGATCGATCGCCGGGTCTCCTTGATCTGCCGGTTGGCAAGCTTCACCTCGTCTTCAAGGACATTGATCTCGTTTGTCAGCCGCTTGAGCTGATTGTCGTAGCCGACGATTTCCTCGTCGAGCGACTGGATCTGTTTGTCGAGCGTGTCGGCCTTTTTTTCAACCGCTTCGATCTGCTGATTGAGCGTATCCAGATAGGCCTGCTGCGATTCTTTTTTATCGGCGAATTCCTCGAGCTTTTCTTTGTTTGTCCTGATCTCGTTTTCGATCTTTTTCACTTCGTCTTCCAGCTCCGCCATCGTCGCGGCATGCGCCGCAGGCAGACGCACCGTCGGCAGCACGAGCGGCAACAGCAGCAGCGCGCAAAGCAAAACAGACAAACAGCGTTTCATGTAGGAACCTTCTTCGCTAAAAATTACAGATAGGAGGCAGGATTGACCTTGACCCCGTTCTTGCGGATCTCAAAATGCAGATGCGGGCCGGTGGAGTTGCCGGTGGAACCGACGTTGGCGATCTGCTGGCCCTTCGACACGGTCTGGCCGGTCGAAACAGAAAGACTCGAGCAGTGGCCGTATACGGTGGTATAGCCGTCGCCGTGGTCGATAATGACATGGTTGCCGTAGCCGGAGCTGCTCCAGATGGCCGCGATGACAGTGCCGCCGCGTGAGGCGTAGACCGGTCGGCCGTAGATGTTGCCGCCGGTGATGTCGATACCGCCGTGGAAGGACCAGCCGGAGATCGATGCGCTGCGGTTGCCGTAGCCGGAGGAGATATAGGTCGAGCCACCGACCGGATAGCCGAAGGACCCGGACGGACCGCCGGAGGACGTTGTGGTTGACGGCTGGGTCGTTGCCGTACCGCCCTGCTGTTGCTGTTGGGCGCGCAATCTCGCCTCTTCCTCCGCCTTTTTGCGGGCAGCCTCCTCAGCGGCCTTGCGGATGATCTCGTCGATCTCTTTGTCCGCTGCGACGCGTTCGGCCTGCAGCTTGGAAATATAGTTCTGATATACCTGACCGTCGCGGTCGAGCTGGGCGATCACGTTATTGATGACACGGTAGTTCTTTTCAAGGTTGGCGATGGTCTTCTTGAATTCGTCCTGCTTCGCCTTGAGTTCGTTTTTGCGCTCCACCTTTTCGCTGCGCGTTGCGGCAACGGCGTCTTTCTTTTCCTTGAGCGCAAGCTTCTTTTCGCGCAGCTCGGCGCGCGCTTCCTTGAGCTGCTGGACGATCTTCTTGAAGTGGTCGATCGCCTTTTTGTCGTTTTCGCTCATACGCTTCATCATTTCCAGATGGGTCAAAAAGCTGGCGAGCGAAGAGGAACCCATCAAAATCTTCAGGTTGGATTCGTTGCCATTGACATAGGAGTTGCGCAACTTTTGCGACAGCTCACCCTTGGAAGCATCGATTTCGGCGCGGGTTTCGCGAATTTTTTCGTTGAGCTTATCGATTTCGGTTTGCAGCTTTTGCATCTCTTCGCGCAGCTTTTTGATCTTTTTGTCCAACACGGCGATCTCGTCGTCGATGGCGTTGATCTGCTGCTGCAGCGCGTTTGCCTTTTCCTGATTGGCGTCGATCTGCGTTTGCAAAGCGTCGAGGTATTCCTGCTGCTTTTCCTGTTTGTTTTTCAGTTCGCTGAGCTTACTTCTGTTCTGGGCGATTTCCTTATCGATTTCATCGATGCGGTCTTCCAGTTCCGCCTTGGTTGCCGCCGAAGCGCGCGGCGGTGCGTAAAAACAGATCGCCGTGAAAAGAAGAACAAGGCATAACAGCGCCGAAACGGCTCGTTTCTGCATCGTGTTCGCTCCTTTCCGCCGACGCAAAACGCGCCGGACTACATCTTGACTTATAAATTCAATGCGGATTCGCTGCCTTCTTTTTTCAGATAGCGCAGCAGACTCATGACGCTGCCGAAGGAGCCGAGCAAAATACCCAGCACGATATAGCCGGCGATAAACAGCGGCAGATAATCCGAGATGGAAAATGTGCTGGATCCGAACAGCCCGAACAACGACGAGAGCGCGTCACCCTCCGTGATCTGCAGCACATAGGTCAGGCCCATGGCGAACAAGCCGGAGATAAAGCCGATGAAAATGCCTTCGATCATAAACGGCCAGCGGATAAACGCGTTGGTGGCGCCCACGGATTTCATCACCTGAATGTCGATCTTACGCGAGGCCATGGTGATGCGGATGGTGTTGGCGATGATGAACAGCGAAACCAGAATCAAGGCGACCACCAGCACGATACAGATGGCGGTGATGCTCTTTTGCAGCGTGGAGATCTGGTTGACCAGCTCCTGGCTTTCGCGCACAACATCGACGTTCGGTACCGCCTTGATCTGGACGAGGGTTTCATCAAACAGATCGATATTGCTCACCGTGATGCGGAAGGAATCGGGCAGCGGGTTTTCGATCACGCCTTCGAGCAGATTGCGGTCCACACCGAATTCATCAAGCTGTTCGTTGAAGCCCTCTTCCTTGGAAACGTATTCGACGTCCGTAACATTTTCGATGGCACGCAGATCGTTGCCGACCTGCTCCACGGCGCCGCGTTCGATATCGTCTTTGACAAAGGCAACGACCACGTTCTGGTTTTCAACGTCGTTGACCAGCTTCTGGATATTCTGGACAAGGATGAAGGAAACGCCGATCAGCAGCAGACACGCGGTCAGCACGCTGATGGACGACAGACTCATGGTACCGTTGGTAAAGACGTTGCGGATACCCATCTTGGTCAGATAGGTCGTGTTCAGACCGCCGTTGCGGTTCTTTTTGCGCACAGCTCTGTCTCCCTTAGCCATTGTCGTCACCTTCTTCCTGTTCTGTCTGCGGCTCCGCGTAGCCGGGATCCTCCGGTGCGGCGGCCGCGTCGGGCTCAGCTTGTGCAGCAGCTGATTCGCCTTCCTGCGCGGCGGTTTCCATCGCCGCCTGTGCCGCCTGGGCGGCTTTCATTTCGGCAAAGCGTTTTTCCGCCGCCTCCTGCGCCTGCTTTTCGCGGACCTGGGCGGCAAGCGCTTCGGCCTTTGCTTTTTTCTGTTCGGCGCGCGAGGGCATATCCGACACGATCTTGCCGTTTTCGATCGTCACAATCCGGTGATCGAACTGATGCACCAGTTCAAGATCGTGCGTTACGACCACGACCGTGGCGCCCAGGGCGTTGATCTTGTCGAACAAACTCATGATTTCGCCCGACAGCACCGGGTCCAGATTGCCCGTCGGCTCGTCGGCAATGATATAGCTCGGGTTGTTGACCAGCGCGCGCGCAATCGCCACACGCTGCCGTTCGCCCGTGGAAAGCTGGTTGGGCAGATTCTTTGCCTTTGCGGACAGATCGACAAGCTTGAGCACATAGCGCACACGCTTGCGGATGATGCGCTCGCCAAGACCGATCACGCGCAGCGCAAACGCCACGTTGTCGTAGACTGTCATCTTCGGGATCAGCCGGAAATCCTGAAACACGATGCCGAGCATACGCCGCAGATACGGCAGCTGCTTTTTACGCATCTTCGAAAGATTGTACGGGCCGACGATGACGGTGCCGGTGTCGACCTTTTCCTGACCCATGATGACATTCAGAAACGAGCTTTTGCCGGCGCCGGACGCACCGACAATAAAGACAAACTCGCCGTCGTTGATCCGCACAGACACATCGTCGAGCGCAAGGACGGAATTCGTCTTGTATTTCATACTGACATTTTTAAATTCAATCATAGTAAGATCACTTTCAAATCAAAGAAGTTTTTGCCATACGACACAGAGCGATCAATACTTCACCGGTTTTGCGTCGAGGTACTTTTTGACCATGAGCGCCACCTTGAACACGATCGCGTCGTCAAATTCGCGCAGATCCAGCCCTGTGAGCTTTTTGATCTTTTCCAGCCGGTACACCAGCGTATTGCGGTGGACAAACAGCTTTCTGGACGTTTCGGAGACATTCAGGTTGTTTTCAAAGAATTTCTGGATGGTGAACAGCGTTTCGTGATCCAGGCCGGAAATGGAGCCCTTCTTGAAAATCTCACGCAAAAACATTTCGCAAAGCGTGGTCGGCAGCTGATAGATCAGACGGGCGATGCCGAGATTTTCATAGGTCACAATGATCTTTTCCGTGTCAAACACCTTGCCGACCTCCAGCGCGATCTGCGCTTCCTTAAACGAGCGCGGCAGATCCTTGAGGCCGATCACGATCGAGCCGATGCCGATCACGGCGTTGACATAGTATTCCGTATGCAGCGTATCAACGATGGAACGCGCAAGCTTTTCGAGGTCCTTCATGTCGTTGCCGGCACGCAGCTCCTTGACGAGCGCAAGGTCCGTTTCGTTGATATTGATCACAAGATCCTTTTGCTTGTCCGGGAAGAGCTTTTGCACCGATTCGTTCACCGGCACCTCGGAGCGTTCCTTGGTGCGGATGAGCAGCACACAGCGCGGCACTTCGTTGTTGAAGCCGAACTCGCGGGTCTTCAGATAGATATCGCCCGGCAGAATGTTGTCGAGGATCACGTTTTTAATAAAGTTGTTGCGGTCATATTTTTCGTCATAGTACTGTTTGATGCCGTTGAGCGACACAGCGATCAGACGCGCATAGTTGAGCGCGGCCTCATCGTCGCCGTCGACAAACACGGCAGAATCCGGATGCATCTGCACGCCGATGGCCATATACGTCTTGCCGCCGACAACCTTCGCTTCAAACGACGAAAGCTCCTCGCGGATATTGACGCCGTCGGCTTCGCCGATCTTGCGCAGATCGCTGCAGCAAATGATGGTGCCGCTCGCATCCACCACACCGATGGTACGGTCGATCGCGTCCTTCATCTGATGGATGATGCCCTGAAAAAGTCTGTTAGACATACTGCATGTCCTCCTTATATGGATTCGTTTGCCCGTGTAACGATGGATTTAGACAAATTGACTATCGTCACTTTTACCATTTTACACAAATTATCGGCATTTTGCAATATAAATCCGCAAACTTTTTAGGTATTTTTTCAAAAATTTTTTATGAGAGCTGCTTTTTTTGTGAGATACAGCATTTTTAATGGGGAAAACCTGCATTTTTTTCGTCAAGTTACCATTGTGTAAAATCACAATAAAGTGCCCGCAAACCGCTGAACCCGCCGCCGGGCACACAAATTTTTGTGCACCATGTGCAAATTCACCATCCAAAAGGATAGCACCGTCACTTTAAACAGGGCTTAATTTCCGAGTGCGGCTGTGAAAAGCGTCTCCTTTCACCGGTAACACAACCGGGTGCACCGGGATTTTTCACAAAGAAAAAAGCCGGCGCAAAAGGCCGGCGATGATCTGGCGTTTAATGTTTGAAGCAGGCATTGTAGTTTTTGACCCAGCGCAGCACCTTTTCGGGATCATAGACCTTCGGCATGGCGGCTGTGACTGCCGTTGCAACGCCGAGCTCCTTGCCCATGCGCAGGATCTTTTTGAGAACGGCGGGATTTTTGACCAGTCCCCCGGCCTTGATTTTGAGATCCTCCATCTTCATGCCGCCCAGAATCGCGCCGAGCGACGTGGAATCCGCGTCGATGGTCATATCGTCCGCATTGAGGATGCCGGTCTCAAAGATATAGTCGAGGTCGGACGGTTCCAGCCGCGTCAAAAGCAGCTTGACGCACGCCAGCGGCGCAAGGCCGGCGCCCAGCTCCTTAAAGAAATCGCACTGATATTTCCAAAGCGTATAGGCGCTGAAGGCGCCGTCCTTGTCCGCTTCGATCGCTTCGCACAGCAGATGCGAGGCTTTGAGGCTGTTGGCGATGCCGGAGCCGATGATCGGCACGGTCATGAACGCACTGTCCCCGATGGCGGCATAGCCGTCCGCCACAAGGATGCCGAGCGGCTGGCGCACCGGGATATGGACGAACTGTCCGCCGCGCACAACGGTGTCGCCGATGGCGGGATTGTCGCGCCGCAGCGATTGCAGTGTGCGGTCGACTTCGGCAAGATCGAACGGTTCAAACCTGCCGATCAGCACATCGGTATGTTCCTCCTCGGCGGCGACCCAGCAGATGCCGAGCTTGCCCTCGCGCAGCAGCTGCACCTTGAATTTATCCTCTTTCGTCTCGCACGCCTTATTGAAGAACGCACGGTAAACATAGAACTGCTCAAACGGCTGCACCTCGTTTTGGATCCCGAGATAGGCCGGCAGCTTGGTACGCAAGGGCGAGCGGATACCGCACGCGTCCACGATCAGATCGCCGTAGACGGCGCCCACTGCCGTCTGAATGCCGACCACGCGGCTGCCGAGCAGGATCGGCGCTTCGATCTCGCAGTCAAAGACAAAGCGTACGCCGGCGTTTTCCGCATAGGAGATCAGATGGTCATAGATCGCCTTGCGCTCCATCTGGATTTCGAGCTTTTCCGGATCGGTATGCTGCTGCAGCTTGATCGTTTCGCCCGGGCCGATGAACGTCATGTCCTGCTTGAGACAAAACTTGTCAGGTGCGGGCAGCTCCATTTCGGCCGCGAACAAGCCCTTTTTGTCAAAGATGTCCGTCCAGTCGTAGCCCATGGTTTCCCGGGTGTGTTTTTCATAGACGGTAACGTCGTAGCCGCGCTTTGCAAGCTGATACCCCAGCGCAATGCCGCCGTGGCCGCCGCCGGCGATGATGATCGTGTTTCCCATGATGGTTCCTCCCCTGCGCGCTCGCGCATATTTTCTCCTGCCTGTATCTTAGCACATTGTAAATGAAAAATCAACAATTTATGAACGAATGTACACAGATTTCTTAAAGAATAATACAGATCAATCCGCTGCAGCCCTCATTGATCACACGTTCGAGCGTTTCCTGCAGCTTGCGGCGCGCCTCTGCCGGCATCTTATACAGCTTGTTGTGCAGACCCTCATTGACCAGCGCGCTCAGCTTTTTGCCGAAAATATCGGAGTGCCAGATCTTCTGCGGATCCTCCTCGAACTCCTTGAGCAGATACATGATCAGCTCCTCCGACTGGCTTTCACTGCCCACGATCGGCGCGACCTGCGTGGTGATGTTTGCCTTCATCATATGGATCGACGGCGCGCTCGCCTTGAGCCGCACGCCGTAGCGGCCGCCCTGCTTCATAATCTCGGGCTCTTCGAGCGTCAGTTCCTCCATGGTCGGCAGCACGATGCCGTAGCCCTCACGTTCCACATCGTCGAGCGCGGCACGGAAGCGGTCGTATTCGCGTTTGGTTTCGGTCAGCGTTCTGACGCAGGACAAAAGCTGCGCGTCGTTTTGCACCGTGAGGCCGGTCTGTTCGGAGAGCACCTGATAAAACAGCGCCGGTTCCAGCTGCAGCGACGCGCTGACGCTGCCGGTTGCAAGATCGGTGCTGACCGTTGCCGCGGCCGTTACCTGCGGGAGCGCGCCGAGCGCGCGCAAAAACGGTTCCACATCGCGCACCTGCCGCAACGTCTTCGCAGCCGCGCGGATCCCGTCCAGAAACGATTGGCGCAGCGGATGGGTCTTCGGAAGCTGCAACAGCCACGGCGCAAAGGAAAGACGCAGCTCGCAAAGCGGAAATGTATACAGCAGCGTTTGTAAAATTTCGACGATCTGCGGCTCAGTCAGCGCCGTGCAGTCCACTGGGAGCACCGGCGTGCCGTAGCGGTTTTGCAGCTCGGCAGCGAGCGTTTGGGTCGCCGCAGCCTGCGGATGGGCGGAATTGAGCAGCACGACGAACGGTTTGTCGATCGTTTGCAGCTCCTCGATCACCCGGCGCTCCGCTTCGGCGTATTCTTCGCGCGGGATCTCGCCGAACGAGCCGTCGCTTGTGACGACAAGGCCGATGGTGGAATGCTCCGCAATCACCTTTTGCGTGCCGATCTCCGCCGCCATGTTGAACGGGATCTCCTTGTCGAACCACGGCGTTTTCACCATGCGCGGCTGCTCGTTTTCAATATAGCCGATACTGCTCGGCACGATATAACCCACACAGTCGATCAGCCGCACCCGGGGCCTGGTGCCCGGATCGAGCGACACGACCGCCGCCTCCTCCGGAATGAACTTCGGCTCCGTGGTCATGATCGTTTTGCCCGACGCCGACTGCGGCAGCTCGTCGAGGGCGCGCTCCTTTTTGGCCGTGTCCTCCATATGCGGCAAGACCAGCACGTCCATAAACCGTTTGATAAACGAGGATTTGCCGGTCCGCACCGGACCGACCACGCCGATATAGATATCTCCCTGGGTTCGTGTCGCAATCGACTGATAAATTGGCTCTGACATACACATTCCTCCGCCTGGCATTTTGATTGTTGCTAATAGCTATGCGGCAGCGGGCGGGAATATGAATGGAAGGGATTAAGGGATTAAGGGATTAAGGGATTAAGGGGTGAAGTGTATAGAAAAAGCTGCCGCTCATGCAAACGCGCGAGCGGCAGACGGGTTCTTTTTGTTTTATGCTTTTACAAGCGCCAAAAGCCCGAGGTCGAGCAGCAGCGTTGACAAAAATGCGAGCGGCCCCATAAAGAACGCCAGCACATTGGCGCCGGCCACGATCTTGACCGGCATGGTGGTTTCGGCGTGGGACAGATTTTGCCACACCAGACGCACGTCGTTGTCTTCGCGCCGGAACTGGTCGACGCCGATGCTGCCCTCATTTACTTGCGTCAGGCCGCACTGTTCGAGCGCGCTGCAAAATTGCGTTGCCATCTCGTCATCCTTGAGCGTGATGCGGCTTTCCACACGCAGTTCGCGCGCCGGCTCCTCCACCCGAAGATGGCCGGCCTTGAAGCCGGTGCACCACCAGTAGCTGTCATACGGCCGGGTAAACTGCCGTTCATAGGTGCCGAAGCCCGTGGTGTCGTGATACAGCGTCATGTCCATGTTGAGGAAGTCGTCCTTTGAGGCGCATTTGTAAAGGGTGAACGTGCCGTCGGCTTTGTCTGAATGCTTTTTGGTATAGATGCCGATTTCGCTGCCGTAAAACAGCAGGCCGTACTGCCCTTTCCAGAACTGGATCATATAATCCTTGCCGCCATACGGAAACTTGACGCGCAGATAGTCCGTTTCCAGCAGCGCATACGGCGCGACCAGATCATAGAACTTGGAAAAGCCCATCGCCTTTTGCCAGCTTTGCTTGTCGTTGGCGTAGTAGTAGTCGTCCTGATAGCTGTATTTGTAAGAGAGAACCTGACGGTTCTTTAAAAAGTCACGGATGCCGTTGCTGCGGCGCACCACATACAGCTCGATATCATCGGTCAGCGTCAGACCGTCTACCTTTGCGGTCACGGTGACGGTCACTTTGCCGACGGCAAGACCGGTCACCTTTCCGCTGCGGTCCACCGCCGCCTTCAGCGGATCGCTGCTTTTCCATTGGAACGACGGCGAACCGTTCACGTTTTGCACTTCGGCAGAAAGCTGCACAGACTGCAAAAGCGGCACTTCGATGCTGCTTGCGCTGATGGATACATACGGTGTTTCGTCAGCGGCCGTCGCCTGCAGGGATGGAGAAAACACGGGGAAGCACAGGGAAACCAGGGTCAGGGCAAACAAAACATAGACTGTGATTTTACGGGCTGTGGGTCTCATTTCTACTCCTCCTATAAAAAGCTTTGATCGGATCACACCTCGTCATACGCCAGCGCGCGGCAATAGAGCTTGGTGCGCGCCGGATCGGCGACGGAAGGCGTAGCGTTGGGGATTGAAAAGACGCCGTCGGGCGGCAGCAGACCGGCGTCGGGCTGCCCGTTGAGATAGAGCTTGAGCACGCCGCTGTCCTCGCGCACGGCGCAAAGCTGCACTATGTCGCGCACATCACGCACCGAGCGTAAACGGGCTTTGCCGACGGTGAACACCACATGATCCTCCTCGATCACGACCGACACGTCGCCGCCCTGACGGAACAGCTCTTTGTTGAGCAGCGGATCGAAGTTGATCTTGACGGAAAAGCCGCCGGTGCCGCAAAGGCCGCCCTGTGTGATCCGGCCGTCCGGGAACGCGAGGAAGCAAAGATCGAGCGTTTGCACTTCGCCAAGCGCGTTGCGCAGACCGTCGAGCGTGAGGCTTGTTTCGCCCGAAAACGCGTCGCGAAGCGTCAGCACCGCCGACCAGCCGCCGATAAGCGGTTCGATTTGTTCGATCGGGTTGTCGGCGCAGGATACGCCGCTCCAGTCTGTGACCTGATCGCAAAAGACCTCGACCCTGCGGTCGGACAGGGCACGAACCCGCTGTGCACAGATCGGCGGCAGTGTGCCGAAATGGAAGATTTGCAATTCGTGGCCGCGCAGCGAAAGCTGCAGATCGTCGCCGTAGCTGAAGGCGCCGAACACACCGGTATCCGCCTGCGGCACGAGCTGTGCCAGCGGCAGATTGCGCATGCTCCGTTTGACGCCGAGCGTTTCGTCCAGCCGCAGTGTCAGCGACTGCGGCGCGTCGGACGGATTGCAAACCGTCAGCAGACCTTCCGCTGTGTCAAACGCGGCAAAGCCGTAAAGCTCTCCCGCCAGCGGATCGCCGCCGAACAGCAGCGTATGGTCGAGCACGCGGCGGTATTGCTTGCCGAACTGCTCTGCTGCGCGGCAGATGCGCCATTTGACCGGGTTCATGCGGCTGTTGCCGAGATACAGCTCGGTCAGTCTCGAGCCGCGCGCGGCGACGGCGAACAGATAGGTATAAAATTCTGCGTCCGACATCTCCAGATCGGCTTTGGCGGCGTAGATTGGGTCGTGGTGATAGAGCCGCGACGCCGGGAAGCAGAACTGGCGCGTGTGGTAAAAATCATAGTACCGGCCGGCGCGGTAGGTCAGCGCAGCGTCCATGCCGCGCTTTTGCTTGCCGCTTTTGGCAAAGTCGAAATCGCTGCTGTTCTGGATCCAGACGCTTTGGACCCATTGCAGCATCCACGGACTCGGCAGCGCATAGCTTGTCAGATTGAGAAACAGCGATCCGGTGCTGTTGCGGTGCAGGGATTCGAACAGATTGATCCATGCTTCCCACAATCCGGTGTAATACAGCAGATCGTCTTTGCCGCCGACCAGATGGCTGTGTCTCTGATTGCTGCACGATGCGCGTGCGATGCCGTCGATCTTCCAGTAGGTAAGGTCAAAATCGCGCTGGCACTTCGCCATAAAGCCGGCGAGGCGTTCGGTATAAACCGGGCTTGCCACACAGATATCCCCGCTTCTTTTGTTGTAATAGCCGTTGCCGCTTTTTTCGATCGCCTTCGCAAAGCTTTTCGTCTGCGCGTTATAACCGCCGCGCGGTCCGATCCAAAGGCCGAAGGTCCCGCCCATAAAACGCGCCTGCGCGGCAAGAAGGTGCAGCGCGTTGGGAAACTTGTCGTTAAACGCCCAGAAATCGGCGTTGTAATCGTTCCAGCCGTCGTCGATCACCACGCAGTCCAAGGCGTCGCAGCCGGCTTCGTTGCGGCCTTTTTCCAAATCGGCAATGTCCTGCAGCAGCGTCTCTTCGTCGATATCCAGCATGTGTTCGAACCAGGTGTTATACTGCACACGCGGGCGCGACGGACGCGCGATCTTGTCGATATAGGCAAAAAACGCCGTGCGCACGGAGGAGACGTCGGGCGTTTCCGCCGCGCCGAACACAAAACCGTCGGTGATAAAGCAGCCGGTGCTGTCGGTCAGGTCGTCGAGCGTGCGGCCGTAATAGCGTTTTGCGCAGGTAACGCCGTTTTGGATCGTGTTGTACGCCGCCGGGAACTCGCTGCCGAAAAAGCAGTGGTCGATGAAAAACGGCTGTCCGAGCGACAGCGGTGTGCCGCCGATCAGCGACGCGTCCTGCTTTGGCAGCGCCCAGCCGGACGAACCCTCCGGCAGCACGAAGGGCGCAAAGTCGATGGATTCGAGCAACGCACGGTCGCTCTTTTCCTTGTCGCATTTCAAAATCAACCGCGCGCGGGCAAAGGCATCGTATTGCATAAGCTGCACTTCATAGCAAAGCTCCACCCGGCAGCCGCGCACGCGAAACGGCTGAAAGAAAATGGTCAGCACCTGCTGTTCCCCTGTCTGTTCCAACCGGGCTTCCCTGATTTTGAAATCTCCGGCGCGCAGCGTTTCGCCGCCGAGCACACCTTTGAACTGCAGCAAAAACAGCGCGGAACCGTCTGCCACAGACAGACGGCGCGCGCTGAGCCGGTTGCACAAAAGGAAGCCGGAAAGGCGTTTTGCCTCCACGGGAAACGACAAGGAAAGATAGCTATTTTCAATGGTATAGAAGGATGCACCTGTCAGATCCGTCATTGCCGTACACTCCTTGATTCAGATGTCAGTCAGATGATGCTGTTCGCCCAGTCGATCAGATCCTTGCAGACCGTGTCGAACAACGCAGATTCGTTGAGAATCTCGTGGCGGCCGCCCTCATAGATGTGCATGGTGATATTCTTTTTGCCGTTGGCAGCCAGCAGATCGCGGACCTTTTTGACGCCGTCGCCGTAAGAGCCGACCGGGTCGTCGCCGCCGGCGAGCAGCAGCACCGGCAGATCCTTGTCATAGGACGCGAACCATTCCTTGCCGGAGACATAGTTGAGCAGCGTGAACATATCGCGGTAGCCGTTGGCGGTGAACAAAAAGCCGCAGTACGGGTCGGCGATGTATTTGTCGACCTGGAACTCATCTCTGGACAGCCAGTCAAACGGCGTTCTGCCCGGGGTGCGTTTGTTATAGGAGCCGAAGGCGATGTTGTCGATCATCTTGCTGCGGTAGTGGTCGCCCTTGAGCTTGGAGATCAGGTTGGCGATGACGATGCCTGCCGCCGCGGCCGGGTTGGGGCCCGCGGTGCCGCAGAAGACGGCGCCGGCAAGCTCGGACGCATATTTGGCGGAGAACGCACGGGCCACAAACGAGCCCATGGAATGGCCGAAGAAAATGTACGGTTTGCCCGGAAATTCACTCTGCGCCGTTTCCATCAGCTTGCGGCAGTCGCCGATAAAATTCTGCCAGCCGTCTTTTTTGCCGAAATAGCCGAGCTCGTCGTCGTTTTTGACGCTTTTGCCGTGGCCGACGTGGTCGTTGATATACACCGCAAAGCCGTTGGCGCACAGCACGTCCGCGAACGGTTCATACCGCTCGAGATGCTCCGCCATGCCGTGGGCGATCTGGATGACCGCTTTCACACCCGAAACATCCTCGGGGAGATACTTCGCGGCGTGGATATCGCACAGGCCGGATACCGACGGGAAATAGAATTCAGTTTTAACGCTCATGGTTTTGTCCTCCGTTTGTTCTGATATTTTTTTCCATTATATCATAGCCGCGTTCATTTTTCACGCGTTTTGGAAAGATTCCCGGTCGGCAGTTTTCACAAATTCTTGTCCGTTTTTTTGACAAAAGATCTGCGCTATGTTCGGTCTATTCCGGTAGTTTCCCGCATTATTTAAAACAGACAGAAAGAGAAAAAGAAGCAAAAACCCGCTAAAAATCACTAAGTCCTTTTTTTGGGATACGAAAATGAAAATTTCTGAACATTTGTCTTGACTTTTGCGAATAATCTGCTATAATGATATCAGAAATCAGGAACGAATGTTCTTTCGGAGGTTATGACAATGTTTGAAACCATGCAATCTTTTCTCGCTTTCTTCTTCCCCACCCTCGCGCTGATCATCCTCGGCATTTTGTTTGAAGAAAAGCTGATCGCGTTTGAACAAAAGCTGTTCGCTGCTCTGTTTGGCAAACGCGGCACCGCAAAGCCGCAGCCCGCCGCACACGAAAGCAGCCGGAACAACGCGCCCCGTCCGGCGCTGCGCCGGGTGGAAACCGGCCGCACCCAGTCGCGCAAGCAAAGAAACCGCGCCGCATAACGCCGCGCATCAACAAGCCTTTTTCTCTTTTTTCTTTCTCTATCCTTAAAACACGAAGCGCCGTTCCCGTTACAGGGTGCGGCGCTTCGTGCGTCAGATGGTGTTCAACTGCAAAAGCGGTGGTTGCCGATCGTCACGATGACCGGGCGCGAAAGCATATAGGCGTTGCTCGTTTTGGCCGGGTTGTAATAATAGATCGCGCCGCCGCTGGGGTCCCAGCCGTTGATGGCGTCCTGCGCCGCTTTGCGCGAGGTTGCAGACGGCGACACGCTCCAGTTGCTGTCGTTGACCGCGGAGAACGCGCCCTTTTGATAGATCACACCGGCCACCGTGTCGGGAAACGACGGATGGCGTACCCGGTTGAGCACCACAGCGCCGACCGCGACCTGGCCGGTATAGCTTTCGCCGCGCGCCTCGGCCGCGATCAGCTTTGCTAAAAGCGTGATATCCGCACTGCTGTAGCCGCCGTTTGCCGCCGACGCGCTGCCGGAACCGAGGCCGAGATAGAGCAGCGTTTTCGGCCCGGCCACACCGTCCGCCGTGATGCCGACGCTTTTTTGAAACGCCACGACCGCGCGCCGGGTTTGGGCGCCGTAGATACCGTCGACCGAACCGGCATAGAAGCCGAGCGACCGGAGCTTTTGCTGAATGGAACGCACCTCCTGCCCGCGCGAGCCGAGTTGGGAAAGCGCATCCACCAACGCGTCGGCGACGGGCACCGACAGCGCGTGCAGCCGGTTCAGCGTGAAGCCGCCGCACAGCACAAGGAGCAGCGCGAGAAAAAAAGAAAGAAAGCGATTGTTTTTTCTGTTTTGCATGGTTGAACCATCCCTTTTTGTTTGACTGCAACTAGTGTTTGCGGGGATGGGAGAAAATATACAATTGGGAAGAAGGGATTGAGGGACGAAGGAACGAAGGAAAAAGGAAAAATGAAAAAAGGAAAAAGGGATTAATGAAAAGCCTTTGAAAAAATAGGAAAGCCGCCCCGGAGGGCGGCTTTTGCAATTGACTAATGACTATCGACTTACTGCGCCTGCAGCGCTTTGATCAGCTGCTGACAGAGCTTATTGATCTGCGCCTGGGTCGGGTCGGCTTCGATCTTTTTCAGCTTCGCCTCATATTCCGGGCGCAGCGTTTCGGGATCCGCCTGATCGAGCAGATAGTACAGCGTGTCGGTATACAGCCCCATCATGGACGAAAAGCTCTTTTTGCCCCAGACGGTGCTGCCGTTTTCGCCCTGGCCGGTGAAGGTCAGCGTGGCGCGGTCCAGTTCCCAGTCCCACGCGACGACCGGATAGATCACAAACAGTTCGCCGTTGAGCCGGATCTCAAACGAGCGGCTGTTGCGTTTGGCGAAATACAGCTTGTCGAGCTTGGTGTTCTTGTCGATGTTCTGTTTTGTGATGGCAACGTCGGACAGAATCGAAACCGTCTGCGAATGGCTGCATGCGGCTTGCGCAATGTCGGAGCCGTCCATGCGGTCAAACACGATCACATCCCATTCGCCGTACATCTGAGAGGCGGTGAATATTTCCTTCACGGTCTCGCCGTCATACGCTTCCGGCACAGCCAGCGGCCAGCCGTTGTCGTTCCAAAGGATCTGACGGATCTCCATCGCAGGCTTCGCGTCATACGATTCCTCCAGATTTTTGGCGATGTCGTAACCGGTCTCCAGCACGCCGTCCACCTTGAAATAGATCTGGGAATGGGTCGCCATGATCCATTGTCCGTCGGCGGTTTTGATCACGCTCGGGCTCGCGGTGGAAGCCTTGCCGGCATTGAGATAGGATACGCCGCCGTCGTTGGAGCGGTCGAAGTTGTAGCCGGCAAGCAGAATGTCGCCCTTGTGGTACTGGTCGCGGCTCAAAAAGCTTTGCGACTCAAATTTCGACACGTTGCGGCCGAGCGAGTCGAGATAGGGTCCCGCCGGATTGTCACTGCGCGCCACGCGCACACTGCAGTTTCGCGCGTCTGTGCCGTAGGTCATCAGCAGATAGTAGTAGTCGCCCCGGCGCACCAGCTCTGCGCCCCAGAGCAGACTGCCCTCGTTTTTGCCGTGTTCGGGAAGCGAACCGGGCTGCGCGATCAGCACGCCCGTGTGATAACGCGTGACGCCGTGGACGGTGGAGACCGCGTCGCCCGATGCGTTGATGGCGCTGTTTTCCTTCAGCAGACCCGTCTGCGGATCAAGCTCCAGCAGCCAGATCGCGCCGCGGATCTCCGCACGGCCCCAGGTGCCGCCGTAGGCAAGATACATGCTGCCGTCGGCGCCGCGCACAACACTCGGATGCACGGCATAGGACGCGTCGTAATGGGCGGAGGTTGCTTTCTTTTCGCCGGCGGCGGGCGCTGTGCCGGCATTGTAGCCGCAGGTGCTCAGCACGATGCCGACCTCGGTCCACTTTTTATTGCTGATCGCCGATGCAAGGTCCTTCGTTTTCACACAGAAGATCGCGGCCTCGTTCGCCTCCTCGGCCTTGGAAACCGAGAAATACAAATAGTAGGTGCTGCCCACACGCACGATCTCCGGCGAGAGCACGGTGCGGTTGCTTGTTGCGGAGGAATAGCGCTTGTCCTTTTCATAGCCGTGTTCCGCCGCCCAGGCTTTCACGGAATCGAACTGGTCAAAATCAAGCGCGAGCGTGCCGTCGTCGGTTGTGACGGTTTTGAAATAGTTGGTCTTCCCCGTCCAGTTGATCAGATCCTTGGAGTGGACCACCAGATTATCGGAGCAAAACGCGTAATACAAACCGCTCTGTTCGTCATAGATGATTGACGGGTCCTTCAGATTATAGGCGCCCAGCGAGCCGAGATAGGGCGTGTTGTTGGTCACGTCGAGACTCGGCGCGGCCAGATTCAGCGTTTCGTTCGTCGTTTCGCGTGCGGCGGTTTCTTCGCCGGGTTTAAATGTCGCGGTGATCGTCATCTTTTTGGTCACCTTGGTGCGGTACTGCAGCATGGAGACCTCTTTCGTCACGTTCTCACCGTTGACGGTCAGACGGTCCAGATCGTAATAGCCGCGCTCGCTGCGGGACGGATTGATGGACACGGTGAGGTATTCGCCGTATTTGCATTTGACGCGGAACTTCTGATCGGTGCCCTCCGTGCGGATGTTGTCCACGGTCAGGATGCCGTTGTCAAAGCTTTCGATAAACACGATATAATCGCGCAGCAGATACTGATGCACAAAAAAGCCGGCCACACCGACCACGAGCAGCAGCGCAAGCAGCATCAGTACAAAGAATTTTTTCATGCATGTCCCTCCGTTTTTATGCCACCGTCAACGACGCGATGATATCCGAATACAGCTCGACGGCATGGTCAAAGAAATTGCGTTTCACGGTTTCCACCTGATCCGCTTCCGCCACATAGATCGTCAGCTTCATCAGCTCGGTGCCCATATCCTCCACGGCAAACGTCACATGATAGCCGCCGGATGCGGCCGGCTGCACATCCACTTTGCTTTCGCGGCGGATGCGTTCGCGTGTGAGCACCACCCAGGCTGCGCGTACCGCTTTTTCGCGGATGGCGCGCGGCAGCGATTTTTCAATCGCCGCAACGTCAAAGCGTGCCCGCGCGGAGAGCGTCATCGTCTCGTCTTCGCCGCAAAGCTCGCTGATCAGATTGCCGCTTTTCACAAGGTCGCTCATCGCCTGATTCACTTCGAAATAGTTCGCGATCGGGTACTCCTGCAAAATCTCGTTGATCTGCACGCGGCTCAGCGGACGGTCGAGCGATTTGAGCAGATAGCACACCAGCAGCTTGATCTCGGTCTGTTCCCTTAGACCGCCCGGCGCGATGCCTTCGCTGAATGCCTGTTGTTCCATGATGTAAGCTCCCTTCGATAAACGGCCTTTCGGTCATGTCTATTCATACAGCATTCATCATACCATAGATCGCGCAAAAAAGAAATGTCTTTTTTCTAAATTTTTTGTCGCAATGATTTGAAATTTTTGTCGGTTCTTCCACATCTGCCGTCTTCGCATTGACTTTCGGGCGCAAAACGGCTAAAATGAACGGCAGAAGAAAGGAGTGAGCGCCATGGCGCACCGCTATACCACGCTGCTGCTGGACGCAGACGAGACGATTTTTGACTTTAACCGCGCGGAGCACGACAGCTTAGAAAAGGTGCTGGCTGCCAGAAATCTGCCGCACGGCGAAGAGATCCTCTCGCAATATCACCGGATCAACGCTTCTTTGTGGCGTGCATTTGAGCGCGGCGAAGTGACAAAGGACCGGCTGCGGGTGCAGCGGTTTGAGGAACTGTTTTATCAGTTCGGCTTTCCGGCCGGCATCGATCCGGACGAAATCAGCAGCGTCTATCTCGAGCAGCTCGGCGAAAGCGATTATCTGCTGCCCGGCGCGGACGCCTTTTTATACGCGCTGAAAAACGGCGGGTTCGATCTTGCCCTCATCACCAACGGTGTGGCGCGTACCCAGCTGCGGCGGCTCAATAAAAGCGGCCTCGCTCCCCTGTTTTCCCACGTGTTCGTGTCAGAAGCGGTCGGCGCGCAAAAGCCGCTGCCGGCGTTTTTCGACGCGGTGCTCGCCGCCCGACCGCGGTCTGCCGGTTACGCTGGAAGCAGCAGACTTTGCACAAATTCTCGCGTTTTTGGAGATCGGCGCGGAACAGGCCGGCAGTTAGCCGTCGCTCACTTTCGTGCCTTTTGCTTGACAAGCACCCGCGGTTTTCAGTATAATAGCAACAAGAGCCGACGCGTTTGCATCGGTCAAATTGCAAGATGGAGGACTAATTCCAATGAAAAAGTATTACTGCCCGGTTTGCGGCTATGAAAGCGACGAACCCATCGACACCTGCCCGATCTGCAAAGCGAAGATGAAAGAGCGCGAAAGCGCAGACCTCACCTGGGCTGCCGAACATGTGGTCGGCATTGCCAAGGACGTGGACGACGAGATCAAAGAAGACCTGCGTGCGAACTTCAACGGCGAATGCAGCGAAGTCGGCATGTATCTTGCCATGAGCCGCGTCGCGTTCCGCGAAGGCTATCCGGAGATCGGCCTGTATTGGGAAAAGGCTGCGTTTGAAGAAGCTGAACACGCCGCCAAGTTTGCCGAGCTGCTGGGCGAAGTTTTGACCGACAGCACCAAGAAGAACCTCGAAATGCGTGTCGCCGCCGAAAACGGCGCAACCCTCGGCAAGACCGAACTCGCCAAAAAGGCGAAGGCGCTCGGCCTTGACGCGATCCACGACACCGTCCATGAGATGGCCCGCGACGAAGCCAGACACGGCAAAGCGTTCAAGGGTCTGCTGGATCGGTATTTTGGGGAATAAGCTTTTCAAAAAAACGCTGTCCGTTTGGGCAGCGTTTTTTTCGTGGATAGTGGATAGTGCTTAGTGCTTAGTGACGCGGGCGAGCGTTGCGCAAAGGCGAAAGAACTGCCGCGCGAACACGGACAAGCAAAAAAGAACACAGTGCTATTTTCGGCACTGTGTTTTTCTTATACTCTGTTTGGATAGTTGTTAGAGAGCAGCATCAAATCAACTATAATGTTGCAAGTATCTTTTTTCAAAACCACAAATTCAGTTCGTTTCTTGCTTTTTACTCACTTTTTATGTATTCGGTTGTACCCTTTGTTGCCTTTAATGTATCATCAATCAATTCAAAATACATCACGCAATACTCAAGGTCATCTGCAATTTTTAGAGTGTCTTCAGAGATTTCCCATCTAGCCAATGTACAGGTTTTATCTGAAACTTCTTTATAAGCCCAAACTTCTCCCGTCTTTTCCAAAACAAGTTTCTTTGCGTATTCTTTAGACCCAAATCCGCCAACTATAAAGCCCTCTCCAGAGCCTTCTTTTAAAATCCAGGTTCCGGCAATCTGACTTGCAGTCAGTGAAACGGGTTCCTCTGTTTTTCCACACCCAACGAACAACCCAAGACCAAGGGTTAAAACCATAAGGAACGCTAATACCTTTTTCATTAAACTCCATCCTTTCTATATGTCAAAAGCTCTCGATATTAATTATGCTATCCAAGTTCAACCCCTTTCGCGCAAAACAAAAAGTGCGGCAGCCGAGACTGTCCGCACCGAAAAACACACAGCTCAACTGTCGCCAAACATTCAATTTCCAAAGCCCAAAGCATGAAAATCAAGAGCTTGTGTTTTTACCAAAAAGATAAAAACACATGCCTTGGGCTGGAAATATTCAATTGAATGTTTGGCACTTCAAGAATACCATATAAACAATTCTTTTTCAAGTGTTTTCTTATGAAAAAAGCAGTCGTCCCAGATCAAATCATCACCAACAAAACGCGCACCGTCCATGGAAAACGATGCGCGTTTGTTTTTAGATTTCTTTTACGCCCACGGATTCTTTGACGCCGGGGTGCGGATGTCGGAAAGCAAAAACTGTTCCCACAAAAACCACTGATCCCCTTTTTGCCGAAGCTGCACGGAACGGTCATTGTCCGCGCCGCCGGAATGCACATACAAGGTACAGTAGCCCGCGCTCTGATAGGAATAGGGCGTCGTCTTTACCGTGATCGAATACGGCACAGACGGTGTGTAGTCATTGGCCGGTACAGCGCCGTCAAAATAGGAAAACGGCACATAGGTTTTGTCGCGGAACCGGTCGCGCAAAAACTGCAACTGGTAGGGCGACAGCGGCTGCGGTCCTTTGAGATAGTTCAACATCCCGATACCGGTTTCCGGCACCGCAGCATAGACGCACAGCGCACAAACGGTCAGCGCAGCAGCTTCAAAAGGTGTTTGCTATTTCGCTTCGGGCATCGCCTGCAGATCTTCGAGCGATTCAGGCAAACGTTCAAACCGAAAAGTTACGTCACCGGTCTGCGGCACAGAGCCGCATCCGACAGCATCAAAAACAGACATATCAGATCCTCCGTTTCTTGGTTTGAAAAATCGATCACTCCATCACTTGCGAAGCAATCATCACTTGCCGCGGCGCGGCAACCATCACTCAAAGATGTGCCCGCACATCTTTGTCATAGTGTCCGCTGTCCTGGAAGCCGATTTGCGTCTGCTGCTTTTCGCCCCATTTTTCGGCGATCTCCTCAAAGCTGTCGGTTTTCACCTTGGCGCGCCAGAAGCCGTCTTTGCTGCCGAACAGGCACCAGTCGCTGCTCCACATCCCGTGGCCGGTTGCTTTGTAGGTCCAGAGCATCCAGTTGAAATTCGCCTGCTCCATCGTTTTAAAGCAGTTGTTCCAGGTCGTCTGTTTGTGCGGATAGAATTCACCCATCAGCATCGGCGTGCCGAGGTAGTACAGGCGCGTGAGGAAGACGAACAGGCTGAAAATGAAGTCGCTGTTTTGATAGAAGTGCACCTGATAGACCACGTTGGTCCAGCCCTTCACGGCCTTGTGCGGCAGCGCGGCGGCCGTCCAGATGCATTCGAGCGTGATCGCGTGGTCGGGGTCGGCGGCGCGGACGGTTTTATACAGGCGCGTGTAGATCATCTCGTTGTTGATCCGGCGGCGGATCCCGCTTTCGGGCACGTCGCACATCGGCTCGTTTAAAAGGTCGTACATCGCCACGGCCGGGTTGCCCTTAAAGCGCGACGCAATCGCCGTCCACAGCTCGTCTGTCAGCGCGCGGTAGCGTTCGCCCTGTTCGGTATCGGCGTAAAGCCCAACGCTGTTGCCCTTGCCGCTGTGCGGTGCGTCAGACTGATAGCCCACCGCGCCGTGCATGTCGAGGATCACATAGAGGCCGCGCTCCCTGCAGCCGTTGACGACCCAGTCGAGCCGCGAAAAGTCCCAGTCACCGTTTTTGTCGAGGATCTTGCGGCCGTTGTCGTCGTAGTAGAAATTGCGGAACCAGAACGGCACGCGCACGCAGTTGAAGCCCATCGCTTTGATGTTGTCAAGATCCCAGTCCGTGATGAAGTTGTCCATATAGATATTCATCAGCTCATAGGCTTTCTCTTCGCCGAAGCGTTCGGTCAAAATCGACAGCACCTCTTCGTGGTCGCTCGCCTGCTCATACGGGTTGAGCCAGTCTTCCCAGATCATCCACGCGCCGAGATTGACGCCCTTGAGCCGCACTTTTTCGCCGCGGCGGTTGACGAGGTTCGCGCCCTTGGCGGTCAGGAAATCATCGTCGGTCAGCGGTTTTGCAGCGGGTGCAGCGGTGTCCGCGGAAAACGCAGGCACGGCGCACAGCACCAGCAAAACCAGCGCCAAAAGCACGGAAATACCCTTTTTCAGTTTCATAGCATTCTCTCCCTTATTGTTTGCTTAATTTCATTATAAGTAGAAAAACCGGAAAAGTCAATCGCTTTTTACTGCAGATATTCCCTGAGTCCGACGGCGCGTTCCTCCAGCTCGCTCTTTTCTTCATACAGAATCCGCAGCAGCGCGTTGAGCCGCTGCACCTCGGCCATGTTGAAGCTCTTTTGTGCACGCTGCAGCCGGGTGCGGTAACGCGCGATCACGTCCTTTTGCACGGCGATGCAGTGGGTATACTGCGCATAGAGCGTCGCGTAGCTTTCGTTCAATGGACATACTCCTTTCCGCCCTCGCCGAAGATCAGATCGGACGCGCTGACGCCGAGCGCCGCCGTGAGCAGCCCGAGCTCGGTCATCATCATCTCCCGGCCGTTGGCCTCGAGCGTTTGCAGCCGTTCCGGTGCGATGCCGGTGATCTGCGACAGTTCCTGCAGCGACAGTCGTTTTTGCCGGCGGCACCAGTAGAGCCGTTCGCCGATGCCGGACAGCGCTTCGATGGCGAACGTGCTTTGCCCCGCGGTGCGCAACGTCTCCCGCGCTTCTTCGCGGCAGGACGCGTCAAAGTGATAGTCCACCGCGTATTTCAGATTGTCATAGATGATCTTGCCGGCACGCTCCAGTCCGCGGTGCACGGTCGAGCGATCCACGCCCAGCAGCGCGGCGATCTCCTCCTTGCTCTTGCCCTGATACCAGTGCAGACGTACCAGCAGCCGGTCCCGGTCGTTCAGCTCGTTGCGGATCACGCGGCGCACCAGTTTTTCGAGTAAAGCTTTGTTTTGCCGCATCTGCTGCGACGCGGGCAGACCGGAAACGCCGTTGTTACAGGATTGTATTGTTTGTCTCATATTGTTCCCCTTTCATCGTTGCCGCACCCGATTTGCGGCCGAAGGTCAAAACGCAGCGAAATTCCTTTTTTGTAAAAGAACAAATGTTCGTTTACGATTTCAATTGTAGTCTCTTTTTGCGGCTTTGTCAATCGTTTTTGCAAAGAAATCCGACGCAAAAAAGCTAAGTACGTTTTCTTGGTTTTCAAGTAAAATTTAGGTCTTTTTTTTAAACTAATGAAAGAATTTTTTGTTTTGTACCCGGTTTCGCCTTTTTGCTCTTGCATTTTTGCGCCGGTTGGTATAAAATAAATAAGTCTATCACGTTCCGCACGCGGGACAAATAAGAAGTAAAGGATGAAACAACGATGGCAAAACAGGAAAAGAGCAAGGCCGAGCAGTATCGCGAAGAACGCAAGGCCAGATTGCAGAAGGCTGCAAAGCGCAATAAGAAAAAACCGATCAGCCCCGACACGAGCAAAAAGATCGGTAAAGCGGTCGGCATCATCGTGATTATCGCGATTGTTGCGGCGATCGGCGCGTTTGCGGTCAACTACACCGGCGTGATCGAAAAGAACACGACGGCGATTACGGTCGGCGAGGAAAAGATCTCGCAGGCGGAATACGGCTACTATTACAACCAGGGCTACAATATGGCGCAGCAGTATGCGTCCTACGGCTATGATATCGGCTTCGATACCTCCACCCTCCCCGACCAGCAGGAATACACCGGCATGTTCGGCGAGATCGAGGATTTCCCCGAGGATCAGACCCCGACATGGCTTGATTTCTTCAAGTATTATGCACAAAACTCCCTCAAGCAGATCAAGTCCGGCGTAGCCGAAGCGCAAAAGCAGGAGCTCGCGCTCGATGACAGCGACCTTGCCGACGTGCAGTCCAACATCGATCAGCTCAAATCCTCCGCTTCCTCCAACGGCTATTCCCTCAACGCCTATCTGCGCGCTTCCTACGGCAAGGGCGTCAACGAAAAGCTCTATCGCCACATTCTCGAGGAACAGGCGCTGTATACCAAGCTCACCGACACCAAGACGGACGAGCTCAAAGCCGCTGTGACAGCGGACGAAGTGGACGCAGAATTCTATGCCAACCTTGAAACCTACGGCGTGGTCTCCTATCGCAGCTATGTGATCGAAGCTGAAAAGGTGGAAGTGAAGGCTGAAGAGACCGAAACCGACGCCGAAGACGCCGAAGCCGCGGACGACACCGCAGAGGAAGACGCGGAGCCGACGCTGGAGACCACGGACGAAACCATGGCCGCCGCAAAGAAGTCCGCTGACGCGATCGCTGCCGCAACGAGCGAAGACGCGTTCCTTGCTGCCGTTGCCGACAAAGCCGGCGACAAGAAATATGCTTCCGACGATTCCCTGACGCTGCACGAAGACGCCACGAGCGAAACGATTTCCGGCAGCGACAGCGAAGCGGCCACCTGGCTGTTCTCCGACGAAGCGGTCAAGGGCGCAACCCATGTGACCGAACAGGCCGATACCGGCTACACCGTCTATTATGTGACCGACGCGGCCCACAAGCCCGGCGATTCCCTCACCTACTCCGTGCGCCACATCCTTGTGAAGTTCCCGGATGACGCGGACGAAACCGCCGACGCAGCGGAAGACACCGACGCTGAAGCAGCAGCAGCAGAAGAAGCCGCCGAAGCCGAGACCGCAGAAGATGTGGAGGTGCCGGCGCTCGACACCAAGGCATACAAAGACGTCAAGATCGTCCTCGATGTCGACGGCGAAACCGCAACCGACAAGGCAATGTATGTCAAGGCGCAGAACATCCTGCAGGAATACCTCGACGGCGAACATACCGCCGACGCGTTCGGTGCACTTGCCAAGAAGTATTCCGAAGACTCCAACGCCGATCAGGGCGGTCTGTATGAAGACGTGCCGCTCGGCCAGATGGTGTCCGAATTTGAATCGTGGGCGACCAACAGCAAGCGCAAGGCCGGCGACGTGGGTATCGTTGAAACCCAGTTCGGCTACCATGTGATGTATTTCGAAGGCAGCAAATCCGTTGCCTGGGACGACGCGGTCCGCGAAGCGCTCGCCTCCCCGAAGGCCCAGGAATACATGAGCGAGCTTGCGAAGGACGACGCCGTGGCAGTGACCGTTGTAAGCGAAAACGCGCTCGCCAAAGTCGAAGCCAACATGCTGCGCATGGCGCGCAACGCGATCCGCAATGCGGCAAGACAGGCCAGCAGCTACTAATCAGAAAAAGCACAACCCGGCATCTTTTCGGATGCCGGGTCCTTTTATTTTTGCGCGTGCAGCCGTTTGCGAAACAGCGCGCTGACCAGCGCGTCTTTGTTGAACGGGAACAGCGGATACAAATAGGTGTAGCCGTCGAGCGTTTTGGTGGTGCAAATCAGCACCGCGATCAAAACCAAAGCCGCAAAATAGCCCCAGAAGTCGAACAGGAAGGTCAGCGTCAGCAGCAGCATACGGCAAAACTTGTTGGAAAAGCCCAGCTCATAGCTCGGCAGCACGAAGTTGGAGATCGACGTAAACGCCATAAACATGACAACCTCGTGGACAAACAGCCCCGACGACACGCCGAATTCGCCGAGCACCAGCGCACCGATCACGGAAAAGGAATTGCTCAAAACATTCGGCGTGTTGAGCGACGCGAGCCGCAGCATGTCGATCAGGAACTCCGACACCATGAGCTGCAAATAGACCGACACGCCGTTCGGATGGTTGACAAAGATAAACCAGTACTGCTCCGGGATCAGCGTGTGGTGAAGCGAAAGCACGTACCACGTCGGGATAAACAGCAGACTGAGCAAAAACATGAAGCCGCGCACAAATTTGAAAAATGTGCCGACCAGCGGCGTAAAATAATAGTCGTTGATGTCCTGAATAAAATCGAACAGCCCCGTCGGTACGATCATGGCCGAGGGTGTGCCGTCGACCAGCACAATGATGTTGCCGTCATACAGGCACGCCGCCGCGGTGTCGGGACGTTCCGTGTAGCGAAAACGCGGAAACGGGTTCCAAAGCTGCTTTGGCAGCAGACATTCGCGCAAGCTCTCCTGCCCCATGGAAAGCGCCGGCACACGGATGTTTTTGAGCTTGTCCTCCAGGATGTGCAGCAGCCGCCGATCGACGGACTGCGCCATATAGCAGACCACAACATCCGTTCTGGAGCGCGTGCCGATCCGGAACAGTTCCATCGTCAAAAGCGGATCGCGGATGCGTCGGCGGATCAGCGCCGTGTTGAAGATCACCGTTTCCACAAACCCTTCGTGCGGGCCGCGCAGCAGCCGGTCGGACTCCGGTTCTTCCACCGCGCGACTCGGATAGGTGCGCGGGTCAAAGAGTACCGCCTTTTGAAAGCCCTCCGCTACCATGCCGACCGCGCCCGAAAGCACCATGGACAAAAACGTATCCAGCGAATCGGTTGTCTCTGTTTCGATATAGGTCGCGAAAGCGTCCACAAACGTGTCGGCGTCGGGCGTTCCTCTGAGCTGCTTTTCCGTGAGCTGGCTGAGGTATTCGAGCATCTTTTCAAACACCGCGTCCTTGATAAAGCCGTCGATGCAAAAGAACGTCGCCTGCCCGCCGCCGAAGCGGATCTTTTTTTCCAAAAGATCGAAGCTGTGTTCCACACGCAGCTTTTCGCGCACGCGCAGCAGGTTGACCGTATAGGGATATGCAAAATCCGACAAAAAACCACCGCCTTTTTGCTTAGTGTGTGCAAATGGCGGTGGATTATTCGTATTATAGGTATTGCCGAACAGTCAGATGCAGCCGGCCCTTTTTGCTTTCGCCGGAGTTTTTTGTCGGTTTTGTCGGTCTGCACAGCGTTGACGAACACCAGACCCGCTTTGATCGCCTGCTCCGCTTTGCTGCGCGAAAGCCGGAACGCCGCGGCGGCTATGCAGTCGAGCCGCATAGACGGCACGGAGACAAAGAAATCCCTGGCGTTCTGCTGCCGCTCGCCGAGCGCGTCAAACGACGCGTCGGATATAGTCAGTGTGGCGCGGCCGGCGGAAAACAGGTTGTCCAGCAAATATTGCCGGATGGACTGCAGACAGACGAGGAAGGCGCCGCTTTCGTCGGGGAGGATATCGCCGAGCGTTTCGCGTTTGACCGAAAGCCCCATCAGCGCGCCGAGATAGTCGCGATGGGACAGGGCCGAAAACGCGTCTTTTTCGAGCCGCAGCAGGCACAGCGGATGGTCGGCGGGATTCTCCATGAAATAAGCGTCAAGGTCGTCTATGCCGTAAAATCGCGGAACAAAGACGGCCACCATCCGTTCGGCGTCCGGATAGCCGCCGCAGTAAAACGTGGCGACGTCGGTGTTTTGTTCACGTTCGATCCGCGAGAGCACCGATCGCTGGTGCAGATCGAGAAACGCCGTGTGGGTCAGCATCCCGCGGTCGGCGCAGCGCTGCTTGAGATCGCGCGCATGGGAAAGCAAACGTTCATCATCGGTCATGTCGGGGTGCCTCCTGTGTTATTCGTCGCCGAGCAAATGCTGCATCGTTTCGGAAAAGAGCGTTTGAAACGCCGCTTCCTCCGCGGCAAGGCGCGTTTTGTTTGCTTCCAGCACATCGTGGCCAAGCACCTTTGCGCCGAGAAAACGCAGAGCAGCGATCGGGCACAGGGATCTCATCAAAGCCGGTGTGATATAAAAGCATTGCGTTTCTCCTTAAAAAGCAAGCCCGCCGGAAGGACGGGCTAAACTGTTGACTGTTGACTGACGACTGTCGACTATGCACTATGCACTATGCACTGATTACTGATAATGATGCGCTTCCTGCAGCATCATATCCTTGACCTTCATCAGACGCGTGGTGGACGAACGCTCGGCTTCGTCGAGCTTCATCGTGATATACTTGATGGTATCCTCATACTGCGGAATCATCACGTGCTCGAGCGCGTTGACGCGGCGGCGCGTTTTTTCGATCTCACTTGCCAAAAGTTGGCAGGTCTTTTCGATTTCGGCCAGTTTCAAAAGATCGGGCATGATGTCCGACAGCGCCAGCACGGCGTCGTCGAGATCGCACGAGGTGAACGCGTAGCCGTAGGAATAGATTTCGCCGTCCTTTGCTGCTTTGACTTTGGCGTGAAACTGCGGGACGATGACGCTCATGATGTTCTTTTCCTCCACATCGAGCTCCATCTTTTGCGCCGGCATCATCAGCGCGACAGACAGCGCTTCGTCGCTCATCACGCTGCGGGCGAGCGCCATGTGGGCATTGGCCTGTTTGATCCCGGCTTCCACCTTGAGGCGCAGCGCCTTATTTTCGCGCACCAACTCGAGGAACCGGCGCATCAGCTCGTCGCGCTTGTCTTTGAGCAGTTTGTGACCCCGTCTGGCGGTGACGAGCTTGCGCTTGAGGTTCGTCAGTTCCATCCGCGTGGGGTTGACGTTCATGACCGCCATGGTATCACCTACTTTTCAATATAGTACTGATCGAGGAACTTGTCGGAGATGCGCTTGAGCTCGCTGCGCGGCAGAATCGACAACAGCTGCCAGCCGATATCGAGCGTTTCTTCAATCGGGCGGTTGCAGTCGAAGCCCTGCGAAACATAGGTCTTTTCGAACGCGTCGGCAAATTTGGCATAGAGTTTGTCCATATCGGTCAGCGCCGCTTCGCCGAGGATGACCATCAGCTCCTTCGCGTCCTTGCCGCGGGCATAGGCAGAAAACAACTGGTTCATCGTGCCGGAATGGTCGGCGCGGGTCTTGCCTTCGCCGATACCTTTGTCCTTCAGACGCGACAGCGACGGCAGCACGTCGATCGGCGGGGTAATGCTCTTGCGGTGCAGCTCGCGCGACAGAATGATCTGACCCTCCGTGATATAGCCGGTGAGATCCGGAATCGGGTGGGTCTTGTCGTCTTCGGGCATGGTGAGGATCGGGATCATCGTGATGGAACCCGTCTTGCCGCGCTGGCGGCCGGCACGCTCATAGATCGACGCGAGGTCGGTATACATATAGCCGGGATAGCCGCGGCGGCCCGGGACCTCCTTGCGGGCGGCGGACACTTCGCGCAGCGCGTCGGCATAGTTGGTAATATCGGTCAGGATGACCAGCACGTGCATATTCTTTTCAAACGCGAGATATTCCGCGGCGGTCAGCGCCATTTTCGGCGTGGCGATCCGCTCGATGGCCGGGTCGTTGGCCAGATTGGAGAACATGACGGTCCGCTCGAGCGCGCCGGTTTCGCGGAAGGATTCCACAAAGAAGTTGCTTTCTTCAAACGTGATACCCATCGCGGCAAACACCACGGCAAACGGTTCGTCCGTGCCGCGCACCCGCGCCTGACGCGCGATCTGCGCCGCGAGTTCGGCGTGCGGCAGACCGGAGGCCGAAAAGATCGGCAGCTTCTGGCCGCGCACCAGGGTGTTCAATCCGTCGATGGCGGAGATTCCGGTCTGGATGAATTCCTGCGGATAGCTGCGGGCGGCCGGGTTCATCGGCGTGCCGTTGACGTCCATGCGCTTGTCGGGGATGATTTCGGGGCCGCCGTCGATCGGACGGCCGAGGCCGTCGAACACGCGGCCGAGCATATCCTCGGACACGCCGAGTTCCATCTGGCGGCCGAGAAAACGCACCTTGGAATCGGCGAGGTTGATGCCGGTGGAGGATTCAAACAACTGCACAAGCGCGTTGGTGCCGTTGATTTCCAACACACGGCAGCGGCGCTTTTCGCCGTTTGAAAGCTCGATTTCGCCCAGTTCGTTATAGGCCACGGCTTCCACATCGCGCACGAGCATCAGCGGGCCGGCCACTTCCTGAATCGTTCTGTATTCTTTCGGCATCAGTCATCCTCCCCTTTCTTCGCGTCTTCAAGCTGCGCGTTCAGATGCGCGAGCACTTCGTCGTATTCGGCGTCGGTCTCGTCCTCCGCAACATATTTGAACCGGCCGATCTCTTCGCGGACAGGCAGGTTGACGATCTTTTCAATATCGCCGCCGTCCTCCAGCGCTTCCGCGCCCTTGTTGTAATACGCGATCACGAGCCGCATCATCAAAAGCTGTTTGTGCAGCGACGTATAGGTATCCACTTCGTGGAACGCAAGCTGATGCAAAAAGTCTTCGCGGATCGACCGTGCGGCTTCCATCGTCAGCCGGTCGCCGGGCGAAAGCGCGTCCATACCGACGAGCTTGACGATCTCCTCGAGCTCCGCCTCCTGCGAGAGCAGTCGCATCATTTCGGCGCGCAGATCCATCCAGTCGCTGCCTGCGTGGGCGTTGAACCATTTGCCGAGCGAGGAGGCGTACAGCGAATAGCTGGTCAGCCAGTTGATGGCCGGGAAATGACGCTTATAGGCCAGCGCGGAATCAAGGCCCCAGAAGACCTTGACGATACGAAGCGTCGCCTGGGTCACCGGTTCGGAAATATCGCCGCCGGCGGGCGAGACTGCGCCTATGACGGACAGAGCACCTTCGCGCGGTTCACTGCCGAGAGAAAGCACCTTGCCGGCGCGTTCATAAAACTGCGCCAGACGCGAGCCGAGGTAGGCCGGGTAGCCCTCTTCGCCGGGCATTTCCTCCAGACGTCCCGACATTTCGCGCAGCGCCTCCGCCCAGCGGGATGTGGAGTCCGCCATGAGGGCAACGCTGTAGCCCATGTCGCGGAAGTATTCGGCGATGGTGATGCCGGTATAGATCGACGCTTCACGCGCCGCCACGGGCATGTCGGAGGTGTTGGCAATCAGTATGGTGCGCTCCATCAGGGATTCGCCGGTGTGCGGATCGATCAGTTCGGGGAATTCGTTAAGCACGTCGGTCATCTCGTTGCCGCGTTCGCCGCAGCCGATGTAGACCACGATGTCCGCCTCCGCCCATTTAGCGAGCTGGTGCTGGGTCACGGTTTTGCCGGAGCCGAACGGGCCCGGGATGGCCGCCACGCCGCCCTTTGCAATCGGGAACAGCGCGTCGATCACGCGCTGACCGGTGACCAGCGGCATATCCGGCGCAAGCTTTTTGGTATAGGGTCTGCCGCGGCGGACGGGCCATTTTTGCATCAGGCCGATCGTCTGCGGTTCCCCCTTGTCGGTTTCTATGATCGCCACCGTGTCCTCCACGGTGCAGGTGCCTTCACTGATCTCCTTGACCACGCCGCGCATGGCGGGCGGCACCATGATTTTATGGGTCACAACGTCGGTCTCCTGCACAGTGCCGATCACATCGCCGCCCTGCACACGGTCGCCGACCGCAACGCAGGGCACAAAGGTCCATTGCTTTTCGCGGTTCAGCGACGGCACCTCGATGCCGCGCGTGAGGTTGTTGCCGGCGATTTTCATGATTTCCTCCAGCGGACGCTGGATGCCGTCGAAGATAGCGCCGATCAGCCCCGGGCCGAGCTCCACAGACAGCGGCTCGCCGGTGGTTTCCACCTGTTCGCCGGTACGCAGACCGCTCGTTTCTTCATAGACCTGGATGGAGGCTTTGTCGCCGCGCATCTCGATGATTTCACCGATCAGACGCTGTTCGCTGACACGTACCACGTCGAACATATTGGCCTGCCGCATCCCCGACGCGACAACAAGCGGACCTGAAACCTTGGTTATCGTTCCGGTTTGCATAGTTATCACCTACTCTAAACTGTTATTTCAAAATGTCCGAGCCGACCGCCTGCTCCACCGAGCGGCTGATCGACCGGAGACCCTCTCCGGTGTTGCCGGTAACGCCGGGAATCAAAATGACGGCCGGCACCGCGCGTTCGCGGTAGCGGTCGAGCTCGCTGCCCAAAAGCGCAGCAAGCGATTCGGTGAGAAAGACGACCGCGTAATCTTCTTCGCTCATCCGGCGCAGTTCGCGCACCGCTTCGCGCGGTTCTGTGACCGGGAGGATTTCCAGCCCGATGGAGGAAAAGCCGTAAATACTGTCTTTGTCGCCCATCGCTGCGATTTTATACATAAAGATCGCGCACCCTTTCTCTGATGATATCGTTCGGTACGCCCGCCTGTTTTGCGGACAGGACGATCCGAACGGTTTTGATCTCTGTGGTTTTCGCAAAGTAATATGCCGCGATCGGGGCAAAGCCGAAAAATTCGTATTTCGCGCTCCTGCACAGTTCGATCACACTGTCGTCGCACCACTTTTCAAACGCGGTGGTGCTTTTTTTGAGCGCTTCGGCGCCGGCGCGATAAACGCCGGTTTCCAACAGCGCAAGCACCGCCTCTTCGCCCTGCATGGCGGCAGCGCAAAGCGCGTCGCGGTCGATGCTGTGGCACGGGCCGACGGCGCTTTCCACAAACGAACGGTCCTTGCCGGTCCGTGCGCAGCGCACGGCGATTTTGATATTTGTGCTGTCGCACAGGAAACGCAGAATATCCGCCAGCATGCGGCAGTTTGTTTCGTCCGCCTGCAGCGATAAACAATGCAGCGTCGCGGCGTCGATGATCACATCGGCGCTCTGGCCGCTTTCGGTGCGCGTTGCCGCTTCATAGGCCTGTCTGGCCGCCGCCGCGAGCGGTGCGTCGAGCTTTTCAAACGCGTGGCGGCTGACCGCATCGGTCAGTGCGTCCAGATCGAGCAGCGTCGGCTGCACATAGTACGGCGAAGGATCCGCGTCTGTGAGCATGCTTTTGAGCGCGGCCTTCACATTATAGAAATCGTTGAGCGCCGTGAGCACCTGCAGCTCGCTGCGGTCTTTGACGGTCTCCTTCATCAGCAGCCAAAGCTTTTCGCCCTCCCTGCGCAACAGCAGCGAAAGATCGGTTTCGCTCCCGTCGGTCCAGCCGTATTCGCCAAGGCGGCGCACCGCCGCGTCATAGGACGGCGCCCCAGCCATTTCATCGAGCACGGCGCCGGGCAAAAGCCGGCATTCGTTGGCCCGGATGCGCGCCACGGCATAGGCATAATCGGTGTCTTTCATATGCCCTCCGATCAGGCGAACAGCAGCGGACGCAGCAGATCCTTCAGCTCGTCCATCCGCTCGTCGAAAACGGCGCGCAGCGTGCAGTTGATTTCGATATCGCCATAGACCAGCACAAAGCCGTTTTCGATCTCCATCGGCGTTTTGCTCACCTGCACGGCGCCGCGTTCAAAGATCGCCGTGTTGATTTGTTCTTCAAAGGTTTGCGGCAGCCGGGCAAGATCGCGCGCATTGAGAAACAGCACGCCCTCCCCTTTTTCCGCGTTGCGCACGCAAAGGCGCAGCAAAAGATCGAAGTAGTCCTTGTCCGGAAACGATTCGATCTGTTCATACGCTGCGGACAACACATCGTTGACCACGGCGTTTCGCACCTGCAGATACCGCGTGCGGGTAATGGATTCCGCCTGCGACTTGGCAATGCCGACAATGCGGTCGGCCTGCTTTTTGGCGTCGTCGATCACGTTTTGCGCCTTTTCGTTGGCGTCCTGTCTCGCACGCGAGAGCAGGAGATTCGCCTGCTCGGTGGCGCGGGCGACGATTTCGTCAGACGTCTGCTTGTTTTCGGCAGAAATCTTTTCCACAATTCGTTCCAGTCCGGTCAAACGGCTCCACTCCTTTCCGTCGGGTGTTTTGTGTTCCGATCAGCCGATGCGGAAAACGGCAAGGAAGGAGATCAGGAACGGCAGAATCGCATAGAACTCGACCAGCGACGCCATGGTGATGGCGCGGCCGGACTGGTCGTTCTTTTTGGCAACGAGCGAGACGCCGGCTGCGGCGACCTTGCCCTGATGGATACCGGACAGCAGACCGCAGACCGCGATGGGCAGACAGGCCACAAAATACAGCAGGCCCTGCTGCCAGCTGAGCTCGGCGACTGTGCCGGAAAGCAGACCCGTGCGGATCAGCACGAAGATGGCGATGATAAAGCCGTATAGGCCCTGTGTGCCGGGCAGCAGCTGCAGAATCAGCACTTTACCGAACAGGGATGTATCTTCACTCAGCGCACCGGCGGACGCCTGTCCGACCATGCCGACGCCTTTTGCGGAGCCGATGCCCGCAAAGATCACCGCTGCCGCGGCGCCGAACAGCGCCAGAACCAAACCTACATTACTCATTGATAGTTTCCTCCTTGAATTTGAAATGTTGAAGATTTATTTTCAGCGGGGTAAAGACCTTGCCGCCGCCTTCATAAAATTTGGAAAAGTATTCGACATACTGCAGACGGCAGGTATGCACATACGTGCCGATCAGGTTGATTGCGATATTCAGCGAGTGACCCAAAATGCAGATCAGCACGAACACCACAATGTTGCCCATCATCGCCGCGAGCATATTGACCACAGAGCCGATGACGCCCGTGACCAGACACAGCGCCAAAAGACGCGAATACGAAAGGATATCGCCCAGCCAGCCTGTGGTATTGCTGTACAGCGCATACAGGCCGCCGCCGAGCTTGCCGACAATGTTTTTCGCGCTGCGTCCGGCCGTCAAAACGATCAGCACTGCGCCGACGAGCAAAATCTTTGCGCCGGCGGATTTGAGCGCGGGCGACACCGGTTCGATGAAGTCCTTGCCGACGATGGCAAGGCCGATCACGAAGATATAGACGGGAACCGTGTCGCACACGGCGCCGATCCAGTCTTTTTGTTTGGCCAGCGTCACAAAGCGGATGGCAAGACCGGCAAACAGATGGATGATGCCGAAGCCGAAGGAATACAGCATCAGCTTGATCGAATCGCTTGTCGGCTCAAACCAGAGTGCAAGCTGCGGCGGATTAGCAATGCCGAGGAAGTTGGTGCAGATCGTGGGGATCAGATCGCCGAAAAACGAGCCGAACATCGCGCCCCAGAACGTCGTCGCAACGCCGCAGTACAGCGCGAAGGACGCGGTCTTGCGCAGATTGCCCTGTACCTTGATCACATGCTTCATCACGATGCCGAAGATCACCATCAAAAGTCCGTATCCCGCGTCGGAAAACATGATGCCGAACAGCGCGTAATAGAAAAACGCCATGACGGGGTTCGGGTCGAGATCCTTGTTGGACGGCGGAGAATACATGTTGGTGATGCTTTCCACACCGGCGGCGAAGTCGCGGTTTTCAATCAAAACCGGCACATCGTCGTTCACATAATCCGGCTCACAAAGCTCCATTTCGCAAACGAACCGCTGCTCCACATCAAACTTGAGCTGTTCGGCGTCGCGTTCGGGCACATAGCCCTGCAGCATGATGGTGTTGCGGCTGGTGGCCGCGCGCTCGAGAATGCGGTATTTTTCCGATTGCGTCTGCTCGTAATCGGCCAGAAGCCGGATCGTGTCGTAATATTCGCCGTAGGACGCGAGCTTGTCTTCGGTCGCGTCGATCTGCGCGTTGGCGTCGGCGATCTCTTTTTGCAACTGTTCGATCGCTTTTGCGGGCAGCATCTTTGCCGGGTGGTCCGGCTTGATAAAGCCGATGGCCTTGAGCGACTGTTCAAGCAAAGCGGCGTCGCTGTGGTGGCAGATGGCCACACAGCAGGTCTGCAGCTTGTCGGCGGAAACAACCTCCACCGAAACGCCGTCGAGTTCGGGCGCTTGCGCCGCCAGGCGCGAGAGGATGTCCTGCTCGGTCAGCGCGCTTTTGAAGTTGCCGATAAAAACGGCCGTCGTCGGCGTGCGCACGGTGCTCATGGGAATATCGAGCTTTTCCCACGGGCGGTAGTAGTCGATGCGCGTCTGTTTGCGCAGGATCTCCGCTTTGCGCGCCGTGATCTCGTCCTGCAGCGCTTTGATCTCATAGACCAGCGCCATCACGGAATCGGCCTGCTCGGTGATCTGGCGGTACTGGGCGTAGTCGATCTCCGTATAATCGGTCAGCTGCTGGACAATGGAACGCTTGATCTTGCAGCAGCGCTCGAGCGTTTCCACCGCGGACAGAATCAGTTGTTTTTTGCGGTCAAACACCGCCGCGATCGGCGCGGTGCGGTATTTGGTCAGTTCCTCGTGATCGGTATCGGAGAGCTCGGCGATCCCCTTCTTTTGCAAAAAGTCGATCAGCCGTTTACTGTCTTCGAGCATCGCGATCAGTTCGAACTGCATGAGTTTGATTTTTGCCAAATGCTGACACCTCCTTGTTCCACAAACGCGTGGATCAGTCGGTCAGATGATCGATCACGGCGCGGATGGCTTCGTCATAGCGCTTTTCCGTGTCGGCAATCACCTTTTTTTCGCGCAGGTCGGCAAGACTTTCCGCCTGCTTGCGCAGACCGTCCGCCGTATAATGCGCTTCGGTCAAAATCAGCTTCGCTTCGTTCTGCGCCTGTTCGACCGCGGCTTTTTCAAGCGAAGCGGCGGTTTCCCGGGCGGAATCGAGGATCGACTGCGCCTGCTGTTTTGCGGCTTCTTCGCTTTGTTTTGCAAGCGCTTCCGCCTGCAAAACGGTTTTGATCATATCATAGGCCATAGGCGTATCCTCCCAAAAACGGCGCAATCGCCGCAATTGCCTCCGCCGGCACGCTGGGCGCCGTCGTGTCGCCCCTGAAATGGGTGACGACGGAATAGACCAGCAGCAAAAGCAAACAGATGACCAGCAGCACCGCGATCAGAAATTTGCCGCTGAACAGCTTTTCCGGTTGTTTGCGTTTCTTTTTGGCCGGCACATCGGGCGTGATGTATTCCTCTTTTGTCGGCGCGTCGTAATCTTCCGGCTGTGCGGACGGCGCGTCGGCGGGAATGGCGATCTCCTTTTGCAGATCGACCGGCTTTTCCGGTTCCTCAGGCGCCGGCATTTCCGGCGCCGGTATAGGGTCCGGCTGCGGTGCGGCGGCGGGATCATAGGTCAGATCGTCCGCGCTTTCGGGCGCGTCGTCCGACACGGAATAGACGTCTTCAAACTCCATCAGTCCGAACGGCTGGTGTGCCAGCGCGCTTTCGAGATCCTGCAGCATCTGCTTGGGCGACAGATAGCGGTTTTCCGGCTGGAACGCGCAGGCCTTGCCGATGATGCGGCAAAGGTCCTCGTCATAGAGCGCGGGCTGCGGAAACGCCACGCCGGCGATGCGGTTTTCCTTGGAGCGGTCAAACGAGCCGATGGTCAGTTCCTGCGGATAGGGCTCCGTAAACGGCAGCCGGCCGCGGTTGATCAGCGTATACAGCACAAGGCCGAGCGAATAGGTGTCGGCCGTGCAGTTGATCTTGCCGGTCGTGATATATTCGGGCGCGGCGTAATATTGTGTGCGCTTGAAGGCGACGGAGCTTTTGGCCGGCTCCAGACAGCTGAAGGAGCCGAAGTCGCCAAGCTTGCACACGCCCTTGCGGTCAAACAGAATGTTTTCCGGCTTGAGGTTCGGATAGATGTAGCCGAAATCGCGGCAGCGGATCAGCGAGCGGCAAACAGAGATGCCGAGGCGCAGCGTTTCGTCGCGTGTGAGCGAAAACTGGGTCAGCAGGTCGGAAAGCGAGCGCATCTCCTCGAGCCGGATCAAAATCAGCGTGCCCTTGCCGTCGCTGGTCTGGCGCTTTTCCCATTCCTCATACCGGACAAAATGCTTGCCGCCGTCCGCCTGGCGGATGATATCGATATTCTCTGTGATATTGCGGATGATCTTTTGATGCAGCCGCTCCTCCTTCGAGGGCTTTTGCGGCTGATCGCCGATGGTATTAAAGGATTTTTTCTCGTTGCGGTAATCGCCCACGCGGATCGTTTTTAAAACGGCGCGCTGCTTTTTGCCCGTTTCGTCCTCACGCACAATGGTAAAAGCCTTGCCGTCGGTACCGGAACCGAGCTGCGATTGGGTATACCAGGAACCGAACACAGGATCAAACGATTGTGACAATGCAGTCATCCCCTTTACAACAATAAACTATGCAAAATCAAGTATAACATATTTCTGCAGAAAATACCACTTGTTTACAAAATTTCTTTTTATTTTTGATGAAAAAAATCACAGCCGGAATTCGTCACCTTGCCTATTGACAATCCGCGGTATATCGTTTACAATAAAGACAGAAAATCAAAGAAACGAAGGTGAGACCCATGGGCGACGAAATCAATATGGATATGGATCTCGTAACTGTCGTGGACGACGACGGTAAAGAACATCTCTTTGAAGAACTGGATCGTATTGAGACCGATTCCGGCGACCGCTATGTTGCGCTGATCCCTGTCCTGGATGACGATGTCGAAATATTGGAAGACGACGGCGATGTGCTGATTCTCAAAGTTTTGGAGGAAGACGGCGAGAGCTACCTCATCCAGATTGAAGATGAGGATGAATTTAACGAGATCGGCAATATTTTCGAAGACCGTCTGATCGACAAATATGAATCGGAATCCGAATCGTGAGAGACAATAAGAATATCCTGCCGTGTGCGACAACCCGACGATTATAACCCAACACCCTTTTTCAAGGAGAGACGCTCGCGCAGCGGATTGCAGACCTCCCGCGAAAGCGGACGAAGGGAGCGTGAACCTGTGCGGCAATCACCACCCTGCTATATGCAGGTTATACACGCCGGACCGGCACGGCGGGACTTTTTTCAAAAACTGCACACTGCGGCCATGGGGAAACCTGTGGCCGCTTTTTTTTAATTCGGAATGCGGAATTCGGAATTCGGAATTGCGGTCGCGGGCTGACCCGGCGGCAATCTATCACAATCATCCGCGAAAAGAATGAACCGCAAAGGAAACCTGATTCATGTTTACCATCCGCGCCCGGTCGATCGCTGGGTTTTGGATGCAATTCGTAGTTGCCGCCAATCTGGCGGCTATGGAGCTTTGCCGTTGCAGCCCGGGTCGGCGAAACGCCGACACTACCTTGGCTTCCCCAAAGGTGGGGAAGCTGTCACGCGCCAACCAACGCTGTGGTAAAGCCGAAACATACAATGCGCGTGACTGATGAGGTTTGAACCCCACCGCCGTGCACCGTTCACGGCAAAGCACAACAACGCCATTCGCGCCCAGTCGATCGGGGATCGACGCTACGGGCGCTGGGGAGCAGGCCGCCCCTACGGTTGCAATAAAAGCTGCCATCCTGCTGAAACTGCAGCTTTTTTTCGGTCATTGACAAAACATATATTTTTTTTCAAGTTTTACATGAACTGAAAAAACATTGCAGAAACGACAGGATTGCAGGAAAAAGCCCTATTTGTCTGGGTTTATCGCCTGACGTTTTCCTGCAATTTGCCTGACGATCCTGCAGTTTTACCGCAAACTCAGACGTCCGTTTTTTCGTTTTGGGCACAGATCATCTGGTTTGCCTTCGTGCACACACAAATATTCAATTTTCAATTTTTAATTCTTCCTTCTCCCTTCCCGCACCGCCACAATAACCAGAAAGCCGCCGAAGATCCGCCGCAGCACCGACACCGGCAGCAGCGGCAGCAATAAAAACCCAGCCGCCGCGCCCGGCAGCGTCCACACCAGCAACCGCAGCGCCGGGCGAAACGATAAATCGTTGTCCCGGCAGTAAACCGCCAGAGACAGCGCCGCGCACGGCAGAAAAAACAAAAGGTTGATCCCCTGCGCTGTCTGCGGATCGAGCTGCAGCACTGCCGTCAGATACAAAAGCAGCACCGTGCCGCTGCCAAAGCCCATGGCGCCGCAAAGCCCGGCAAGCAGTGACGCGAGATACGACAACAGATGCATCCTATCCCCTCCAAAGCATACGGATGCCCGCCCAAAGCAGCAGCAGCGCGAACAGCAGATGCAGCAGTTTGTCCGGACTTTTTTTGAATACGAACGTACCCGCCAGCGCGCCGAGCACACCGAACGGCACAAACGGCAGCGCGTCGGACAGTGTGACGTAGCCTCTGAGAAGATAGACCGCCGCGGAGAGCGCCGACAGCGGCAGTGTGACGCAGAGCGAGAGCATCTGCGCCTTCTTTTGTGTATGGCCGTTTTTTCTGAAATACGGCACGGCCAGCAACCCGCCGCCGGCGCCGAGCAGCGCGTTGCAAAGGCCGATCACAAACCCGGCAGCCGCATCTTTCCAACGTTTCATCTCCATGCCTCCCGTCTTAGTATGCGCCGTGCGGCGAACTTCATGCTTTTTTCCGAACACGGACAAAATTCCGCCGTCTTCGCTTGACAGAATGAAGCGGGCAGTGTTACAATAAAATGACAATTTATAGGAGGTTGATTCTATGAATGATATACATGCACTCTATGACCGCTGGCTCGAAAAAGCCACTGCCGATCCCGATCTGATCCGGGAGCTGCAATCGGTCGCCGGCGACGAGGACGCGATTCTCGACCGGTTTTACAAAAATCTGGAATTCGGCACCGCCGGCCTGCGCGGCGTGATCGGCGCCGGCACCAACCGGATGAACATCTATACCGTCGGTCAGGCCACACAGGGTCTCGCGTCGTATCTCAACGAAACCTACGACAAACCGTCGGTTGCCATCGCGTATGATTCGCGGATCAAGTCCGACACGTTTTCGCGCTTTGCCGCGGGCGTGCTGGCCGCCAACGGGATCCACGTCTATATCTACCCCGAGCTGGTACCCACGCCGATGCTCTCCTTTGCGGTGCGGCATTTCGGCTGCAAGGGCGGCATCATCCTCACCGCCAGCCACAACCCGGCGCAGTACAACGGCTACAAGTGCTACGACCCCGAGGGCTATCAGATGACGGACGAAGCCGCCGCAAAGACCTACGGTTATATCCAGCAGACCGACATGTTCGACGGCATCAAAACGATGGATTTTGACAAGGGGCTCGAACAGGGCTTGATCGAATACATCGGCGACGATGTGGTGGAAGCGTTTTACCGCGAAGTGGAAAAGACCTGTCTTTCGAAGGACATCTGCCAGAAAAGCGACCTCAAGGTGATCTACACCCCGCTCAACGGCACCGGCAACAAGCATGTGCGCGCCATGCTCGATCGCATCGGCATCCGCGACGTGCGCGTGGTAAAGGAACAGGAATTGCCTGACGGCAACTTCCCCACCTGCCCCTATCCGAACCCGGAGATCCGCCAGGTGTTTGAATGCGGCCTCGCAATGACAAAGGACTTCCCGGCCGATCTGCTGCTTGCCACCGACCCCGACTGCGACCGTGTTGGCATCGCGGTGAAAAACGGCGACAGATATGAACTGATGACCGGCAACGAAGTGGGCGTGCTGCTGACGCAGTATCTGCTGAGCCGGCGCAAGGAGCTCGGCCTGCTGCCCGAACAGCCGGTCGTGATCAAATCGTTTGTGACGACCGATCTTGTCACCGCCGTTGCCAAAGACTTTGGCGCCGAGGTGTTCGATCTTCTGACCGGCTTCAAATATATCGGCGAGCTGATCACAAAGCTCGAAGCCGAAGGGCAGGCCGACCGGTTTATCGTCGGGATGGAGGAAAGCTACGGCTATCTGTCCGGCATCCACGCCAGAGACAAGGACGCCGTCGTCGCGTCCACGCTGATCTGCGAAATGGCCGCCTACTACAAAGCCAAAGGGCTCGGCCTGTATGACGTGATGCAAAACCTCTATGCGAAATACGGCATGTATCAAAGCTCGCTTTTAAACTTCGCCTTTGAAGGCGCCGCCGGGATGGAAAAGATGGCGCAGATCATGGAAGATTTGCGCGCCAATCCGCCGAAAACGCTTGCCGGGATGCCGGTGGAAAAGATCGCCGATTATAAAAAAGGCGTCACCACCGATTGCAACACCGGCGACACCACGCCCATCACGCTCCCGCGTTCCAACGTGATCGCCTTTTTGCTGCCGAACGACAACAAGCTGATTGTCCGCCCGAGCGGCACCGAGCCGAAGATCAAGTTTTATCTGACCGCCGTGGCGCCCGACCGCGCCGCCGCGCAAAAAGTGACCGACGCGCTCGGCGCGGATGTGAAACAAAGCATGAAATGAGGCAACCGTTATGATGAATAAAAAAGCGATCAAAATCATCAGCATCATCCTCGCTGCGCTGATGGCGCTGTCGGTGCTGGCCGTGATCCTGCAGGTCGTCGCCGTTGGCGAAAGCTATACGGCTCTGCCTGTGACCGGCGAAAGCAACACGGTGTATATCGTGGCCGGCTGTGTGCTTGCGGCGGCGGTGCTCGCCATTGTCGGTGCGCTGGTGATTCCGAAGATCAAGCAAAAGAAGAACGCTTCCAAACAGGACAAGGACGCGTAACCCATCGTATGAAACCCTATACCCGCTGATTTGTTCGGCGGGTTTCGGATTTTCCGGGAGGCGAAGAAGATGAACAAACATTTGAAAAGAATCCTCGCGCTGGTTTTGAGCGTGCTGCTGCTCGCCGGTGCACTGCCGTCGGCATTTGCCCAACAGGAAAGCCGCGTCTACAGCCAGTACCCGTGCATCGTGGTGCCGGGCTACAGCTCCGCCGGACTGTATCGCTACGACGAAAACGGCGAAAAGCTTTGGGTCTGGGGTGTGCAGACCGAAGAGATCGTGGCCGCCGTCTTTCACCACATTGCCGAGCTCGGCGCGGGCTTGGCGCTTTTGAGCGTCGGCAACGCAAAGATGATCGGCGAAACCGTCGGGCGCGAATTCTACAATCTCTATTACGATCTCGCGTGCAACGAGGACGGCTCGAGCGTCTATGACCTGCACCGCTATCAGGTGACCGCGGAAGAAAGCAACAGCGCCGTACTGCAGGCGCAGCACCCCGACGGCTACTATCAGCACGAGGTGGAGATCATGACCGACATCGCGCAGTATTGCGGCGGTAAGGAAAACATTTTCAACTTCAACTGCGACTTCCGCATGGGCGCGCCGTTTTGCGCAAAGCAGCTTGACGAATTCATTCAGTCGGTCAAGAACTACACCGGCAAAGACAAGGTCAACATTTTTGCCGTATCCCACGGCGGTCAGGTCACCGGCACCTATCTGACGCTTTACGGCGACAAAGGCGACGTCAACCACGCCGTGATGACTGTCCCCGCCCTCGGCGGCGCGGCGCTGGCGTATGATGTTTTGAGCGATCAGATTCATCTCAACGAATACGATCTGATGCGCTTCACCGAGCACGGCATGATGTGGGAGGAGGATTACGACTGGCTGTTAAAGGCGCAGCAGCTCGGCTTTCTCGATCAGGTTTTGCACTACGCGCGGCCGGGCGTACTGAAGGTGCTCGGCTATTGGGGCAGCATGTGGGATTTTGTGCCGACGCCGTATTATGAAGACGTCAAGGCGCAGCTGCTTGACAGTGAAAAGAGCAAAGCGCTGATTGAAAAAAGCGACTACATGCACTATGAAGTGATGCCGGAATTCTCCGCAGGCTTCCGCCGTGCGCAAATGGCAGGCACCCGCGTCTTTATCATCGCCGGCTATCAGAACCCGTCCGTCACGGGACTGCAGGAAAGCGCCGACGGCATCATCACGATTGCGTCGTCCACAGGCGCCACGCCTGCGCCGTTCGGCATGCGCTACAATGACGGCTACACGCAGAAAAACGACACCGGCTTTTATCAGCTCTCCCCTTCCATGGCGCTCGACGCGTCGACCGCCTATCTGCCGCAGCACACGTTCTTTGTGGAAAACCTCTATCACGGCATGACCTATAAGGACAAGTACACCGAAGAGCTGCTGCGCACGCTGCTGCTGACGGACGAGATCGAAGACGTGCATGCCGATCCGCGCTTTCCGCAGTTTCACGCCACGACCAACAGGGCGCACGCTGTGTTTGCCGCGTTTGACAAGAGTGTGGAAGGCTTTCTTTCCGATGACGACACGGCGTTGGTGGTGACGAACCTTTCCGAAAAATACCCGATGCGGCTGCTGTCGATCGAGGCGCGCGGCGTGGATTTGCAGTTTAACGCGCTCAAAACCAAGTGGCTCAAGCCGGGTAAATCATTGACAATTCCGCTCAAGGGCGAGCTGCCGAAGCAAAGCGGCAAAGCGTTTGACCTCGTGATCGACTACAAGCAGCTCGGCTCGGTGACGCCCTTCGGCGAACGGACGCTGCACTTTACGCTGCAAAACGGAGAAAAAGTGCCGTATGACAAAAGCACGCCGTTTGTGCCGCTTTGCGCGAAAGGCGGGCTGGATACTGTGATCCACACGCCGACGCAGACCGTGCTCGAAAAAACCGGCACGAAGGACTGGTTCGTGATCTGGTGGCAGATTTTGCAGTCTTTAAAGATCTTTTTGCAATCGATGCTTCGCATCGGTTAAACCGAAAGACATAGAAAAAGCCCCGAAAACGGTGATTGCCGCTTTCGGGGTATTGTTTTGTAATCATGCAAACAGCGGCGTCGAAAAATACCGTTCCGCTGTGTCGGGCAGCACGGTGACCACCGTTTTACCTTTGCCTAAAATCTTTGCCAGCTTGATCGCGGCGGCGACGTTGGTGCCGCTGGAAATGCCACACATGATGCCCTCCTTGCTGGCAAGGTTCTTCGATACCTGCAGCGCCTCGGCGTCGTCGATGATGCAGATTTCGTCATAGATATCGGTGTTGAGAATCGGCGGGATAATGCCGTCGCCGATACCCATCTGCAAATGGGTGCCGATGGCGCCGCCGGAGAGGATCGCCGCGTTTTTCGGCTCTACCGCCCAGATTGTGATCTCCGGGTTGGACTTGCGCAGCACTTCGCCGATGCCGGTGATGGTGCCGCCGGTGCCGATGCCGGAGCAAAAGCCGTCGATGTTGCGTCCGACCTGCGACAATATTTCGCGCGCAGTCTGTTCACGCTGGGCGATGACGTTGTTTTCGTTTTCAAACTGCTGCGGCACAAACACGCGCGGATCGTCGCGCTGCATCTGCAGTGCGAGCTGCAGGCATTCTTCGATGCATTTGCCGATATTGCCGGCGTCGTGCACCAGCACCACCTCGGCGCCGTAGTGTTCCACCAGCAGCCGCCGTTCCTGCGACACGGAATCAGGCATGATGATGCGCGTTTTGTAGCCGCGCACCGCGCCGACCAGCGCCAGGCCGATGCCCTGGTTGCCGCTTGTCGGCTCCACAATGATGGTATCCGGCTTAATAATGCCGCTCTCCTCCGCGGCGCGGATCATATTGAGCGCTGTGCGGGTTTTGATCGAACCGCCGATGTTGAGGCCCTCATACTTGCAAAGGATTTGCGCCCCGTCGGGGTCGCCCATACGCTGCAGCCGGATCATCGGCGTGTTGCCGACTGCTTCAAGAATATTGTTGTAAACGCCCAAAAGCAAAACTCCTGTTCTGTTGCACCGACCGGCATCCGCCGCGGCGCAGACTCACTTGCGCCCTCGGGCGCACTGCCATATATCATACAGCATTTTGTTCCATTTTGCAAGTCCTAATTTGACAAAAGGCAGACCGTCGCGGTCCGCCTTTTTGTTGCATTTTTCGGATTGCAGCGCTCAAAGCCGGAAAAAGCCGAGGTCAATCGCATCCGCCACCGCCGCGCCGCCGAGAATGTTGAAGTGCATTTTGTCTTTTCCGAGGTAATCGAGCCGCGTATGCTGCGGCCTTGCGGGGTCCGCGACCACAGCGTTGAGATCAAACAGAGCGTCGAACCGGCTTTCGTTTTGGCGTAAAACAGCATTGACCTGATCGCACAAATCGGCCTTCTCATCCGTGGCGTCGATGCAATCGCGGAAATATACCAGCGTGCAGCCCATCACGCGGATGCCGTTTGCACGCATCCGATCGGACAGCGAAAAGATCGCTTCGCACAGCACGTCGACATCCGGCTTTTCCTGCGGTTTGCCGCTGATGGAGGCGTAATGGATCAGATCGTTGACGCCGAGCGAGAGGATCGCGTGGGACACGTCGGGATACTGCAAAACGTCGCGCTGCAGCCGGTTGACGCCGCGGACGCCGTAGAAGCCGTGAAGCGGAAACACCGGCGATGTGTCGCGCAGCACACGGTTGCCGTTGATGCCGCGGTTGATGACACTGAAGCGACCGGGAAAGCGCGCACGGATCCGGCGCTCGAACGGCTGGGTCCAAAACCCCTGTTGGGAAAGCGAATCGCCGAATACGGCGATCGCAGACGCGCCGTCGCTGTTCAGCAGTTCCACCGTTTCAAACAGCGGCACCGGGGGCTTCAGTTGTATACGCAGCAGCCTGCACGCGCCTTTGCGCACCGTTTCCTTGAGCCGTGTGGTCGGGTTCGGATAGATCGCGTGGCGGCTGTCGCCGGAAAGCACCAGACAGCGCGCCGTGTTTTCAAGGTTGCCGCTTTGTAATGCTCCGCTTTGCACACACAGGCTCACACAAAACCAATCGCCCGGCCGCAGATCGAGCTTGCCGCTGCCGGTCTCAATGCTTTCACCCGCGGCAAGACGCTGCGGCGCGTCGAGATCGACCGAATCGCCGCACAGCACCCCGTTTTCGTCACACCGCGCCACACAGACGCCGCCGAGCGTGACCGCCGCGTCCCCGTGGACATTCGACAGCCGCACGCGCACGCGTTTGCCGCCCACGGCGGTGTTGATGAGCAGCCGGAAGGTGCGGCAGCCGCCGCCAAACGAAAACGCGGAAAGCGCGGTATGTGATTGACCCCAGGTCTGTACCCATCGTTCCATGTTGCCGCCTCCGTTATTCTTCGCCGACCAACCGGTAGCGCAGCTGCACGATCATATCGTCGGTCATACCGGCCTTTTGCAGATAGGATTCGGCAAACGACGCCAGATCGGCCGCCGCGAGATCGTCGGCTTCGCCGCCGGTGATCACATCAAGGATCCCGTCGAGGCTCTTTTCTTTGATGATCTGATATTTCTTTGCGTCCGATTGTTCCGTGATGCCGTAATAGTTGTCGTAGGTCTGCATATAGTCCTTTACAATCTCGTCATACGACGCGCCGGCAAGCGCTTCGAGCAGCGCGCAGACAAAGCCGGTGCGGTCCTTGCCCTCGGTGCAATGGACGAGGTAAGGTCCCTCCTGCTGCGCCATGGTGGAAAGGCCGGACACGATTTTTTCTTTGAATTCGTCGGATCCGAAGTTCATATTCAGCGCCACCGGAATCACGCTGCCGCGCTGGAACAATTCGAGAAAATAGGGCGAATCGAAGGAATCCTTGCCGAGATAGCCGAGGATCTTTTCGTCGCTGTCGGCAAGATCCAGCACGCACTGCACGCCCGCCTGTTGCATCAGCTTGTCCACATACGGTGCACGGTTGTGCTGGTTGTCGCACGGCGACGCGGCGCGGTACAGCACATTTTCGCGCAAGTTGCCGACGTTGACCGCGCGGAAATTGGCAAAGATGGCGTCGCTGTCAAACGATTCGCGCGTGTCGACATAGTGGATATCACGCGCCTGCTGCATATCGAGATACTTGCCGCGCTCCACGAGCGATACCGATGCGACGTCGTCTTCCGAAAGCTTTGCAACCGTCCACAGATCGTCGCCGTTGTTGATGGCGGCCTTGATATAGTCGTAGCCCGGGTAAGCGATCAGCAGCGGATCGCCGGCGTCCACATAGTAGCCGTTGTAATACGGCAAATCTTCGAGCGTATAGCCGTTGGAGAATTCCACGCGGACACTGTCGCCGTATTGGAATCCGCGCGCATTGAAATCGTCGATCGTCATGGTGAGATAGACGCCGCCGAATTCCGGCTCGTGGATCAGCGAAAGGTTCACCGCCGCTTCGGCGCCGGCGTCCTTTTTGCCGCAGGCCGCAAAGCTCACAAGCAGCGACAGCGAAAGAAGCAGGCAAAGCAGGGTTCGTAAGGTTGTTTTCACCGGGATCATCCTTTCTTGAAAATAGAGTTCGTTTTTATTGTATCATGGCTTTCCCGGATAGTCAATCCGCCGCGGAAAGAAAACGCAGGCGTCATGAACCGCCGCCGGCGGGTCGTTTCTCTTGGTTTTGAGCCTGTGTGCCGACACGGTTTTCATCTTTTTTAACTTTTCTATTGTCTTTTTTAATCTTTCTGCTATAATGAGAAAAAAGAGGAGTTGATTGCGATGGCCACACAAAACCCGGACGGCTATACGCTGCCGAACGGTCTGCGCCGCTGTTCCCGCTATGATACGATTTTTTACGGCGCATACGCGGGTGCGGGCGCAACCTTTGATATGCGCGTGCGGTTTGACCTCAAGCAAAAGCTCAACACCGCAAAGCTGCAAAAAGCCGCCGACAAAGCGCTGCGCGCCTATCCGGAATTTGCCGTGCGTCCCGTTTTGTATGAGGGACGCGTCTGCTATGAAAAAAACAACGCGCCCGTAAAGCTCGCGCCCGACGACGGCAAACGGCTGTATTTCGGCACAGAAGACACCAACGGCTATCTGTTTGTTTTTCTTTACGGCGAGCGGCATCTGTCGTTTTCGATCTTTCACAGCCAGACCGACGCCCACGGCATGATCTGTTTTCTTGTAACCGTGATGTGGAACTATCTTGTAAACGTGTTCCCGCCTGCCCGGCTGATCGGCACCAAGCTGTTTACGCAGCACGGCGTCCGCGCCGACGACAGCGTATTTTATGCGATGGACGACGCGGAGCGTTTTGACCCGCTGACCGTATTCGCCCGGCCCGGCGACATGGTACAGCCGGTCGATGTGCAGCGGCTGTTTCGCTTTCCGCCGGAGGACGCGCCCAAGGACAGCCCCACCTGCCGGCTGGTCAACCTTGAAATTTCCAACGAAGCGTTTCTCGCAAAGGTCAAGGCGCTCGGCACCACCTTTGCGCCGCTGCTGGCCGCGCTGACTGCCGACGCGATCCGCGCCTGCTTTGACGTCGGCGACCGCGACGTTGTTGTGATCACAACCGCCGACGGCCGGCGCGTCGTGCCCTCCAACACACTCGGGAATCTCGCCTACAACGTCTATCTTCCCGTCACACCCGAAACGGCCGCCCTGCCGCTGCGGCAGCAGTGTGAAGCGCTGGCCGGTTATATGGCTGCGCAGCGCACCGAGGCGCATGTCCGCGCCACGTTTCAGGACATTTTGCGCCAGTGTGACGAAATCGACGCGATGGGCGACATCGACGCCGTCAACGCCTTTCTGACCGGCCCCGAGGGCCTTTCCAACTCGATGACCGGCACCGGAACGGTCTTTTTGACCTACCCCGGCCGCATCGCAAACAACCCGATCTCCCGTCTGCTGCTCGCGGGTCTCAGCCCGGGCATCCTTGCCGCCGAGCGTGCCATCGACGTGTATGCCCACCGGGACTCTTTGATCATTCAGGTTTCGCAAAAGGGCGACGATCTGTCGCTGGTCGACGCCATGCGCCGCACACTGGAAAACCAGGGCTTTGCCGTCAGAACGCAAGACCTCGGCCGTACAACACAAAATGTGTTTGATTTTGGAAAAATCAAACGCGTATAACCAAACAGCAAACAAAACCAGCCCCGCCACGGGTCAACCGCGGCGGGGGTTTTATCGGTAAATAATCAAAAGCATGGGCGCGTTGTATCGCCTGTTTTAACAAAACGCCGGTTCAGCAACGCATCCGGTATTTCCAATCCGGCTCCTTTCGCACCTGTGCCCATCGGCCCGCAGTAAAATCGGGAAAGTCCACCGTGCACGAGCCGTTTGCAATGGATTGCGCCGAAAGCGCGGTAATCGCCATCCATGTCGCAGCGTCATAGACGTCGACAGGCATCGGCAGATTTTGATCAAGCGCTTCAAAAAAAGCGTCGATCACCAAAAAATCCATGCCGCCGTGGCCCTGCTCCTTCACCCCTTCGCCGCGGTAGCGCCTCCAGATCGGGTGACGCCAGGCATCTTCATAGCGTTTGCGGTTGCAAAACTGCGGCGACCAGTCCCATTCCGCGCCGGGATACGCTTCGCAGTCAAGCAGCACCGACTGCGTCGCCTCCTCATACATGCCCTTGGTGCCGCGCACGCACAGTCCGCGGCTGTAGTATCGCGGCAAAGATGTGTCCAGGGTAATCGCAACGGTTGTCCCGTCGGCGCAAGTGAGCACCGTGTTGACGATGTCGCCCTGCCGGAAAACCGTGGCGCCGTATTTTTCACGCAGATCGTCATTGGCCTGCATATAAGCATGCAATCCGGCGCTGCGCGAAGCGACCGAAACAAGCGACACAAAGCGGTTGCCGTTGTTGATGTTCAGGATCTTGGCAATCGGGCCGATTTCATGGGTCGGATAGTTTTCCGTATTGCGGGTCAGGTATTCATGGAACCGGTAGTGGCGCGTTTCGTTTCCTCTGGCGATTTCGTCACGCAAATCGTGCATATAACCGCCCGCGCAGTGGACGATATCGCCGAACAGACCGTGCCGGACCATGTTGAGCACCATCAGCTCGTATTCGCCGTAGCAGCAGTTTTCCAGCAGCATGAACGGGGTTCCGGTCTCCTCCTGCGTTTTCACCAGATCCCAGCAGTCCTCCACACTGTAGGCGCCGCCGACCTCAAGGGCGACCGGCTTTCCGGCACGCATCGCATACAGCGCAGCCGGCACGTGGTTTGCCCAGGCGGAAAAAACGAGCACAACCTCCACCTGCGGCGCGTCGATCAAAGCTCTCCAGTCCTCGGTTTGCACCGGCGGCACGGCGCAGCCCTTTTTGGCCAGCCGCTCCGCCGCCGCGTCTATACGGTCGCGATAGATATCGCATAAACCGACCACGTTGACGTAGTTCAGATCGGCAAGCATCTCTGTGACCCACCAGGAGCCGCGGTTGCCCAATCCGATGACGCCGACACGAAACGTTTTCATACACAGTTCCCCTTTTCTGCCTGCATTCCATGCAGTAATATCGAATTCATTATACATGAATAGTCGCTTCTTTTCAATCCTGTCAGCAGAAAAACCGGCCGCGCTGAAGCTCGGGTTGCCGAAGTTTGCCCTGTTTCGTCTTTATGCTCCAATGCGGCAGGAAAGCCCTCTTTTGCCCCGGCAGACAAAAGCGGATTCGGTTGTGTCTGTTGCTGCCGGAATGATATATGCGCCGCGGTTCTTCAAAGCACTGATCTAGTTCTGCAACAGTTTAATATACGCCGTAAAAACAAAGTCCAGCAATCTGGAGTTTACGTTGGACATATGTTCCGCCAGCTGATAATAAAGCCAAAGCAGCAGGTTCATTGCCTGCTGCTTTTGTATCTGTATATCTGTTTGTTTCCATTTACTTTCTCTCTGCCGCGCTTCATGGCACAAAACAGAATAAAACCGTTCAACTCATTTACCCAAGCGTAATGCTCCGTTCTTCCTGTGCAGCATAAAAATTCCGAGCATGACCGTTATAACGCCTGACAGACCGAACGCAAGATCGATGGCGTTGCCGTTTCTTGCATAGGGCGTCGGAATACTCTTGGTCGGAACGTCTGCGAACTGCACCGTGTCAAAACCGGTATCGGCAGTGTCGAAGCGTTTGATCACGCGGCCTTGTCCATCCACGGCGGTGCTGATGCCGCCATAGGTCGGCTTCACAAGCGAAAAACCGTTTTCGACCGCGCGAAGCTGGGAAAGATCGGTGTGCGCGTGTTTGATGCCTTGCCAGTCCCAGGACGGCACAAACAGGATGTCGGTTGACCCGGTATGATCACGCACAAATTTAGGGAACGTATCGTCAAAGCAAATCACGTTGGAGATCACGCCCTGCCCCGTTGCAACCGCGGGAACGTCGCCGGTACCCTTGACATAGCCGGGGAGCTCAACGATCGGGATCAGATTCGTTTTGACGTATCCGGTTACAGAGCCATTCGGCTGAACAAGAATGGACTTATTGACTGCGTCGTCGTTTTCGCTGCCGTCGGTATCGGCCACTTCATAGCCGACGATAAGAAGCATCTCGTGCTCCTTGGCAAACGCTGCCGCAACCTCAAGCAGACGCGGTTCCTCTATATCATCCAGAGCAAAGGCTTCTTCGTTCCAGCAGGCAATCTTCGCGCCCCCGTCCGCCGCGCGCTGCGCTTCGGACAGGAAGTATTGCAGGCTTTCTTCCGTTGAAATCTCTGCATAAGTCCCATCCTTGTGCTTCTCATAGTACGGGCCGACAATGCTTGCAATCTTGACCCGATTTTCGTAATCATCAACCGAAAACGCCGCAAGCCGTATGCTGCCGAAGCCGATGGAAGCGACCAACATCGCGAGGCAAACGCCGGTGGCCAGTTTCCATCCTTGTCGCTTTTCCGCTGCCGAGACGGCAACCGCGCCGAACCAATAGAGCAGAAAAGACAGGCCGAAGCTGCCAATCAACGACGTGACCTGCACCAACTGCAGAAAGCCGGACTGGGTATAAGCCATCATGCCAAGGCTGCCGATCGGTGTCAGTGTCCGCAAATATTCGACCGAGACAAACACCATCGGGAAGACCAGACTGCTGAGAAAAGAGCCGGGCAGTTTCTGCGCAAGCAGCCGGTCGGCAAGGAATGGCACGATCCAGCAAATGCTCCAAAACAGACAAAAAGCAGCGCTCAACAAATAACCGGAATCCAAAATATCCGGCCACTTGATCATCTGGCCGACCGCAATGGCGGCAGACAAAAGCACGAACTGCTTCTTCGTTTTAGCTTGTCTGCTGAAATACAAAAACGCAAACGGCCAGACCCATGCCGTAACGCCGAAATTCCACCTGCCGGAGGAAAACACATAGGCGGCAAAGCCGACCGAAAGCATGACCCATGCTGGTTTTTTCAAGGGCTCCCGTTTGTTCATGATGATAGACCTCCCGTTATAAAACGCCCGTTCGTATCATTCGTTGCGCGTATACCTTTCATCCGTTCGATGCGTCGCAGACTATATTATCATCATACCACGTGGCCTGCGCGTTTGCAACAGTTTTATGTTGCACGTAAAATCAAAGTCCGGCAAAGCGCACCGGAACATCGGGTGATTTTTGACCGCTGAAAACCAAATAGGGTTCCGAAGCAGTTGAGAAGCCGTTCTAAAGCCCCAGTTTGCTAGTTTTGCCTTTATTATTCCAAATTAACATGAAAACCTCTTTTGCCCCGGCAGGCAAAAGAGGTTTCGTTATGGTGCGGGTAACAGGGCTCGAACCTGCATGGATTGCTCCACTGGATCCTAAATCCAGCGTGTCTGCCAATTTCACCATACCCGCACGACTTATTTATTATATCGCATTTACACCGGTGTGTCAAGCGAAAGCAAGCATTCAGGCGGGATCCCAGGTGTAGAGTCGTCAATGATAGGTAACAGTTTTCCTCAAAAAAATATGATGCAATGGATTTGGTTTCTTGAACCGGAGAAAAGAGTGTCAGATTTGCAA
>CADABX010000024.1:8404-36414 GCA_902786285.1 Oscillospiraceae bacterium | reverse complement strand
ATATCCTCGTCGGAAAAGCCGTCCTGCAAGCTTTCCATCACGACCGTGTGCTCCACGGGTGTAAACTGATCGCTCGCTTTGCCGCCCACGTGCTTTGTCGGCGAATCGGGCGACGCGAGCGACGGATACTGCTCCTCGAGGGCAATCAGCTTATGCAGCAGGCGGTCGTATTCGAAATCCTCGATTTCGGGTTCGTCGTTTTCATAATAGCGCTTGTTATGATAATTGATCGTTTTGCAAAGCGCCTGCATCTGCTTTTGGATCTGTTCCAGTTCGTTCATATCGGTTCCTCCGATCACAATACTATTTATTATTCTACCACATATCGCAGCAAAAAGCGAGATGTGCGACAAAGTTTTTTTCATTCGACATATTCTTTAAGTGAAAATGATTTGTGAATTTGCATAAATATTTCCAAAAACACTTTCATTTTCTGTTTCAATGTGCTATACTATACCCAGAAAGAAACTTCCCCAAGAGGGGTTGACATAGAAAGGAGTTGTCGGTTATGAAAATCACAGTGATCGGCAGAAAATGCACACCCAGAGATTCGTTCAAAGAACGTGCGGAAAAACGGCTGCGCAAAGTGGAAAAGTTTTTCCCGGACGAAGTGGAAGCCAAGGTGACTGCAATCGTTGAAAAAAGTGAGCAGATCGTTGAGGTGACCATCTTCCATGACGGTATGATCTTCCGTTCCCAGGAGCGGGCGATCAATATGAACGACGCGCTGGATCGTTGCGTGGATTCCCTGGTGCGGCAGATCCGCAAAAACAAGACCCGTGTGGAAAAGAAACTGCGTTCCGGCGCTTTTGAAGCGTTTGAGGCGATCGACACGCTGGAGAGCGAGGACACCTATGACGTGGTCCGCTCCAAGGAGATCGTTTTGAAACCGCAAAGCGTGGATGAAGCGATCCTGCAAATGAACCTTTTGGATCACCAGTTCTATATGTTCCGCAACAGCGCCGATGAAAAGGTCTGTGTGGTCTATGCGAGAAAGGACGGCGGCTACGGCCTGCTTGTGCCGACGGACGATTGATTTTTTCGTCGACTTATGATACAATATCTGCCGGTGGCTTGCCGCCGGCATTTTTCTTTTGAGGTTTTGATTATGGAAATACGTTTTGTGGTGCCCTGTCTGCTGGGGCTTGAAAAGCCGATTGCCGACGAAATGAAAGCGCTCGGCGCTGCGGATGTTGTGAGCGAAAACGGACGCGTGCTGTTTTCGGGCGACTGGAATCTGCTTGCCCGCGCCAACATCTGCGCCCGCTATGCCGAACGGATCCAGATTCTGGTCGGCACATTTGAAGCGCGCAGCTTTGAAGAACTGTTTCAGGGTACCAGGGCGCTGGAATGGGAAAACTGGATCGGCAAAACCGACGCCTTTCCCGTCAAGGGCTATTCGCTCAACTCCACGCTGTTTTCCGTCAGCGACTGCCAGTCGATCATCAAAAAGGCGGTTGTGGAACGGCTGAAAACCAAATACCTGCTGCAATGGTTTGACGAAACCGGCCCGGTGCACCAGATCCAGTTTTCGATCATGAAGGATCAGGTCAGCCTGCTGCTCGATACGTCGGGCTACGGGCTGCACAAACGCGGCTACCGGCTCGAAGCCGGCGGCGCACCGATCAAGGAAACGCTGGCGGCGTCGCTGTGCTGGCTTTCGCGCGTGCGTCCCTATCACACAATGTACGACCCGATGTGCGGCTCCGGCACCATTCTGATCGAAGGCGCTTTGCTCGCGCACAACATTGCGCCGGGCAAAAACCGCAGTTTTTCCGCAGACCGCTGGGATCAGATGCCGCAGAAGATCTGGCAGATTGAACGTGAGCGCGCCAAAGAGCTGGAAATCCATGAAAGCGATTTTCGCGCCTTCGGCAGCGATCTGGATCCGCACGCGCTCGAGCTTGCAAAAGCGAACGCCGCACGCGCCGGCGTCGATCATCTGATCACATTTGAGCAGCGCGATCTCAAGGATTTCGCGCCGCAAAGCGAAAAGGGGACGCTGATTACCAATCCGCCCTATGGTGAACGGCTGCTCGATGTGAAGGCAGCGGAGGAGATCTACCGGCTGATGGGACAAAAATTTGAACGCCGCCACGGCTGGTCCTATACGGTCATCAGCCCGTCGGACGATTTCGAATACTTCTTCGGCCGCAAAGCGGACAAACGCAGAAAGCTGTATAACGGCATGATCAAATGCCAGGCCTATATGTACTTTAAATAAGAGACAACCTGCTGCGGTTTTGCGGCAGGTTTTTGCTATTATTGCCAAATAACAGTTGAATTTTTCAAAGAAGTCCGTTATAATGAATTTAACTATCATTTCGGGAGGAAACGCGTATGCACAACAGCAGGATTTCCGGCCGGCTGTGGTTCAATATGATATTGTTCGGTCTGGTCGGTCAGCTCGCATGGAATGTGGAAAACATGTATTTTAATACATTCCTGTATAACAAAATCTATGCCGGCGTGTCCCAGACCGCGATCGACGGCGCCATCCCCGTGATGAGCGCCATCAGCCTGATGGTCGGTCTGTCGGCGGCAACGGCCGTGATCACGACCTTCGTCATGGGCACGCTCAGCGACCGGCTCAACCGGCGCAAGCTGTTCATTTCGGTCGGCTACATTCTTTGGGGTGTCGTCACGGCGCTGTTCGGCCTGATTTCCCGGGAAAACATCGCAGCGCTGCTGCATCTGTCGGACGAAGTGAAGATTTTGACGGCGACGGTCTGGACGGTCATCATGATGGACTGCCTGATGACGTTTATGGGCTCCACAAGCAACGACTCCGTGTTTAACGCATGGGTCACCGACGTGACTGCGCCCGAAAACCGCCCGAAGGTGGAAACCGTGTTTGCCGCGCTGCCGATCGTTGCCACTGGCGTGGTGGTCGGCGTCGGTTCGCTGGCACAGGCAGGCGTGATCGGCTACGATCTGTTTTTCCTCGGCCTCGGCGGCTTTGTAATCTTGTGCGGGATTCTCGGGCTGTTTACGCTAAAGGAGCCGGAACACCGGATCCGGCAAACCAACGCGAACTACTGGAGCGATCTGTTCTATGGCTTCCGTCCTTCCGTGATCCGCACGCACAAGCAGCTTTATCTTTCGCTTGCGACGCTCGGCTTTTTTGCCATCGCCGTGCAGGTCTTTTTCCCGTATCTGCTGATCTATCTGCAATATGTGATTTTGCCGACCGTGCCGGCGTTCGATTTGTTTGACGCGTCCTATTATATCTGCGCGGCCGTGTGCGTTCTCGTGCTGGTTGCCGGTCTCGTGATCTTGCTCAAGCTCGGCAATCAGGACAAGAAAAAAGCGCTCATCCCCGGTGCGCTGTGTTTTTTGGCGGGTCTGGTGATTCTGGGCTTTGCCCACGATATCCGGCTGCTGCTTTTGGGCCTTGCGCCGACGGTGATCGGCTATGCGTCGCTGATGATTATGCTCAACGCAGCCGTGCGCGACTTTACGCCCGAAGACAAAGCCGGACAGTTTCAGGGCATCCGCATGATCTTTTATGTGCTGATCCCGATGGTGGTCGGCCCGATGCTCGGCAACGCCGCGTCCGTGTCCTCGGCCGTGCGCTATACCGATGAATTCGGCGTCTCCCAGGTTGCGCCGACTTCCGCCATGTTCTTGTGGGCGGCGGCTGTGGCGGCATTGGTGTTTTTGCCGCTCGCGTTCCTGATGAAAGCGGGCTTCAAAGTGAAGAAAGAAACCGAAGAAACTGAATAAATATTGATAATAAAGGAGCAGTGATTATGAAAACATTATTGATCGGCGCCGGTGCGATCGGCGGCACAGTTGCGGTTCTTACCAAGCATGCGGGCTATGACGTCCGGATCCTTTGCCACAGCAAGGCGACAAAGGATCTGATTGAATCCGAAGGGTTCGATCTGCACGGTGTGATGGGAGACGTGCACGAAACCTTTACCTGCTACGACAGCTTTGACGCGCTGCAGGACGAGAAATTCGATCTGATCATCATCGCCACCAAGTATCAGGCGATGTATGACGCGGCGAAAAAGGCGCTGCCGTATCTGACGCAGGACGGTCTTGTGGTCGGTATGCAGAACGGCATTCTCACCGATTCTCTCGCCGAAATCGTCGGCAAAGAACGCGCCGTCGGCGTGATGATCGGCTTCGGCGCAACGCGCAACAAGGCGAACGATGTGACCATGACCTCGCTCGGTGAATTCTATATCGGGATGCCGGACGGCTATCATCCGGCAAAGCTTGACGAGCTGCGCGACATGTTCCTCAAGGTTTTGCCCACGCAGATTTCCGACAACATCACCCGTCAGCAGTATTCCAAGCTGATCATCAACTCCTGCATCAACGCTTCGGCAGGTATCACCGGTCAGGTGCTCGGCAAGATGGTGGACGACAAGCGCGCCCGCACGCTGTATCTTGCCATCGCCCGCGAAGGAATGCGTGTGGCCAAGGGGATGGGTCTCGATGTGCCGAAATACGGCAAGCTGCTCAACTATAAGCTTTTGATGCTGATGGACAACGGCTATTACAATATGATCTGTCGGATGGTCGTGATGCTTGTTTCCAAGCTGAAATACAAGGACGTCAAGCCCTCCACGCTCCAGTCGCTCGAGAAGGGCGAAAAGACGGAGATCGATATCTTCAACGGCTACTTCGTTGAAAAAGGCAAAGAGGTCGGCGTGGCGACGCCGGTCAACGAAAAGCTGGTTGCCATGATCCACGAGATCGAAGACGGCAAGCGCGCCATTACGCCTGATAATCTGGAAGAATTCCGCGGTATCCTGTATTAAGCAATCTTTGAACATATCTCCATAGAGAGGAGACCGACTATGCTAAAACGATTTGCCGGTATTCTGATTGCGTTTCTGATGCAGCTGAATGCGCTGTTCGGGTTTCCCGCCGGCGCCGGTGATCCGGCGCCGAAAGCCGACGCCTTTTATGATCCCGACACGGTTGTGGATGTGATTGTTGAGCTGGAGGACAAGAGCCTGCTTGAATCTGTCAACAGCAGCGAGGAGCGCGACATACTGATCGATACGATTGAATCCAACGAGCAATATCAAAAGATTCAACAGGCGCAAAACAGTCTCATAGAAAAGATTAAGAAGCAGTTTGCGCTGGCCGATTTTTCCAACGGATACAACTACAGCTTTGTTGCAAACGGCATCTCCTTTGCCATCCCATACCGGTTTGTTTCCGCGCTTCAGAAGCTGGCCGGCGTCAAAGACGTGACGGTCAGCACCTCCTATTATGCGCCGGATACCGTGCTGCCGTTGGAACCGGTTTCCGCCTACAGCGACGAGGATGCGTTCACCGGTCTGCGGCAGGCGCACGACCTCGGCTATACCGGCAAAGGGACGGTGGTCGCCGTTGTGGATACCGGCTTTGAATTGGGACACGAGGCGTTCAATTTTGAGGTGGAGGATCCGACCTATTCAAAGCAGGATATTTCTGTGAAGTCGGCGTTCGGGTTTCTCAATACGATCGTGCCGCGCTACGGTGCACATTATATCTCCTCCAAAATCCCGTACCGCTGGGATTATGCGCAGGCCGACAAGGGCGTCCACAATCCTAACTCCGATCACGGCACCCATGTGGCCGGCATTGTGGGCGGCAAAAGCAGTCAGATCATAGGTGCTGCACCGGATGCACAGCTTTTGCTGATGAAAGTCTTTGACGACAAAAAGGATGCAGTGGCCAAGGAATATGTGATTCTTGCCGCGCTGGACGACTGCGTCAAGCTGAAGGCCGACGTTGTGAACCTCTCGCTCGGCTCCGAATGCGGACAGGCGCCCGACAACATTTTTACCGCCGCAGTGGTCAAACGGCTGCAGCGCGCGGGCGTCAACGTTGTCGCTTCCGCCGGCAACGCCGGATCGCTTTCCTCTTTTGACAATATCAGCGGGTCCGCGATGAACATGGACTTGTTTGATTACGGAACCACAAATTCTCCCGGCAGCTACGCACCGTTTATGTCGGTGGCGTCTGCCGCTGTTGGCAGCAGAACGTCGTCCGCGCCGGATGTGATCAGTCTTCCTGGCAAAGGATCGCTGAATATGAGCAGCTTTTCCGCCTGGGGCCCGACCGAGGATCTGCGGCTCAAGCCGGAAATCACGACGCCCGGCTCCGATATTTATTCCAGTGTGCCCGAAAACAGCTACCGGTATATGAGCGGCACGTCCATGGCTGCGCCTTATTACGCGGGCGCTGCCGCACTGATGAAGCAGTATCTTGCCTCCTCCGGCATTTCCGTCGGCAAAAAGCAGGTCAGCGAGTTTGTCAATGCGCTGCTGATGAGCACGGCGACTGTCTTTAAGTCAGCCAATGCTTCGGCGGTCTATTCACCGCGTCTGCAGGGCGCCGGATTTTTAAATCTGCCCGCTGCGCTGGCAACAAAAGTCTATCTGACGCAGACAGACGGCACGTCGCGTCCGAAAAACGAACTCGGCGAAGTGGAGGACGGCGTTTTGCATCTGTCGTTCTGCGCCAAAAATCTGTCGGATGAATCGCTGCAGTATCGTGTACGCGAAACGGTGCTGACCGATTCCTACCGCAAAATCGGCGACCGCTACGATAACACGGTGACGTCAAAGCTGTTGGATGAAGATCACTACACCGTTTCCTTCGAAGAGGGTGTCGACGCCGACGGCGTTGTCAATCTCTCGCCGCGGGCATCCAAGATTGTGCGGCTCACTGTGACTGTGGATCCGGCGTTTCTTTCAGAATACAAGACGATCTTTGTCAACGGCTTTTTCCTGGACGGATTTGTTTGTCTGGACGCGACAGACGGCACGCAGCCGACGCTGTCGTACCCGTTTATGGGCTTTTGCGGCGACTGGGACCGGGATATGCTGTTTGATTATTCCATCTACGACGCGCATCCGCCGTATCTCGACGGCGAATGGGGCCTTGCCGTGACCGACGGCGCCAATTATTATCCGCTCGGCGTCAACATTTTTGAGTCCGGCAAACAGACCGGCATCGACACAAAATACTGCGCCTATTCCAAAAATGCCTATGCTATGAAAAAGCCGTATGTGACCGTCTCCGTCGGTCTGCTGCGCAACGCAAAACGGATGGACTTCAATCTGTTTACAGACAGCGGCGTGTTCCGCTATTGCGGCTCCACCTTGTTTGATTATTGCCGCAAGACGGTCAGCAGCAGCAAGGTTACCCACGGTGTGCTTTGGGGCGGCAAAAGCGGACTGATCAACGGTAACCGCTACGTCTACAAGGTTTCGACCCGCGCCCAGAATTACAACAGCGGCCGACAGACGATCGAATTTCCGTTTGTGGTCGACAACGACGCGCCGGTGATTGAAAGCTGCGGCTACAGCGTTGTCGACGGCAGCAAAACGTTGACCGTCCGCATCCGCGACGGCCACTATGTGATGGGCTATCAGCTTTTGACAAAGGACGGCAAAAAAGTATATACCGAATCGTTTTACGGCGTGGAACCGGAAAACGGCGTTTATACCGCCACGGTCAATGTGTCCGAAAAAGGCTGGCGCTTCACCGATGAGCAGCTGCAGACACTGGACCTGTATGTGATCGATTACGCCTATAACGAAACCACCGGCGAAGTGACGCTGGACAGCGACGGCGTTCAGCCTGCGGTAATCCGGCGCGATGCTTTGCCGCTGCCGCACCGCTATATCCTCAACCGGCAGTCGATCGGCATCGACCTGACCGAAGAGACACAGCCCGCTGCGGCAAACGGCCCGTTCAGCGGACTGATAGAAAAACTAAAGAAATGGAACTGATACCATGCTGCAAGTCAACCATGTAACCAAAAAATACGGCAAACTGCTTGCCAACCGCGACGTCAGCTTTGAAATCGGCAGCGGTGAAATCGCCGTTTTGCTCGGTCCCAACGGTGCCGGCAAATCCACGATCATCAAATGCATCGCCGGTCTGCTGCGCTTTGACGGCGAGATTCTGATCGACGGCTTTTCCAATAAATCGATCGACGCAAAAAAGTGCCTCGGCTATGTGCCGGAGATGCCGGCGATCTATGATATGCTGACCGTGGGCGAGCATCTGGAATTTATGCTGCGCGCTTATAAAATGGAAGACGACGGCACAGCCGGCCGGCTGCTGGAGCGGTTCGAGCTGCTCGACAAAAAAGACAAGCTCGGCAAAGAGCTTTCCAAAGGGATGCAGCAAAAGCTTTCCATCTGCTGCGCGCTGGTGCACCGCCCGTCGGTCATCATCTTTGACGAGCCGATGGTCGGTCTGGATCCGCACGCGATCAAGCAGCTCAAGGAAGTGTTTGCACGTTTGCGGGAAGCTGGTGCAACGGTTCTCATTTCCACCCACATGATCGATTCCGTGGAGTCGTACTGGGACAAGGCGTATATCATGAAGGACGGCGCGTTTGTGGCTGAGCGCAGCGCCGCCGACACCACGGAGCAGTCGTTGGAGGACCTCTTCTTTGCGCTCACGGAAGGCGGGAAGGACGCATGAACGCCTTGGTCTATCTCGTTTCTCACAAGCTGAAAAACCGCGTCAAGGAGATTTTTCACCGCCCGGCGGAGCTGTTGTTGCTGCTGGTGGGCGTGGCGCTGGTTGTGTTTGTCATCTTTGCGGGCAACCTCGGCGACGGCAGTGTGCCGCGCGACAAGGCGGAACTGTCGGCCATCATCTTTTTGCTGTATGCGCTGGTGTTCGTCCTGACCGCCAAAAACGGCTTTGTCAACGGCGCGTCCATGTTTTCGATGGCCGACGTCAATCTGCTGTTTACCGGTCCGAACAAATCCAAAACGCTGCTGAGTTACGGCCTGTTTTCCCAAATGGGACGCTCGCTGATGCTCGGGCTGTTCATTCTGTATCAGTATTCCTGGGTGCATAATACCTACGGCGTCACGCTGCTCGATCTTGTTTTTATCCTGATTGGCTACGGCATGACGGCCTTTCTCGGACAGATGCTCGCCATGCTGCTGTATTCGTTTACGTCCGGCAGCGACAGCAAAGTGCGTATTGCAAAGGGCGTGTTCTACGGGATCGTCGCCGCGTTTGCGGTTTACCTCGTTTTGCTCGTTTTGCGTACACCGGGCGATACCTGGCTGGAACGCGCACTGTCTGCGGTCAAAACGCCGGTGCTGCACTTTTTCCCGGCGGCGGGCTTCATCCGGCTGGGTGTGGTCGGCGCCATGGACGGCACCGCGTGGCAGATTCTGGTCGGCGTCGGCTGCTTCTTCGCGTGTCTGCTGGTCTATTATCTGCTGATCTCCGTGCTCGATATCGATTATTACGAAGACGTGCTCAAGGCAACGGAGGTTTCGTTTTCCGCCATCACCGCACGCAAAGAGGGCAAGGCGCAGGAGATTGCGCCGCGCAACGTCAAGGTCGGCAAAACCGGCATCGGCAAAGGCTTCGGCGCCTGTGCGATTGCGGAAAAGCACAAGGTGGAAAACCGCCGCGGACGTGTGCTGTGGCTCGATCTGTCCTCTGTGGTGTTCGCTGTGGTAACGATCGGCTTTGCGTTCTTCACCAAAGAGATGATCGCCGGTCTCGCTATGAGCATCTATATGATGGTGATGACCATCGGTACCGGCCGGTGGGCCAAGGAGCTGCTGCTGCCGTATGTCTATCTGCTGCCCGAGAAGCCGGCTAAGAAGCTGTTCTATATGCTTAAGGAACAGATCCCGGCGCTGCTGGTGCAGTCGGCGGTGAACTTTATTCCGTTTTATTTCATCTTCCGCTGCGATTGGCTCACCGTCGTGTCGTTCATCCTGGCGCGTGCCTGCGCGGCTTGGATGTTCATCGGCGTGGATTTGCTGCTGCACCGCTGGTTTGGCGCCGGCAGCAGCAAAGCGCTGCTGCTCACGCTTTATTTTGTGCTGTGCACCGTTGTCACGATTCCCGGCATTATCGTTGCCGTCGTGCTTTATCAGACGCTGTTTTTGCCGCTTTCGTTTTGCGTGCTCGCCATGGCGGCGGCCGAGCTGCTGTTCGGGCTGCTTTTGCTGTTTTTTTCGCGCAACATCCTTTCCGCTTCGGAAAGCAACAATACCTAAGGAGGTTTCTATATGAAAGGCATTATTCTTGCCGGCGGTTCCGGCACACGGCTGTATCCGCTCACAAGCGTGATCTCCAAACAGCTTTTGCCGGTCTATGACAAGCCGATGATCTACTATCCGCTGTCCACGCTGATGCTCGCCGGCATCCGCGAGATCCTTGTGATCTCCACGCCGCACGATCTGCCCGCGTTTCGCCGTCTGCTCGGCGACGGCAGCGATTTCGGTCTGCAGCTCTCCTATGCCGAACAGCCGTCGCCCGACGGATTGGCACAGGCGTTTCTGATCGGAGAAGCCTTCATCGGCGACGACTGCTGCGCCATGGTGCTCGGCGACAATATCTTTTACGGCAATGGCTTTTCGTCCTTGTTGCGGCAGGCGGCCGCCGACGCCAAAAACGGCAAGGCCACCATCTTCGGCTATTATGTGGAGGATCCCGAACGCTTTGGCATTGTGGAATTCGACGAAAACGAAAGAGTCGTTTCCATCGAAGAAAAGCCGAAACAGCCCAAATCGAACTACTGCGTGACCGGACTGTATTTTTATGACAACACCGTTTGCGAAAAGGCGAAACGGGTCAAACCGTCCGCCCGCGGCGAGCTCGAGATCACCGACCTCAATGTGATGTATCTCGAAGAGGACGCGCTGGCGGTCAAGCTGCTCGGCCGCGGCTTCGCGTGGCTCGACACCGGCACGATGGAAAGCCTGTCCGACGCGTCCAATTTTGTGCGTATGGTGGAAAGCCGCCAGAGCATCATGATCTCCGCGCCTGAAGAGATTGCGTTCCGCAACGGCTGGATCGACAAGGATCAGCTTTTGCAAAGTGCGCTGCGCTACGGCAAATCGCCATACGGCGACCATCTGCGCAAGGTGGCCGAAGGAAAATATAAATATTAAGTGCACATAGAAAGGAAGACCAACATGAACGAAATGTATATCACCTGCCTCGACATGGAGGGTGTCCTCGTCCCGGAAATCTGGATCGCATTTGCGGAAGAAACCGGCATTCCCGAACTCAAAAAAACGACCCGTGACGAGCCGGATTATGACAAGCTGATGCGCTATCGTCTGGATATCCTCAAAGCGCACTGCCTCGGTCTCAAGGAGATTCAGGCGGTGATCGAACGGATCGAGCCGATGGAGGGCGCCAAAGCGTTTTTGGATGAGCTGCGCTCCTTCAGCCAGGTCATCATCCTCAGCGACACGTTCACCCAGTTTGCGGCGCCGCTGATGAAAAAGCTCGGCATGCCGACGATTTTCTGCAACACGCTGGAGGTTGCGCCGGACGGCGAGATCACGGGCTTCCACATGCGTGTGGAAAAATCGAAGTATACGACGGTCAAGGCGCTGCAGTCGATCGGGTTTGAAACCATCGCTTCGGGCGACAGCTACAACGATCTGGGCATGATTCAGGCGAGCAAGGCAGGCTTTTTGTTTAAGAGCACCGAACAGATCAAAAAAGACTATCCCGATATCCCGGCGTTTGAAACCTATGAGGAGCTGCTCGGCGCGATCAAACAGGTCATCCTCGGCTGATTGCCAAAGACCCCAGCCCGCTTTGTATATTTTTGCTGATTTTTCGGCGCAAAATATGCAAAATATTTGCGCCTTCCTGCGTTGACTTTTATACACTGCTGTGTTATAATCAACACAACAAATCTTTAAGACGATACAGAGAGATCGGCAAGAGACATAACCATCATCTGACCATGAGGTCGGATCGCTTTGGATGTACTGCGCCTTGCCGGACGGCTTGGCGCATTTCTTTGTTTCGTCAGAAGGGAAGACGGTCATGGCGGCAAACAACAAAACCCTGAATCTGCAAACCGACCATTGCCCCGATACCATCCTTTCCGCACTGCCCCAAGGCGTCTTTTCGTCGCTGCAGGGTGGTTCTTTCGCCCTTTTTCCCGGCTTTTGCGATGTGCATGTGCATTTTCGCGAGCCGGGTTTTTCTTATAAAGAGACGATCGAAAGCGGATCGATGGCGGCGGCCGCCGGTGGCTATACTGACGTATGCACCATGCCGAACCTCAAGCCGGTGCCCGACTCCGCCGAAAATCTTGCGCCGCAGCTCGAACTGATCCGCCGCACGGCAAAGGTGCATGTGCACCCCTACGGTGCGCTGACGGTGAACGAACAGGGCGAAACACTCGCGGATCTCGTTTCGCTCGCGCCGGATGTGGTCGCGTTTTCCGACGACGGCCGCGGCGTCCAGAGCGAAAGCCTGATGTGGCAGGGGATGGAACGGGCGAAACAGCTCGGCAAAGTCTTCGCCGCCCACTGCGAAGTCAACAGCCTTTTGCGCGGCGGCTATATCCACGACGGCGCTTATGCAAAAGCGCACGGCCACCGCGGCATCTGCAGCGAAAGCGAATGGCGGATGATCGAACGCGATCTGCGGCTCGCCAAAGAGACCGGCTGCTCCTATCATGTCTGCCACATCTCGACGAAAGAAAGCGTGGATCTCATCCGCAAAGCAAAACGCGACGGTGTAAACGTCACCTGCGAAACCGGCCCGCACTACCTTGTTTTAACGGACGACGATCTGCAGGAGGACGGACGGTTCAAGATGAATCCGCCGCTGCGGTCTGCCGCCGACCGCGACGCGCTGCTGGAAGGTTTGTTGGACGGCACGATCGACATGATCGCCACCGACCACGCACCGCATTCAGCCGAGGAAAAAGCAAAGGGCCTTGCCGGTTCCGCGTTCGGCATCGTCGGGCTGGAAACCGCGTTTCCGGTGCTCTATACCAAACTGGTAAAGCCTGGCATCGTGCCGTTGGAAACCGTTCTTCGCGCGCTGACCGTGACGCCGCGGCAGCGGTTTTCGATCCCGACGGACAACAGTGTATGCGTCTGGAACCTCGACGAAACCTTTGTGGTCGATCCTGAACGCTTTTATTCCAAAGGCCGTGCAACACCGTTTGCCGGTGAAACGCTGCAGGGTGTGTGTCACCTGACCGTCTGCGGCGGCAAAATTGTGTATCAAAAGTAAAGATAGATTTCCGGGAGGTCTTTTTATGGCAAAAAGAACAGATATCAAAAAAGTGCTTATCATCGGCTCCGGTCCCATCGTGATCGGTCAGGCGGCGGAATTCGACTACGCCGGCACCCAGGCGTGTCTGGCGCTCAAGGAGGAGGGCTACGAGGTCATCCTTTGCAACTCGAACCCGGCCACCATCATGACCGACACCACCATCGCCGACAAGGTCTATATGGAGCCGCTCACGCTTGAATATATCGCAAAGATTCTGCGCTATGAGCGTCCGGACGCGATCGTACCCGGGATCGGCGGCCAAACCGGTCTCAACCTCGCCATGCAGCTCGAACGCAAAGGTGTGCTGCGCGAATGCCACACGCTGCTGCTCGGCACCAGCTCCGATTCGATTGAAAAAGCGGAGGACCGCGAAAAGTTCAAGGAGCTGTGTGAAGCAATCGGAGAGCCGGTCATCCCGTCCGAAATCACATACAGCATTGAGGAGGCCAAAGAAGCCGCCAAGCGCATCGGCTACCCGGTGGTGCTGCGTCCGGCGTTTACGCTCGGCGGCACAGGCGGCGGCTTTGCCTATAACGAAGAAGAACTTGTCGAGATCGGCATGAACGGCTTTGCGCTTTCGCCTGTGCATCAGGTCTTGATCGAAAAGAGCGTCAAGGGCTACAAGGAGATCGAATTCGAAGTGATGCGCGACTCCAACGACACCGCAATCACGATCTGCGGCATGGAAAACGTCGACCCCGTCGGCGTGCATACCGGCGACTCTATCGTTGTGGCGCCGATCATGTCGCTCAACGACCACGACCTCAAGATGCTCAACGATTCCGCCATCAAGATTATCCGTGCGCTCAAGATCGAGGGCGGCTGCAACGTGCAGTTTGCGCTCAATCCCCATTCGAGCGAATATTTCCTAATCGAAGTCAACCCGCGCGTATCGCGCTCGTCGGCGCTGGCATCCAAGGCCAGCGGCTATCCGATTGCCCGCGTCACCGCCAAGATCGCCATGGGTATGGCGCTCGAAGATATCCCGGTGGCCGGCGGCACGGCTGCGATCGAACCACAGCTTGATTATGTGGTCGCCAAATTCCCGCGCTTCCCGTTTGACAAATTTACCGCCGCGTCCAATCAGCTCGGCACCCAGATGAAGGCGACCGGCGAAGTGATGGGCATCGGCTCCAATCTGGAGGAGTGCATGCTCAAATCCGTGCGCTCGCTCGAAATCGGCGTGAACCATTTCTATATGCCGAAGTTCGAAGTTATGGACAGCGAAGCGCTGCGCGATTATTTGAAGGACTTTACCTCCGACGGCATCTTTGCGGTTGTGGAACTGCTGCGTCGCGGTGAATCGATCGAATCGCTTTACAAGCTGACCGCCATCACGCCGCTGTTCCTCGAATCGCTTGAAAAAATTGTGCGTATGGAGGAAACGCTCGCGGCAAATCCTGGCGATCCCGCGGTGCTGCTTGCTGCTAAAAAGATGGGCTTTTCCGATCCGTATATCGCAAAGCTCTGGCAGTGCGCGGAGCTTGACGTTGCAAAGCAGCGCAAAAACAATAATATCCGCCCGGTGTTCCGTATGGTCGACACGCTGCACACCGGCAAATATATCGCATACCTGTATTCGTCCTACAGCGGCAAAAACGATTCGCGCTTGACAAATAAGAAAAAGGCGGTCGTGCTCGGCGCCGGCCCCATCCGCATCGGGCAGGGTGTGGAATTCGACTATTCCACCGTCCACGCCGTGACAACGATCCGCAAATGCGGCTATGAGTCCATCATCATCAACAACAATCCAGAAACGGTCTCCACCGACTACACCACAGCGGACAAGCTCTACTTTGAACCGCTGACGCCGGAAGATGTGATGAACATCGTGGAGTTTGAACAGCCCGAGGGCGTCATCGCGTCGCTCGGCGGCCAGACCGCCATCAACCTCGCTTCACCCCTGATGCAGCGCGGCGTCAAGATCATCGGCACCGACTGTGCAGCGATCGACCGCGCGGAAAACCGCGACCTGTTTGAAAAGCTGCTCAAGGAGCTCGACATCCCGCAGCCGGAAGGCCAGGCGGTCACCAAGATCGAAGACGGCGTTGCTGCCGCCGCACGGATCGGCTATCCCGTGCTGGTGCGTCCGTCATTCGTGCTCGGCGGCCGCGCGATGCAGATCGTATCCAACGAGGATCAGCTGCGCCACTATCTGAAAACGGCGGTGGAAATTGACGAGGACAAGCCCGTGCTGGTTGACAAATACATCACCGGCAAGGAGGTCGAGATCGACGCCATTTGCGACGGCAGAGACGTGTTTGTGCCCGGCATCATGGAACTGGTGGAACGCACCGGCATCCACTCCGGCGACTCCATCTCGGTCTATCCGACGTTCAGCATCTCCAACAAGGTCAAGGGCATCATTTTGCAATATGCAAAGAAGCTCGGCCTCGGCATCGGCATCGTCGGCCTGTATAACATCCAGTTCATCGTGGATAAAAACGACAAGGTTTACATCATCGAAGTAAATCCGCGCTCGTCGCGTACCGTACCGTTCCTGTCCAAAGCGACCGGCTACAGCCTTGCCGATATCGCCACGGAAGTCATCATGGGCAAATCGCTCAAGGAGCAGGGCATCTTCGATATCTATCCGACCGAGAAAAAGCGCTGGTATGTCAAAGTGCCGGTCTTCTCGTTCAACAAGATCCGCGGCCTCGACGCCTATCTGTCGCCCGAAATGAAGTCCACCGGCGAAGCGATCGGCTATGACGATCAGCTCAACCGCGCGCTTTACAAAGCGCTGCAGGCATCCGGCATGCATCTGCAAAACTACGGCACCGTGTTTGCCACGATTGCCGACAAGGATAAGGAGGAAGCGCTGCCGCTGATCCGCCGGTTCTATGACCTCGGCTTCAACATTGAAGCAACAGAAGGTACGGCGAAATTCCTGAAAGCCAACGGCATCCGCACCCACGTGCTCAAAAAGATCCGTGAAGGCAGCGACGAGATTCCGCATTCCATCCGCCAGGGCTATATCGCCTATGTAATCAACACGTCTGCCGCCGGCGCCGCGGACAGCCACAACGACGGCTATCTGATCCGCAAGAGCGCCACGGAAAGCAACGTGACTATGTTCACCTCCCTCGATACGGTGCGGGTACTGCTCGACGTGCTCGATGAGATCACGCTGCGCATCTCCACCATAGACGCGTGACAATATGAAACAGTGTATTTATCATATCGAATCCAACGAACCGTTGACCGGGACGGTTTACCAAATGCGGCTTTCGGGCGACACCTCGGCTTTTTCGAAACCCGGCCAGTTTCTCAACATTGCGCTGGACGGCCTGTTTTTGCGCCGGCCGATCTCCGTGTGTGATTATGATGAGCGTGGCGTAACGATCCTGTATAAAGTCGTCGGCAAAGGCACGGCGCAGATGGCCGCCATGCTGCCCGGACAATCGCTCGATGTGCTGACCGGGCTCGGTAACGGCTACGACATCGAAAAATGCGGCTCCGGTGCGCTGCTGCTCGGCGGCGGCGTGGGTGTTCCGCCGCTGTATGGCCTTTGCAAAGCGCTGATAAAAAGCGGCAGACAGGTTCGCGTGGTGCTCGGCTTCAACACAAAAGACGAAGTGTTCTATGAAGCACAATTCCGTGCGCTCGGCGCCGACGTGACTGTGGCAACCGCCGACGGCTCCTATGGCGTCAAGGGCTTTGTTACCGACGCGCTGCCGCAATCTTACGATTACTTTTTCGCCTGCGGCCCTGAGCCAATGCTCAAAGCGGTCTGCAAGGCGACAAAGACGAGCGGACAGCTCAGCTTTGAAGAACGTATGGGCTGCGGCTTCGGCGCGTGCATGGGCTGCTCGTGCAAAACACTGACCGGCTACAAACGCATCTGCAAGGAAGGCCCGGTGCTGGAAAAGGAGGAGATCCGATGGGAAAGCTGAACGTGAACCTTTGCGGCATCGAACTGGACAACCCGATCATTCCGGCGTCCGGCACCTTCGGCTTCGGCTATGAATTTGCCGAACTGTACGATATCAACTGCCTCGGCACCTTTTCTTTCAAAGGCACTACGCGCCAGCCGCGCTTCGGCAACCCCACGCCGCGCATCGCGGAGTGCACCGCCGGCATGATCAACGCCGTCGGTTTGCAGAATCCGGGTGTGGAGCAGGTGATCGCCGAAGAATTGCCAAAGCTGCAAAAGGTTTTTCACAAACCGGTCATGGCCAACGTCAGCGGCTTTTGCGTCAGCGACTACGCCGAAACCTGCGCGATGCTCGACAACCAGCCGCAGGTCGGCTGGCTCGAAGTCAACGTGTCCTGTCCGAACGTCCACGGCGGCGGCATGAGCTTCGGCGTGGATCCCGACGCGGCAGCCGAGGTTGTCCGCGCGGTCAAGGCGGTGACAAGCAAACCCGTCATCGTGAAGCTGTCGCCCAACGTGACCGATATCGTCGCCATTGCGAAGGCGTGTGAAGACGCCGGTGCTGACGGCATCAGTCTGATCAACACGCTGCTCGGCATGCGGATCGATCTGCGCACGCGCAAGCCCGTGATCGCCAACAAAATGGGCGGCTTTTCCGGACCGGCGGTTTTCCCGGTCGCCGTGCGGATGGTCTATCAGGTCGCGCACGCGGTCAATATCCCGGTCGTCGGCATGGGCGGCGTATCGTCAGCGGAAGACGTGATCGAAATGATGCTCGCCGGCGCAACGGCGGTCGAGATCGGCACCATGAATCTGATCGATCCGTTCGCGTGCAAAAAGATCATCGACGATCTGCCGCGCGTGATGGAACAATACAACATCTCGTCCCTTTCGGACATAATCAAAGGAGTAGGGTAATATGGGCAAAGACGTCATTATCGCCTGCGATTTCGCTTCGGCCGCGCAGACGTTTGCGTTTCTCGACAAATTCACCGACGAAAAACCGTTCGTCAAAATCGGCATGGAGCTGTTCTATGCGGAAGGGCCGTCCATCGTGCGCGAAATCAAGCGCCGCGGCCACAAGATCTTCCTCGATCTCAAGCTCCACGACATCCCGAACACCGTCAAAAAGAGCATGGCGGTGCTTTCAAAGCTCGACGTGGACATCTGCAATCTCCACGCCGGCGGCACCATCCCGATGATGGAGGCCGCGCTCGAAGGTCTGACCCGCCCCGACGGCACGCGTCCGCTTTTGATCGCCGTGACCCAGCTTACATCCACCGACCAGCAGCACATGGAGGACGATCTGTGGATCCATGCGCCGATCGCCGACGTGGTGATGCATTATGCAGAAAACGCCAAAAAAGCCGGTCTCGACGGCGTGGTCTGTTCGCCGCTGGAAGCCGGGAAAGTCCATGAACTGTGCGGCAGCGATTTCCTCACCGTCACGCCCGGCGTCCGCTTTGCCGACGGCGAACGCGGCGACCAAAAGCGTGTTATGACGCCTGCACAGGCCAAGGAGATCGGTTCTGATTATATCGTTGTCGGTCGCCCGATCACAGCCGCAGAAGATCCCGTGGCGGCCTATCGCCGCTGCGTCAAAGAATTTTGCTGAAAAGGAGAACCGTTATGAATCTTTCTACGCTGATTGCCGAAGATCTGCTCAAGATCAAAGCTGTCTTTTTCCGCCCGGAACAACCGTTTACCTGGGCGTCCGGCATCAAAAGCCCGGTCTATTGCGACAACCGCCTGACCCTCACCGCGCCAGATGTGCGCACCGACGTGGAGCAGGGACTTGCCAGCCTGATCAAAGAACACTATCCGCAAGCCGAGGTGCTGATGGGCACATCCACCGCCGGCATCGCCCACGCCGCTATCACGGCGCATCTGCTGGGTCTGCCGATGGGCTATGTCCGCTCCGGCAACAAGGATCACGGCCGCCAGAACCGCATTGAAGGAAAGCTCGAAGCCGGTCAGAAGGTCGTTGTGGTGGAAGATCTGATCTCCACCGGCGGCAGCGTGATCGATGTGGTCGACGCATTGCGTGAAGCCGGTGCCGACGTGCTCGGCATCGTGAGCATCTTCACCTACGGGATGCAGAAAGGCCTTGACCGTCTGGCGGCAGCCAACGTTAAAAATGTGTCGCTGACGAATTTCGACGAGATTGCCGCGGTCGCCGCCGAAAACGGCTATATCGCAAAGGAAGACATCGCGCGTCTGATTGCGTTCCGCAACAATCCTTCGGACGAAAGCTGGATCGGAGGGAATGTATGAGATCGGTCATCGATATTCTCGATCTGTCCGTGGAAGAACTCGATGAACTGCTCGCCGTGGCGCAGGATATCATCGACAATCCCGAAAAATACCAAAACGCCTGTGCGCATAAAAAGCTGGCAACGCTCTTTTTTGAACCGTCCACGCGCACAAGGCTGAGCTTTGAAGCCGCGATGTATGAGCTCGGCGGCAATGTGCTGTCCGTCACCGGCGGCAACACCTCGTCCGTTGCCAAGGGCGAAAGCGTGGCCGACACGGCAAAGACCGTGAGCTGCTACGCCGATATCATCGCCATGCGCCACCCGAAAGAGGGTGCGGCGCTCGTTGCGGCCAACAACGCGTCGATCCCGGTCATCAACGCCGGCGACGGCGGCCATTGCCACCCGACGCAGACGCTGGCGGATCTGCTGACGATCAAGCGCGAAAAGGGCGGCTTTGACGGTCTGACGATCGGGCTTTGCGGCGACCTGAAATTCGGCCGCACGGTGCATTCGCTCATCAACGCTATGAGCCGCTACCGCGATATCCGGTTTATTCTTGTGTCGCCGGAAGAGCTTAAACTGCCGAGCTATGTCAAAAACGAAACGCTCAAAAAATACGGCCTGCCCTATGTGCAGACAAACGATCTGCTTGAGCATCTGCCGGAGATGGACGTGCTGTATATGACCCGCGTGCAGCGGGAACGCTTTTTCAATGAAGAGGACTACCTGCGCCTGAAAGACACCTATGTGCTCACGCCGGATAAGCTGAAAACCGCAAAATCCGATCTGTGTATCATGCATCCGCTGCCGCGTGTCAACGAGATCAGCGTCGCCATCGACAACGATCCGCGCGCGTGCTATTTCAAGCAGGTGCTCAACGGCAAATATATGCGCATGGCGCTCATTCTCAAGCTTTTGAAGGAGGCGGCTGTATGAACATCGATTCCATCCAGAACGGCATCGTGATCGACCATATCAAAGCCGGGTCTGCCATGGTGCTCTATGATCTGCTGCATCTTGACACGCTGGACGTTTCCGTGGCAATCATTAAAAACGTCAACAGCCGCAAAATGGGCAAAAAAGACATCATCAAGATCGACGCGGACATCCCTGTGGATCTTGATGTGATCGGCTATGTGGATCCCGACGCGACGATCAATGTGATCAAAAACGGCGTGCTCGCCGAAAAGAAATCGCTCTCGCTTCCGCAGACGCTGACCAATGTGCTCCGGTGCAAAAATCCGCGCTGCATCACGTCGTGCGAACAGGAGCTGCCGCATGTGTTCCGGCTGACAGACGAAAAGACCAAGCAGTACCGCTGCATCTATTGCGAGACAAAGGCGAACGGATAGGCTGTATTGTGATGAAAATGCCTAAAAATGACTGCGCTTTTCCGCGTATTTTCTATATGTCCGCAGATTGCACTTCTGTTGAAAATATGTTATACTTTGAGCAGATCAAAAATCTGAAACAATAAGACCTGTTTTTCGTGACTGACGGAATAGTGTGGAGTACCACATGGGAGCGAAAAACAGCGTTTACGCCGACCGTCTGGGCACACGGAACTTGAGAAAACAAGCGAAGTGTGTCCTTTTGTTTTTAGAGGAGGAAGTTTATGAAAAAGATTGGCATTGTCATGGGCTCCGACAGTGATCTGCCGGTGATCCAAAAGGCAAACGACACGCTTAAAACACTCGGCATTCCGTTTGAAGTGCATGTGTTTTCGGCGCACCGCACACCCGATCAGGCCCGCGATTTTGCACGCACGGCGCGGGAAAACGGTTTCGGCGCCATTATTGCGGCGGCCGGCATGGCTGCGCATCTGGCCGGTGCGATCGCCGCGAACACGACGCTGCCTGTTATCGGCATTCCCTGTAAATCTGCGACCTTAGACGGCATTGACGCCCTTTTGTCCACTGTGCAGATGCCCTCCGGCATCCCCGTAGCCACAGTTGCGATCAATGGGGGAGTCAATGCTGCTTTGCTTTGTGCCCAGATTCTTGCGGTCGAAGACAAAGCGCTGGCCGCCATGCTCGACGCCAAGCGCAGCGCCGACGCCGAAATTGTACTTGCCAAAGACGCGAAGATCAGTGCATCTTTCCGCGCGTAAAACACAGTAAATTCTTTTCAGGAGGATAAAGCAATGGAAAAACTGAATCAACTCTACGAAGGCAAAGCCAAAAAAGTATTCGCCACCGACGACCCGGAGGTGCTGCTCGTTTCCTATAAGGACGACGCCACCGCGTTCAACGGTGTCAAGCGCGGCACCATCGCCGGCAAGGGCGCCATCAACAACCGCGTGACCAACTACATGATGCAGCTTCTGGAAAAAGAAGGCGTGCCGACCCACTTCGTGAAGGAGCTCTCCGAGCGTGAAACGCTTGTCAAGAAGGTTTCCATCGTGCCGCTGGAGGTCATCATCCGCAACATCTCCGCCGGTTCGTTCTCCAAGCGCTGCGGCGTGGAAGAGGGCATCGTGTTTGACGAGCCGACAATCGAATTTTCCTATAAAAACGACGAACTCGGCGATCCGCTGATCAACGCCTATCACGCTGTGGCGCTCAAGCTTGCAACCTGGGACGAGATCGACACGATCAAGAAGCTTGCGTTCAAGGTCAATGATTTCATGAAGGGCTTTTTCAAAAAGGTCGGCGTCGATCTGGTCGATTTCAAGCTGGAGTTCGGCCGCCTGTCCGACGGCACCATCGTGCTGGCTGATGAAATCTCGCCCGACACCTGCCGTTTCTGGGACAGCGAGACGCATGAAAAGCTCGATAAAGATCGCTTCCGCCGCGACCTCGGTCATGTGGAAGACGCGTATCAGGAAATGATGAAACGTATTTTCGGAGAATAAGTCTGGAGGCATTCCATGGGTGGTTTTTTTGCGGCGACCGGTAAAAAAGACGTGATTACAGACGTCTTTTTCGGCACGGACTATCATTCGCATTTGGGTACACGTTCCGCCGGTATGGCGGCCTATGATGAAACAATCGGTCTGCAACGCAATATTCACAGCTTAAACAACGTCCCGTTCCGCACCAAGTTTGCGCATGTGCTCTCGGATATGAAGGGCTGCGCCGCGATCGGCTCGATCAACGACACCGATCCGCAGCCGCTGCTGATCCGCTCGAGCATCTGCACCTACGCGATCGCGACGGTCGGTATCATCAACAACGCGGAATCGCTCATTAACCAGTATCTGTCCTTCTCCGGTGGCCATTTCGGCGCCATGACGGGCGGCAAAGTGAACTCGAATGAACTGGTTGCCGCGCTGATCAACCAGAAGAGCAGCTTTGTCGAGGGCATCCGCTTTGTGCAGGAGTCCGTAGAGGGCACGGTTTCCATCCTGATTTTGCGCGACAACGGCACGCTCATCGCGGCACGCGACAAATACGGACGCCTGCCGGTGCTGATCGGTAAATCCGACGACGGCTATTGTGTGGCGTTTGAATCGTTTGCCTACCGCAAGCTCGGCTACCGAGACGAAAAGGAACTCGGCCCCGGCGAAATTGTGGAACTGACGCCAAACGGCATCCGTCAGCTCGGCGCACCGGGCGACAAAAAACGCATCTGCGCGTTTTTGTGGACGTATTACGGCTATCCGAACTCCGATTATGAGGGTGTCAACGTCGAAGAAATGCGCTATCGCAACGGCGCGATCCTGGCGCAAAACGACAAGGACACCGGCACTACGCAGGATATCGACTATGTGGGCGGTGTGCCTGATTCCGGCACGCCCCACGCCATCGGCTATGCCAACCGCAGCGGCATCCCGTTTGCAAGACCCTATATCAAATATACCCCGACCTGGTCGCGCTCGTTTATGCCGACCGAGCAGGTGGACCGCAACGAGATTGCAAAAATGAAGCAGGTGCCGGTACAAAGTCTTATCGAGGGCAAAAAGCTGCTTTTTGTCGACGATTCCATCGTGCGCGGCACCCAGCTCAAGGAGACTGTCGAATTTTTGTATCAGAACGGCGCCAAGGCTGTGCACATGCGCTCCGCCTGTCCGCCGATCATGTACGGCTGCAAATACCTCAACTTTTCGAGAGCGACCAGTGATATGGAGCTGCTTGCCCGCCGCGTGATCGTGGAGCTGGAAGGCGAGGAAGGTCTGCAGTATATCGACGAATATGCCGACGGCAACACCGAACGCGGCAGAAGACTGCGCGACCGGATCTGCGAAAGCTTCCATTTTGATTCCCTGGAATTCCAGACGCTGGACGGTGTGATCGAAGCGATCGGCATTGATAAATGTAACCTTTGCACCTATTGCTGGAACGGAAAGGAGTAAACCATGCACGAAAAATCGAAATCCGACGCCTACGCGTCCGCCGGCGTTGACATCACAGCCGGCTACCGTGCCGTGGAGCTGATGAAAAGCCATATCGCGCGCACGATCACGCGTCCCGACGCCGAAGCTATCGGCGGGTTCGGCGGCCTGTTTCCGCTGGATATTTCCGGCATGACAAAGCCGGTCCTCGTTTCCGGCACAGACGGCGTGGGCACCAAGCTGAAACTCGCATTTCTGCTTGATAAGCACGACACGGTCGGTATCGACTGTGTGGCGATGTGCGTCAACGATATCATCTGCTGCGGCGCCAAACCGCTGTTTTTCCTCGACTATATTGCCTGCGGCAAAAACTACCCGGAAAAGATCGAACAGATCGTCAAGGGCGTCTGCGAAGGCTGTGTGCAGTCGGGCTGTGAACTGATCGGCGGCGAGACCGCAGAAATGCCCGGGTTCTATCCCGTGGACGAGTATGACCTTGCCGGCTTTTCGGTCGGCGCGGTCGATCAGTCTAAGATCATCAATAACAAAACAATGCAGGCGGGCGACGTGATGATCGCGCTGCCGTCGTCGGGTGTGCATTCCAACGGTTTTTCGCTGGTGCGCAAGGTGTTCGATGTGGAACACTGCGATCTGCGTGCGCCTGTGGAAGCGCTCGGCGGCAAGGGCCTTGGCGAAACGCTGCTGGAACCGACGCGGATCTATGTCAAACCGATCCTCGCGCTGCTTGAAAGTCTGACCGTCAAGGGCATTTCCCATATTACAGGCGGCGGCTTTTATGAAAACATTCCGCGCTCGATTCCGGACGGTCTCGGCGTGGAAATCCAAAAGAGCGACGTGCGCGTGCTGCCGATCTTCCGGCTGATCCAGTCCGCCGGTGGCATCAGCGAGCATGATATGTTCAACACGTTCAACATGGGCGTCGGCATGACCGTTGTTGTCGCGCCCGAAGACAAGGATCGGGCACTCGCTGTCCTGAAAGAAAACGGCGTTGACGCCTATGTGCTCGGCGCGATCAAAAATGCAAAGGAAAAGGTAACAATATGCTGAATAAAATCGCAAGCGGTATCTGCGCCGGTATTCTGATCTCTATCGGCGGCAGTGTGTTTCTCTCCTGTGAAAACAAGATCGTAGGTGCGCTGCTGTTTACGGTCGCGCTGCTGTGCATCTGCTACAAGGGCTATTCTCTGTTTACCGGCAAGGTCGGGTATCTCCCCGAAAAGGCAGACAAGGAAGCGTTTTCCGTGCTGCTGCTCGGTCTGCTCGGCAACGCCGTCGGCACGATCCTCTGCGGCTTTTTGCTGCGCGCGGCAATCCCCGCCATCGGTGCGGCTGCCGAAACGCTGTGCAGCGGCAAGCTCGAAACCCAGGCGCTGTGGCAGACCTTTGTGCGCGCGATCTTCTGCGGCATTCTGATGTATCTTGCCGTCAGCATTTTCCGCGACAGCAAAACCCCGCTTGCCATTCTGTTCTGCATTCCCGTATTTATTCTCAGCGGCTTTGAGCACTCGATCGCCGACCTCTATTATTTTGCGGCGTCCGGCATCGCCTCGCTGCGCGCATGCGCATTTTTGTGGGTCGTTATCGCCGGCAACTCCGTGGGCGGCGTGCTGCTCGGTCTGCTGATGAAACTGACACAAAAGGAGAAGGCGCATGCGTGAAAAAACAAGAATCGCGGTGCTCGTCTCCGGCGGCGGCACCAATCTGCAGGCACTGATCGATGCGCAGGACAAGGTGATCCGCGACGGCGAGATTGTGGTTGTCATCTCCAACAAAGCCGGCGCCTATGCGCTCGAGCGGGCAACCAAAGCCGGGATCCCAGGAGGCACGGTGCTAAAAAAGGACTGCGGGTCGCAATCTGCGTTCGAGCAGGCGATCAAGGATATTCTAAACGAATACCAAGTTGATCTCATCGTGCTCGCGGGCTTTCTTTCCATCCTGTCCGCGGATTTTACCAACGCGTACCCGAAGCGAATCATCAATGTGCATCCGTCCCTGATCCCGTCATTTTGCGGCGCAGGCTATTACGGCCTTCGCGTGCATGAAGCGGCGCTGAACTACGGCGTGAAAGTGACCGGCGCAACGGTGCATTTTGTCAACGAAGTGCCGGACGGCGGCGAGATCATCTTGCAAAAAGCGGTCGCCATCCGCAAAAACGATACACCCGAAAAACTGCAGCTGCGCGTCATGCGTCAGGCGGAATGGAAGATTTTGCCGCGCGCGGTGCAGCTCGTTTCCAAACAAATCAGAAAACAAACGGAGGAGCAATGAGCATGGACATCTACAAAATCAACGACATCGGCGAACTCATCACCGGCAACCCCTACGTCGGCCGCGGCATCGTGATCGGCAAGAGCAACGACGGCAAAAAGGCTGCGGTTGCCTATTTCATCATGGGCCGCAGCGAAAACAGCCGCAACCGCATTTTTACCGAAAAGAACGGCGAAGTTTTCACCGAACCGTTTGACGCTTCCAAGGTGGAGGACCCGAGCCTCATCATCTATGCGGCCATCCGTCAATATGAAAATAAGCTGATCGTCACCAACGGCGACCAGACCGACACGATCTACGACGGCTTTGCCTCCGGCCACTGCATGAAGCACGCGCTGCAGTCGCGCTGCTTTGAGCCGGACGCGCCGAACTTTACCCCGCGCATCAGCGGTGTTGCCGCGTTTGAAAACGGCGACTTTAGCTATGAAATGAGCATTCTCAAATCCGCGGACGCTGCCGGTACGGCCTGCAACCGCTATCTGTTCTCCTATCCGGCGCTCGCCGGTCTCGGCCATTTCATCCACACCTATGTGACCGACGGCAATCCGATCCCGACCTTCCAGGGCGAACCGGAGCGTGTGGCGATCCCCGATTCCATCGACGAACTGACCGAAAAGCTTTGGAACGCGCTGGATGCTGATAACAAGATTTCCCTGTACGTCCGCTATATCGATCTTGCCACCGGCGAGAGCGAAAACCGCATGATCAACAAAAACAACTAAGGAGAGACGACGATGAAAGATTTTGAACTCAAATACGGCTGCAACCCCAACCAGAAGCCCGCAAAGATCTTTATGCATGACGGCTCCGACCTGCCGATCGAGATTTTGTCCGGCAGACCCGGCTATATCAATTTCCTCGACGCGTTCAATGCGTGGCAGCTTGTCAAAGAGCTGAAGGACATCCTCGGCCTGCCTGCCGTTACCTCGTTTAAGCATGTCAGCCCGACGTCCGCGGCGGTCGGCATCAAGCTGCCCGAGAAGCTGAAGAAAGCCTGCTTTGTGGATGATATTGAAGGGCTGGATGATTCTCCGCTTGCCTGCGCCTATGCGCGTGCCCGCGGTACCGACCGGATGTGCTCATTCGGCGACTGGGTTGCGCTCTCCGACGTTTGCGACGTGACCACGGCAACCATGATCAAGCGCGAGGTTTCCGACGGCATCATCGCCCCGGGCTATGAACCGGAAGCGCTCGAAATCCTCAAATCCAAGCGCAAGGGCAACTACAACATCGTGCAGATCGATCCCAACTATGTGCCCGATCCGATCGAGCACAAGCAGGTGTTCGGCATCACGTTTGAACAGGGCAGAAACAATTTCCGCATCGACCGTGAGCTGCTGCAAAACCTTGTGACCGAAAACAAAGACCTCACCGATGAAGCCGCACGCGATCTGATCGTGGCGCTCATCACGCTGAAATATACCCAGTCCAACTCCGTGTGCTACGCGGTGGACGGTCAGGCCATCGGCGTCGGCGCCGGCCAGCAGTCCCGGATCCATTGCACCCGTCTTGCCGGATCCAAAGCGGACACCTGGTTCCTGCGTCAAAGCGACAAAGTGCTTTCTCTCCCGTTTAAGCCGACCCTTGGCAGACCCGACCGCGACAACGTGATCGACGGCTATATCAACCAGAACGAAGAGGACGTCTGCGCCGACGGTAATTGGCAGAAGTACTTCACCGTTCAGCCGTCGCCATTCACCAAAGAGGAGCAGGCGGCTTATCTTGCCACGATCGACGGCATCGCCCTCGGTTCCGACGCGTTCTTCCCGTTCAGCGACAACATTGAGCGTGCCAAGCGCAGCGGTGTGAAATACATTGCCGAGCCGGGCGGCTCCATCCGTGACGATCTTGTGATCGAATGCGCCGACAAATACGGCATGGTCATGGCGTTTACCGGCATGCGTCTGTTCCACCACTGATAAAGGAGTATTCCCATGAAATTAATGGTTGTTGGTGGCGGCGGCAGAGAGCACGCCATCATCAAAAAGCTGAAAGAAAACCCGACGGTGGAAACGATCTTCGCGTTGCCCGGCAACGGCGGCATGACCGATGACTGCACGCCGGTCGCGATCGCTGCGACGGATATCGACGCCATCGTTGACTTTGCGCTGGAGCAAAAGATCGACTACGCCGTTGTGGCGCCCGACGATCCGCTGGTGCTCGGCTGCGTGGATGCACTTGAAGCAAAGGGTATCCCGTGCTTCGGTCCGCGCGCGAATGCCGCAATTATCGAAGGCAGCAAGGTGTTTTCTAAAAACCACATGCAAAAATA
>CADABX010000024.1:0-8390 GCA_902786285.1 Oscillospiraceae bacterium | reverse complement strand
CGGCTATCTGGAGACCGCGCCGCTGCCGACTGTGATCAAAGCGGACGGTCTGGCGCTCGGCAAGGGCGTCATCATTGCGCAGACGAAAGCCGATGCGCAGGACGCCGTGCGTGCGATGATGGAGCAAAAGAAGTTCGGCAAGAGCGGCGAACAGGTCGTGATCGAGGAATTTCTCGAGGGACCGGAAGTCTCCGTGCTGGCCTTTACCGACGGCAACTGTGTTAAGCCGATGATTTCCTCCATGGATCACAAGCGTGCGCTGGACGGCGACAAGGGGCTCAATACCGGCGGTATGGGCACCATCGCGCCGAACCCGTATTACACGAAAGAAATCGCCGACCGCTGTATGAAAGAAATCTTTCTGCCGACGATCGACGCGATGAACAAAGAAGGACGCACCTTCAAGGGATGCCTGTATTTCGGTCTGATGATCACAAAGGACGGCCCGAAGGTGATCGAATACAACTGCCGGTTCGGCGACCCGGAAACCCAGGTGGTACTGCCGCTGCTGCAAAGCGATTTGCTGACGGTTATGCAGGCGACAACCAACGGTACGCTGGCGGAAACCGACGTCTCGTTTTCCGACAAATCGGCCTGCTGCGTCATTATGGCGTCCAAGGGCTATCCGCTGGCCTATGAAAAAGGCTTTGAGCTGACGATCCCGGCCGCAGTTAAAGACAGCGTCTATGTCGCCGGCGCGGTGCAAAAGGACGGCAAGCTGCTGACCAGCGGCGGCCGTGTGCTCGGCGCAACAGCAACCGCCGCCACGCTGAAAGATGCGATTGACGCCGCCTACAAAAAAGTGGAAACGATTCATTTTGACAACGCGTTTTACCGCCGTGACATCGGCCAGCGCGCACTGGCGGCAAAGGAGGGCTGATCGTGGTATACAGAATCTTTGTGGAAAAGAAAAAGCAGTTTGCCAATGAAGCGGCCTCCTTGCGCTATGATGTGCGCCATCTGCTTTCCATCAAAAGTCTGCAGGACGTGCGGCTGCTCAACCGTTACGACGCGGAGGACATCGACGAAAAGCTGTTTGATTATGCGGTGAAAACCGTGTTCTCCGAGCCGCAACTCGACGACGTATATGAAACGCCTGATCTCTCCGGCGCAACGGTGTTTGCCGTGGAATATTTGCCCGGACAGTTCGATCAGCGTGCGGATTCCGCCGCGCAGTGTATCCAGATCCTTTCGCAGGGCGAACGACCGCTCGTGCGTTCCGCGAAGGTCTATGCGCTGTACGGCGATCTGAGCGACGCGGAGCTCGCGGAGATCAAAAAATACGTCATCAACCCGGTGGAAGCGCGTGAAGCTGCGCTGGAAAAGCCGGAAACTTTAAAGACCAACTACGACATTCCGACCACCGTGCAGACGCTCAACGGGTTCAACAAGCTGTCCCGCAGCGAACTGGAAGCGTTTGTGCGCGACTACGGGCTTGCGATGGATACGGACGATATCGCGTTTTGCCAACAGTATTTCCGCTCGGAAGACCGCGACCCGACCATCACCGAAATCCGCATGATCGACACCTACTGGTCGGATCACTGCCGCCACACAACGTTTTTGACCGTGATCGACGATGTGCGGTTTGAAGACGAACTGCTGCAAAACGCGTATAACGATTATATCGCCGTGCGCAAAGACCTCGGCAGAACCAAACCGATTTGCCTGATGAATGTTGCAACCATCGCTGTGCGTGCGCTGAAAAAGGCCGGCAAGCTCGACAAGCTCGACGAATCCGAAGAAGTCAACGCCTGCACCGTCAAGATCAACGTGGACGTCGACGGCGTGACGGAGCCGTGGCTGCTGCTGTTTAAAAACGAAACGCACAATCATCCCACCGAGATCGAACCGTTCGGCGGCGCAGCCACCTGCATCGGCGGCGCCATCCGCGACCCGCTGTCCGGCCGTTCCTACGTCTACGGCGCCATGCGTGTCACCGGCGCGGCGGATCCGACCGTCCATGTACGCGACACGCTGCCCGGCAAGCTGCCGCAGCGCAAGATTGTGCAGACCGCGGCGGCCGGCTATTCCTCCTACGGCAATCAGATCGGTCTTGCAACGGGCATCGTCGATGAGATCTACCATCCCGGCTATGCGGCAAAGCGCATGGAAATCGGCGCCGTGATCGCAGCGGCACCGCAGAAAAATGTTCGCCGCGAAGTGCCCGCGCCGGGCGACAAGGTGATTTTGCTCGGCGGCTCCACCGGCCGTGACGGCATCGGCGGTGCAACCGGGTCTTCCAAAGCGCACAACGCACAGTCGGTGGAAACCTGCGGCGCAGAGGTGCAAAAGGGCAACGCACCCGAAGAGCGCAAGCTCCAGCGTCTGTTCCGCAACGGCGACGCCTGCCGCATGATCAAGCGCTGCAATGACTTCGGCGCCGGCGGTGTTTCGGTCGCAATCGGCGAGCTGGCCGACGGACTGGATATCGAACTCGATCTTGTGCCGAAAAAATATGAAGGTCTTGATGGCACGGAGCTTGCCATCAGCGAATCGCAGGAGCGTATGGCGGTCGTTGTGGAGGAAAAGGATGTAGATGCTTTCTTAAAGCTCGCCGCAACGGAAAACCTGCAGGCCTGCGTGGTGGCAACGGTCAAAGCCGATCCGCGCCTGACGATGTACTGGAACGGCAAAACGATTGTCGATATCAGCCGCGATTTCCTCAATTCCAACGGCGCGGACAAGCATATCACCATCACGCCGGCAAAAGCGCAGCCATTTGCAAAGACCATCAGCGGCAGCTTTACCGACAATTATAAAGCGATCGCATCCGATCTCAACACCTGTTCGAAGCGCGGCCTTTCCGAACGCTTCGATTCCACCATCGGCGCCGGCACCGTGCTGATGCCGTTCGGCGGCAAATATCAGCTGACGCCGATCCAGGCGATGGTGCAAAAGATATCCACCGAGCAAAAGCACACCGACGACTGCTCGCTGATGGCGTGGGGTTATAACCCGTTCATCATGGAAAAAAGTCCGTATCACGGTGCATATCTAGCGGTTGTGGAATCGGTCAGCAAGCTGATTGCGACCGGCGCGAAATTCGAAGACGTCTATCTGACCTTCCAGGAATACTTTGAATCTCCGCGCAAGGACGGCAAACGCTGGGGCAAACCGCTGGCGGCGCTGCTCGGCGCATTCAAGGCACAGATGAATCTGGGCATCGGCTCCATCGGCGGCAAGGACTCCATGAGCGGCTCGTTCGAAAATCTCGACGTGCCGCCGACGCTCGTGTCGTTTGCTGTCACGACCGAAAAGGTCAAAGACATCGTTTCCAACGAAAGCAAGAAAGCCGGCAACAACCTTGTGCTGCTGCGTGCCGCGGTGGATGAAAACGGTTTGCCGGAAACGAAATCACTGCTCTCGTTGTTTGACCGCGTCACCTCCTTGTTGCGCAGCGGTAAAGCGGTGTCCTGCTATACGCCCGGCATGGGCGGCATTGCGGAAGCGGTGGCAAAATCTGTGATCGGCAACGGCTTCGGCTTCCGGTTTAACGATGCGCTAACGCCGGACGAGTTGTTCGGTTATTGCTACGGCGCGTTCCTGCTGGAAGTGAACGAAGACGTGGAAGACGCTACGCTGATTGGTACGATCACCGACGACGGCAAGCTGTCCTGCGGCGACGAAGCGATTGCGCTTTCCGATTATCTTGAACTGTATGAAGGCAAACTTGAAAGCGTCTATCCGTGCAACATTGAAAACAAAGAGCACAACGCCGAAACCTTCACCTACACAGCTTCATCCCGTCCGGCCCCGGCCATCAAGGTTGCAAAACCGACCGTGCTGATTCCGGTGTTCCCTGGTACCAACTGTGAATATGACAGCGCCAAGGCGGTCCGCGACGCCGGCGGCCATGCGCAGATTCTTGTGATCCGCAACCTGTCTGCCGATGCGATCCGTGAAAGTGTGGATGCCTTTGCCGACGCGCTCCAAAACGCCCAGATGGTCTTCATCCCCGGCGGCTTCTCCGGCGGCGACGAACCGGAAGGCAGCGCAAAGTTTATCACAGCCTTCTTCCGCAACGCGAAAATCAAGGACGGCGTCACCGACCTGCTCGAGCGCCGCGACGGTCTGATGTGCGGCATCTGCAACGGCTTTCAGGCGCTGGTCAAGCTTGGCTTGGTGCCGTTCGGCAAGATTATCGACACCGATGAAACCTGCCCGACGCTGTCTTATAACACGATCGCACGCCACCAGTCGCGCATTGTGCGCACGCGCATTGCGTCAAACAAATCTCCGTGGCTGTCTTTGATGCAGCCGGGCGATATCGTCAACGTGCCCATTTCCCACGGGGAAGGACGCTTTCTCGCGTCTGACGAACTGGTGCGTCAGCTTGCCGCAAACGGTCAGATCGCAACACAGTATGTGGACCTTGACGGCAACGCCACAAACGACATCCATTTCAATCCGAACGACTCCGTGTTTGCCATCGAAGGTATCACGTCGCCCGACGGCCGCGTGTTCGGTAAGATGGGTCACAGTGAGCGTATCGGCGACGGCCTTTACAAAAACGTACCTGGCAACTATAACATCCGCATGTTTGAAGCGGCGGTCAAATATTTTAAATAATTTTCAGGAGGGGTTCCCATGGCATACTTAACCGATATTGAAATCGCACAGCAGTGCAAAATGCAGCCCATCACCGAAATTGCAAAAAAAGCGCACATCGATGAAAAATACATCGAACAGTACGGCAAGTACAAGGCGAAGATCGATCCGCAGCTGCTCAAGGACACCGACCGTCCGGACGGCAAGCTTGTGCTTGTGACTGCCATCACGCCGACGCCGGCGGGCGAGGGCAAGACCACCACAACGATCGGTCTTGCCGACGGTCTGTCCAAAATCGGCAAGGACGTCACGGTTGCGCTGCGCGAACCGTCGCTCGGCCCCGTGTTCGGCATCAAGGGCGGCGCTGCCGGCGGCGGCTATGCACAGGTCGTTCCGATGGAAGACATCAACCTGCATTTCACCGGCGACTTCCACGCCATCGGCGCGGCAAACAATCTGCTTGCGGCGATGCTCGATAACCACATTCAGCAGGGCAACGCGCTCGGCATCGACGTGCGCAAGATCACCTGGAAGCGCTGCGTCGACATGAACGACCGCCAATTGCGTTTCATCACCGACGGTCTCGGCGGCCGGTTCAACGGTGTGCCGCGCGAAGATGGCTTTGACATCACTGTTGCCAGCGAGATCATGGCGATCTTCTGCCTGGCGAGCTCCATTACCGATCTGAAGGAGCGTCTGTCCCGCATCATTGTCGGCTACACGTTTGACGACAAGCCGGTCACTGCCGGCGATCTGAAAGCGGTCGGCGCCATGACGGCGCTTCTCAAGGACGCACTCAAGCCGAATCTTGTGCAAACGCTGGAAGGCACGCCTGCGTTTGTCCACGGCGGCCCGTTTGCCAACATCGCGCACGGCTGCAATTCTGTGATGGCCACGCGTCTGGCGCTCAAAATGGGTGATTACACCATCACCGAAGCCGGTTTCGGCGCAGACCTCGGTGCGGAAAAATTCCTCGACATCAAGTGCCGCATGGCCGGTCTGACGCCGGATGCAGTCGTTGTGGTGGCAACGGTGCGTGCGCTGAAAATGCACGGCGGTCTCGACAAGAAATCGCTGGCGACCGAAGATCTGGCCGCGCTGGAAAAAGGTATTCCGAACCTGCTGCGCCATGTGTCCAACATCAAGAACGTCTACCAGCTTCCCTGTGTGGTTGCAGTCAACCGTTTCCCGACCGATACGGATGCGGAGATCGATTTCATCATCGACAAATGCCGCGCCCTCGGCGTCAACACCGTGCTGTCCACGGTCTGGGCGGACGGCGGAAACGGCGGCGTGGAACTGGCCAAAGAGGTTGTGCGTCTGTGCGAAGAAGAACAGGGCAACTTTACCTTCTCCTATGAACTTGACGGCTCGATCGAAGAAAAAATTGAGGCGGTTGTCAAAAAGATTTACGGCGGCTCCGGCGTGAGCATTTTGCCGGCGGCGCAAAAGCAGATCAAAACGCTGACCGATCTTGGTTTTGACAAGCTGCCGGTCTGTATTGCCAAGACACAGTACAGCTTTTCCGACGACCCGACCAAGCTCGGCGCACCGGAGGATTTCACTGTCACCATCAAAAACGTCAAGGTTTCCGCCGGCGCCGGCTTTATCGTGGTGCTGACGGGCGACATCATGACGATGCCCGGCCTTCCCAAGAGCCCGGCTGCGGAACGCATTGATGTGGCCGAAGACGGCACGATCAGCGGATTGTTCTGATTCTGATTTCTAACAATTTGAAGCAGGGGAGAACGCGTTGCGTTTCACACCCTGCTTTTTTCCTTTTAACGTTGTTTTTTTACCGCTTAAGTGGAATCTCAAGACAAAATGTAACGGTTGTGCTATGATATGGGCACAGAAGGGAGGTGCATCGATGAAACTGAATCTGATTCACGCAGTGCAGAACGAGGTTGAGGTGACAATCAAAGGTGATACGGGAAGCGAAGAGGTGCAGCGCCTTTTGTCGCTGCTGCGTGAAGATGCCGGACAAGGTATGGTTTTGCTGGAACGGGAGGACGAACGGTTTTTGTTTCACCCGAATGAAATCCTATATCTCGAGGTCATAGACGGAAAAACAATGGCAGCAACGTCGCAGGGGCAATATGAAGTAAAAGAAAAGCTCTATCAGTTGGCCGCATCGTTGAAACGAGACGGATTTATCCAGATCAACAAAAGCACGCTGGTCAATATCCACTTTGTGAAATCTATTTCGGCGGAATTCAGTGGAAACTATACTGCAAAAATCAAAGGCAGAAGCGAAACACTGACCATCTCAAGATCCTATTTTAAAGCATTTAAACAATTTGTCAGGGGGTAATTCTATGAAAACACTCACACGCCTTTTAACATTCGGCTTTGTCGGAAGCGGTATCGGGGCCTGTGTTATGGCTTTGATAATTCTGATAAACGGCAGCAAACAGATCGATGCAACAGAACTGTTCTATTGGGTTCCGGCGTCATTTCTGATGGGCGCCGTGACGATGATCCTGTATACGGACAGGCTCCACTTTTTGCTGCTGACGGCCATTCATTTTGTATCGTGCTTCGGCATTGTGTTTGCAGCAGTCAGCCTGTGTGGATATATGGATACTCCGGTCGCATCGCTGCGGGCCATGATGCCTGAGTTCTTAATCATTTACGCAGGAATCTATCTTGCTGTGTTTACGGTTTCCAAACTGAATGAACGTGCAGTGAACAAAGCGCTGGAAAAGCAGTCATAAAAAAACAGCGTGTGTGCCGTTTGGTACACACGCTGCTTTCGTTTTGCTATCTTGCTTTCTTGCGGTCTTGCTATCTTGCAGTCTTAATCCCCGATCTTATGCCCGTCTTTGATCTCGATCTCTTTGTTTCCCATAAACGGCAGAATGATTTTGCCGGTCATGGTATCTCCGTGGAATGTGGCCTCCACTTCAAAGATTTTCCCGGGAAACGCCGACGCTTCGCCCTTGCCGTGGATCGTGTCACCCTCGGCATAGACGTCAAAATAACGGAACGTCACGTCTTTGAACCGCTCAGGCGGCGGGAAATCAAACGTATACTGCCCGTCGTGTTCGCGGATCTCAACGATCCCTTCCAGCTTCATGAATAAAACGTTGATTTTTGCAGACCATTTACCGATACCTGTCATCTTTGTACCTCGTCCTTTCAGTTTCTTGTCTTTAGTATGATATCTTTCTGCATTTAGTTATACTTAAAAAACAGAAAAAAAGCAAGCCCTTTTTAAAAATCGTTTGACAACTGTCGCAAAAGATGATATACTCAACATGCATGAGGCGAAGCCGTCATGCTATTTTTCTGTTTGAGGAGAAGTCTTATGAAAAAAGATGTCGTCATCATCGGCGCTGGGCCTGCCGGCATTTTTACGGCGCTGGAAATGGTGAAGCACAATACAAAAAAATCCATCCTTCTGGTCGAAAAAGGACAGCCGGTGGAAAACCGCCGCTGCCCGAAAAGTCAGACCAAGCAGTGTGTCAACTGCAAGCCCTACTGCCATATCACAACCGGCTTTTCCGGCGCAGGCGCATTTTCCGACGGCAAGCTGTCGCTGTGCTATGAAGTCGGCGGCGATCTGCCGAGCCTCATCGGCGAGCAACTGGCACAGGAAACCATCGACTATGCCGACAGCATCTATCTTGAATTCGGCGCGGACACCCATGTGGAAGGCTTAGGAAATACCGAAGAAGTGAAAAAGATCCGTATGCGCGCCATTCAGGCAGGCTTGAAGCTGGTCGACTGTCCGATCCGTCACATGGGCACGGAAAAGGCGCAAAAGATCTATTACGATATCGAACAGTATCTGCTGAATCACGGTGTGGAAATGCTCTTCGGCTATGAATGTCGCG
>CADABX010000023.1 GCA_902786285.1 Oscillospiraceae bacterium | reverse complement strand
TGACACGCTGGTATCCTGGGCGGAGCTGTATGAAACGGCATCGTTAGAGAAAAAGAAGATGATCGTGAATTGTCTGATTCGGCGCGTGGACGTCTACCGTGGCTACAAGCTGCACATTGATTTCAACTTTGATTATCAGCAGTTTCTGGAAGGGCTGGACAGCATAGAGGCTGCATAAAAAAGATCGGGCAGGGTTCGCTTTGAACTCTGCCCGGTCAAGTTTCTCACCAAGTGTCAATGGTTATCCGTACACGACCTCCCGCAAAACGACCTCTTCCGCTGCGTTCTTGAAGTTGTTCATCAGTCCCACCCAGCGCAGCGGGTCGGTCGATTTCATCTTCTCCGTCAACCCCTCTGCGTTTGCCATCTGAGCGACCATCGTTTCCACCATCGCGTGTGCCTGCTCGTCGATCTCCAACAGATGCGGCCACAGCTCGTCCCGCAACAGCATCTTGCTGAACAGCGCCTTGTGATGCTCCTGCAGATACGTCTTGCGCAGCATCCCGTACTTGCCCAAAGGGTGGTAGTCATTATTGGAATAGACAAGATCCGGCAGATAGACGTCGCCGTGCAGCGTGTAGTGCAGACCGTTTTGTTCATTGTAGATGTGCTTTTGCATAAAGAAAGCCTCCCTTGCATTTGATGGTCCCATTTTATCAAATGCAGGAAGGCATGTCGAATGTGCGAAGGAGAAAAGTGTCTCTCCTGCGTTACGCTGCCACCCAGCCGTAGCCCTGAACAGCCATGTCGATAAAGTGTGTCAGCAGCAGATTGATCTTTGCCGCAAAGGTTTCTTTGTCATAGGAAACCGGCAAATCGGCGTCCAGTGACGTTTCAATCGCCGTTTTCACCTTTGCCCGCGGCTGTTCGTCCTTGTACCAGTCAACAACCAGCAGCTCCGTTTTTTCTGCGGTCAGTTTCTTGAAAAGGTTCTTTGCCGAGAGCTTGACCTTCTGCTCTTCATCCTTTGTGAGCTTCTTTCCGGCGATCAGCATATCATAGATCTCAAGCTCTTCTTCCGAGAGTCCTTCGGCATCGGGGCGCTTTTCTTCCGCTTTCAGGTCTTCGATCAGCTGCAGGAGCTGTTCGTAATAGTCTTCGTTTTCAGAACCGCCGGCATTGTAACGGTCAATGATATTCCGGAAACGCTGCGAGAACCGCTGCCGTGTGCAGTTGCGGTCAAGCATCTGCTTCAAGGCCTGCTCAATAAACGCTTTCAAATCGTCAATCTCAACCGCCTTGTACTGGGCGACTTTTATTTCCTTTTTCAGTTGTTCCACGTCCACTTTGGAAAGGTCGATCACCTTTCCCTGGTGGATGACCAGGCCCGCATCGTTGTCTTCCGCCTGCTGCGAAACAATGCTGGTATCCAGCACCTGCGCCATACGCAGACGCGCCCGGCGGATCTTTTCGTCGTCGATGGTGTGGCAGAACAGACCGTGCAGATATGCCAGCGGCGGGAACTTTTCGTTCTTCCAGTTCTTTTCAAAGATTTCCGGCCGTGATGCGTCATACAGATTCATCAACGTGTTCAGAATGACCTTGAACTTGTCCTTGCTTTCGTCTTTGGAGATAATGGTATCAAACGCAATGCGCAAGGCATCCAAACGGTCAAATGTATCCGAATCGGCAATGATCGCGCCAAGGTCGATGCCCAGCCCGAGCAGATATTCGTCCGCTTCGTCCACAGCGTTGTTGATCAGAACGATCAGCTGGTCGATATCCTTCGCCGGGAAGTCCGTGCCGTCGTCACCGGCGGCATACTCCGTCAGCGCGCGCTGCATGTATTTGAACACGTTCACATAGTCAACGATGATGCCGCAGGGCTTGTTTTCATACGTACGGTTGGCGCGGGCGATGGCCTGCATCAGCGTGTGGCCCTTCATCGGCTTGTCCAGATACAGCGTGGAAAGATTCTCCACGTCGAAGCCGGTGAGCCACATGGCGCAGACGAACACCAACTGCAGCGGATCGTCCGGATCCTTGAACCGGTCTTCGATATCCGCGCCCTCCGGGGTCACAGCGTTCATCTTCTGACGGTGGATGGAAATATCCAGCCCCTGCTTCTGGAACTTTTCGGTTTCGTCCTCTTCTTCCGAGACGATCACCGCCATTTCCACCTTGTTCATGTAATTGAGAATGCGCGTCAGTTCGTCGCGCTTTTCTTTGGCATCGGCGGCGTTGCGCTCCTGCATCACTTTTTGCTTCTCGATTGCCCAGTAATGCTGCACCTTGTCGTACATCTTCACCGCAGTGTACTTGTCAACAGAAACGACCATGCCCTTTCCGAGGAAACCGCGCCGCGGGAAGTGGTGCGCGATGTCCTGTGCGATCTTGTCGATGCGGTCTTCGCGCTTGATGACCTCCAGAATCCGGGAGGAGGAATTCTCCAGCAACCGCGTTTCGTCCTCGTTCAGGTTCTCGTCTTCGATGATGTCCACCACGTCGTCATCCAGAAAGTCGTTTTCCAGCCCGACCTCCGGCACGCGGCGCGAATAGAACAGCGGCACCGTGGAGCCGTCTTCCACCGACTGGGCGAAGTTGTACTCCGAAACGTAGTTGCCGAACCACTGATTGGTCAACCGCTTGCTGCCGAGCAGCGGCGTGCCGGTGAATGCGATATAGTTCGCGTTTGGCAGCGCGGCGACCGCCGCCGTTACGCTGCAAACGCTTGGCCTTTTGCTGCGCGAACCGATCGTGTCGCTGTTTTCCACCGATCCGGCCGTCATCGTGGTGGGCACCCAGCGCATGGCGCTGATCATGCCGTTCTTTGTGTTCTGCTCGCTGCTCGACGTCACCGGCGGCGCGGTGCGCGGACTCGGCCGCTCGTTCCAGATCATGCTGGTCTCCCTGTTCGGCGCCTGCGGCCTGCGGCTGATTTGGGTGTTCTGCTTCTTGCCGATGCGGCGCACCCTGCCGTTTCTTTACGTTTCCTATCCCCTCTCCTGGGGAATCACCTTCGCCGTTGCCGCGGGGCTGTTCCTTTTTCTGACACGCCCGCAGCGGCTGCGCAAAGAATATGCCGCCTGAACAGTCAAAACCGCCGACCCAGCCGGCGGTTTTTCAATCAGAGCAGGTTTTACATCGGCCGCAGGCTTTTCCTGCGGCTGTTATTTTTGCCGTTTGCAAAGCAGACGCCGGCGCGCCGGAAACCAGACCGAGACGGAGCCGTCCTGCTCTTCCCAGCGCTTTCCGCACGAGGCGTAGTCTGTGAACAGCAGCGGACCGTCTTCGGTTTCCAGCCGCAGCCGCACCGTCTCGTTTTCGGCGCAGGGCAAAAGCGTATAGCAAAGCGCCCCGTCGCGGTAACACGGCCGAACGGGCCGGGAAAGGTCTCCGGGTTCCTTTGCCGTGTCGCGCGCCAAAACATAGGGGCCATAGGTAAACGCAACGCAGCCGCCCTGCCGCCGTTCGCACAGGACCGGCGCAGATTGCGGCGTTTGCCGCAGCGACCGGATCAGCGGCCAGACCGCGAGCCCCGCCGCGCCGATGGCGGCGCAGCATCCGTAAAAGGTGCCGTCGTCAAAGTATTTGAGCCCGCCGACGCCGCGGCCGCGGCGGTTTTGCACCAGCGGACTGTAGCTGTCAAACGGCAGCGGCGGCAGTCTTTCTCCGGTTTTCGGTATCGTGCCCGGCTGCAGGAACAGGTTGACGCTGCCGTAGAGCGCGTTCAACGCAGACTGCGCCACGCGGGCGGCATAGCGGTCTTCGCCCGTAAGCAAAAACAGGCGGGCGCAAAGGCGCATCCACGTCACCGTGACGCAGGTTTCCTGCGTGGGCTTTTCAATAAAGCGGGTCTGGCGGGCAGCGGCGTGGTCGAACAGCTCGTGCGTACAGCCCGCGCAGCCGATCAGCGTGATCTCGGTATCGTTGACCTGTTCGGCAAAGCGCAATACCGCGTCCAGAAAACGGCGCTCCCCCGTCACCTCGTAAAACGCCAGAACGCCCTCAAAAAACGACATGGTTTCGTACGCCTTGGTCTCGGGGTACCGGTAAGGCGCTTTTTTGTTTTGCAGCGCAAGCGCGATCAGATCACCGCCGCTGCAGCCGCCCGTGCCGATGATATAGCGGGCAAAAGCGAGAAAGCGTTCGCGCGGACGGCGGCGATAGAGGTCGAGCACCGGCTCCAGAATACTGCACGCGTTCACGCCGAGCCAGTAATCGGAGGTCGCGGTGATCTCCGTTTGCCCCGCGCCCGGGCCAACCCGCTCGATCAGGCAATCGAGGTGGCGCTCCATGCCGTCGAGGATCTGTTCGGCCAGCGCCGGATCGTCGCAGATATCGCAAAAATGCAGCATGCCGGTCAAAACATATTTGCGGCACCACAGATCCCAGCCCGTGCATTCGCACACGCGCGCATAGGTGGAAAGGCGCCCGTCTTCCTCCGCGGCGGCAAGCAGCGCGGCCACGCTTTGGCGCAGCAGCTCATACAGCCGCGCGTCTTTGGTGCAGCGGTAAACAAGACACGCGCCGCGCATCATTTTGCCCCAGTATTCGCCGCGCCAGCCGCGGTCGGCGCCGTCCGCCTTTGTGCGGTAAACTGCAACAAAATGTTCCCACAGCGAACGGTCCAGAAGCTGGGTTTCGGTGATAAAATCAAGATACTGCTTTTCGCGGCCCTGCAACTCGATCGTGCCGGGCTGCGGCAGTTGAAACACATACGGTACCATGCTTCACCTCATTTCAGCGTGTCGGCGCCGTAGAAGAACAGCAGCGCCGCCGGCTTTTCTTTCACAGTCAGCGTCACGCCGGTCTCCATCAGCGTTTTTCCAGTTTCAAAATAGCAGCGATCCGGATCGTCCGCGTCAGAAACGGTATAGACCCGGTCGGGCGAAAGGCCGTTCAGCCGCAGAACAACGGCGTCCGGCGCTTCTTCGCGCACATAGACCGCCGCCGCGCCGCGTTTTTCGGTGCCGAACTGCATGGCAAGCGTCTTTACGCGGTCGGTGCCGCCGCTCGTCAGCGGGAAATAGCGTTCCGTCAAAAACGCGCGCGCCTGCTCCAGCGCGGGGTCGTCCATGCCGTCGTCTGTCATCCGCATGGGGTGCGTCAAAATCCCGCTGCGCAAATCATAGCGCGACGACGTGTGCTGCAAGGTGCCGCTGCAGGGCAGCCAGCAGGACAGCCCGCAGGTCATCGCCTGCGTCGCTTCGGCAATATCCGACGGGATCGTGCCGTCGGCGGGCACGCAGTTGTAATCGCTGCGCCAAAGCGGCACGCTGCGGCGGCACATTTCCTGGTCCAGCCGTCTGCCGCCGCTGGCGCAGTTGTCAATGATCAAGCCGGGCACACGTTCGCAAAGCGTATCCAGATAGCGGTAGAGATTCGTAACGTAGTGGTTTTCGGTAATGCCCACGCGCCCGCCGCAAAAGGCTTTGTCGGCCTTGTGCCAATATTCCAGCGGGTAGAAATTGAAATCCTGCCGATAGATGCCAACGCCGTTTTCCAGCAGCGACGCGGCAATATAGTCTGTCAAAAAGCTGCACGCCTCGTCGTTCGCGAGGTTCCACAACAGGTTATCGTCCTTTTGCACGATCCAGCCGTCGTGGCGGCTGCCCTCTGCATAGAGGATCGTGCCCTCCCGCACCCGTTCCGGTTCGTACCACAGCAGAAAACGCTTGCCCCTGGCTTGGATCGCGTCGGCGAGCGGGCGCAGCCCGTTCGGGAATCGGGCAGCGTCCGGCGTCCAGTTGCCCACGCCGTCATACCAGTCTTTTTGGTAAGTATACCAGCCGGCGTCCATCCAGAATGTATCGACAGACTGCAAAAGGTCCTGCGGCGTTGAATTCACCTTTTCGACCAGTTCGTCGCATGTCAGCGTACAAAACTCGTTGGCGAACAGATAGCAGCGCATCGGCTCCAGCGACGCGGGGTAAACGCAGTGCAGCATCATCTGCCGGAAGCTGTTGAAGCCCTTGAGCGCGTTGTCGCCGATATAGAAGGTCAGCGAGCAAAGCGGCGATCGGACTTCTTCGCCGGGTTCCAGCGCGGCGCGGAAGTATTCCTGCCCGGCGCGCACATGCACACCCTTTATGGTTTGGCGCAGCGACGCGAACCACTGGCCCGTCCAGCCGACGGAAAGCACCGCGCCGCCCGATTTGCCGCATAGGTTGAAAAAAGGCAAAAACGATTCGGTCCTGCCGCAGGTGGCGTTGAAGTGCAGCCGCGTGGGAGGAACCGCGGAGCGAAGCAACTCATAGTCGTCGGCGGCGGATTCGCTGCCCCGGCTGAACAGAACGTCCGTCTTGCCGGTTTCCAGCGTACAGTCGGCGACAAAGACGCGACGCACCACAGGAGACTGTTTTGCTCCCTCGTTCTGTATGTACAACGTCCATTCGCAGGCGGCTTCCGCTTCAAAGATCGTTGCTTCCACCCGGGCGCGCAGGCCGGATTCTTTATGGCGCAGCGCAACCAGGGTCGTTTTGCCGCCGCGGTCGTCCGGCACGCCCTCCTCGCCCACGTTGATCTCCCAATCGCGCAGGTGGCGCCGCAGCGACCGCCCGCCGACGGTGAAATCATAGGCGGGGTTTTGCGCGGTGCGGATATGGCTGTCGTACCATTGGCGGCAGCGGCTGCGCTCGGCGTCGCTCACCTGCAGCGCGTCGGCTTCAACAGGCGCAAACATAACGTCGTTGACGCTTGTCAGCCCGATTGCCGCGCGGTCCACCTTTTGTTTGAGACCGTAGTGATAAACGGCGAATTGCGGGATCACCAGCAGCAGCGCCTGCAGCCAGCAAAGCAGTGTTTTCCATCTCGGGAGCATGGTCGTCTCCTCCTTCGGCGTTCTATCGGAATTATAACACAACCGCCGCCGCTTTTCAATCGGAATCGCAAACTACACAGCAAAAACGGGGGCTGTGCGCGCAGTTTTAATTCTAAAGAATACTTAAACGTTTTCCCGCCCATTGACAGAGAAGCAAAAAAACCGATATGATGGAAAAAACACCGGATAAAAACAAAAGGAGGCACCCACCATGAAGCAACGAATCCTTTCTGTTCTTCTTTGCGCCGCGCTGCTGCTGAGCCTGTTGAGCCTGTCGGCAGGCGCCGCAAAGCAGACGCGTTATCTCGTCCTCGGTGATTCCATTGCATACGGCTCCGGCCTGTCTAACCCGAAAGAAGCCGTCTGGGGCAAAATCGTTGCCGACACCAACAGCTTCGCCTATGAAAACTATGCCGTACCCGGGCATACCACCGCCAATCTGCTTCGCCGGAAGGAGACCGAAGCCGTCCGCGAAGCGATCGGTTCCGCCGATATCATCAGCATTTCCATCGGCGGCAACAACTTCCTGCTCGGCAACATCAGCAGCCTGCTCTATGACGGCATCGTCAAAGAGGACTACGCCCGCTTTGACGAGATCGCTGCGGGCTTTTATGAGGATCTCGGCAAGATCGTCGATGAGATTCGGGGTCTGAATCCAAACGCCGCGATCGTGCTGCAGACCCTTTACAACCCGCAGACCGGTTACGTTGGCGACGTCTATCAGCACGGCGCCGACAGACTCAACGCAAAGATCCTGGAATTCTCACAGGCGCATCCGGCAGGCATTCTTGTTGCGGATACGGCACAGGCGCTGACGGATTCCGACAAAGACTTTGCGCAGGACCGCATTCACCCCAGCGCGGCCGGCAACGAAAAGATTGCTCGGGTCATTTTGCAAACGCTGTATGACAACGGCCTCGGCGAAAAGACGGAGCCTGTGATCACCACGCCGGGCGCCGACGCGCGCGGCACCGGGGTTTTCACGCTGTTCGTCAGCCTGTACGGGCGGTTTTTCCACCTGTTGTCCGTGATCCGCCATTTGGTTATCAGATAAAAAAGGAGTTATCATAAAAACCCGGCGTCTGCAAGGTTCATTCCTATGATACAACTGAATTCTTAAGAAAACAGACTGTCTGCATCCCGCGTCGTGATTTTAGGCTCTGCGAAGCCATATCTTCTTTTTTTATGCAACAAAAAGGCACCTGCTTTTGCAGATGCCTTTTTCTGGTGGAGATGAGGGGGATCGAACCCCTTACCTCTTGAATGCCATTCAAGCGCTCTCCCAAGTGAGCTACACCCCCATGACCTATTCACTTTTCGCCGGACACAGCGCCGTGTCTCAAGTGCCTATATATCTTAGCAGAAAAGGGCGCGGTTGTCAAGATTTTTCAAAAATTATTTTTTGATTTTCCGCATGTCGAAATTTCCGGCGAATTCTTGCAAATACAGGGAAATCATGGTATGATAAATATAATTGTGCTGACAGCTATGACGCAAGGGGAGTGTTTATCATAAAAAATCAAACTTACCGCTTTTCGGTGATCGTGCCGATCTATAATGTGGAGGACTATCTCGCCGAAACCGTGGATTCCGTCATCGGCCAGACCATCGGCTTTTCGGAGCACATCCAGTTGATCCTCGTCAACGACGGCTCGCCCGACAACAGCGAGCAGATCTGCCTGCAGTATCAAGCGCAGTACCCGGACAACATCCTGTATATCAAGCAGGAAAACGCCGGGGTGTCCGCCGCGCGCAACAACGGCCTTTCCCACGCCACGGGCAAGTATGTCACCTTCCTCGATTCCGACGACAAATGGGAGCTCGACGCGTTTGCCCGCATCTGGCGCTTTTTTGAAAAACACCAGAACGAAATCGACGTACTGTCGGCGCGGATGATCCACTTCGAAGCCAGCGACCGCGGCCATATTCTCAACAAAAAGTATAAGCAGGGCGACCGCGTGATCAATATCTTTGACGAAGAGGATTTCAGCAGCATCCAGATGCATGTGACCAGCGCGTTTTTCAAAAACGAAACGCTGCAGCAAAGCGACGTCCGCTTTGATTCGCGCGTCAAATACGGCGAGGACTCGTTGTTCATCAACTCCTATATTTTGCAAAAGGGCGCCTACGGCGTGATGGAATCGGCGGTCCACTATTACCGCAAGCGACTGAGCCAGAATTCCGCTGTGCAAACGCAAAGCATGAACGAACAATACTATACCACCTCGCCGCGCCTGCACTATTACGGGCTGATCGAACGCAGCAAGCAGCAGTACGGCCGCGTGATCGAATATATCCAGAACGTGCTTGCCTACGACGTCGGCTGGCGGTTCTATGCGCCGGTGCCCGACGAAATGCGCTGCCGCGAACCGCTGTTTTCCGAATATGAGGCCATGCTCAGGGATGTGCTGAGCTATATCGACGACCGGTTCATCGTGGTCAACGAGATCCATGCCCACTTTGAGCGCAAGACCGCCATGTTCCGCATGAAGCACGGCAAACCGCTGACCGATGTGATCTATTACGACCCGGCGGAAAAAACGATCAAATACAAGGATTGGGTCTTCCTCAATTTCAACCAGAACCCCCACGCGTTCCGCATCATGGCGCTGGACGTGGAGGACAATGTGCTGACCGTGGAGGGCCTTGTGTTCCGCTGGATCTTCGAGTGCTGCCCCGAACGGGAAAAGAAGCTGTATCTCAAGGTCGGCAAGCGCAAGATGGGCCTCAAGCTCACCGAGTATCCGCATGAGATCTCCAAAAACTATTTTGAACTGCGCCCGAAGTGTCTGCGCTTCAAAAAGGTCATACCGCTTGACGACAGCATGTTTGACCAAAAAGGCAGGCTGCGCGTTTCGCTGCTGCTGCGCTTCGGCGAAGACAAAATCGTGCCGGCGCTCGGCTACGGCAGACTCGTTCCCAGCAAACGGACATTCAAAAAGGCCTACCGCATCGTGGATGAACGCTACTGTCTGGTCTGTGCCAAAAAGAAGATTTTGCTGCAAAAGCCGAAGCATCTCAAGCTGACCCATCTGTCGCGTGAATGCAGCGCACTGTTCTATCTGCTCAAAAAGGGCGAGTTCGCGTGGTTCCTGCTGCGGCTGCGGCTGCTGTTCTTGCGGCGCAAGCTGGCAAAGCAGGGCAAAATCTGGCTTGTCTCCGACCGCGCGGAAAATGCCGGCGACAACGGCGAAGTCTTTTTCAAATATCTGACGACCCATACGCCGCAGGGTGTGCGCCCGATGTTTGCCATCAGCGAAAAGGCCGGCTGTAAAGAGCGGCTGCAGCAGGAGGGCGAAACGGTCTTCTTTGAAGACAAGATGTATCCGTATTACTTCCTGCTCGCCGACAAGGTCATCTCCTCGTCCGCCAACGAATTCACCATCAACCCCTTCGGCGCCGACGTGCGCTTTGTGCAGGATCTGTTCCGCTTCCGGTTCTATTATCTGCAGCACGGCGTGGCCTGTGCGGATTTGTCGATGTGGCTGAACAAATACAACAAGAACATCCGCATGATTACCGCGGCGGGCGCACGCGAGAGAAACGCCTTTATCACCGGGCCGTATTATTACGACAAAAAGCAGATCGCGCTGACCGGCCAGGCCCGCTTTGACGAGCTGACCGACCACAGGCAAAAGCTGATAATGATTTTGCCGACCTGGCGCAAGGCGATCCGCCAAAGCTATGACAAAAACACCACAAGCGTGTATTTCGACGGGTTCAAGGACACGGAATACTTCAAGTATTACAACAGCTTGATCAATGACGAACGGCTGCTTGCGGCGATGCGCGCAAAGGGCTACAAGGGTCTGTTTTGCATGCATCCGATCCATATGAAGCAAACGGTCGATTTTCAGCAAAACGACGTGTTCACGGTCAACGAGGGCTATGTCAACTACAACGACGTGTTTGACCGCGCCGCCATGATGATCACCGACTATTCCTCGGTTCTGTTCGACTTTGCCTATCTGCGCAAGCGCATCCTGTATACCCAGTTCGACAAAGAGGCCTTCTTTGAAGCGCAGACCTATGACGAGGGCTATTTCGATTATGACCGCGACGGCTTCGGTCCGGTCTGCACCACCTATGAAGATACCGTGCAGGCGATCATCGACGCTGTGAACGACGACTGCGCCGTGCAGGATACCTACCGCGCACGGATGGACGACTTCTTTGCGTTCAGCGACCGAGACAACTGCAGGCGCATTTTGAAAGAAATCAAAAAACACTGATCGTATTTATTTTATATGGAAAGGCGGTGACCGGGTGTGCTGGTCTATTTGATCGTGCTGATGCTGCTGGTCGTTTCCGGGATGCAGGTGGCCAAAAAGGATCAGTTCTTTACGGGCTATCTGTCGAAGGAGCAGACCACGGCGATCAACGGCATCTTTGTGCTGATCGTGTTTTTGTCCCACGCGAGCACCTATGTGGAGCTGGGCGGACCGCTGGACGCCGCCTACAGTACCCTCAAGGGCTATCTGCGCCAGCTGATCGTCGCGTCGTTCCTGTTTTATTCCGGCTACGGCATGCTGGAATCCATCAAGAAGAAAGGCATGGCTTATGTCAGAAGCATCCCCGGCAAACGCTTTTCCAAGGTGCTGCTGCACATGGAGATCGCCGTGGCGCTGTTTCTTGTGACCGATCTTGCCATTGGCAAGCACTTCGGACTCAAAACGACGTTGTTGTCGTTCACGTTCTGGGAATCCATCGGCAACAGCAACTGGTATATTTTTGCGATCCTGTGCCTGTATCTGATCGTCTTTTTCAGCTTTCTGGTCTGCCGTGCCAATCTCTATATCGGCACGTTTCTGACAGCGGCGCTGTCGGTCGTCTATGCGTATATACTGCTGCGCGCGGGCAAGGACACCTGGTGGTACAACACCGTGGTGCTCTATCCGCTGGGTATGCTGTGGTCGCTCTTTAAACCGCAGATCGAAAAAGTTGTGATGAAAAACGACATCGCCTGGTTCCTTTGCGCCGGTGTGCTGCTCGTGCCGTATTATTTTTGCTTCCTGCGCCGCGACACCCATCTGGCGTGGTACGATCTTTGGGGCGGGCTGTTTATGATTTTGCTCGTGCTGCTGACCATGAAGGTCCGCATCGGCAACGATATTCTTTCGTGGTTCGGCTCGCATGTGTTCAGCATCTATATTCTGCAGCGCATTCCGATGATGGTCTTTACAAAGCTCGGCATGGCGGACCACCGCTACAGCTTTATCACGCTGAGCTTTCTTGCAACGCTGGTGCTCGCCGTTTTGTTTGACACCGCGCTTTCTAAACTCGACGCGCGGATCTGGAAACCCCGTACCAAAGGAAAGGTGGAACCCCAATGAAAATCTCCGGCCTCCAAAAGCTCACGCTGCTCGATTTTCCGGGCAAGGTGGCGTGCACGGTGTTTACCCCCGGCTGCAACCTGCGCTGCCCGTTTTGCCACAACGCTTCGCTCGTGTTCTCCTGTGCGGACGAGATCGGCGAAGAGCGCGTGCTCGCCTTTTTAAACAAGCGCGTCGGCATCCTCGACGGCATGTGCGTCACCGGCGGCGAACCGCTGCTGCAAAAGGACATTGCCGCCTTTTTGCGCAAGGTCAAAGCGCTCGGCTATCAGATCAAGCTCGACACCAACGGCACCTTCCCCGACCGGCTGCAGCCGCTGCTGGAGGAACAGCTGGTCGACTATGTGGCGATGGATATCAAGGCCGCGCCCGACAACTACAACAACGCAACGGGCGTTGTGACCGACATGGAAAAGATCCGCCGCTCGGTGGAGCTGCTGAAAACAAGCGGCGTCGCCCACGAATTCCGCACCACGACCGTGAAGGGAATTCACACCGCGGCCGATTTCACCGCGATCGCACAGTGGCTGCAGGGCGAGGAGAACTACTACATCCAGCAATACAAAATCGCCGACGACATGATCGGCGCGCCGTTTGAATCCTTCACAAAAGAGGAACTCGACGCCTTTGCCGAAACGGTAAAACAGACGGTCAAAAATGTCGGCGTGCGCGGCGAATGAAACCCGTGTGAAACATACATCTTGCGTTTCACAACAAAATATGGAAAAAAAGTCAAGAAAAAACGCAATATCTTGTGTTTTGCTCTTGACTTTTTCTTTCTTGTCGTATATACTAATCAAGCACGATCCAAAGATCAATTTTGACATAAATATGAAGGAGAGGTTAACAACATGTTTGACGTTCGCAAAAGAGACGGCAAAATCGCGCAGTTCGATATCAACAAGATCTCCGGCGCCATCAAGTCCGCGTTTGAAGCGCAGGAAGTCAACTTCAACGACGATCTGATCGATTTCATCGCGCTGAAGGTCACTGCCGATTTTGAAAACAAGATCAAAGACGGCCACGTCGCGGTGGAAGATATTCAGGACTCCGTGGAAAACGTGCTGGTCAAGGCCGGCTATTCCCAGGTCGCCAAGGCCTACATCCTGTACCGCAAGCAGCGCGAAAAGCTCCGCAATCTGAAATCCACCATTCTCGACTACAAGGCGGTCGTGGACTCCTATGTCAAGGTCACCGACTGGCGTGTAAAGGAAAACTCCACCGTCACCTATTCCGTCGGCGGTCTGATTTTGTCCAACTCCGGCGCCATCACCGCCAACTACTGGCTTTCCGAAATCTATGACGAAGAGATCGCCAACGCCCACCGCAACGCGGATATCCATCTGCACGATCTGTCCATGCTCACCGGCTATTGCGCCGGCTGGTCCTTAAAGCAGCTGATTCAGGAAGGTCTCGGCGGCGTGACCGGCAAGATCACCTCCGCCCCGGCCAAGCACCTTGCCACGCTGTGCAACCAGATGGTCAACTTCCTGGGCATTATGCAAAACGAATGGGCGGGCGCACAGGCGTTTTCCTCGTTCGACACCTATCTTGCGCCGTTTGTCAAAACCGACAATCTCGATTACGACACGGTGAAAAAGTGCATCGAATCCTTCATCTACGGCGTCAACACGCCGTCGCGCTGGGGCACCCAGGCGCCGTTCAGTAACATCACGCTGGACTGGACCGTCCCCAACGACCTTGCCGAGCTGAACTGCATCGTCGGCGGCAAGGAGATGGATTTCAAATACAAAGACTGCAAAAAAGAGATGGATATGATCAACAAGGCGTTCATCGAGATCATGATCGAGGGCGACGCCAACGGCCGCGGCTTCCAGTATCCGATCCCGACCTATTCCATCACCCGCGACTTCGACTGGAGCGAAACCGAGAACAACAAGCTGTTGTTTGAAATGACGTCGAAATATGGCACGCCGTACTTCTCCAACTACGTCAACTCCGACATGGAACCGTCCGACATCCGCTCCATGTGCTGCCGGCTGCGTCTCGATCTGCGCGAGCTGCGCAAAAAGACGGGCGGCTTCTTCGGCAGCGGCGAAAGCACCGGCTCCATCGGCGTGGTCACGATCAACATGCCGCGTATTGCCTATCTTGCGAAGGACGAAAAAGACTTCTATGCGCGTCTGGATCACATGATGGACATCGCTGCGCGTTCGCTGAAGATCAAGCGCACCATCGTGACAAAGCTTTTGAACGAAGGCCTGTATCCCTACACCAAGCGCTATCTCGGCACATTCGAAAACCACTTCTCCACCATCGGCCTGATCGGTATGAACGAAGTGGGTCTCAACGCCAACTGGCTGCGCGCCGATCTGACCGACGAGCGCGTGCAGGCGTTTACCAAGGACGTGCTCAACCATATGCGCGAAAGACTGTCCGACTATCAGGAACAGTACGGCGATCTGTATAACCTCGAAGCGACCCCGGCGGAATCCACCACCTACCGCTTCGCGAAACACGACGTGGCCCGCTATCCGGACATCATCACCGCGTCGCAGCCCGGCCGCGCTCCGTTCTATACCAACTCCTCCCACCTGCCGGTTGGCTTCACCGAAGACATCTTCGCAGCCCTCGACATTCAGGACGATCTGCAGACGCTGTATACCTCCGGCACCGTGTTCCACGCCTTCATCGGCGAAAAGCTGCCCGACTGGAAAGCGGCCGCTTCTCTGGTACGCAAGATCGCGGACAACTACAAGCTGCCGTACTACACCCTGTCCCCGACTTATTCGGTCTGCAAAAACCACGGCTATCTGACCGGCGAGCAGTACACCTGCCCGATCTGCGGCGAAACGACAGAGGTTTATTCCCGCATCACCGGCTACTACCGTCCGGTGCAGAACTGGAACGACGGCAAGGCCGAGGAATTCAAGCGCAGAAAGCTGTATAACCTCGAGGTGTCCACGGCTCCGCACAAGGGCCACACCGACGCACCGGCAGCCGAAGCAGCAGCCACACCCGCCGCACAGAGCGCCGACGGCGTCTATCTGTTCGCCACAAAGACCTGCCCGAACTGCAAGATGGCCGAAAGCTTCCTCAACAAAGCCGGCGTGCCGTTTGAAAAGATCTATGCCGAAGACAACGAGGCGTTTGCCAAGGAGCACGGCGTAAAAATGGCGCCGACCCTGATCGTCGCGAAGGACGGCAACATCGAAAAGATCACCAACGTGTCGAACATCCGCAAATACATCGACACCATCGCGTAACCAAAAAAGGGCGGGCAACCGCCCTTTTTCAATTCGGAATTCGGAATAAAACAGGTTGAGAGGAGCAAACCATGTACGACATTATCATCATCGGCGCAGGCCCGGCAGGACTGACGGCGGCGATCTATGCGCGGCGCGCGGAAAAAAGCGTGCTCGTGCTTGAAAAAGAGACCTTCGGCGGCCAGATCACCCATTCCCCGAAGGTGGAAAACTATCCCGGCTTTATTCAGATGAGCGGCAACGAGTTTGCCGAAAAGCTGATCGAACAGGCGCTGAACCTCGAAGTGGAGATCGAAATGGACGCCGCCACCGCGATTGAGGACCACGGCGATTACAAAACCGTTGTCTGCGAAAACGGCAGCTTCAACGGCAAAACCGTCATCCTTGCCGCCGGCAGTAAGCACCGCCAGCTCGGCGTTGACCGCGAAAACGACTTTGTGGGCGCGGGCGTCAGCTACTGCGCGGTATGCGACGGCGCATTTTATCGCGGCAAAAACGTTGCTGTCATCGGCGGCGGCAACACGGCGCTGCAGGAGGCGGTCATGCTGTCTGACATCTGCAGCCATGTGACGCTGGTACAAAACCTCGCGTTCTTTACGGGCGAGCAAAAGCTGCTCGATCTGCTCAAAACGAAGGACAACGTGTCGTTCATCACGTCCAGCGTGGTCGACGCGCTGAAGGGCGACGCGGAGCTGACCGGCATCACGATCCGCAACACGGAAACGAACGAAACAAAGACCCTGCCGTTTGACGGCATCTTCGTCGCAATCGGGCAGGTGCCGGAAAACGAACCGTTCCGGGATGTTGTGCCGCTCAACGACTGGGGCTACGTCGTCAGCGACGAGGGCTGCACTGTGGGCAACGGGATCTTTGTTGCCGGCGACTGCCGCACCAAGCAGGTGCGCCAGATTGCGACCGCCATCAGCGACGGCGCCGTGGCGGCTGTGGCGGCGTGCCGGTATCTGGATTAAGTTGACAGCAATTAGCATATAGCATTTGGGCGGCCATCGGCCGCCCGCTTTTTCGTGTATGGGAACAGTACAGGTGGACTAATTTGCAGTTTCTGCAACTTTGCAACGAAAGGGAAAGCTGTCGAACGGCGGCACTACAATTACAGCAACTACCCAGCGCCCTATAGCGCCGATCTCCGATCGGCTGTGTCGATAGCAAGATAGCAAAAATCCAGCGCCCTGTAGCGTTGCGCTCCGCGCGACTGGGCGCGGCAGGTGTGGTTGTGCTTTGCCGCCAACGGTGCGCGGCGGTGGGGTTCAAACCTCATCAGTCACGCGCATTGTATGTTTCGGCTTTGCCACAGCGTTGGTTAGCGCGTGACAGCTTCCCCGCCTTCGGGGAAGCCAAGGCAGCGTCGGCGTTTCGCCGACCCGGGGCGCAACGGCAAGGTTTCATAGCCGCCAGATTGCTAATCGCTGTCTGCTGCCGACTAACGACTGTCGACTGACGAATAAAAAAAGCCCCGCGGGAGACACTTCGTAAGGAAGTTGTCTCCCGTTGCTTTTGTAATCAGCCGGAAAGAGTGAATTGACAGGACGAATTCAATTCTATTAACGGAGGATTACTCAAAATGAAAGATCACTTTTACAACGAACAGAACGGACTTTACTACACTCGGCGAGGTGATTTCTATTATCCGGACATTGCTTATTCCAAGAATGATTACCCGCCCCTCGGTAAGTACGGTATGCTGCGCAAGACATATTTGCAGGAACATCACAAGGCGCTGTTCAGCAAGATGCTGCTGCTTGACGAGCTGTGGCCGCATCTGCTGGAAGTTGACGAACAGGCACACGCCATGGTGGAAACGATGGTCACGCAGATGGCGAAAGCCAAAGGTGTGACGGAATCACTGAAATCGACCGACCCGCTGCGCTGGATAGGCTTGATGAACAGCTTCAAAAGCGCAGCAGAGGAGATCGTTCTGCAGGAGGTAGTATATGCGTAAGACCGGCTAAACCAACAATCAAACAGGAACAGCAGCCGCCGCGATCCGTTTGGGTCGCGGCTGTTTTCTGCTATTTATGCAATCGCTTTGCCGGAAGAGATGTCTTGAATATAACCCTTTAACCACAGAGAAAGATTTATTCAAGATTCATCTTTCAGATTCCCATTTCGCCCCGGAACCGATTCGTTCAGTTGGCCGCATACAGTTGCCGGAACGGGTTGGCGCTGTCCGGGGTTACAACAAAGAACGGAACACCCGTCAATGCTTCTTGCGATACGCCGAACTTTGCGCAGTATCTTTGCAGCAGCGGACGAATTCCGGCCAGCTCCGCTTCACTCGCTGCATCCACATGGACACCCTTCGGAAAGCGGACACCATCCATCTCGCCACGCAAAAAGACTTTGCCTCCGTGCATGCCGGTACAGGGAAAGTTCCCGACGATCGGTTTGCTGTCATCATGCAATCCCAGAACAACGATCACGCCGCCGGCCTGGTATTCGCCTAAAAAGCTGCCTGCCCGACCGCCGATCACCATCACCGGCACCTTGTCGCGGTACGCTTTCATGTGGATGCCGGCACGGTATCCCGCGTTACCTTTCACAAAGATTGCACCGCCGCGCATGGCATAGCCCGCCGCGTCGCCGATATTCCCGTGCACCGTGATTTCTCCTTCGTTCATCGTGTCACCCACCGCGTCCTGCGCATTGCCGCAAACGGTGATACTGCCGCCGTTGAGATAGGCGCCGAGCGCGTTGCCCGGCACACCTTCAATTGTCAGTTCGATCTGCGACATGCCTGCCGCAAGGAAACGCTGACCGCAGCAGTTCTGCAGCGTGCAGGGCTGTTTTTGCACGCGCAAAGAACGGTTCAGCGCTTGGAAATCCTGATTTGCCGCATTGAGATATTTCATCAGACTGCGCCTCCAAATGTTTTCTTTCGTGTCTCTTTTGAAAACGCCGCCGTGGTGGGCGTTTGTTTTAACCGGTCAAAATCCAGCGTGTGCAGCGGTGTCTGCCTGCGAATCAGCGACGTATAAATCCCGGCGCGCGCAGTGTCGCCGATCAACATAAAGCCGGTCAGGTTGTCGTCTTTGAGAAACAGGCGCTTGAGATGCCATTCGTCACTTTCCTCATAAACTGCACCGCCGGGTTCGTCCGACCGGTCGCTGCCGGCGCTCAGTGCATGCAGACCGAAAAAGCCGATGGCATTCATCGGAATCGCATTGTCAAATACCTTCGTGCCGCCCGCCATATTCACACCGGCGCAAAAGCCCTGCAGGTTCGCGTTCGGTAAAACGGCAAGCACACGGGAACTTCCGCAGGAAATATCCATCCCTTCGGCGCAGTCTCCGGCGGCATAGACGCCGGGCAGAGATGTGCACATCTGCGCATCGACCAAAATGCCGCGATTTATTTTGCCGCCGCTTTCGCGCACAAGCGCAGTGTTCGGTCGCACACCGATTGCAAGTACCAGAACGTCAAACGGTATTTGTTCGCCGCTTTGCATGATGGCCGTGTTGCCGTCAAACCGCGCCGCCGTGTCGGACAACAGAAACCGGATGCCGTGTTGTTCCAACACCGTTTGCATCCGTGCGGCGCAGGCGTTGTCCAAAATACTCGAAAGCACCCGATCCGCCAGATCGCAGACCGTGATACTTTTTGCGCGTGCAGACAGTCCTTGGGCGCATTTCAGACCGATCAGACCGGCACCTACGATCAGTACGCGGCTGTCCGGTGTGACAGCCTGCTCCAAAGCAAGTGCATCGTCCAGCTTTAAAAATGTGTATTTTTTTGCAACCGTTTCCAGCCCGGGGATCGGCGGCACAAACGGCGTTGACCCTGTTGCAACGCACAGCGCGTCATAAGACAGGGTCTGTCCGTCGCTGAGTGTCACGGTCTTTTGCCGTACCGAAAGATGGACGGCTGTTTTTCCATACAGCACAGTGCAGCCATTCGTTTCATAGAAATCGTCCGGGCGGTACTGCATCCGGTTGCGATCGGTTTTGCCCTCCAAATAATAGGAAATCAGCGGACGGCAGTAGGCCGGGTATATTTCTTCGGAAACAATGGTGATCGGCGTTTTTTCGTCTATGCTGCGAATCCCTTCCACACAGCTGACTGCCGCCGTACCGTTGCCGATAATGACATACTGCTTCATAAGACCGCGCTCCTTTCTTCAAAGACGATCGCGCGGTTCGGGCAGCCTTTGACACACGCCGGTTCCCCGCAACTGTTCTGCAGACAAAGCTCACATTTTTGCATGACGCCGTTTTCGTTCGGCGCCAGCGCCCCGTAGGGGCAGACCAGCACACAGGTCAGACACCCGACACAGCGGCTTTGGTCAACGGTGATCACGCCGTCTTTCACCTGCAGCGCGCCCGCGATGCAGCTTTTGACGCACAGAGGGTCTTCGCAGTGGCGGCAGGACACCGCATAGCAGATTTTGTCGCCTTCTTCAATATGAATACGCGGAAACAGCGGCTTGCCCTTCAGTGCGGCGGCCATATCCGCTTCGCCGGAATTTGCAAACGCGCAGTTGTATTCACACAAGTGACAGCCGAGGCACCAGTCCTCGTTGACATAAATCCGTTTCATGGCGCACCTCCTTCTTATTCGCCGGCATGCATGATGCCGAGAATCGACAGTTCTTTTTCGCTCAAACCGATTCCGCGCAGCATCAGACGGTTGCCGCGCAAGGTTTCAATGGAGTTGATGCCCATGCCGCCCATGATCTCCATGATTTCGTGGCGCCACGCAGTCATCAGATTGCAAAGGCGCTCTTTGCCGATTTCAGGGTTCAGCCGCTTGACAAGGTCTGCGCGCTGGGTGGCGATGCCCCAGTTGCATTTGCCGCTCTGGCAGGTACGGCACAGATGGCAGCCGAGCGCGAGCAGCGCCGCTGTTGCGATATAGCACGCGTCCGCGCCGAGCGCTACCGCCTTTACAACGTCCGCCGCCGAACGGATGGAGCCGCCGACGACCAAAGACACGTTGTTGCGGATGCCCTCGTCCCGCAGCCGCTGGTCCACCGCCGCCAAAGCCAGCTCAATCGGGATGCCCACATGATCGCGGATGCGGGTCGGCGCCGCACCGGTGCCGCCGCGAAAGCCGTCGATGGCAATGATATCCGCGCCGGAGCGCGCCACGCCGCTGGCGATGGCTGCAATATTATGGACCGCCGCCACCTTCACAATGACGGGCTTTTGGCAGTTGGTCGCTTCCTTGAGCGAATAGACCAACTGCCGCAGGTCTTCAATCGAATAGATGTCGTGGTGCGGCGCCGGAGAGATGGCGTCCGTTCCTTCCGGAATCATCCGCGTGCGCGAGACGTCACCAACGATCTTTGCGCCGGGCAGATGGCCGCCGATCCCGGGCTTTGCGCCCTGGCCCATTTTGATCTCAATGGCGGCGCCGGCGTTCAGATAGTCTTCATACACGCCGAACCGTCCGGACGCCACCTGCACAATGGTGTTCGCGCCGTAGCGGTAAAAGTCCTCATGCAGTCCGCCTTCGCCCGTGTTATACAAGATTCCGAGTGCTTCGGCCGCCGCGGCAAGCGACGCATGGGCGTTATAGCTGATGGAGCCGTAGCTCATGGCGGAAAACATCACCGGCATGGAAAGCGAGAGCTGCGGCTCCAGATCCGTCAGCAGCTTTCCGTCTGCGCCGCGCCGCAGCACGTCCGGCTTTTTGCCGAGAAAGACGCGCGTTTCCATCGGCTCGCGCAGCGGGTCGATGGGCGGATTGGTCACCTGCGAAGCGTTGATCAGGATCTTGTCCCAATACACCGGCATCGGTTTGGGGTTGCCCATCGAGGACAGCAGCACACCGCCGGTGTTCGCCTGCTTATAGATTTCTTTGATTGTGGCGTTCTGCCAGTTGGCGTTTTCGCGCAGCGTGCAGTTGTTTTTCACAATTTTAAGCGCGTGGGTCGGGCAAAGGGACACGCACCGCTGGCAGTTGACACACCTGATCTCGTCGCTGCGCAGCACCCCGCGTGTTTCGTCAAAACTATGTACCTCGTTCGCACACTGGCGTTCACAGACGCGGCAGGCAATGCAGCGGTTTTCATTGCGCACAACCTCGAATTCGGGCGTGATGTACAGTTCATTCAAAGTTTGGCACCTTCTTTCACACGCACGATCACCGGCTCGCCGCCGGCGGGCGACCAGATGTTTTCGGCGTCCGGCGCCATCACGCGGATGGCGGACTCCTCGCTGGCGATGAAGACCTTGTCGTCCTTTTCGCCAACCACCATTGACCGCAGCTTCAACCGGTCATTGAGCGCCATTAGCCCGCCGTCAAACGCAAACACGATGGAAAACGGCCCTGTGACCAAAAGGCTCGGAAAAACCATGCGCAAAAACGCGTACTGCTCGCGCTCCCGGGCGTCCGTCTTTGCTTCAATCGTGCTCCAGAACGGCGCTGCAATCACGGCGGCGGCCTCCTGCAGCGTCAGTCCTTTGCGGCGCAGCAGATAGTCCATGATATAGGTGATGACCTCGGTGTCGGTCTGCAGCGTGCAGTGGTAGCCGAACATTTCAATAAACCGGCGATTCGCGTCATAGGAGGAGATCTCTCCGTTGTGGACCACGGAAGCGTCCAAAAGCGAAAACGGATGTGCGCCGCCCCACCAGCCGGGTGTGTTGGTCGGATAGCGGCCATGTGCCGTCCAGCAGTAGCCCTCGTATTCGTCCAGCCGGTAGAACTCGCCGACGTCTTCAGGATAGCCGACCGCCTTGAAGCAGCCCATGTTTTTGCCGCTGGAAAACACATAGCAGCCGTTCTTTTCGCTGTTAATCTGCATCACGGCGCGCATGACATATTCCTTTTCGTCCACCTGCATGGCGGCGACCGCCGAAGACAGCGGCGCAAGAAAATAGCGCCAGATCATCGGCTCGTCTGTAATCTGCGGAATCTTCCGTGTGGGAATGCGTTCGGCATGGACGATTTCAAACCGTTCTCTCAAAAACGCCTCGCAGTCTTTGCGCACGTCGCGCGAATCAAAAAACAGATGAAACGCATAAAAGTCCCGGTACTGCGGATAGATGCCGTAGGCCGCAAAGCCGCCGCCGAGCCCGTTGGAGCGTTCATGCATCGGCACCATCGACCGCACGATGCCGTCGCCGTTCATGCGCTTGCCGTCTTTGGAGATCACAGCCGCAATGGCGCAGCCGGAGGGGATGCGGATTTCGCCCTCTTTTTTCAATCCAATCGCCGCCTTTCCAAAAAGAAAAGCGCTCATCTTTGCGGCGGGGCCGCGTCAGATGAACGCCATTGCTCTTTTTCTGCATTATAGCGCGTTGGTTTCCCGTTGTCAAGCGCGAAAAAAATTTTTTGAAAAACTTTGCAAAAGGGGTTGACTTTCGCGCTCTAAAGCGATATAATGCACAAAAAGGCAACGGGGTCTTTGGGCAAAACGCTCAAAGACCTCGCTTCCAATCAGACAGGCAATGGGGTCTTTGGGCGTGTACCAAAGACCTCTCTCATTTTAAGGCAACGGCGTCTTTTGCATTCTGTGCGAAGACGCCGTTTCTCATTTTTTTCAGAAAGGAAGTCAAAGTATGAAACAAGTATCGGAAACCTTCGGCGCGCGCGTGTTTGACGACCGCGTGATGAAAGCCATGCTGCCCGCGAAGATCTATCAGTCGCTGCGGCACACAATCGACGAAAACGCAACGCTTGACCCCGCTGTGGCCGACGCGGTGGCAGCAGCCATGAAGGACTGGGCAACGCAAAACGGCGCGACGCATTTTACCCACTGGTTCCAGCCGCTGACCGGCATCACCGCCGAAAAGCACGACAGCTTCATCTCTCCCGCCCCCGACGGCGGCGTGATTCTGGAGTTTTCCGGCAAAGAGCTGATCCGCGGCGAGCCCGACGCCTCATCGTTCCCGTCGGGCGGCCTGCGTGCAACCTTTGAAGCGCGCGGCTATACCGCGTGGGACCCGACGTCCTACGCGTTCATCAAAGGCAAAACGCTGTGCATTCCGACGGCGTTTGCCGCCTACGGCGGCGAAGCGCTGGACAAAAAGACGCCGCTGCTGCGCTCCATGCAGGCGCTCAACCGGCAGGCGATGCGCATCCTCAAATTGTTCGGGCACACCGACGTCAGATGCGTGCGCACGTCCGTCGGCCCGGAGCAGGAATACTTTCTCGTTGACCGCGAACTGTATAAACAGCGCAAGGACCTGATCTTTACGGGAAGAACGCTGTTCGGCGCCCCGGCGCCCAAAGGGCAGGAACTGGACGACCATTATTTCGGCGTGATCAAGCCGCGCGTGCAAGCGTTCATGGACGACCTCAACGAAGAACTCTGGCAGCTCGGCATTCTCGCCAAGACCGAGCACAACGAGGTTGCGCCGTCGCAGCACGAACTCGCGCCGATCTACACGACAACGAATGTCGCTGCCGACCACAACCAGCTCACGATGGAAATCATGCAGAAGGTCGCGCTGAAACACAATCTCGTCTGCCTGCTGCATGAAAAGCCGTTTGCCGGCGTCAACGGCAGCGGCAAGCACAACAACTGGTCCATTTCGACCGACACGGGCGTCAACCTGCTGTCGCCCGGCGACACGCCGTATGACAACGCGCAGTTTTTGCTGTTCCTGTGTGCCGTGATCAAGGCGGTGGACGACTATCAGGATCTTTTGCGCATCGCCGTGGCCACGGCGGGCAACGATCACCGGCTCGGCGCGAACGAAGCGCCGCCGGCGGTGGTATCGATCTTTCTCGGCGACGAGCTGACCGCCATCCTTGAAGCGATCGAACAGGACAAGCCGTATCAGGGCGCCGAACAGCAGATCATGCGCCTGGGCGTCCACGCGCTGCCGAAATTCAAAAAAGACGCCACCGACCGCAACCGCACCTCGCCGTTTGCGTTCACGGGCAACAAATTCGAGTTTCGCATGCTCGGCTCGGCAAACTCCATCTCCTGCACGAACATCATGCTCAACGCCGCCGTAGCGGAATCGCTGCGCATCTATGCCGACCGGCTGGAGGCAGCAGAAGATTTTGAGACTGCGCTGCATGAAATGATCCGCAAAACGATCAAAGACCACAAGCGGATTCTCTTCAATGGCAACGGCTACGACGACGCGTGGATCAGGGAAGCGACCGAAAAGCGCGGACTTTTGAACCTGCGCACCACGCCGGACGCAATTCCGCATCTGCTCGACGAAAAGAATGTCAGAATGCTGATCTCCAACAAGGTCTTCACCGAAGCGGAGCTGCGTTCGCGCCATGAGATCACGCTCGACAACTACAACAAGGCCGTGCTGATCGAAGCGAACACGATGGCCGACATGGCGCGCAAAGAAATTTTGCCGGCGGTCAGCGGCTATTGCACGAAGCTGGCGGCGGCAATCGCAGCAAAAAAGGCGGTACTGTCTTCCGCGGCGTGTGCCTATGAAAGCGACACACTGCAAACGTTGTGCGATCTGACCGACCAGATTGCAACACGCACGGCGGAGCTGGAAGCGGTCACAGCCGCCTGCAAAGCCATCGGCGACGCGGCACAAACCGGCTATGCCATCCGCGACAAACTGCTGCCCGCCATGGACGCGCTGCGCCAAAGCTGCGACAAAGCCGAAACGCTGACCCCGAAGACCGACTGGCCGTTCCCGACCTATGACGATCTGCTGTTCGGCGTATAATCTTCGACAATAACCGTCGGCTTGCGGAAAAGGACCGGGTCTGACTTCCCCGACGTATGACACCCCTTGTCGGCGGTTATTCTTTGTTTTTTGAGAGGAAGGATTGTTATGATTTCAGATAGTCTCTTACAAACGGTGCAGGAAGCGGTCGGCTCTCAAGTGTTTGCCGTCTGGTTTCTGATCGGTGCAGCGCTTGTATTCTGGATGCAGGCCGGATTTGCCATGGTGGAGGCCGGGTTTACCCGCGCCAAAAACACAGGCAACATCATTATGAAGAATCTGATGGATTTCTGCATCGGTACCGTTGTTTTTATTGTGATTGGTTTCAGTCTGCTGATGGGCGAAGATTTGGTCGGCTTCATCGGCAAACCGGGGTTCGACCTGTTTACAGCGTATGAAAGCTTTGACTTTTCCTCGTTTGTGTTCAATCTCGTCTTCTGCGCCACAACGGCGACCATCGTGTCCGGCGCGATGGCGGAGCGAACGAAGTTTTTGTCCTACTGCATCTATTCCGGCGTGATCTCGGCGCTGATCTATCCCATCGAAGCGCACTGGATCTGGGGCGGCGGCTGGCTGAGCGGGCTCGGCTTCCACGATTTTGCCGGCTCCTGTGCCATCCACATGGTCGGCGGCATTTCAGCGCTGATCGGCGCAAAAATCCTTGGTCCGCGTATCGGCAAATTCAAACACGACGAGCGCGGCAAAGTTGTTAAAGTCAACGCCTTTCCCGGCCACAGCATCGCGCTCGGCGCGCTGGGTGTGTTCATCCTGTGGCTCGGCTGGTACGGCTTCAACGGTGCGGCGGCAACGAGCGTGCAGCAGCTCGGCTCCATCTTTTTGACCACCACCATAGCGCCCGCCGTGGCAACCGTGGTCTGCATGATCTTTACGTGGCTGAAATACGGCAAACCTGACGTGTCGATGTGCCTCAATGCCTCGCTCGCCGGTCTGGTGGCAATCACCGCGCCGTGTGATGTGACTGATGCGTTCGGCGCCATCTGCATCGGCGCCGTAGCAGGGCTGCTTGTGGTGTTCGGTGTGTGGATGCTCGATCACAAGCTGCATATCGACGACCCGGTCGGCGCGGTCGCCGTGCACTGTCTTAACGGCATCTGGGGCACCGTTGCCGTTGGGCTGTTTGCCACAGACAAAGCGCCCGGCTATTCCATTGCGGACGCTGCCGGCAGCACGCTAACCGGTCTGTTCTACGGCGGCGGCGTCAAACTGCTTTCCCTGCAGTTGCTCGGTTTTGCGTCGGTCGCCGCCTGGACGGCGGTCACGATCACCGTGACGTTTTTGACCATCAAAAAGGTTGTGGGTCTGCGCGTCTCCAGAGAAGAGGAACTGCTCGGGCTCGATCAGACCGAACACGGTCTGCCGTCGGCCTATGCCGGCTTTTCCATGCTGCCGGAATCCATTGATGAGGAGCTTGTGCCTGTGGTTGTTACCGGCGACGTGCCGGTTGCCGAAGCCGTGCCGGTCAAAAAAGTGCCGGCGTTTGACGAAGGTGCGCCGAAGTTTACCAAGATCGAGATCGTCTGCAAAGAAGCAAAGCTCGAAGCGCTCAAGGACGCCATGCTGCGCATCGGCATCACCGGCATGACGGTATCCCATGTGCTCGGCTGCGGCGTGCAGAAGGGCAAACCGGAATACTACCGCGGTGTGCAGGTGGAGGCGACGCTGTTGCCGAAGGTGCAGGTAGACATCGTGGTCAGCAAAGTGCCTGTCCGCGCGGTGATCGAAACAGCGAAACGGGTTTTGTATACCGGTCACATCGGCGACGGCAAGATCTTTGTCTATGACGTGGAAAACGTGATTAAGGTGCGTACCGGCGAAGAGGGCTTTGACGCTTTGCAGGACGTGGAATAAACAAGCGCCGGGCAGTCACCGCTGCCCGGATTTTCATTGGAGGAGCTATGGCAATTCAGGAAGCATGCGGCGTGTTCGGCGTGTTTGCAAACCGCAAAACCGACGTTGCCGCCGATACGTATTACGGGCTGTACGCCCTGCAGCACCGCGGGCAGGAAAGCTGCGGGATTGTGGTCAATGAAGACGGTCTGTTTTATTCTCACAAAGACCTCGGCCTTGTCGGCGATGTGTTTTCTGCGCGGGAGCTCGCCGCTTTGCCGCCCGGCACCATAGCGGTCGGTCACGTGCGCTACGGCACCACAGGCGGCAACAGCCGCAGCAACTGCCAGCCGATGGAGGTCAACCACCAGAAGGGCAGACTCGCGCTGGCACACAACGGCAATTTGAGCAACGCCGCTGCGCTGCGCGACAAATTGGAAAAAAGCGGCGCGATCTTTCATTCCACAAGCGACACCGAGATCATCGCCTATGTTGTTACCCAGCAGCGGCTGCGCACCGCGTCGATCGAAGACGCGGTGTCGGCGGCGATGGATCTGCTGGAGGGCGCCTATTCTCTCGTTTTGATGTCGGCGCAAAAGCTGCTGTGTGCCCGCGACCCGTTCGGGTTTCGGCCGCTGTGTTTCGGTCAGATGCCGGACGGAGCCTATGTCGTCGCGTCGGAAAGCTGCGCGCTGCGCGCCGTCGGCGCTGTGCCGGTCCGTGATGTGGAACCCGGCGAGATCCTTGTTTTCAGCAAAGAAGGTGTGGTGTCGCGCAAAGAGCACTGTCAGACGCAGCCCCGGCGTCTGTGTGTATTCGAATACATCTATTTTGCCCGGCCCGATTCTGTCGTCGACGGGTTGTCGGTGCATGCGTTTCGGATTCGCGCCGGCAAAGCATTGGCAAAGCAGCACCCGGTCATGGCCGATCTGGTAATCGGTGCGCCGGATTCGGGGCTGGACGCGGCGCTCGGCTTTGCGCGGGCGTCCGGCATCCCCTACGGCATCGGCCTCATCAAAAACAAATATATCGGGCGCACCTTTATCGCGCCCGGACAAAGTATGCGTACCGACAGCGTGCGGATCAAACTGTCTGCCGTGGAAGAAAGTTTGCGCGGCAAGCGCGTGGTACTGGTCGACGATTCCATCGTGCGCGGCAACACGATGCGCAGGGTTGTGTCGCTTTTGCGCGACGCCGGTGCAACCGAGGTGCATGTGCGCATCAGTGCGCCGCCGTTTTTGCATCCGTGCTATTACGGCACGGACATCGACTCCACAGAAAATCTGATCGCCTGCCGCTGTTCTGTTGACGAGATCGCCCGGCAGATCGGCGCGGATTCGCTCGGCTTTTTGCCGCTGACGGCTCTGAAAGCGCTGGTGCCGGGCGAAGGGTATTGCAGCGCGTGCTTTTCCGGTCGTTACCCGACGGACGTTTCCGCCGCCAATGTCAAAAACCGCTTTGAGCAACGACTGCAAAGGGAAGATGAATGTGCTTCATCGTTTTTCTGACGGTAAAATGTATTTGCCGAACAAATCTTCTCTTTTCTCTTGACAAAAGAGAAAACCCGACTATAATAATACTTGTGAGCAATCACTCTAATATTCATTCTCGTTTGCACGTACCGAGCAACGGGTCCGTGAGTTGAAAAACTCAATGAGTCACCAAATAGCCGGACATGTATAACCCCAAGGGATTCTTCTGCCCTGAAGGTTAGCATGTCCGGTTTTTTTGTTTGTAAAAATATGCTGTAAGGGAGGTGCTGTCTACATGAACAACTTGCCGCCGAAAACGCTGCTTATCCGTTTGTTAAATTGTCAATGATCCACGTTTGTCACTTGCAAAACCTATTTGGAAAATAGCAAAGTGAGAAAAATTGCCTAACGTGAAAAGCAAAGAATTCCATCTGTTTTACGCGATTGGAGATGATGAAATCCAGATCGAAAGCTATGATAAAAAGCGCAATAAAGACATACTGACATTGGCTGAAAAGCTGCCTGAAGCCGTGTTCCTGTTTGACGCTGATGACGCACCATCCTATCTCCGTGCCGCCGTCAAAGCAGAAAATGTCACCCTGCGTTTCAAGCCTGTGCTGTCCGAAAGTGCAAGAAGAACACGCGCCGAAAACGGACGCCGGAACGCTGCTAATCTCAGAAACAGCAACCTGCCAAAATCCAAATAGGAAGGAGGAAATCCATGAGCCAAAACATAACCAAATTACAGCCACTACGCTTGTCGGACACCGCTGTACTGGAAACGAAATCGCTGACCGAACTGTATGAAACCGGTTTTGTATCTGGTGAACCGATCATCGATGTTCTGCTCTTTCCCGGCGTATATCTTCTGGTCGGCGACTCCAAAATCGGTAAGAGCTTTCTCGCGGCGCAGCTCGCGTTTTCCGTTGCAATCGGTACACCGTTCTGGGAGAGACCGGTTCAAAAAAGCGATGTGTTGTACCTCGTTTTGGAAGATCAATACGCACGGATTCAGCAGCGCATGTATCAGATGTTTGGCACAGAAGAAAGCGCCGATCTGCACTTCGCTGTGCAGGCAAAACTTCTCGGTGACGGTTTGGAAAAACAACTGGAAGCGTTCGTGTCAGAACATAAAAACACAAGGCTGATTATCATCGATACGCTGCAAAAGATCCGCGGCGGCAGCGATTCTTACAGCTATGCAAAAGACTATGACGTCATTTCCAAACTGAAATCTTTTGCCGAAAGATTTGCGCTTTGTGTGTTGCTTGTCCATCATACGCGCAAACAAAACAGCAGTGATCCGTTCGGAAAGATCAACGGTACAACCGGACTGATGGGTGCAGCGGACGGCATTTGGCTGCTGACAAAAGACTGCCGAACAAGCAACCTTGCCACGCTGGAAATCTCCGGACGCGACCAGCCGGATACGAAGGTTCTATTAGAGCGTGATCCCGAAACACTGCGCTGGAATCTCGTCAGTTATGAAACCGAACTTTGGAAAACGCCGCTCGAACCATTGCTGGTTTTGCTCTCTGAAAAGCTGAACGAAACCGGCGAAAAATGGAGCGGCACGGCGACCGAATTGGCAGCTTTTCTCGGTACGGATTTGAAGCCGAATGTGCTCAGTATGAAGCTCAATATTAATACTTCTGTTCTGTTGCACGAATTCAAAATCGCCGTTCATATTAGCCGCAATCACGATGGCCGCAGGATTGAATTGCAGCGGGTCGGTGACGATCCGTGACGGCTGTGACGATGAAAATGGGAATGCAAAAACACCGTCGCCATCGTCACAGAACAGATGTCATAATCCTCGCTGTGACGGTATTAATATTATGGTATTGTCTTAGCAAGCATCGCATTTGTATACCCACAAATGCCTTGTCAGGGAAAGCGTTCCCTGAAACCCTTCTGTAAAGCACCGGGAAAGGAGAAAAACCTTGAAGAAAAAGCCAACTGAAAAACCGTATTTTTGCAAATTCTATCTGACAGAAGATGAATTGCAGCGGCTGAATGAAAAGGTCGCCATGACACACTTTAATCGCACCGATTATCTTGATTTCCTGATCCGCGGCATCCAGGTGAAAGAACGTTTACCAAAGGATCTGAACGATTTGCAGGTTCTGCTTTTTCGGCTTTACACACCTTTGCAAGAGCTGCAATGGATGACGTATCAACGCTTTCCGTCGGTCTGCGAACGCACCGGAGAAGTCCTGACAAACATGGGAAATCTGGTTCATGAAATCTATAACACCTTCGGTATATCCAATGAAATCTTTTTGAAAACGGAGGACATTTTGAAATGCGTAAAAGAACAAAACAGGTAACGTTTCGACTCGGCAAAAAGACAAAATCCATTCTTGACAAGAAGCTGAAACAGACAGGTCTGGACTTTTCCAACTTCATGCGGCTACTGTGCGAAACGATTCCAGTGAAGACGTTTCCGCGCATGGACTCCCGCAAATATGTGCTGTCCATACGGAACGTCGGCAACCATATCAATGAAGAAATCCTGCTCTATCACAAAACCAAAACCGTTTTTCCAGACCGGATTCTGTACGCGGTCAATGAACTGGACACACTGGTCAATGAATGCCGGGAAGAAATCAAAACCATGCTGGAAACGCACGGTGAAGTCTATCAGGCAGGGGTGAAACAATGAATTTGAAAGGTTTATGGAAACGGCTTTGCAAGTCTCTTTCTGACAAGCGAGCTTCTTTGGAGCTGACCGGCAGAGCGGAAAAAGAATACAGCCGAATCATGGCTGAATTGAAACAGATGACGTCGGACGAACGAATGGCTTTCTTTCAAAACATGAAGCCGGAATCGGTTCGGTTCTTGAAAAAGATTGACGGCACGACCTATGTCGTCCGCACCTTTTTTCAATCCAAAGGGAATGAAACCCTACTGGATCGTGCGGAAAGTTTTGTTGTCAGAAATCTTTGAATTCGTGCTTTAAAGTGTTGAAGTTTAAGCCGGACTGTGATATGATAGAGCTGTCCTGAACATTCATATCCTTCCGGCTGAAGAAAGGAGTCAAATTGAAAAGAAAAACAAACCAGTCGGATAGAATCGATGCGTTGTACTGCCGCCTGTCCCGGGATGATGAACAGGAAGGTGTGTCCGGCAGCATCAAAAATCAACAAGCCATTTTAGAAAAGTACGCAAAGGAAAACGGGTTCAACCATCCCCGCGTTTTCATTGACGACGGCTGGTCGGGTGTGACGTTTGCGCGTCCGGCATTTACCGAAATCATGGAGTTGGCGGAGCAGGGCTTGATACGAACCTTGATCGTTAAAGACCATTCAAGGTTGGGGCGTAACCGCCTCATCGTCGGTCAGCTCATGGAAGAAGAGTTTGACCGTTTGGACATTCGGTATATTGCCATTATGGACAACATCGACACCGCCAAAGGGATCAGCGATCTCGTGCCGATGCAGGATTTGTTCAACGAATGGCATGCGAAAAACACAAGCCAAAAGGTACGAAATGTTTTTCGCAGCAAAGGGATGTCCGGCCAGCCGTTGACCACCAATCCGCCTTATGGGTATCTCAAAGATCCCGAAAGTCAGAAGCATGACATAAAGTGGATCATTGACGAACCGGCGGCGGAGGTCGTGCGCAGAATCTTTCAGTTATGTCTGGACGGACTTGGTCCGACGCAGATCGCAAGACAATTAAAAGTTAAAAAGATACCGACGCCGACAGAGCATTGGAACAGCATTGGCAAAAAGTGTTCGCACGCACCGGAGGTGCCATACAACTGGAATTCATCCGGAGTTGCAGATATTCTTTCCCGGCAGGAATACTGTGGCGATACAATCAACTTCCGCAGCACGACCAAGTCTTTTAAAAACAAAACGAAGATTGAACGTCCGGAGGAAGAATGGCAAGTGTTTCCGGACACACATCCTGCCATTATTGACCGCGAAACCTTTGCGTTGGTACAGGAACTGCGCGCTCACCGCAGACGCCCAACACGAACCGGTCATGTCAGTATGTTCTCCGGATTG
>CADABX010000022.1 GCA_902786285.1 Oscillospiraceae bacterium | reverse complement strand
TTGCAAAAAATTTGCACTTCAAAAACTGCAAGGCACCTGCAAAGCAGACTATTTTTCGCGAGAACAAGGCATAAAAAATGAGCAAGGCTGACGCCTTGCCCATTTTTTTAACACAGTTATTCGCGGAAAAGAGACGCTTTGCGGGCGGCACATCCTTACGCAGGGCACCCCGTCGGCGCCTTTTTTGTTATACGCGGTGTCCTTCCGTGATGCGGATTTTGCCGACCACGGGGGCTTTGATCTCGCCCACAAAGGTGTCCTCTTCAAATGTGAACGCGCCGGTCAGCTTGCGGCCGGGCAGCACGGAGATGGTGCCTTCGCCGGAGATGGTTTTGCCGTCTGCCTCTTCCACGAGGTTCATGAATTTGATCTTTGCGCTTTTCAGTGCGCCGGGCAGAGCCACGTCGATTTTGTATTCGCCGTTTTCGTCCTCTGCGATGGTGAACTTCACTTCGCCGCGCGCAAGGCGCACGTTGATTTTGCCGGCCCATGTGCCGATGCCAATTTTAGCCATAATAATTGCCTCCTGTTATGCTTTGTGCTGGATGCCGATGTTGTAGCCCTTGTCGAGCGCGGCAAGGTTCATTTGCAGAATTTCGGGTGCTTTGCTGCCGAATTTGAGCTCGAGCGACTTTTGGAATGCCTCTTTCGAAACGATGCCGGTCGCGCCGATCAGAATGCCCAAAAGGATGATATTCGCCGCGCGCGGATTGCCGAGCTCGAGCGCAAGGTCGTCCACGTTGGCGCTGATGACGGTGATGTTGTCGCGCTGCTGCGGGTTCGTGACCAGGCTGGCGTTGCAAAGCAGCACGCCGTCGGGCTTGAGATCCTCTTCAAACTTGTTGTACGCGAGGTTGTTCATCACGATCAGATTGTCGCACCGCAGCGGCAGGGGAGAGATGATCGGCTCGTCCGAGATCACGACGGTGCATTTCGCGCTGCCGCCGCGCTGTTCGGGACCGTATTCGGGAAGGTACGTCGCGTGCTTGCCCATCATGATCGCTGTCTGGGCAAGGGTGATGCCGGCGCTCATAATGCCCTGGCCGCCGGAGCCGGAAAATACAAAAGATGTTTTCATCGCCGACCCTCCTTATTCCGTCTTGTCTTTATACACGCCCGGCTTGAAATACGGGATCGTGTTGGTGTTCATATAATCGAGCGTCTGCAGCGGCGTCATATGCCAGTTGGTCGGGCAGTTGGTCAGCAGTTCGACAAACGTGAAGCCTTTGCCGTCCAGCTGTGCCTGAAACGCTTTTTTAATGCCTGCCTTCGCGTCGCGCACGCCTTTGGGGCTGTTGAGCGCAAAGCGGGCAACATAGACCGGCGCCTCGAGCGTGGAAATCAGCTCGCACATCTTCATCGGGTAGCCCGTGGTCTGCGGGTCGCGGCCGTAAACGGTGGTGGTCGTCTTTTGGCCGATCAGCGTGGTCGGGGCCATCTGGCCGCCGGTCATGCCGTAGGTCTGGTTGTTGGCAAAGATGACCGTGAAGTTTTCGCCCCGGTTGGCGGCGGACATGATTTCGGAAAGACCGATCGCGGCGAGATCGCCGTCACCCTGATAGGCGAAGACCAGCCGTTCGGGATTCGTGCGCTTGATGCCGGTTGCGGCAGCCGGCGCGCGGCCGTGGGCCACGGAAAGGTTGTCGCCGCACCAATAGAGCAGATTCAGCGCGGAGCAGCCGACGGAGATGACGTTGAGCGAATTGTCGCCCTGTCCGAGCTCATCGAGCACGTCGGACACCAGACGGGTTGCCAGCGCGTGCAGACAGCCGGGGCAGTAGCCGCTGGGAGACTCCGCAATCATGGAAGAACGTTTATATTCAGCCATTGTCGACACCTCCTGTAACGATTTCTTTAATCGCGTCATACACGCCCTCGTCGTCCAGCAGACAGCCGCCGCTGCGGCCGTATTCGTGGATCGGGCAACGTTCCATCACCTGCAGCGCAATGTCGTCGCGCATCTGGGCGGGGATGGTCATTTCGAGATCGATGATGCCCTTGACGCGGGTGTAATCGAGATCGTGGATCACTTTTTTGGGGAACGGGAACAGCGTGATCGGACGGATCATGCCGACCTTGAAGCCTTCTTTGCGCAGCTCCATGATCGCTTCCTTTGCCACACGCGACGCGATGCCGTAGGCGACAACAACATATTCGGCGTCGTCGAGCAGGAAGGTTTCGACCTTGACGTCCTCTTCCTCCCAAGCCTTATACATTTCGCCGGCCATCGCGTTGATGCCTTCGAGAATGGGCTCGGTATAGATCGGCGTAATGTTGCCCTGATAGTCGCGGCCGTTGCGGCGCGTCAGGCTCCATTCGGGCAGATCCTCGTCAGACAGTTCCTTCATCGGCGGAAGCTCCACTTCCTCCATGATGTTGCCGAGGCATCCGTCCATCAAAACCAGCACCGGGTTGCGGTCGCGTTCGGCATAGTCCCATGCCTGATAGACGAGATCCACCGCTTCCTGCGCGGAGTTCGGCGCAAAGACCATCGCGTGGAAACCGCCGTGGCCGAGCGCCTTGGTGGCCTGCAGATAGTCGGACTGGGCCGGCTGGATCGAGCCGAGGCCGGGACCGCCGCGGCTGATGTTGACGATCAGCGCGGGCAGCATGGCGGCGGCAAGATAGGAGATGCCCTCCGCCTTGAGGCTGATGCCCGGACCGGACGAGCTCGTCATCGCGCGGGTACCCATAGCGGATGCGCCGTAGACCATGTTGATCGAGGCGATCTCGCTTTCGCCCTGGACATAGGATCCGCCCACCTCGGGCAGACGCCAGGAGAGATACTCCGGAATTTCATTTTGCGGTGTGATGGGATAGCCGGCAAAGAAACGGCAGCCGGCGCGCACGGCGGCTTCGGCAATGGCTTCGTTGCCTTTCATGAATTTCTTTTCGCTCATGCCTTGCTGCCTCCTTCCGTCACTTCGATCGCGCCCTCCGGACACATGGTGGCGCAGATGGCGCAGGTGATGCATTTCTCTTCGTCAGTCATCACGGGATAGAATTGTCCGCGGCGGTTGCGCACTGTTCCGATTTCCAAAATCTTTTTCGGACAGAACTTGACGCAATAGCCGCAATTCTTGCAGAGATTCTCGTTGATCTGAACCATCTAGAACAACAGCTCCTTTCTGTTAAATCACATGGAACGAGAGTTCCTTGCGACTTTCAATGCCTAATTTATTAAAGATGTGGCGCAAATGTGCGCGCACACTGTTTACGGTGATGCCGAGGAAATCGGCGATCTCCTGGTTGGCCATGCCGTTTTTGGCAAGCTTTGCCACATTGTATTCGATCGACGTGAGCGAATCCGTGATTGTGTCGCCCGTCAGCTCGTTGTGGACAAAGACCCAGTGCTTGTGATAGCTGACCGCCAGCTCCTGAATACGCTTGTACGCCGTCGGCTCCTCATAGCGCAGACATTTTTCCAGCATGCCGAACAGCATCCGCCGGTGTTCGGCAAAGGGCATCAGCAGCCCGTCGGGCTTCGCCTTTTCCCACGCGTGGCGGAAATAGTATTCCGCCTTGTCCCACGCCGCACGCAGCATATAGCCGGTGGAGATGAGCAGACACAGATCGATTTCGGCAATCGGATAGTCGCGGCCCGAAAGGATCAGCGCACCCTCCGCCATCCCGATGGCGCGGCCGATATCGCCGATCTCCATCAGATAGTGGGCATAGGCGTAAAAGGCCATGGGCTTGAGCGCATCAGGCACGGAAAACGCGTCGATGCCGAACTGGGGAAAATGGATGTCCGGGACGTTGTGGATCAAAATGTTGACGTAAAGCAGATAGTATTCCGTCATGCTGCGCAGCGGGTCGTCCTGCGGCAAAATGCCGCGCAACAGCTTGACGCTGCGGTAGTTGTCCAACAGGGTGTGGACGTTGCCGTCTGCCAGCGCGCAGATCGACCGGCACAACAGCGACGCGATCGACCCGGAAAAATCCTCCGAGTCCGACAGCGCCTGAAACCGCTCCGACGCCTCGCGGATTTCGCCACGGTAATACAGCAGCTCCGCCTCGCCGATCCGGCGGCGGATCTCATCCGGTTGGCCGGCGCAAAACGACGCGGCCTCGCCGGGCGAAAAGTGTCCGGTGGTCAGCACGAGCGGATTCAGCTTTGCCGCTGCATCCGGCCCGATCACGGGGTTCGGTTCCATAGGGCTGACAGCTCCTTGTTTTGAAACAGAAATTTTTGAATATATACGATATAATAGCACAGTTTTCACGGATTTGCAATCGTCTTTCAAAAGAATTTTATGGACGAGTGTGCAATCGTCCATAAAAGGCGGATTTGGGACGATGAAAAATGAACGCGGGGCTGATACAATAGATTTAATCGTTTTTAACCGGAGTATAACAAAAAAGAATCAAAAATGAGGTGTTTCCATGGTTGAACCCCGTGACATGAGCTGTTACGACTATTATAAAGCCTGTACCGACGAATACGGAACCTACTATTGCCAGCAGCATTTCGGAAAATGGTTCCTCAACACCCAGATCATTGCGGATATGGACGCGCTGGCCGCCTATATGCGGATTGAACTCGGTTTGCAGCCGGGCGACGTCTATTCTGTATTTATGCCGACGACCGTGCAAAGCATTGTCGCGTTTTACGCGCTGAACAAGATCGGCGTCATCATCAATTTCATCCATCCGCTTCTGCCGCCCGACGTGGTCAAGGAAACGATCGAACAGCTCCACAGCAAGGGCGTCATGGTGCTTGACGTGCTGTCCAAAAAATACGCGCCGATGCTCAACGAACTGGGGCTGCCTGTCCTCGTGTGCCACAGCTCGGACTATGCGCCGGCGTTCAAAAAGGCGGCGGTCGGCACCGGCGAAAAGCTGCTCAAAAAAGCGTTCCCGGCCATCAACAACCGCGAGGAATATCTTGTCGCTGTCAAGCGGTTTATGAAGGCGAATGTCAAAAGTCACTGCGACTGCGACAAGCCGGCGGTCTATCTCAACGGCGGCGGCACCACCGGTAAGAGCAAAACCATCAAGCTCACCTCCCGCGCGATCAACGAGATCGTCTACCGGATGAGTAAACTCGACCGTATCCACCGTCCGGGCGAAGAGGCGGAGATCATCGTGCTCCCGCTGTTCCACTGCTTCGGCCTGTCGGTCGCCATGCACATGGCGATGTGCAACGGCGCGCGGCTGATCCCGATGATGCAGTTTGACGCCAAGCTGTTCAACCGTCTGATGCGCAAAAACTGCGTGGTCGGTATCCTCGGCATCCCCGTGATGTTCAAAAAGCTGATGAACGAAAAGCACTTTGACCAAAAGGCGCTGAAAAATATCCGATTGTCGTTCTGCGGCGGCGACGACGCACCGCAGGTGCTGCTCGACGAATTCAACAGCTATCTCGAAAAATGGGGCGCAGTCGGCCGTCTGCGTCAGGGCTACGGACTGACCGAGGTCGGTTCCGTGTGCTGTACTTGCACCAACACGTCGTTTAAACCGAACTCTATCGGCACCGCGATCGAAGGCGTCAAGATGGCCGTTTGGGATGAGGACGGCAACCCGCTGCCCGACGGTGAGATCGGCGAGCTCGTGATTGCCGGTCCGACTATTATGAGCGGCTATTACACCGAAGACGGCTCCGACGGCGAGGGGCTCGTGGCCGACAAGGACGGCGTGCTGTGGGTCCGTTCCGGCGACCTCGGCTACCGCGACAGCGACGGCTTCTATTACTTCTCCGGCCGCAAGAAGCGCGTCATCATCATTTCTGGCTACAACATCTATCCGAGCGATATCGAAAAGGGTCTTGTGACGCTGCCGTTTGTCAAAGAGGCGTGCTGCGTCAAGGGCTTCAAAAACGGCAAGCAGATCATCCGGTTGTTTGTGGCATACAACGACACCGACCACGACCGCAAGGATTATGAAAAGCAGATGTGTGATTTCATCCGGGATCACTATTCGTCCTTCTCCGTGCCGCGTGATATCGTGGAGGTGGAAAAGCTGCCCGAAACGCCGCTGATGAAGGTGGACTTCCGTCTGCTCACGCAGAACTGCCCCGAAGACAAGGTCTACGATCCGCCGAAGGGCGTTAAGGAAAGCTTGCTTCCCATCTGATTCTGATATTTATCTCAAGGTTGACTCCTTCATAAAAGCAGACACAGGTGATTGGCACCTGTGTCTGCTTTTATGTTGTTTTTTATTTGCCGCTGTAGAGCGGATCGCCGGGCTTTTGCTGTGTCAGCTTCATAAAGTCCACCTTCATCAGCGGGGTCTGCGGCAGTTCTTTCATAAACACGATCTCGCGCGGCACATAGAACTTGGAGAACGCGTCGAGCAGCGTTTGCCGGATGGTCTCCTTGAACGCCTCTTCGTCCACACTTTCCTTGAGCGAGACATACAGGCGCACGATCGAGCGGTCGCCCTGCCAGCCCTGCACGGCGCAGGCGTCCTTGATCTGCGGCAGCTCGGACAGCTTCTTTTCGATATCGCTCGGATACACATTGTAGCCGGCGATGATGATCACGCGTTTTTTACGGCCGGCAAAGAAGTAGTAGCCGTCTTCGTCCACATAGCCGAGGTCGCCCGAAAGCACCCACGGCTTGCCGTTTTCGTCGTAATACAGACCCAGATCGTCCGGGCCGTCCTGCGTGTAGTAGCCGCTCATGATGGTCGGGCCGGCAATGGCGAATTCGCCGACTTCGCCGGTGGGCACCTGCTTGTGGTCGTCGTCCCAAATCTGAATCTCCACGCCACGCAGCGCCTTGCCGATGGAGCCTTCGCGGAAATCGGTGTTGGAGTTGGTGCAGCACACGGAGCCGATCTCGGTCAGACCGTAGCCCTGACGCAACCGGCCGACGGCGCCCCATTTTTCAACATAGCTGTTGAATTCGCGCAAAAACGTGTCCGACGCGTCGTCGCCGCCGCAGAACATCAGACGGATATTCTTGAGCCACGGGCCGTCGAATTTCTTGTGGCGCATGAGCTTCGCAAACATCAGCGGGATGCCGCCGAAGCCGATGACAAGGTTCTGGCGCATCAGCTTGCAGAACAATCCGGCGTCAAACTGCATCATCGGGATGATACGTGCGGAGTTGCACAGCGCCATATGGATCGCGACGCAAAGGCCGAAGCAGTGGAACATCGGCAAAACGATGACCTCGGCCTCGTTGCCGGGATCGTGGATCTCGTCGAGATCCGACACACGCTGCACCAGCTCGTTGATGGCGCGGGACGTGAGCTTGATGGTTTTGCTCTTGCCGGTGGTGCCGCCGCCGTTGAGATAGACGGCGATGTCGTCGGCGTTGTTTTTGCACGGTTCGCAGGTCTTATACTTGCTGACCGCGCGGCTGTAGGGGATCGCGTTCTTGAATTTCGGGAACACAGCCTTGGCAATCTTTTCGCCGGCCATGGTGCCGTATTTTTTGATGCCCTCGGCGTAGTCGGACGAGGAGCAGACGATGCATGGCAGACCGGAATCGTTGATCGTTTTGACGTGATCCTTCGAAAGAATGTCAAGAATCATCACGCCCTTGGCTTTCACATCTTCCAGCGTTTCCTTGAGATACTCCGTGCTCATCAGCGGATGCACGATGTTGGCGATCACGCCGATCTGGTTGAGCGCATAAAACGTCAGAATGCCCTGCACGGTCGTGGTCATAAACACGGTGTAGACGTCGCCCTTCTTCAGACGCAGGTCGTTCTGAAAATAGGCGGAGAGCGCGTCGATATCGCGGAACATTTCGCTCTTGCGGTATTTGACGCCGAAGTGCTGCATCATCCACACATCGGGATAGATGGAGGTGCAGTGCTTGAGATACTCATAGCAGTTGTAGTTTTCAACAGACGGAAGCATGGATAATCCCCCAATTTACTGTTTTACGATTTTTTGACACTCTATATTTTAAAAATAATTGTCCGATTTTGTCAATGTGGTGTTTCAATTATTAACAGAGCGTAAACAGTCTTTTTACAGTTTATACAAAAAATCGCCGTCCCAAACGGGACGGCAAAACCGGTTGGTTACTGCGTTTGCAGCGACGCGATGTGCAAACCTCCGACATACAGATCTTCCAGATACAGCTTGCCTTCAAAGAGAATGCCGGTCACATAGCTGTCGGACAGCTCGTCGCCGTTTCGTGTGTCGATCTGGGTCTGCGCAAGCGCGCGCAGGTCGGCGTTTTGGATCTGCTGCTGCAGCTTTTGGATCTCCTGCAGATCGTCGGTGATCCACAGCGGATCCCGGCCGGCGATCGACTGGACGCGGGACATAATCTGGCTGAGCAGCTCGAGATCGTCAAACACGTCGGGATCCACGTCCGGAATCGCACGCGGCGCGCTGCCGCTGTACAGGGTCAGATCCGGCGTTTGTTCGGCTTCGGCGAAGGAGACGCCTTTGGCTTTTTGCCGCGCCAGGCCGTCGGCGCCGACCTCGATCACATAGACCGTGGTGTCGGCGCTGTATTCCGCCTCCGGCAGCGGCAGCGCCGGGGGATAGACGATATTGACAAACGTCTGGTTGTTTGAACGGTAGGACGTCACGCTTTGGATGGCAAAGCGGTAATGCTCGCCGCCGCGCTCGATCCGCCGCGTCTGCACACTGTTTCGGCCGACCAGCGCCAGACACGCGCCGATCTGCACCAGGGCGATGAGTATGAATGCAACGATGCGTTTAGCCTTCATCGGGCGGCACCTGCCTTTCCGTGATCGCTTTTTGTTTGCGCGACAGCGCATGGCGGTTGATGAGCAGCAGCAGTACGCCGAAGCTCAGCAGAATCAGACCCTTGAGCCAAAGCCCGAATTCCGCGTGCCAAACAAGGAAGGACGCCAGCACGCAGACGGAGATAAAGCCGAGGTTGATTTTAAACAATGCATTTTCCATCGCGCCCTGGATCACAAGCAGCACCGCGAGCACGAACGTGATCGCCTGAAAGACAACGGCACGTTTGTCGTCGGCGTTGTTTTCCGTCAGATACATCACAGTGTAAAACGCAAGGCCGGCAAGGCCCGCCGCAATCTGGCCGAGCCGCAGCTTGTCGTGCAGCAGAACCCGGCGGTTGGCAATCAGCGCGCCGAGCGGCAAAACGCCGAGCAGCAAAAAGCCGGGCAGCATCACGGGCGAAAACTTCCAGTCGGACGGCAAACTGAACAGCACGCCGCCGGACGCGAGCAGCAGCAAAAACAGCAGCCCGGGCAGCGCAAGATAGCGCGTGGCCATCGCCTTGCTTTGGCCGATGCCGTCGAGGGCATAGAGCGTGACCGCAACGCAAAGCAGCATGGAAAACACGCCTGTGTCCAGCACGGCGGCGCAGCAGATGCACCAGTCGATCACCGCGGCAAAGCAGAACCAAACGCCCACATGCCGCCGCTGTTCGTCCATCGCGGCAAGGCTTCGTTTTGCCGCAAACAGACCTGCGGCAACCAGCACGGTATAGACCACGAAGACGGCGAGCTTCGTCTGCGTTTCAGTCAGCGACGCAAGCGGCAGCCAGTCGTCCGTGGCGGTACTCGCAAACACGGTGATGCCGGCGATGTAAAACGTCAGCGCCGACAGCGAGCGAAACAGCAGAAACATCGGCAGGATCAGCAGCGAGAGCACGAGCGCCACAACCGGGATATCGGGCGCGTAGTGCTGCAGCGTATACAGCAGTGCGGTTGTGGCAAGCAGACCCACCGCCCAAAGCACACTGCCGCCTTCGGCGTGGGCAGCGCTGTCCCTTCGCTTCAGCAGGACATAGAGCGCCGCGCCCTGGCCGCCGAGCAGCGGGAAAAATGCACAGACATAGCGCACCGAACGCGGCAGATCCTTCCACCCGTTGAGCAGTACCAGCAGCGCGCCGGCGGCGATGAACAGACAGGCGAGCGACGTGAGGACGATTTTGACCGTGCCGCGGTAACCTGCCGGTGCGTCGAGCGACGTATTTCTCTTTTCGCCGTAAAGCAGCTCCTCCGCCGGCACGTTCAGCGCCGTGCAAAGCTGCAGCAGCATATCGAGGTCGGGCTGCGTGCGTCCGGTCTCCCAGCTCGACACGGTCTGCCGCGTCACATGGAGCTGTTCGGCCAGCGCGTCCTGCGTCAGACTTTGCCGCGTCCGCGCTCGTTTGATATTTTTGGAAACCTTGGTCATAAAGGAATGCCTCCTTTCGTCTCTATCAAACCATACAATTATGAAAAAATCAAGCAACAATTTGTTGCAAGGATGTGATAGACTGCAAGACGGCAAGAAGCAAGAAAGCAAGATGGCTGCGGCCGGCGCGCCGCACAGACCGGCAGAGGCAAAAAACACCCGCCTTTTGAACGGGCGGGTGAACTGATATGTGGTTCGTTTATCGCTTGAAGATTGCCAGAATGCTGTGGAAGACCTTGATCAGCCAGCCGAACGGACCGGTATGCACCTGACCGCAGTATTTGCAGGCGTTCGGATTCGGCTGCGGGTTCGACGGCTGCGACGGCGGCACGTCCTTGATATGCTGACCGCAGCGGGTACAGTTGCCGTTGCTGTCGGCGTTCGCATGACCGAGGGCGTTGGTGGCTGAGCCTCTGCTGATCGTCTGATTGCAGGTTGTGCAGTATTGGTCGCCGGTGTAGCCTGCCGCAGTGCAGGTGGCGGATTTTTGGTTGATCGTGGTCAGCGTGTGAGCCTTCTTTGCAATGGCTGTGCCCTTGGTGATCGTCTGCTTGCAAACCGTGCAGACCTGATCGCCGGTGTAGCCTTCTGCGGTGCAGGTGGCGGCTTTGGCGTTTTGCGTGGTGGGCTGGTGCGCGGCAAGCGGCTGTTCGGCGTGACCGCTGATATACTTCTTGCAGTCGTTGCAATAGACGCCCGCGGTGTAGCCCTTCGCCGTGCAGGTGGACGCGGTTGCGGCGGTATTCGTTGTGTTGACGTGGTTGTTAGGGCTGACCGCGATCGTTTCTGTCTTTGTTGCGTTGCAGACCGTACAGGTGTAGGTTTTGGTACCGGTTGCAGAGCATGTGGCAGCTTTCGTTATCGTGCCGCTGTTCCATGTGTGGGTATAGTCTTTGTTAACCTTGATAATATCAAATGTTTGTGGAGCTGAGTTTAAGGCACTATTCCACATGGCGGCATTGTTGTCAGATTGATCCATATCAATCCATAAATCGGCATAGGAAGATCTGAAAAAATATCCTCCATCTTTATGGAAAACATAAAATCGTTGTGCTGCATTTGCAGCATAATAAACCATTTGTAGATTGGCACCTGCAGTGGTACTAATATTTGCTATATCCATTGCATAAGTGTCGTTGCATAGAATGCTATAGCTACCATCTTCATGCCGAATGAAATGCCATATTTGATTACGAGCGCAGGCAGGTGATTCTCCTTGGACATTATAATTCCGATCGGTGAGCCATTTCCCGCTAGTTTTGTTTTCTATTATCGCATAAAAGTCTTCACCCAAATCATTCTCAGCAACAGACAAATTAAGATATTTTGTGGTACTCGAGCAATCATTTATGGCAACAATTGTGGCATGATAATTACCAACCCAAGGAAGCGAAACCGAATAAGTGTTTCCAGAGACATTATCACTGACATAACAATAATTGCCAGACGTATAAATACCAATCCAATAACGGTCTGCGTCATCAGCAGAAAACGTAAATGTAATTGGTTCATTTCTATAAGCAATCGACTTATCTGTGGAAACTGAAAAATCACTTGGTATGTAATCTCCCTCGTGGCCCAATTTGAAGCTGGCATACCCTGTTTTTGAACCACAATTATTCTTAGCCTCAACAACTATATCATATTTCCCTACCCAAGGATAACTTATGATATATTCATTATCATAAACATTCACATTTGTATATAAATCCCCATCACAATAAATGCCGATCCAGTAGTAGGATACTCGTTCCGCAGAAAAGGAGATCGTAATATCTTCATTGACCAGTCCGATTTTTTTATCAACAGATACAACCGGCGCTGTTGGTGGTTCGGTGTAGGTTGGCGCAGATGGTGTGCTGTTTTGGTAACTTGGCCTTAAATATCTTCTTTTAATAACACCAGAGCTAGTGGTATGACCACTGCTATCAGTGAAGTTAGATACTTTTTTTACACTGGAAGATAAGTTGCCCTCTACAGAATAGGTTCCATCTATTACGATACCAACATGCTGCAAAGAAACCCCGTCTCCGTCTGTATCACATTTTGGACAATCGTAAAAAATGATGTCACCTGCTTTTCGGTTGTACACTTCTCTGCCACCAGCTCTCAAAATGTTACTCCAAAGCGTTGGGACATAACTATGTGCAGGTATAGCATCTGACTGCTCTGCAAGTCTGGCACAATCAGATACAAAATTTGCGCACCAAGCCTCAGAATACCCCATGCTTGATGTGCTGCGACCCAATTGTGCCAAAGCAATATTAACCATGAATTGTCCCGGATCATTGTCTACAGTATAATTCTTATAAAAATTTGAAGATCTGTCCTGTGTAGCAGATGCATTAAAACACCCAAATGGCACAACCGTGATCAGCATCAGCAAGCACAATACAATGCTCAATATCCGTTTTGTTTGTTTCATAAAAAAGCCTCCTTAGTTTATTTATCGCCCTAATAGTATCATATATCGCCCTAATCTGTCAAGAAAAAAACTTATAATCTTCTTGAAACAATACAGGAGGTTATATGTGATGGATACCTATGCTGATACGAAGAACCGGATTTTGTTTTTACTGGAACAAAAGCAAATGTCGATCTATGCGCTTGCCATGAAATCCGGTGTTTCGGCATCCACCATCAAGAGTATCTTATATGGAAAAAGCAAAAATCCCGGTGTTGTGACCATCAAGCTGCTTTGCGACGGTTTTGGAATCAGCCTGTATGATTTCTTTAATACAGAGGTTTTCCGTTCAAGAGAACTCGAAAATATATAAAAGCCACCCGCCTTCGACAAAACGTCGAAAGCGGGTGCTGTGTTTTGCTGTGTGTCAATTCCACGAAACGTTCATTTTTCTTTGATGCACGGCGCAGTCGGTCAGATACAGATTGATCAGTGTCTGATAGGGAATCCCGGACTGCGCGGCCTGCTCTTTGAAGTAGTCGATGGTACTGCTGTCGATATTGATCGTGATTTGTTTTTTCAGCCGTTTTGCATACGGATTCTTGATGCCGTTGGAAAAATCATATTCGTCTCTCATTGTGCTTCACCTTCTCAAAGCGAATGTTTAGCTTTGTTAATCGCGTTTTTGTTTTCATCCCAAGTAAAATATAATGCTTCCATAATTATATTATAATTATATTATCCCGTTTGTCAAGCGTTTTATGCAGCAATCATAACCGCCGGTTCAACCGGCGGTTTGCTCTGCCCCTAAAAGGGGCTATTACTGGCTTAACCCCTGGAAGGGGCACTGATTTTTATTATCGCATTACACGCACTGCAACCCGTAAACGGGTCAGAAACCTTATTCCCCGGTGTTTCTACTATTCCATAAACATCTTTTTGCCTCTAATTCGGCTTGCCGCCCGCGGGCGGCTTTCGCTTATGACTATCGACTGAATTAAATATGATACAAATTATCGTTTTCGTAATCCGGTTCGGTCGTCAGGTTGATGCCGAGCTTGCGGAACGCGGCGGCGTCGGGCGCCGAGAGGATCACCGAGCAGTGCGCGTCCGTGCCCTTGAGCGCCGGGAGACACCGCAGCGCGCTGGCGGCGTTTTCGTCCGTTGCCGCGTTGACCGACAGAGCCACGAGCGCTTCGTCAATATGCAGCCGCGGATTCTTGGAGCCGAGGTATTCCACCTTGAGCGCCTGCACCGGTTCGATGAACGAGGAGGGGATCAGGTCGTGCGCGTCGTCGATGCCGGCGAGATATTTCAGCGCGTTGAGGATCAGCGCGGTTGTGGCGCCGAAAAGCTGCTTGGTCTTGCCGGTGAGGATGGTGCCGTCGCGCAGCTCGATCGCGGCGGCGGGTGCGCCGGTTTCTGCGGCAACCGCTTTGGCGCGTGTGGCAACCGGACGGTCGGCGACGCTTACGCCGGCCTTGTTCATAATGAGCTGCAGCCGTTCGATCTCCTTGGCGGAATCAAAGCCCTTGCGCAGATCACACAGCGCTTTATAGTAGCGGCGGATGATCTCCTGCTTCGACGCTTCGCGGGTCGCCTCGTCGTTGATGATGCAGTTGCCCGCCATGTTGACGCCCATGTCGGTGGGCGATTTGTAGGGTGATTCGCCGTAGATGTTTTGGAAGATCGTGTTGAGCACCGGGAAGATCTCGATGTCGCGGTTGTAGTTGACCGTCGGCACGCCGTAGGCCTCCAGATGGAACGAGTCGATCATGTTCACGTCGTTGAGGTCGGCAGTCGCCGCTTCATAGGCGAGGTTGACCGGGTGGTTCAGCGGCAGGTTCCAGATCGGGAAGGTCTCAAATTTTGCATAGCCCGCGTTGACGCCGCGCAGATGCTCGTGGTAAAGCTGCGACAGGCAGGTCGCCATCTTGCCGCTGCCGGGTCCCGGCGCGGTGACCACGATCAGGCGGCGGGTCGTTTCGATGTATTCGTTTTTGCCGTAGCCGTCTGCGGATACGATCAGCTTGACGTTGGAGGGGTAGCCCTCGATTTTGTAGTGCATGAAGACCGGGAGCCCCAGCGCTGTCAGCTTGGCCTTGAACCGGTCGGCAGACTGCTGGCCGCTGTACTGCGTGACGACCACGGAGCCGACATAGAGCCCGACCGAGCGGAACAAATCGACCAGCCGCAGCACCTCCAGCTCATAGCTGATGCCGAGATCGCTTCGCAGCTTTTTGCTTTCGATGGCGCCGGCGGACACGGCGATGACGATTTCCGCCTCGTCCTTGAGCTGCAGCAGCATGCGCAGCTTGCTGTCCGGCTGAAAGCCCGGCAGCACACGCGAGGCGTGGTTGTCGTCAAACAGCTTGCCGCCGAATTCCATATACAGCTTGCCGCCGAACTGGCTCATGCGCTCGCGGATATGCTCGGACTGCATGCGGATGTATTTGTCGTTGTCAAACCCTAATTGAAACATCTCTTTCACCTTCCCGCAGGAATATACATTATCTTAAATACTATAGCACAGACCAACGGGTTTTGCAAGATTTTTATGCGGATTCAACCGCAAACGTGCACCTTTTCAGCGCACTGCCTGCGCGATGACCTGCACAAGCAGCTTCAGATAGGAGACGAACATGCCGCAAAGGCCGACCGTCAGATTCCCCGGCCAGGCGGCAATGGTGGACAGCAGCGATTGATCGAGAGCGGTTGCTTTTCGGGGCGTTGCGCTATCTTTTGCCAGCGCACAGGTGTCCGCAAGCGTACGCGCCCCGGTTTCGTCATCCACCGTGTAGGCGCGGTAGACCAGCCGTCCGCCGTCGATTTCCACTGTTGCAAAGCATCCGCCGAGTTCTTTGGTGGAAAACGCTTTGTCCGCAGCCGACAGAATCGGGGAGATGGCGTTTTGGTTGACGCTGTAGCGTTTGGTGCCGGCGGTAGACGGCATCGCATAGACCGTGCCCTGCGGGTTCAGCGTGAAGGTGACGTTCTCTCCGCGGAACGGTTCGGTGATGCAGGTCAGGTTTTCCACACGCTTTTCACCCTTCACCGGCGCGGTGCGCAGATACATGTGGTCATGACCGGACAGCACCAGATCGATCCCGAGCCTGTCGATGAGCGGCAGCAGCATGTTGCGCAGGATGACGGTATCCGGCTTATTGATGTTCTTGCCGGCGGAATAGAAGGAGCGGTGCATCAAAAGAATATTCCACATGGCGCTGCTGGTTGTCACGTCGTTGACCAGCCAGTTTTTCTGTGCCTGACTCATTGGGTACATATCGTTGGTGTTCAAAACGGTAAAGTGCGCGTTGCCGTAGTCAAAGGAATAATAGACGCCCTCGAGCGAGCGGTTGACCGACTGATCCAGACAAAACATGTTTTTGAAGCAGTTGGTGTTGAATTTGTTTGTGAAGTTGCCGTCATGGTTGCCGGCAACGGGCACGCCGGTCTGCGTTTCGTTGTTGAACGAAAACGCCTCGAAATAGTCATCCCATTCCCCGTTGGTGTTGTCATTGACATAGTCGCCGAGATTGACCGTAAAGTCGGAATCCGGCAGTGTGCGCTCCGCTTCGCGCAGCGTTTTTGCCGCTTTCAAAAACTTTTCCATCGTGCCGGCCTGCACGTCCGCGATGGCGATAAACGAAAAGCTGTCGTCCTTGTCGTCCGTCTGAAACGTGCACCAGTCGCTCCAAAGCTCTTTTTGCGCGTCGCCCACGCGGTAGCGATAGGCGGTGCCGGGCTCCAGATCGGTCACGGCGACCTGGTGCGAATACCGCTTGCGGTATGCCCGGCAGGTGCCGCTGTAATGCTTTGCGTCAGCGGTATTTTCGCCTTCCTTTTGCAGCAGCAGATCGCTGCCGCCGTCCTGTTCGGTAAACCAGCAAAAGCCTCTGCCGGTCGCACCGTCGCGGTACATCGAGCAGGAGATGCGGGAGATCTGATCTTCGTTTGCGGCAAATACCGGCAGCGTGCCGCAGCAAAGCAGCAGGCACAGCAGCCATGCGATCCATCGTTTCATAAGGGGTATGCTCCTTTGTGCTGAGAATGGAAAAAGAATAGCACAAAGTCGCCGCCTTTTCAAGCCCTTTCCCGAAAACGATTATTTTTGGCTGATCCGCCTGACGGCCTCCGCTGCCGCCCAGGCAATCAGCTCATCCGGCGTCGGGCAGTCGCCGCGGCAGGGGATCTGCCGCCAGACGTCGGAGCCGTTCAGGGAGCAATTGAGCATCCCGGCCAGCATGGCAAGCTGCATTTCGGTATAGACGGTGGATACCTTCTTCGGTTGATTCGACATAAGATCGTCTCCTTTTCACAAGATGTTGTGGTTGTGACTGTATTCTACCACAGACGATCGTCGAAAAACGGCGAAGAACGTCGGTGATGGAAAAAAGGACGGATTTGCCCGTGTGTGCGGCCGAACGCCGCAGTCTCTTGACGAAACGGCGGGAATTGTGGTACAGTAGGGCAGGTGATGGGTATGACGAGAAAACAACAACGGATCTATCAAAAAGCGTTCCGCCTTTTGCGTGATGCGACGCCGCTGCGTACCGACTGCGGTGTGCTGTGCGGCAGACGCTGCTGCAAGGGCGACGACGAGACGGGGATGCTGCTGTTTCCGGAGGAGCCGACCGTTCTTCGTGTGGTCGAAACCGGGGGACGGCGCCTTGCCGTTTGCGGCGGGGTCTGCAACCGGAACGAAAGGCCGCTGTCGTGCCGGATCTTTCCGTTTTTTCCGTTTGTCAAAGCCGACGGCGGCGTCGACGTGCGGATCGATCCGCGCGGCAAAGGTGTGTGCCCGTTGGTGCGGCAATCGCAGGACGTGCTGTTCAGCCACCGGTTTCTGCACCGGGTGCGCCGGGTCGGGCAGCAGCTTTGCCGCGACGGGGAATGCCGGGCGTGCCTTTGGAGGATTCAACAGGAAATCGCCCAGCAGCAGGCGTTTGAAGCGCATTTTTCGGCAAAATAATTTCGCAGGAATTTCGCAATATATATTGTATGTTTTGCCAAAGTGTGCTACAATATTTCTTACAGTTCCCGCCTTCGGCAAGTGAAAGAGAGGAAACACCATGAAATGTCCGTTTTGTGCCTGCAGCGAAAGCAAAGTGATCGATTCGCGCCCGACCGATGAGGGCGAGCGGATCCGCAGAAGACGCGAGTGCATCGCCTGCGGCAAACGCTTCACAACCTATGAGATCATCGAGACCGTGCCGGTCATCGTGGTCAAAAAGGATAAGTCGCGCGAAGCGTTCGACCGTGTCAAGCTGTTTAACGGCATGCTGCGCGCATGCGAAAAGCGTCCGGTTTCGATCGCGCAGATTGAAACGGTCGTCACGGAGATCGAACAGGAACTGCAAAACTCGCTCGACCGCGAGGTCACGAGCGTGCACATCGGCGAAATGGCGATGGAAAAGCTCAAGGGGCTGGACGAGGTGGCCTATGTTCGTTTTGCCTCGGTCTACCGCCAGTTCAAGGATATCAACACGTTTATGGAAGAGTTGGCAAAGCTTTTGGGCGAAAAGTAAAAAGCAAACAGTTTGTATTGAAACACAACAGCCGACCGCATTTTGCGGCCGGCTGTTTCCGTGTACGGTGCGGCTGAGTCATCAGTCGACAGCAGCGCCGATCGATCTGTGTTTCATTCACCGTTCGCGCCCAGTCGCGCGGAGCGCAACGCTACTGGCGCTGGGTTTTGTTTAACGTCCGCGCCCAGTCGATCGACCCCTTCCGTCAGCCCTTCGGGCTGCCTTCTCGCCTGCCGGCTCGGTCGGCGCTTCTGCCTGCGGCAGAGGTCTCCACCGGAGACCCGCGCCCTTCCCCAACGCGCACTGCGTGCGCTGGGAACGGCGTCTTTGGTGGCTGCCTGCGGCAGCATTTGATTCGACAACTACGGGCGCTGGGGAGCAGGCCGCCCCTGCGGTTGCAATAAAAGGTGCAAAGGTGCAGAAAGTGCAGCTTTTTTTCAGTTCATTATAAACTTTTTATAGGGTTTACTTTTTGTCACTGACTTAAAAAAAGCTGCACCAACTGCACCAAATGGTCGAAAACGCCCACCACGTCTGGGTTTATCGCGGTGCAGTTTTGGTGCAGTTTCAAAGAAAAACTGCATAAACTGCACCTTTCTTCCGGCACTTCCGTTTTCAATTCTTACTTCTTAATTCTCCCGGTCCGCAGCCGCTGAGCTTCCTCTTGTGTAATCCAAAGAAAGCTCCCGTGGCGCGGCACAAAGCCGTGAAAGCCGTACCGGTCGCGCGGCACCGGGGTGAAGTGCTGAAAGTCCGTCGTCTCCTCCAAAAAGAACCGCTGTTTGCCGTATTCGTCCATGAACAGCAAATGGCGGTCCGTGCCGGGGAGCGGAACCAGTGAGCTGCCCTCCACGCCCGTCGGCGCGTGCGACGCGATCACGGGCGGCGCGGCGTCATACGGTCCGGTGAGGTTCTTTGACCGCACCCATGCGATGGACTGGGTGACGTCCTCTTTGAAATAGAGATAGTAATAGCCGTCCTTTTCATTGTACGCGATGTCGCCGTCGATGGTCTGGATGCCCTGCCGCGCATAGAGAAGCTGGGGTTTGGACAGCGACTTGAAGTCGCGCGTATACGCATAGTACAGCGCGGCCGGGATCTCGGTGCCGGAGGAGTGCGCCCAATAGACCATGTACTGCCCTTTGGCTTTGTCAAAGATCGCCTGCGGCGCCCAGGCGCGCGTGGTGTCGGCGAAGCTGCCGCCGAAAGCGCGGATGTCGAGGATCGTCTCGTCCGTCCAGTGAATCAGATCCGTCGACCGCCAGGTGACCAGCGCGTGGTTCGACAGCCAGCCGTCGTCGCTTTTCATGTCGGTGCCGATGATGTAAAACGCGCCGTCCTCGCCGCGCAAAATATACGGGTCGCGCACGCAGCCCGTGCCTTGTTGCTGCAAAACAACGTCCCTGCCGCCGAACAGGGGAAAGAAGTGAAACCCGTCGTCGCTCAGCGCAAACCGCAGCCGCTCCTCTTCGGGCCGGTTGCCGGCAAAGTGGACGAACAGACAGGCGCCGCCTGCTTTTGAAAACCGGTTTTCCTGATGCGTCATCGTTAAGGCTCCTTTACTTGTTTTTATTATCCTCTATATTCTAACATAAAAAGAAGGAGCTGCACAGTGTTTAATGGTTAGCATGTGCTAATTTTTCAAAAAACGACTGCTTTCATGAAAAACGGCAGAAAAAACCTATGGATTTTTTTGCGCGGATATGCTATGATATATTGACTTGACATGTCGCAGGTTTTTTTCGCTGCGGCAAAGAAAGTTTTCATGATGTATTATTTGCAAAACGGGATTGTCCCGTGAAAAGGAGGATCTATCCATGCTTAAGAAAATCAGCCAAATTCCCTTTTCCGACACGCCGGAACAGGCTAAGAAGCTGGACGCAATCATTGCTGAATGCGCCGGAGATGAAAGCCAGCTCATGCATGTGATGCAGGTTGCGCAGGACATCTATGGGTATCTGCCGTTTGAGGTGCAGAAGAAAATTGCAGACGGCATGAACGTCCCGCTGGAAAAAGTCTACGGCGTTGCCACGTTCTATGCGCAGTTCGCGCTTTCGCCGAAGGGTAAATACGCGATCAGCGTGTGCCTCGGCACGGCGTGCTACGTCAAGGGCTCGCAGGGTGTGCTCGATGAGCTTTGCACCCAGCTCGGCATCGGCGCAGAGGAATGCACCGCCGACGGCAAGTTTTCGCTGTCCGCCTGCCGCTGCATCGGCGCGTGCGGTCTTGCGCCGGTTATGACGGTCAACGACGACGTCTACGGCAAGATCAGCGCCTCCGACGTCAAGGGCATTCTGGCAAAATACGCATAATGCGCGAGCTGTCCCTCAATGTGCTGGATGTGGCGCAGAACTCCGTTTCGGCCAACGCGTCCGAAATCGAGATCGAAATTTGCGAAGACACCGCGGCACATACGCTGATGATCGGCATCTATGACAACGGCAAGGGAATGACGCCCGAACAGGTGCAGTCGGTTCGCGATCCGTTTTTTACCACGCGCACCACGCGCAAGGTCGGGCTGGGTGTGCCGCTGTTCAAGATGGCGGCGGAGATGACCGGCGGCTCTTTGGAAATTGAAAGCACCGTCGGCGTGGGCACGAACGTGCGCGCCTTCTTCCATACCGATCATGTGGATTTTGTTCCGCTGGGCGACATGGCCAACACCGTCGTCATGCTCGCAGCGATGAACGAACACATCCGCTTTTTATACCGCCATGCGATCGACGGCAGGGAATTCCTGTTCGATACCGCACAGATCAAAGAGATTCTGGGCGATGTGCCGATGAACGATCCATCCATCATGCAGTGGATGGCAGGCTATATCAAAGACAATATACAAGAACTCACGGAGGTGCAATGATATGAAATCACTCGAAGAACTCATGGCGCTCAGAGACGCCGCCAAAGCAAAAATGACAGCCCGCGAAGATTCCACCGCCGTCACCCGCGTGGTGGTCGGCATGGCAACCTGCGGCATCGCCGCCGGCGCAAGACCGGTCATGAACCGCTTTTCCGAAGAGATCGAAAAGCGCAACCTGACCAACGTCACCGTCGCGCAGACCGGCTGCATCGGCATGTGCCAGTATGAGCCGATCGTGGAGGTGACCGAACCGGGCAAGGAAAAGGTCACCTATGTGCTGATGAATCCGGAAAAGGCAACCAAGGTTGTTGTGGATCATCTTGTCAACGGCAATCCCGTCGTCGAATACACCGTCGGCGCACTGAAAAAATAAGGAGGAAACGAAATGTATCGATCCCATGTGCTTGTTTGCGGCGGTACCGGCTGTACCTCCTCAAACTCCCCAAAGATCATCGAACAGTTTGAAGCCCAGATCAAGGAAAAAGGCCTCGAAGACGAAGTCAAGGTCATCCGCACCGGTTGCTTCGGTCTTTGCGCGCTCGGCCCGGTCGTCGTGGTCTATCCCGAAGGCTGCTTCTACAGCGAAGTGAAGGTCGAAGATGTGCCCGAGATCGTCGAAGAGCATCTGCTCAAGGGCCGCATCGTGCAGCGTCTGCTCTATGATGAGACCAAGGCCGGCGCCCAGGAAGAGGTCAAGCCGCTCAAGGAGACCGACTTCTATAAAAAGCAAAAGCGCGTGGCGCTGCGCAACTGCGGCGTCATCAACCCCGAGGACATCAACGAATACATCGCCTACGACGGCTATCAGGCGCTGGCCAAGTGCCTGACCGAGCTCAAGCCCGAAGAGGTCATCCAGATCGTCAAGGATTCCGGTCTTCGCGGCCGCGGCGGCGGCGGTTTCCCGACGGGGCTCAAATGGAGCTTTACCGCGGCGAACAAGGCCGACCAGAAATACGTCGTCTGCAACGCCGACGAAGGCGACCCGGGCGCGTTCATGGATCGCTCCGTGCTTGAAGGCGACCCGCATTGCATCATCGAAGCGATGACCATCTGCGGCTATGCGACCGGCGCAACCGAAGGCTACATCTACGTCCGTGCGGAATATCCGATCGCTGTCAAGCGCTTGGAGATCGCCATCGCGCAGGCGAAGGAAATGGGCCTTTTGGGCAAAGACATCTTCGGCTCCGGCTTCGATTTCGATCTGCACATCAAGCTCGGCGCAGGCGCGTTCGTCTGCGGCGAAGAGACCGCACTCATGACCTCCATCGAAGGCAACCGCGGCGAACCCAGACCGCGTCCGCCGTATCCGGCTGTCAAGGGTCTGTTCGGCAAACCGACCACGGAAAACAACGTGGAAACCTTTGCCAATATCCCGACCATCATCCGCGAAGGCGCGGAATACTTCGCCTCCATGGGTACCGAAAAGAGCAAGGGCACCAAGGTCTTCGCGCTCGGCGGCAAGATCAAGAACACCGGCCTTGTGGAAATCCCGATGGGCACCACGCTCAGAGAAATCATTGAAGAGATCGGCGGCGGCATCCCGAACGGCAAAAAGTTCAAGGCTGCCCAGACCGGCGGCCCGTCCGGCGGCTGTATCCCGATGAGCCTGATCGACACCCCGATCGACTACGACAACCTGACAGCCATCGGCTGCATGATGGGTTCCGGCGGTCTGATCGTTATGGACGAGGACAACTGCATGGTCGACATCGCAAAGTTCTTCCTCAACTTCACCGTCGACGAATCCTGCGGCAAGTGCACACCGTGCCGTGTGGGTACCCGCAGACTGCTTGAAATGCTCGACAAGATCACGTCCGGCAACGGCACGCTCGAGGATCTGGACAAGCTCGAAGAGCTGTGCTATTACATCAAAGAGAACTCGCTTTGCGGTCTCGGCCAGACAGCGCCCAACCCGGTGCTTGCGACCCTCAAGTTCTTCCGCGACGAATATGTCGCCCACGTGGTCGACAAGAAGTGCCCGGCCGGCGTCTGCAAAGATTTGCTGCAATACAAGATCATCGCCGACAAGTGCCGCGGCTGCACCGCCTGCGCAAGAAAGTGCCCGGTGGGCGCGATCTCCGGTACGGTCAAGAATCCGCATACGATCGACACCTCGAAGTGCATCAAGTGCGGCGCCTGCATGGAGACCTGCAAATTCGGCGCAATCATCAAGGAATAAGGGGAGGTGCAGACAATGGATAACATGCTTAACATCATAATCAACAATATACCCTGCACGGTACCTTACGGTACAACCATCCTGGAAGCTGCCCGCTCGATCGGCATCGAGGTGCCGACGCTGTGCTTCCTGAAGGACATGAACGAAATCGGTGCGTGCCGTTTCTGCGTGGCGGAAGTCAAGGGCGCCCGCAGTCTGGTTGCTGCCTGTGTCTATCCGATCGAACGCGAAGGCACCGAGATCTTCCTCAACACCGAAAAGATCCGCGCGTCCCGCAAAAAGACGCTCGAACTGATCCTTTCCACCCACGAACGCAAGTGCCTTTCCTGCATCCGCTCCGGTTCCTGCGAGCTGCAAAAGCTCTGCCATGAATACGGCATTGAGGATGAGGGCGTGTTCGACGGCTTCAAACCGCACTACGAGCTTGACACCTCCGCCGCCCACATGGTGCGCGACAACAACAAGTGCATCCTGTGCCGCCGCTGCGTCGCCGCCTGTAAGAACCAGGATATCAGCGTCATCGGCGCAAATGCCCGCGGTATCGACACCAACATCGGCTGCGCCTACGAGCTGCCGCTCGGCAATACAAGCTGCGTCTCCTGCGGCCAGTGCATCGTCGCCTGCCCGACCGGCGCGCTGTATGAAAAGGACTGCACCCGCGACGTCTTTGCCGCCATTGCCGACCCGTCTAAATATGTGGTCGTACAGGCTGCGCCGTCCATCCGTGCCACCTTGGGCGAATGCTTCGACATGGCGCCCGGCACCGACGTGACCGGCAAGCTGTTTGCGGCGCTGCGCCGTCTCGGCTTCGACAAGGTGTATGACACCAACTTCGGCGCCGACCTGACCATTATGGAAGAAGCCAACGAGCTGGTTGACCGTGTGAAGAACGGCGGCGTGCTGCCGATGATCACCTCCTGCTCGCCGGGCTGGATCAAGTATTGCGAACACTACTATCCCGATCAGCTCGCGCATCTGTCCTCCTGCAAATCTCCGCAGCAGATGCAGGGCGCGATCATCAAGACCTATATCGCCGAAAAGAACGGCATCGACCCGAAGGACATCGTCTCCGTTTCCGTCATGCCGTGTACCGCCAAGAAGTTCGAGATCGGCCGCGACGACCAGAACGCCAGCGGCTACGCCGATGTGGACTATGTGCTGACCACCCGCGAACTCGGCCGCATGATCAAAACGGCCGGCATCCGCTTCACCGAGCTGCCGGATGAAAATCCGGACGCGCCGCTCGGCCAGGGCACCGGCGCCGCCGTCATCTTCGGCGCGACCGGCGGCGTGATGGAAGCCGCGCTGCGTACCGCCGCGGAAGTCATCACCGGCAAAGAGCTTGAAAACGTGGAGTTCACCGACGTCCGCGGTATGGCAGGCGTCAAGGAAGCGTCCTATGATCTCGCCGGTCTGACCGTCAAGGTCGCCGTTGCCAGCGGCACCAAGAACGCGAAGATCCTGATGGACAAGGTTCGTGCCGGCACCGCCGACTACACCTTCATCGAAATCATGTGCTGCCCCGGCGGCTGCATCAACGGCGGCGGTCAGCCGACCCAGCCGGCCTCCGTGCGCAACTTCACCGACCTCAAGGCATTGCGTGCCGCAGCGCTGTATGAAAACGACAAGAACCGCCCGCACCGCAAGAGCCACGAAAGCGAAGACATCAAGCAGGTCTACGCGGAGTTCCTCGGCGAACCGAACAGTCACAAGGCACACGAACTGCTGCATACCACCTATGTGGCGCGTCCGATGTTCAAGAAATAAGACTGCGAAAAGCGACCGCTTCGGCGGTCGCTTTTTCAGTGGTGAGTGGTTAGTGATTAGCAGTTAGCAGATATTTCTGCAGTTGGATTTATGAAATAAAAAGGGGAGAATCAAATGGAACTGGACTTGAAGCTGGTTGCTCACGCGAAGGATTATATTAATGATTTAGCGCGCGGCATCCATCCGTTGACAAAAGAAGAACTCAGGGAAGACGATGCGGTCAATCAGGTGCGTATCTCGCGCTGCCTTTACTATGTGTCCGACGTGCTTGAAGAGGTCTTGCGCAACGGCGGTGTGCATGTAATTCTTGAAGCACAACCGTTTGTACCGGAGAATATCGATTTATCGCAGTTTGTGTTTTTAGAAAAACCAATCACGGTTTCGGTGTTGGTCGGTAAGATTAATGAGTTGAAACCACCGGCAATGAAGAAACTGAAAGTGACGGCTGTTACCAACTGGTTGGCAGATCACGGCTTTTTGCGCGTGGAAACCGTCAACAACAAAAACCGTAAACGTCCGACACAACAGGGTGTCAATTTGGGACTTATTGAACGGGAAAACACCAATGAAGCAGGTATCAAATATTATTCTGTGGTCTATGAGCCGAAAGCGCAGCAGTTTATTCTTGACAATCTTGTTTCCATCGTTGGCGAAGGCTATAACAACGCCTCCGGTCACGCGGAAGGATAATCTCTATACTATAATAATAAGGCAGCTTTGCGGCTGCCTTTTTTGTGTGTTGTGTTTTACTGTTCTTTTTTGGGAAATTTCTGCCGATAGCTTTCGATCGCGCGCGAGATGATTTCCACAGCGACATCTCTGTCCTGCACCTCGTCCACGGCGGTTTCCTTTTTTTCCAGCGTTTTGTATACGGAAAAGAAGTGGGTCATTTCATCGTACGTGTGTTTCGGCAGGGCAAAGATGGAACGGTAGGAGTTGTACATCGGGTCGGAATAGGGGACCGCGATAATCTTTTCGTCCGCACGGCCGTTGTCGAGCATACGGATCACGCCGATGGGATAGCAGCGCACAAGCGTGAGCGGATGCAGCGCTTCCGAAGAGAGGACGAGCACGTCGAGCGGGTCGAAGTCGTCGGCGTAGGTCAGCGGGATAAAGCCGTAATTGGCGGGATAGTGGGTGGATGTATAGAGAATGCGGTCGAGCATGATGAGACCGGTCTCTTTGTCAAGCTCATACTTGTTTTTGCTGCCCTTGGGAATCTCCACCACAGCGATGAAGTCTTCGGGAGTGACGCGTTTCGGGTCAATGGAATGCCAGATGCAGTTTTCGTTCATGGTGCTTCCTCCGTTTTTAACTGCGAGTTTGTTTACATTTTATTGTAGCACAGTTTTCCGGCAGAGTAAAGAGAAAAATGAGAATTCTCCGATCGGGCGCAGAAAGTTTTTCTTTGCATTGTACAAGTCCGGCGAAAACGGACAACCGGCAGAACAAGACCCTTCGTCGGTCGCTTTTTCAGTGGTCAGTGATTAGCGATTAGCAGTCAGCAGTCAGCAGTCAGCAGTCAGCGGTAAGCTTGTTGTAATACTATCATAATAAGGCAGCTTTGCGGCTGCCTTTTCGTTTTGCTATTTCTTCTTCTTTTGTTTCTTCGCCCGCTCCAGCGCTTTCTTTTTGGCGCGCTCGAGCGCTTTGCGGTCTTTTTCAACGGCCTTGAGCTTTTCCTGTGTTTCCTTGCTCTTTTCCGTCTGCCCGATCAGCTCCGACACCGTCACGCCGTAGATCTCCGACAGCGTATACAATATCCCGATGTCCGGCGTCGCTTCGCCGCGCTCCCATTTGGACACGGATTTGTCGGAATAGCTCAGACATTCGGCAAGCTGCGCCTGCGTAAAACCGTGCAGCGTGCGGTAGAGCCGCAGGTTTTCGGCAATTTTTTGTTCAAGTTCCTGCTGCGGCATTTCTTTTGCGCCTCCCTTTGACCGACAGTTTTCTCTATTCTACTATTTGTAGAGGAAGTTGTCAAGTGGAATTCTACAAATCGGAGAGTCAGTTCTCTTGTCAGGGGGTTTTCAACGCCGGAAAAACCGTTATACTGTCACCCAACAAACGGGATCGGCCGAATCCGTCAAAACCTATGAAAGGAAGCGAAAAGATGTACAAATATGAACTTCACTGCCACACGGGCACCGTATCGCGGTGCGCCTCGATCGATCCGAAAGCACTCGTCCGGCGCTATGCCGACGCCGGCTATGACGGCATTGTGCTCACCGATCACTTCAGCCCCATGACCTTTCTGGGCGGCCATTTCTTTGCGCCGCAAAAGGATCTGGATTTTTACCTTTCGTCCTATCATACCCTCAAAGCCTATTGCGGCAGCGCGTTTCCGGTGCTGCTCGGGCTGGAGCTGCGGCATTACGCCACGGTCAACGACTATCTTGTCTATGGCGTGGACGAACGCTGGCTGCGCCGGCAGGGCAATCTGCTGCTGTGGGATGAGCGCACCATGAGCCGCAACTTGCACGACGCCGGCTGCCTGGTGTATCAGGCACACCCGTACCGCCCATTTATCACCCGCTGCGACCCGACGCTGCTGGACGGGATCGAGGTGTTCAACGGCCACACGGACGAACGTGCCAATTACGACGCGCTGCTTTGGGCGCAGAAGCACGGCAAGCCGATGATCAGCGGCAGCGACACCCACCACGAGACCGACCGCATCTGCGGCGGCATCCGGACCGAAACGCCCATCGGAACAAACGAGGAGCTGCTCGACGTTTTGCGCACGCAAAGCTACACGCTGATCACCGACGGCGACCGTCCGGCAACCCACGCATTGACCCTTGAAAGGATTGGTACCCATGCCCAGAACCAAACTCGATGATCGCACACTGCCCGGCTATTCCCGCGGCGAGGAGATCTTCAACATGGTTACCCACATCGTGGGCGGCGGCTTCGGCGTGGTGGCGCTGGTGCTGTGCACAGTGTTCTCTGTCGTCAAGCACAACTACTGGGGACTGCTCGGCGGTGTGATCTATACGCTGATGATGATCTTTCTTTATACGATGTCGAGCGTCTACCACGGCTTGCGGCATGAACGCGCCAAAAAGGTGTTGCAGGTGCTCGACCACTGCACGATCTATGCGCTGATTCTCGGCACCTATGCGCCGATCCTTTTGACCGGGCTGCGGCGCGAGCGTCCGGTGCTGACGCTGATTCTGACCGTGCTGCTGATCGCCGCCACAGCGGTGGGCGTGACCTTCACGGCGATCGACTTTCACCGCTATGCCATCCTTGCCACCGGCGGCTATTTTTTGATCGGCTGGAGCGCGCTGCTCGCGATCCGCCCGATGATCGACGCGTTCGGCTGGGGACTTGCAATCTGGCTGATTGCCGGCGGCGCAGTCTATACGCTGGGGATGATCTTCTTTGCCCTCGGCATCAAAAGGCCCTGGTTCCACAGCATCTTCCACATCTTCATCGTGGCGGGCAGCCTGCTGCAGTTTGTAGGGATCTTCAAATATTGCATATTATTGTTCTGAAAAAGAAACAAAGCCGCCCGCAGGCGGCTTTTACTGTTGACTGTCGACTGACGACTGTTTAAGCTTCAGACGGAAACTTAAACCAACCGCACGCGAATCACGCCGCCGACGGCTTTGACTTTGTTCAGCGTCTCTTCCGACGGCACATTGGCGAGGTCGAGCAGGGTATAGGCGTAGTCGCCCTTGGAGCGGTTTGTCTGGCTTTCAATGTTGTTGCCGAGGAACGCGCCGGAGATCAGCGACAAAATGCCGGGGATGTTGCGGTGCAAAACGCACACGCGGGCGGCGCCGGACTTCGGCATGGACACGTCGGGGAAGTTGACGGAATGCTTGATGTTGCCGTTGCGCAGATAGTCGCGCAGCTCCTTGGCGGCCATAACCGCGCAGTTTTCTTCGCTCTCCGGGGTGGAGGCGCCGAGGTGCGGGATGGCGATGACGTTTTCCACGTCGAGCATCTCATCGTCCGGGAAGTCGACCACATAGGCGGCGACCTTGCCGTCGGCCAGCGCGGCCTTCATGTCGACGTTATTGACCAGCCCGCCGCGGGCAAAGTTCATGATGCGCACGCCGTCCTTCATCGTGGAAAGCGTTTCGGCGTTGATCATATCCTTGGTGCTCGGCAGCAGCGGCAGATGCAGCGTGATATAGTCGCATTTTTCAAAGATCTGATTGATCTTCGGCACATAGTGGATTGTGGGCGACAGCTTCAGCGCGCCGTCGACCGACAGATACGGGTCGTAGCCGTAAACGTCCATGCCGAGCGCTTCGGCGGCGTTGGCCACCAGTGCGCCGATGGCGCCGAGACCGACCACGCCGAGCTTTTTGCCTTTGATCTCACCGCCGGCAAACGAGCTTTTGCCTTTTTCCACAAGCTTGCCGACCTTGTCGCCTTCGCCCTTGAGCGTTTTGGCCCATTCGATGGCTGGGATGACTTTCCGCGAGGAGATCAGCAGACCCGCGATGACAAGCTCCTTGACAGCGTTGGCGTTTGCGCCGGGTGTGTTGAACACAACGATGCCCTGTTCGCTGCATTTGTCAAGCGGAATATTGTTGACGCCGGCGCCGGCACGGGCGATGGCGAGCAGGCTTTGCGGCAGCTCCATCTCATGCATGGAGGCGGAACGGACGATGATGCCGTCCGGATTGTCAATCTCTGCGCCGACGGTGAAGTTTTCGGGCTCGAGCCGTTCCAGACCGAGGGGAGAAATCTTGTTGAGCGTTAATACTTTTTGCATGGTGATCAGTCCTTCTTGTGTTTTTCTTCAAAGTCTTTCATAAACGCAACGAGCTTTTCCACACCTTCCACAGGCATCGCGTTGTAGATCGATGCGCGCATGCCGCCGACGGAGCGGTGGCCCTTGAGGTTGACAAAACCTGCCTGTTCGGCTTCTTTGACAAACAGCGCGTTGAGTTCGTCGTCGTCCGTCACGAACGGCACGTTCATCAGCGAACGGTCTTCCTTGACCACGGTGCCGCGGAACAGCCTGGAGTTGTCGAGGAAGTCATAGAGCATACCGGCCTTTTTCTCGTTGATCTTTTTCATATTCTCAAGACCGCCGATGTCGTTCTTGATCCATTCGAGCACAAGCTTCGCAATATAGATAGTATAGCACGGCGGCGTGTTGAACATGGAGCCGTTGTCGGCGTGGATCTGATAGTTGAACATGGTCGGGCAAATGTCGGACGCGTGGCCGATCAGATCGTCGCGCACGATGACGACGGTGAGACCTGCGGGCGCCATATTCTTTTGCGCGCCGGCATAGAGAATGCCGAACCGGCTCACGTCGATCGGCTCGGAGAGGATGCACGAAGAGATGTCCGCCACCAACGGCACGTTGCCGGTTTCGGGCAGGGTGTGGTACTTCGTGCCGTAGATCGTGTTGTTCATGCAGATATAGAAATAGTCCGCGTCTTTGGTAAAGGTCGCCGGGTCGAGCTTCGGGATGTAGGAGAAGGTCTTGTCGGCGGAGGAGGCAATCGCTTTGGCGTCGCCGTAGCGCGCGGCTTCCTTAAACGCCTTGTTGGCCCACTGACCGGTGATGACATAGTCCGCCTTGCCGCTTCCCGTCATCAGGTTGAGCGGGATCGCGGCAAACTGCGACGACGCGCCGCCCTGCAAAAACAGGACCTTGTAGTTGTCGGGGATGTTCATCACTTCGCGCAGCAGCGCCTCCGCTTCCTTGATGATGGCGTCATAGGTCTTGGAGCGGTGGCTCATTTCCATCACGGATTGGCCGCTGCCCTTGTAATCGAGCATCTCGTCAGCCGCGGTTTGCAGCACCTTTTCGGGCAGCATGGACGGGCCTGCGGAAAAATTGTAAACTCTTGCCATTGAAAAAACCTCCGATACGCGGTTTCGACTGTGTTGGAGTCGAAAAAGATTGAATTTTTATGCATTTTGATAATTTTACTACGCCAAAGCGCAAAAGTCAATCTGTCTTTTTGACGAATTCAACAATTGAAATCCGGGAAATTTTATGCTATTATTTGAAACAGTTGTTTATACGCATCTATTCGTTCGATTTTGGAAATATAGAAAGGAGCTACGCCCATGCTCGGCCGCTATCGCCACACCGTTTTTTGCAGCTACACCGGCTACTTCGTGCAGGCGATCATCAACAATTTCGCGCCGCTTTTGTTTCTCACCTTCCGGCAGACATTCGGCTTTTCCTACCGGCAGCTCAGCGTACTGATTTTGTTCAACTTCCTGTTTCAGCTTTGTGTGGACGCGCTGAGCGCGTTCGTGATCCATAAACTGGGCTACCGCCGCTGTCTCGTTGCAGCCCATGTGCTGGCCGCGGTCGGGCTTGTCAGTCTCGGCCATCTGCCGTTCCTGCTGTCAAACGCGTTCGCCGGCGTGATCGTGTCGATCCTTCTGTATGCTGTGGGCAGCGGCCTGATTGAAGTGATCGTCAGCCCGCTCGTTGAGGCGTGTCCCACCAAAAACAAAGCCGCGTCCATGAGCCTTTTGCACTCGTTTTACTGCTGGGGACAGGTGAGCGTGGTCTTGCTCTCCACGGTCTTTTTCTCCACGGTCGGCATCGCGCACTGGCGGCTGCTGTCCAATCTTTGGGCAGTGATCCCGGTCTGCAACGCCGTCTATGCGTGTCTGGTGCCGATCCCGCCGGTGCTCGATGAAGCGCCGGGCGACCCGGTGCGTGTGCTCTTTCGCAAACCGACGTTTTTGCTGTGCGCCCTCGTCATGCTGTGCGCCGGGGCCAGCGAGCTTGCCATGAGCCAGTGGGCGTCCGCGTTTGCGGAATCGGGGCTCGGCGTGTCCAAAACGACCGGCGACCTGCTCGGCCCGTGCGCCTTCGCGGTGCTGATGGGGACGGCAAGGGTATTTTATGCCGCCATCAGCAAAAAGTTGCCGCTGCCGGTGGCGCTCGGCGCGTCGGCCGCGCTTTGCGCGGTGTGCTATGTGGTGTCGTCGCTGTCGCCGTGGCCGCTGGTGTCGCTGCTTGCGTGCGCGGTGTGCGGCTTTTCGGTGGGCATCCTCTGGCCCGGGACGTTTTCGCTGGCGGCAAAGGAGATCCCGACCGGCGGCACCCGGCTGTTTGCGCTGCTTGCTCTGTTCGGCGATTTCGGCTGCGCGGCCGGGCCGTTCGTCGTGGGGCAGGTGACGAGCCTTTTTGGCGACAGTCTGCAAAAAGGGCTGCTCGTCGGCACGCTGTTCCCGCTGGTGCTGGTTTTGGCGATGCTTGTTCAGCGAAAGCGGTCAGCAGTCAGCAGTTAGCAATCAGCAGCCAGCATTGTAGCGCCGATCTCTGATCGGCTCCAAGAGAATGTAATAAAAAACCGCTTTCTTCCGAGAGGAGAGAGCGGTTTATTCTTTGACATGCTTGATGATATCTTCCACTTCACAATCCAACACAAAACATAGTGCGTCCAATGTTTTTGTGCTGATGTCCTTTCCCTGCTTCATCCGGTAAAACGTGTTTGCGGAAAAGCCTTCATGATAAATCAGGTGGTAGACTGTCACGTTCTTCTTAAACAAGGTTTCATAGAAAGGCCGATAGCTAATCATTTTCTATCACCTTTAATAGATTATCATATTTAAACTATTGATTATGTTCAAAAAATTGAGTATAATACGATTATGCTCAAAAAATTGAACATATAATCAAAGGAGGATGTTTTATGAAACAAACAAAACGAATACTGAGCATGGTGCTTTGCCTGCTGATGCTGGTCGCGGTGGTGCCGGTGATGGAGGCAAATGCAACTTGTTGCAGAAAAGACAGCTTTGATAAGAGTAAGTATACTTTGACAGGCGACATGGCATATGACGTTGCTATGATTGCGAAGTCACAAAAAGGAAGAACATGCACTGATTTTGGTTACAGTGGTGTTGATTATGGTGCATGGTGCGATGAATATGTTGCAGACTGCATAGAAAACGCAGGAGGAGATGATTCCATCGTTGCACACGGGGGAACAGTTGCTGATTTTGAAAGCAAAATGAGAGCAAGAGGCGCTGTGGAAGTTACTTCGCCCAAAGCTGGCGATTTGGTTTTCTTTACTTGGAGTCATGTTGAAATTATAACCAAAGTAGAGAATGGTGTTCCATACTGTGCAGGAGGAAATAACGGTTCTTCTCCGGGGTGCTGTAATGGTGAAAGAAAGGTTAGTTCTGTTGGATCTTATCGTCTTTATTTAAGACCGAATTATCCTTCCATCACACCAACGTCATCAGATGTTAGAACAGACGAGACCCTTTATCCCTTCGGTTCCAAAGTAAAAATTACATGGGATGCTTGTACAGGCGCAACGTCTTATAATGTTGTTATATGGAAAGCCGGAGAACGGCGGAGCGGAGAGTGGATAGATGCACACCAGGTTCTTTCGAAGAATGTCGGCAAAGCAACTTCATATACTTATAGCCCACCCGAAGATGGCGGATATACGATTATTCTTCAGGAGGTCGGGTTGGATTCCTCAACCAGCTGCAAGTTTGTCGTTAATCCGCAGGCAGTCAATCTTGGTGAGGATTTCTTCGCGGAGATCGTCAATACCAGCACGAGCAGGATCATAGGTAACTATGACAATAATGTTCAGGCGTCAAGCAACGAAGCAAACGACCCTCGTTTGATATGGCATTTTATGCGAAACAACGACGGCAGTTATCTGGTGTATAATGCTTATAATGGCACACTGCTTACTGCAGAAAATGACGGTACAAGTAACGGCGATAATATCGTTTGCCAGAAGGATTATGACGGTGCGTGCCAACACTGGGTTGTTACGAAAAAGAACGGCGTTTACTGTCTTGTTTCCTCTTCCGGCAACAAATTGATGTCGCTAAAAGGCGCTTCACCCGAACCCGGCACCAATGTGTATCTGTGGGATGATAACGGAACGGTTGGAACTGGAACTGCAGCACAGGGTTTTTCAGTTGTCAAGAAAACAGATTATGCCAAACCCGATGCGCCGGATGCGTCGAAGCTGAGCATCAGTTCTTTGGGTAGTACGCTCACGGACACTGTGTTCAAATGGACCGCATCTCCGGTGAAAAGCGCGAAATATGATCAGAGAATATACAATCTTCGTATTTGGCAGGGCTCGGAGCTTGGCGAAAACGGGACAGAATATAAGCATGTCCTTGACCTGACAGACACGACATGCAGTGTTCGGTTGCCGAAGGGCAAATATACCGCTTATCTTACAGCTGTAAACACCAAATACCATTGGTACAGCACACCGAGCAATTCGGTCACGTTTACAATTGGCGATCATACGCATAGTTGGAAAGGTGTTGTAACAAGTGCGGCTACCTGCACTGCAACCGGCACAAAAACTTTCACCTGCTCCTGTGGCGCAAGCTACACCGAGGCCATTGCCAAACTTGGCCACAGCTACGGCGCCTGGACAAAACTGAATGATACCCAGCATCAGCGTGTGTGTTCGCGGGACAGCAGCCATGTTGAAAAGGCGAACCATACCTGGAACGCCGGCTCTATAACCAAAGCGGCAACCTGCGTCGCAACAGGTGTGAAAACCTATACCTGTACGGTTTGCAACGCAACAAAGACAGAAACGATCGCTGTGAATGCATCGAACCATGTGAACACAACGAACACCGCCGCCACCGCCTCCACCTGCACCGTGAAGGGCTACACCGCAGGCGTCTATTGCAACGACTGCAAGAAGTACATCAGCGGTCACGCCGAGCAGCCGCTTGCCGCGCACAAGACCACCACACAGAACGCCAAAGCCGCCACCTGCACTGCGGAAGGCTACACCGGCGATCAGGTCTGCAGCGTGTGCAAGCAGACGATCACCAAGGGTACGGCGATTGCAAAGAAAGCCCACACGCTGACCACGGTCAACAAGGCGGAAGCGAGCTGCACCGCGGCAGGCTATACCGGCGACCAGTACTGCACGACTTGCAAGCAGACAATCACGAAGGGCAGCACCATCGCCGCGCTCGGCCACGCGAACGCCGACAGCAACGGCAACTGCACCCGCTGCGGTACACACATCAAAGACGTGACGCCGTCGCAGCCGTCCAACCCGCAGCCGAACCCGAACGCCTGCAAATATTGCGGACAGGTACATACCGGTCTGTTCGGCTGGCTGATCAAGTTCTTCCACAGCATTCTGGCAATCTTTAAGCGGTAACCCCTTCCACCACACGCCGATGGCGTGCGGTCCCCCTTCCCCAACGCGCACTGCATGCGCTGGGGAAGGCAAGTAAACCAACAGCACCCATCCACACGGACGGGTGCTGTTTTTGCGTCGGAATTTTCATTTTTCCATGATCCATTTTCAATTCAAAAAAACGCCCTTGACAAAGATCTCCACGCCGATGCCGATCAGAATCAGCCCGCCGAGGACGGACGCTTTTCCGGCAAGGTGCGTGCCGAATTTTCGCCCGAGCAGTACACCGCCGAGACAGATGACGAACGTGACCGCCGCGATCAGACCGCTGCATACCGCCGCCATCGCCGCGCCGTAGTGCGCGATGGTGAAGCCCACGGAGAGCGCGTCGATCGACGTGGCAACGCCCTGCGTGAGCAAAGCCACGCCGGTCAGCTCTTTTGGCGGTGCGTCTTCGTCCTGCTGCTTGCGTGCGTCAAACAGCATCTTGCCGCCGATGAAGCACAGCAGCAAGAGCGCCGCCCACGGGATCAGCGGCTGCAGCTTTTGAAAGGACTGCACTGCCGTGTGGACGAGAAACCAGCCGGTCATCGGCATGGCCGCCTGAAACAGGGCAAATGTACCGGCGATCAGGAGCATCGTGCGCCGGTGCATTCGCGGCGCCGCAAGCCCGTTGGCGAGCGAAACGGAAAACGCGTCCATCGCCAGACCGACGCCGAGCAACAGACTGTTAAGGATAAAGGAAAGGGAAAACATCGGATCACCTTCAACGAAAAAACGGCGCGGAGGGCCGTGCCGCTGTTTGATTGTATGCGCGTTTACGCCGTCGCAGTCAGCGCGGCGAAACAATCGAGAAACCGCTGCGCCGCCGTGTTGAACGGCAAAAGCGAAAAGTCGGGCGCAGTCAGCAGGTCCGGCGTTTCCGGCAGCAGGTCAACGTCCATAAAATGCAGAAACTCCGCGCGCAGCATCGCGTCGTCCACGGCGGAAACCTGCGATTGCTCGGCGTCGCTTGGCACACCGCCGGCAAAGGTTTCGTAGATCATCGTCTGCAGCCGCGCTTCATAGGTGAAGTATTGCGGCAACTGCGCCTTCACGGGACGCGTGATATCGGCAAGGTACGCTTCGCTCGCGTCATGCAGCAAACAAAGAAGCTGCACTCTTTGGCTCATGCCGCGCGCCTTTGCTTCCCCGGCGCAGGCGACGGAGTGCTGACAGACCGAATAAAACTGCGGAAAATGTCCGCCCGCACGGCAGACCAGCGACAGCGCGTGGGCAATATCCGCCACACACAGCGCCTCCGGCGCCGGATGGCACGGGTCAATCTGTTTGCCGGTAAACGTGTGGATGGCACTCATAAAAGCACCTCGCCCACCAGATCGGCGTCGCACACGCCGGTGATCTTCGCTTTGACAAACTGTCCGGGCAAAAGCTCGTCCTCGGTGGACAAAATCACCTGCGCGTCGATCTCGATGCAGTCCATGTAGGTGCGGCCGAGATACAAAAGATTCTCTTCGTCAAATCCGTCGACCAAAACGTCATATACCTTGCCGATGTGGCGCTGCTGGCGTTCGCAAAAGATGTCGTACTGCGTCTGCATAATCAGCTCGGCGCGGCGGGCTTTGGTCTCTTCGTCGAGCTGGTTGTCCATCGCGGCGGCCACGGTGCCCTCCTCTGCGGAGTAGGCGAAGCAGCCCAGCCGGTCGAACTGCGCCTCTTTGACAAACCGCTCGAGCGTTTCAAACTGGGCTTCGGTTTCACCCGGGAAACCGGCGATCAGCGTGGTGCGGATCACAACGCCCGGGATGCGGTCGCGCAGCTTTTTGACCAGCGCTAAAAGGCTCTCTTCGTCGCCGGCGCGGTGCATGTTGCGCAGCACGGTCTTGTCGGCGTGTTGCAGCGGCAGGTCGATATAGTTACAGATCTTTTCCTCCGCCGCAATGGTGTCGATCAGCTCGTCCGTCAGGCAGTCGGGGTAGCAGTAGAGCAGCCGGATCCAGCGCAGGCCGTCGATTTTGCACAATTCGCGCAGCAGCGCCGGCAGCGCGAGCTTGTGGTAGAGATCGAGGCCGTATTTCGTCACGTCCTGCGCGATGATGACCAGCTCTTTCACGCCGTTTGCGGCGAGCTCCCCGGCTTCAGCCACAAGGTCTTCGACCGGGCGGGAACGCATCTTGCCGCGGATAGACGGGATGGCGCAGTAGGTGCAGTTGTTGGAGCAGCCCTCGGCGATTTTGAGATACGCCACATGCGGCATCGTAGTGAGCACGCGTGCGCCCGAGAGCGGCAAATTGTATTTATCGGGGAAGTCGCAGACGTTTCCTCCGCCGAGCAGCGACCGGCAGACCGCGACGATGTCGCCGTTTTTGCCAAGCCCGATCACGCCGTCCACCTCGGGAATCTCGTCTTTGATCTGATTCTGATAGCGCTCGGCGAGACAGCCGGTGACCAGAATTTTGCGGATGACGCCCGCGTTTTTGAGTTCGACGCATTGGAGAATCGTTTCGATGGCTTCTCTTTTTGCGTCCTCAATAAAACCGCAGGTGTTCACGATGACGAGGTCGGCGTCTGCAACCTCGCCGACGATCGTGAACTGCGGCGCCAGACGCGCAAGCATAAGCTCCGCGTCCACCTGATTTTTCGGGCAGCCCAGCCCGATCATTGCAATCTTTTGTTTCATACGTCCTCCTGCACCTTCTGCAGTGCGTCGCGGATTTCGCCGAAGCTGTAGCCCATGCGCTGCAGCGCGGCAACGGTTTTTTGCACGCCCTTTTCAGTATCGAGCTGCCGCAGATATCTGCGTTCGATCAGTGCCGTGAGCGCATCTTCGTCAAACGAGAGCTGTTCCAGCGTGTCGCTGACCACATCGCGGCTGACACCTTTGCGGTAAAGCTCCTGTTCGATCCGCTTTTTACCGTAGTGCTTGACCCGCTGCAATTCCTGCGCAAACCGCAGGGCAAAGCGGCTGTCGTCCAGGTAGCCGTAGCTTTTGAGCTTTTCCATCGCTTCCTCGGCGCCGTCGGCAAAGCCCTTTTGCCTGAGCTTTTGCAGCAGCTCCTTTTCGCTGTGGTCGCGCAGCGCGAGCAGGTCGCTCGCCTTGTTGAATGCGCGGCGAGCGTTGACCTTCCCTTGCAGGTCGGTCAACGCTTCGTCGTCTAATATCATATTGTCATATAATCCGGAAAACGCCACAAAGTCGCTGTCCGCCGTCATGGCATACTCACCGTCGAGCAGCAGATGGACCTTGTTGTTTTTTCCGGGCTGCAAGGTCAGAACGCTCATTCGTCGTCGTCCACGGCAATGTCGATTCTGGCGCGGGCGGAGCCGCTGCGGCCCTTGGTGACCGGGATCTGCACTTCGCGCGCGGCGGGCGCGGCGGGCGCTTCCTCGGTTTCATCCTTGCCGTTTTGCTTTTTCACAGCGGCAAAGATCTTTGCCTCCACCTCTGCGGCCAGCTCTTTTTCGCGTTCAAACAGCAGCTTGACGTTTTCTCTGCCCTGGCCGAGCCGTGTTTCGCCGTAGGAGAACCAGGCGCCGCTCTTGTTGATCACACCGTATTCCACGCCGAGGTCGACCAGCTCGCCGACCTTGCTGATGCCGGTGCCGTACATGATGTCGAACACCGCCTCTTTAAACGGGGGAGAGACCTTGTTTTTGACAACCTTCGCCCGGGTGCGCGAGCCGATGAATTCGCCGCCGGGACCCTTGATGGTTTCGATCCGGCGCACATCGATGCGCACGGAGGAATAAAACTTGAGCGCGCGGCCGCCGGTGGTGACTTCGGGGTTGCCGTAGATTACGCCGACCTTTTCACGCAGCTGGTTGATAAAGATGACGAGGGTGTTCGACTTTGCGATCACGCTGGTCAGCTTGCGCAGCGCCTGCGACATCAGGCGGGCATGCAGACCCACATGGCTGTCGCCCATCTCTCCCTCGATTTCGGCACGCGGCACAAGCGCCGCCACGGAGTCAACAACAATAATATCGAGCGCGCCGGAGCGAGCGAGGGCTTCGGCGATGGACAGCGCGTCTTCGCCGGTGTCCGGCTGGGAAACAAGCAGCGAATCGATATCGACGCCGAGCGCCTTGGCATAGACCGGGTCGAGCGCGTGCTCCGCGTCGATAAACGCGGCTTCTCCGCCGGCCTTTTGGGCTTCGGCGATGCAGTGGAGCGCAACCGTGGTTTTACCGGAGGATTCCGGTCCGTAGATCTCAACAATTCTGCCCTTCGGCAGTCCGCCGACGCCGGTGGCAATGTCGAGCGAGACCGAGCCGGTGTGGATCGCTTCCACATTGAGCTCGCTCGTTTGTCCCAGACGCATGATCGCGCCCTTGCCATACTGCTTTTCGATTTGCGCCAATGCGGTTTCCAGCGCTGATTTTTTGTCTGCCATATCGTCTCCTCCATGTTCGTACAAATGTTCGTCGCGCCTATTATATAACAAATGAAAGGAAAAATCAATGCTTTTTGCAAAATTCATGGGCGGCTTTTTGAAAAGTCCGGATTTTGGGATAGAGACTGAGGGGTTGCGGGATGAAGGGACGCGCTGAACTGTGTCCGCTTTTACGGGTACAGTTTACCTTAGCCCTTGGCCCCTAACGCTGCACAAAAAAAGCTTCCGCAAAAAGCGGAAGCCTCTTTTGTGCTTATACGACTTCGCTGACAGCGACGACGCAGGTGGCAACGATCGTGCCGTCCTCACTGGCGGCGGTGATCACACAGTTGCCGCGGTCGTTCGCGGTAATCTGACCATTGGAGCTGACCGACGCGATCTTGGAGTTGTCGCTGGTCCAGACGATGGTCGGATAGGTCGCGTTTTCCGGCTCGACCGTTGCGGTCAGTGTTGCCGTTTCGCCCTTTGTCAGACGCAGCGTGCTGCTGCTGAGCGAAATGGACTGCAGCGGCACCAGCACGGTAACGGCACAGGTCGCAGCCTTTTTGCCGTCTTCGGTGGTGGCGGTGATGATCGCCGCGCCGAGCGATTTTGCGGTGACGACGCCGGTCTCGTTGACCGTTGCAACCGCTTCGTTGCTGCTCGTCCATAAGACCTTTTTGTTGGTTGCCGTTGTCGGCGCAACAGAAGCGATCAGCCGCTGGGTATCACCAACACCGAGCTTCAGCTCTTTTTTGTCGAGCGTGATACCGGTCACTTTGGTCTCCACGATGATGCGCATCGTTTTGGAGAAGCCACCCTCCGCCGTCTTGGCTGTAACGGAGGTCATGCCGTTTTTCAGCGGCTCGATCTCGCCGCTGCTGCTGATCGTGGCGATCGACGGATCGGCGATGGTATAGGAGATGGCGCGGTTGGTGGCGCCGGCCGGCACGGTTGTGATGCCGAGCGACGTCTTCTGGCCGACATAGAACGTCTTTTCCGCCGGTGCACTGATATCCGTAACGGGAACATTCACACTGACGGTGCAGGCCGCTTTCAGCCCGCCGTCAACCGTTTTCACGGTAATGGTCGTTTCGCCCGAGCCGACCGGCGTTACCAGACCGTTGTCGGACACGGTTGCCACAGCGGGATCGGAGGACGTCCAGGTAACGCTGCGGTTGCTGGCGTCGTCCGGCGCAACCGTTGCGGTCAGCGCCGCAGTCTTCGGATACACGAGCGAGAGCGCTTTTTCGTTCAGCGTTACGCTTGTAACGGCCTTGCGGACGGTCACCTTGCAAACAGCGCTCACATCGCCGACAAGGTTCTTGGCTGTGATGGTTGCCGAGCCCGGCGCAACAGCGGTGACAACGCCTTTTTGTGTGACCTTGGCCGCTTTGGTGTTGTCGCTCGTCCATTCCAGCGTCTGATAAACGGCGTTGGTCGGGCTGACGGTGGCTTTGAGCGTGGCGCGCTCGTTGGGCGACAGCGTCAAAGCTGTTTTGTTCAGTCTGACCGTTTCCACCAGCTGGTTGACGGTCACGGTACATCTTGCAGTCAGACCGTTGTCTGTTGTTGCGGTGATTACGGTTTTGCCGCCCTTGCGTGCGGTGACAACGCCGCTTGTGCTTACAGCGGCAACCGCCTTGTTGGACGATGTCCAGACAACGGCGTCATAGGCGTCCGCCGGCGCGACCGACGCTTTGAGCCGGAGTGATTTTCCGGTATTGATCGAAGCGGTGTTTTTATTGAGTGTAATGGATCTCGGCGTCACATGAACCGTGACGACACAGGCTTTCTTAAAGCCGCCGTCGGTCGACGTCACCGTGATCTTTGCCTTGCCTGCCGCAACCGCGGTAACAAGTCCGTTCGCACTGACCGTGGCAACCTTTTTGTTGGAGGATTTCCATTTTACGGTGCGGATCGTGGCGTCGGTCGGCTGCACGGATGCGGAAAGCTGATAGGTATCGCCCTTTTCAACCGTCGCCTTGCTGCGGCTCAGCTTGATGCCGGTCGCTTTTCTGACCACGTCGATCTTGCAGGTGGCAGTATAGCCGCCGTCCACGGTGGAAACCGTGATCACAGCCGAGCCTTTGGCAACGGCCTTGACAACGCCCTTTTTCGAGACCTTGGCCACATGCTTGTTGGACGACGTCCATTTCACGTCCTTGTTGCTGGCGTTGGCCGGCGAGATGGTCGGCTTCAGCGTCAGTTTTTCGTCCACATCGAGCGTGGCGCTCGTCTTGTTGAGCCGGACCTTCTTCACACCGTAGACCACATTGACGCGGCAGCTGTCGGTGAAGCCGCCGTCGTTGGTTTTACCGGTAATCACAGCGTAGCCGACCGCCTTTGCGGTGATGACGCCCTTTTCGTCGACGGTTGCAACGTCGTTGTTGGAGGAGGTCCAGATCACCTTTTTATCGGCGGCGTTGGACGGTTCAATGTTGGCTTTGAGGGTTGCTTTTTTACCCGTGGAAACGGTCAGCGCCGCTTTGTCAAACTGCATGCCCGTCACGCCCTGGAGCACGCTCAGACGGCACTTTGCCTTTGCGGAGCCGTCCGCGTTGGACACGGTGATGGTCACGGTGCCGGGCTTTACGCCGCGGACCTTGCCGGCCTTGCTGACCTTTGCAATCTTCTTGTTGGACGAAGTCCAGGTGAAGGCGGTTTCACTGGCGGTCTCGGGCAGCATGGTAACGGCAAGCTTTTTTGTTTTGCCGACCTTGACGGTGGGTGTGCTGTCTTTGAATTTGATGCTGGTCACACGCTGAATGACGGTGACCTTGCAGGTGGTGGAAACATTCTTGTCGCCGGACACGACCTTGATCGTTGCGGTGCCGGCCTTGACGCCGGTGATCTTGCCCTTGCCGTCCACGGTGGCCACGCTCTTGTCGGACGAGGACCAGCGGACCTTCAGATTCGACGCGCTCTTGGGCTTCATC
>CADABX010000021.1 GCA_902786285.1 Oscillospiraceae bacterium | reverse complement strand
AAATCTGACACTCTTTTCTCCGGTTCAAGAAACCAAATCCATTGCATCATATTTTTTTGAGGAAAACTGTTACCTATCATTGACGACTCTACAATCCCTTCTCCCCTTTTTTTCCAAAACCCATTGCATAACCGTCCAAAAGCAGATATAATAGAGGATAGTATCAAAACGGCAACGGAGGTATCTCATGACAAAGCAAGGCCGAAAAGTACTCCTCTCCCTGGCGCTGACCGTGTTCGGCGTCTTTCTGCTGATCCATTACTGGACAAGCATCGCCGGCTGGATCGGCGAAATCTATAAAGCGATCCTCCCCTGTCTGATCGGCGCGGTGATCGCGTACCTGATCAACATCCTCATGCGCTTTTACGAGCGGCACTACTTTGCAAAAAAGAATCCGCCCTTTGCCCAAAAGACGCGCACCGGCGTTTGTCTTTGCTGCGCAATTCTGACGATTCTGCTCGTCATCGCCGGCATCATCGTTTTGATTGTGCCGCAGCTTATCAACTGCGTCAAGCTGATTGTCCAGCAGGCGCCGAAGGGCGTGGAGGCGCTGCTGAAAAACGATTTTGTGGTCAAATACCTGCCGGCCAACGTCTATGACTGGCTGGCCAACTGGCGCGAAAAGCTGACCGACACGGCGTTCTGGTCCGATATTGTGACGAAGGCCACCGCGTTTTTGAAAACCGGCTTCGGCTCCGCGGGCAGCAAGATCACCTCGGCGCTGTCGTCCACCGCGTCCACCATCGGCTCGGTTGTGATCGGCATCGTGTTTGCCGTCTATTATCTCGCCTGCCGCCCGTCGATCCACCGCAATGTGCGCCGCTTGGCCGACAACTATCTGCGCGAAGGCGTGCGCGAAAAGGTGTTCCACTACGCCGCCGTGTTCAACGACTGCTTCCATAAATATATCGTGGCGCAGTGCCTCGAAGCGCTGATTCTCGGCTCGCTGTGCCTCGTCGGCATGCTGATCCTCAAGCTCCCCTATGCGCCCATGATCAGCGCGATGGTCACGCTGATGGCGCTCATCCCGATCGTCGGCGCCACCATCTCCGCCGTGATCGGCACGGTGATGATCCTTGCGGTGTCGCCGGTGCAGGCAATCATCTTCTTCTGTATGCTGATGGTCGTGCAGGTGATCGAAGGCAATCTCATCTTCCCGAAGGTCGTTGGCAAATCCGTGGGCGCGCCGGGTCTGATCGTCTTTGCGGCCGTCACCGTCGGCGGCAGCCTGTTCGGCATTCCGGGCATGATGGTCAGCGTCCCCGCAGCCACCGCCGTGTTCAACGAGCTGCGTGCGGATATGACAAAGCGTGAAACCGAAAAAGCGGCCGCAGCCGCCCAACCCGAAACTGATAAATGAGGTGTTCCTATGATTAAAATTTCCCCGTCCATCCTCTCGTGCGATTACGCAAAGATGGGTGAAGAGTTCAAGCGGATGAAGCAGTGCGGCGCCGACTGGCTGCATATCGACGTCATGGACGGCCACTTTGTGCCGAATATCACGCTCGGCGCGCCGCTGGTCAAATGTCTGCGCAAATGCAGCGATCTGGTGTTCGACGTGCATCTGATGATCAGTGATCCGCAAAAATATATCCCCGACTTCGCAAAGGCGGGCGCGGACGTCATCACCTTCCATCTGGAATCCGACGGCGATCCTGCAAAAACGATCGACCTCATCCGTTCGCTCGGCTGTGTGCCGGCCATCGCGCTCAAGCCCGCCACCCCGGCTGAAAAAGTGTTCCCCTATCTCGACAAACTCGGCATGGTGCTGGTCATGACTGTGGAGCCGGGCTTCGGCGGTCAGAGCTTTATGTACGATATGATGCCCAAAGTGGAAGCCGTCCGCAAGGAAGCCGACAGCCGCGGTCTTTCGCTCGACATTCAGGTCGACGGCGGCGTCAATCTGCAAACGGCAAAGACCTGCATCGAGGCCGGCGCAAATGTGCTGGTGGCAGGCTCCGCGGTGTTCGGCTCGCCCGACCCGAAGGATACCATTTTAAAGCTGCGTACCGCCGCCGAGCGTTGACAGCGGCCGGTTGTCCAGCAGCACCGCACTGCGTTCGCATAAAACCGCCGTTGCCGCGTCCGACAGCGCCAGCGGCCGCAGATATTCCGAAAACAGGCGCACGGCGCCGTTCGGCAAATCCGGCGTCAGCAGCAAATAGCCGGCCTGCGTTTGCAGCAATGTGACAAACAGCGTGTCGCTTTTTGCGCCAAATGCGCGGGAGAGATCGACCAGCGCGTTGAAGGACGCGCAGAAAAAGCAGCGCCTTCGCCGCGGCCGGCGCTTTTCGTAGTCCGATATGATCAGCAGACAGCCGCCGGCCCTGTCGGGCAAAATATCCACATTGGAATACTGCCGCAGCCGGTAGGTGCAGCCGCTTTCGTCCGACGCCGCGGCAAGAATCTGCTGCAAAATGCGGCGTGTGTTTTCGTTCGGTGCGCCGAGCTGCTCCACCGTCAGCCGGAACGCGCCCAGATCCGCCGCATCCAGATCCACCAGAATCTGATGCGCCGTGGCCAATTCAATCTTCATCGCCGTTTTCCCCCGTCAAGCAATATCCGCTTTCATTATACCGAACCGTTCCCGGTTCGGCAATGCAAAATTACTGGAAACGGCCATGCACAGAAAGGGCAAAGATGAAAAAACCAAACAAAGTGATCGTCCGCAACAGCTATTATACCTTTTCCCGGGAGTACCCTGCCGGGCAGCTCAGCACGTTCCGCAGCCACCGCCACCGCCGAAATGGCACCCGGCGCGCAGGACGCGTGCTGCTGTTTGTGCTGCTGTTCTGCGTCGTGTTTGCCGCGTCCTTTTTCGCCGTGGATCTCGCGCTGAAAATCTCGGGCCGGCCGATCGCATCGCAGCCGGACGACGCAGCCGCAGCAACCGCGGACGGCGAAGGGACCACGCTTCTGACCGACGGAAGCGAGCTGCAGGCGTTGTGTCTGGAGCCGCAGACCATCCGCGACCGCGCCAGTGTGAAGGAAAGTATCCGCCAGTTGAAAAAACGCGACTGCAACAGTGTGATCCTCGACTTTAAAACGCAGGACGGCCGGCTGCTCTTTGCGTCGCTGCAGCAGCCCGCGCTGCTTGCCGGCTGCAGTATGTTCAGCAACGAAACGGTCCGCAATGCCATCAAGCAGTATCAGAACGCGTCCATCCATGTGTTTGCGCGTGTGTATTGCTTTGAAGACCCGCTGATCGCGTCGCTCGATCCGTCCTATGCCGTGACCTATATGAACACCCAGGTGCTTTGGCGCGACAAAAAGGAGGACGCCGGCGGCAAGCCCTGGCTCAATCCATACAGCGCCGGCGCGCGCAAATATCTGCTCGGCGTGCTGGAGGAGCTGTCGGCCTTCAATTTAGGCGGCGTGATATTGGAATCGGTCTGTTTCCCGTCGGGCGACAATCTTTCGAGCGCCTATTTTGCCGGCAAAAGCGGCGGCGCAAGCCGCAGCGGTGTACTCAAACGGTTTCTCAACAAAGCGGCGGCCGTTGTGCCGGACGACCGGTTTTTGCTGGTCGGCGTTTCGGCGGACGAGCTGCAATACGGCAGCGACGAAAAATACGACGGCTTTATGACGAACGACAACATCGACGGCGTCTATCTGCACACCAAGGGCCGCGTCGATCCCGCGACCAAATATGCCGACTATCTGCAGCAGATCAACAACTACGTGTTGCTCGAAAGCAATCTGCCCGCCGGCCAGAAGCTGCTGCTCGAAATTCCGCAGGAGGAATATTCCCGTGCCTATGTGCGCACGCTGCGGCGCAACGGCTTTGTGCGTCTGGCGCTCACCGACGCCGCCTATATCGCGGAAGATACCACCGAACCGGAAAGCTGACAAAGTCTGCGTAAACAAAAAACGCACCGCCCGAAGAGGCGGTGTATTTTTCAAAGGGGATTTTTAGGGGATCATGCTGAGGGGAAATTGCCAAAGGGGATGGTGCCTGGGTGCGGCCTTGCGGCCACGGGAAACGCGTTTATGCGTTTTGTTCTTCTTTCAGCTTTGCAAAGCATTCGCTGCAGAAAACAGCTCTGCCTTCGGTGGGCTGGAACGGAACCTTCGCTTCACCGCCGCATCTTGCGCAGGTCGCGATAAACATTTCGCGCTCCGGCTTCGCCGCGTTCTTTCTTGCATAACGGCATTCCTTGCAGCGCTGCGGTTCGTTCTGGAACCCCTTTTCTGCATAGAATTCCTGTTCACCGGCGGTGAAAACGAATTCCTTGCCGCATTCTTTGCAAACTAGTGTTTTGTCCTCGTACATGTTTTTTACCTCACTTGATTATTTTGCCCTCGCCGGGATTGCACCGACCCCTTCATTAGGCGCTCTGTAGCATTCAGGCATATTTTTATGAAAGCTGCTGACGCAGTTTTTTCCTTGCGCGCTGCAGCGCGGCGTCGACCGCCTTGGGCGTCAGCCCGGTCTGTGCCGCGATCTGCTGATAGCTGCTGCCGCTTGCAAACTGCAAAAACACCGTGCGTTCCCGTTCGCTCAGACTGGTTGCAACGATCGCGTCGATCTGCTGCAGCCGCTGCTTATGCAGCAGCGCGTCCTCCGCGGAGGACACGAGCGGCGGCTCAAACGCGCCGTCGATGGAAACGAGCCTGGACGGCGGGATCTGTTTTTTGCTCTGTACGGTGCGCAGTGCGTTGCGCAGCCGGTTTTGCATACAGGCATATGCATAGGTGGAAAAGGAGGCTTTTGCGTCCGGTGAAAAGGTATAGACGGCAGACAGCAGCCCGATCATGCCCTCGGCCGCCAGATCCTGCCCTTCCAGATACTCGTGGTTGACCCGCGAGGCCAAACGGCGCGCCGTTGGCAAAAACCGCTGAAACAGCGTATTCCATGCCTTTTCGTCGTCCGCCTTGCAAAGCGCTGCAAGCGCCTCGTCGGAAAGGGAGAGATAATCCGCCATTGAAATGTCCTTTCACACCAGTATACCTTGTATTTTAACCCTTCGTTATCTCTTTGTCAATCTGCTTTTCAACCAAAAGAAACCCCCGCCTTTTGTTCAAATAGACCGAAAAAGCGGGGAAATTTTGTAAGAAAAAATAATATTTTGTCAGTTTTTTACAAAAAGGAATTATACCGCATCGATCGTGCCGCCGCCGACCACCGTGTCGCCGTCATACAGCACCACCGCCTGCCCTTTGGCAATGGCGCGCTGGCCTTCGTCAAACACGAGCCGGAAATGGCTGTCGTCCGTCTGTTCCACCGTCGCCCACTGTTCGCTTTGCTTGTAGCGCACCTTCGCCTTGACGCGCATCGGGCGGTCGATCGACGATAGCGCGATCAGATTGATGTCGCGCGCGGTCAGCGTTTTCGTGAACAGCTCCTCGTTCGGGCAAAGCACCACGCGGTTGTTTTTGAGATCCTTTTCGCAGACATACAGCGGCGCCGGCAGCGCCAGCCCCAGACCGCGCCGCTGGCCCACGGTGTAGCGGATGATGCCGCGGTGGGTGCCGAGCACGGTGCCGTCCTTTGTCACAAACGGCCCGTTGGGAAAAGTTTTGCCCAGATGCTTTTCAATAAAGCCGGCATAGTCTCCGTCCGGCACAAAGCAGATGTCCTGGCTCTCGTGCTTTTCGGCGTTGACAAAGCCGAGCGACTGCGCAATCTCTCTGACCTCGCTTTTGCGCATCCCGCCCAGCGGCAGGAGCGTGTGGGAAAGCTGCTGCTGCGTCAGGCAGTAGAGCACATAGCTTTGATCCTTCGTTTCGTCCGCGCCCTTGTGCAAAAGATAGCGCCCGCTGCCGTTGTCAAAGCTGACGCGGGCGTAATGCCCGGTGGCAACAAAGTCAAACTCCAGCTCCATCGCGCGGCGCAGGAGCTTATCGAATTTCAGGTGGCGGTTGCATTCGATGCACGGGTTCGGCGTTTCGCCGTTGACATACGACTGCACAAACGGTTCGATCACAGACCGGCGGAAGTCCTCGGTAAAATTGAACACATGAAACGGGATGCCGAGCTGATAGGCCACAGCGCGCGCGTCGGCGGCGTCTTCGAGCGAACAGCAGGTCTTTTCCCGGATAAACGCGTCGTCGTTGTTGAAAAACCGGCAGTTGACGCCGGTGGGGTCATAGCCCTGCTGCTGCAGCAGATAGGCGCAAACGGCGCTGTCCACGCCGCCGCTCATGCCAACGAGCACCCTGCCCTTTTGTTCCTGCGCCATCGTGCGTCATCCTTTCGTTCGGGTTTTGCCTATTGTAGCATATCAGGCGCGGAAAATCAACCGCGCAAAAAAAGAAAGCCGCAGTCACGCGGCGATATGTTCCATGATATAGCGGACGGTCTCTTCCTCCTCCAGCCCGAGCGCAAAGGAAAACTCCTGATGGATCAGCGTCTGCGCCTGCCGCAGCAGCCGTTCGTCGCTCTGGTGGAGCTTTTTGCCTTTTTTCTGCAGCTGCTCCTTGTATCGGAACATCTGCGCAATCATTTTGACAATGGCGGCGTGGTCGCCCGTGCGCAGCAGAGAAGCGAACGTTTCGGTCCGTTCGCGCTCGTCGGCGGACCAGCGGTCCTTTGCAGTCGGCACAGACGCGAGGATCGCGTCGATCTGCGACGCGGAAAGCAGCCGGCGCAATACGATTTTGTCGCTGTCCACCGGCACAAACAGCCGGCTGTTCACGCCGTCATAAACCGGCGTGATCACATAATACGGCAGCAGCTCGCCCGAAAAATTTTCCCTGCGGATATCGATGATCCGGCATACACCCGCTGTCGGATGCATGACGGTATCTCCGGTCTGAAACATGGTCCTTCGCCTCTTCGCTCTGTTTTGATACCTCTATTTTAGCACAAAAAGAAGCCGAAAAGCAAAGGACATTTTTAACAAAAATGGCGTTTCAACCGATCCCGCGTTCGCGCACACGGAACTGCAGCCCGTGGTCTTCGAGCTGTTTCATCTGCCGCAGCGCATAGCCGGCGCCCTTGGCGGCGCAGTGTTCGCCGTCCGGCGCAACCTTCACGGAAAGCCGCAGCTTTTCGTGCAGCACGGTGTCGAGGCCGTAAAGCTTGGACGAGCCGCCGCACAATGTCAGGCCGCTGTCGCAAAGGTCGGCAAACAGCTCCGGCGGCACCTCCTCGAGCACAGAAAGCACGGCGTCGGCGATTTTTTCCGCGTCCTCCTTCAGCGCTTCGCAGATCTGGGTGCTGGTCACGGCGCACTGCAGCGGCATCTGCCGCAGCGTGTCCTTGCCGTTGGCGGCCGCCTCGAATTCCTCTTCGCGCGCGGAAACACAGCCGATCTGGTGCTTGAGCCGCTTTGCGGTCGGCAGCCCGATCTCCACGCCGGCGGTGCGCCGCAGATAGCGCACAATATCCTTGTCAAAATCGTCGCCCGCGAGCGGCAGACTTTTGCAATAGGCCACGGTGCCCATCGTCATCACAGCGATATCCGTGGTGCCGGCACCGATATCGACCACCAGCACGCCGTGGGGCTCCTCAATGGAAATACCTGCCCCGAACGCGGCGGCCACCGGCCCGGGAATCAGCGACACACGCGCCGCGCCGCAGGCGATGGCGGCGTCCAGAATGGTGCGCTGCTCGAGCTTTGTCAGATCGCTCGGAACGCTGATAATGAGGTTTGGCCGCAAAACGGCGCCTTTGCAAACGCGGTCGAGCATCCGGCGCAGAATTTCGCACTGGATGGAAAAATCGGAGATCACGCCTGCCTGCATCGGCCGGCACAGCCGCAAGCTCGACGGCGTGCGGTCGGTCATGGCCATCGCCTCGTTGCCGACGGCAACCGCTTCGCCGGAAAACGTGTCAAAGCTGATGGCGTTCGCCTCATGCAAAACGATGCCCTTCCCCGCCGCATAGGCGGTGATACACGACGACCCGAGGTCGATCCCGATCTGCATGCCCGGCATGGCGTTTCACTCCTTTCCCTTTTCGTTTCCTTTATTTTACAGGCTCGACCCCTGTTTGTCAAGCACACTGCCTGTATCCTTCTTTGTCAGAAAATGGCACAGCGCGGAATAGCGGCGCGTTTTTTTATCGTTGTCCACCATCTGTTCGATCAACGCGCGGGAGCCGACCAGAATCATCCGCGTCTTTGCCCGCGTCACAGCGGTATACAGCAAATTGCGGTAGCAAAGCTGCGGCACCACGCCGACGGCCGGCATCAGCACCGCTTCAAATTCGCAGCCCTGGCTTTTGTGGACCGTGACGGCATAGGCGTGTTCAAGCTCCTTTACATTTTCAAACGGATAGAGCGCCGTTTTGTCGTCGAAGCGGACCTTCACAAGATTCGCCGTCGGGTTCACCGCAAGGACGGTGCCGATGTCGCCGTTAAAGACGCCCTCGCCGCTCTGGCCGCCCTTGACCCAGAGGATGTCATAGTTGTTTTTGGTCTGCATCACCTTGTCGCCCACGCGAAACACACGGCCGGCGGCCTGCACCTCGTCCTTGTCGGGCGACGGCGGATTCAAAAGCTGCTGCAGCGCCCGGTTGAGGCTCACGGTGCCGCACTCGCCCTTGCGCGACGGACAGATGATCTGCAGATCCTCGAGCGGATCGTAGCCGTAGGCCTTCGGCAGCCGGTTGGTATAGAGATCCACCAGCGTGGATGCCGCGCTGTGGACGTTTTCGCGCTGCAAAAAGAAAAAATCCTTGTCCTTCGCGTCCAGCACGGGATACTCGCCGCCCACGATGCGGTGGGCGTTGGTGACGATCAGGCTTTCCATCGCCTGGCGGAACACCTGTGTGAGCGCGACCACGGGCAACAGATGCGATTCGATGATGTCGTGCAAAACATTGCCCGCACCCACAGGCGGGAGCTGGTCGGCGTCGCCGACCATAATCAGCCGGCACCCCAGCGGCAGCGCATCCAAAAGGCCCCAGAAAAGCTGCACATCCACCATGGACAACTCATCCACGATCACAGCGTCCGCTTCGAGCGGATGCTCGGCGTTGCGCGCAAAGGACTGGCGGTCGTTTTCGCCGAACTGCACTTCCAACAGCCGGTGGAGCGTTTTCGCTTCGCGCCCCGTCACTTCGCTCATCCGTTTGGCGGCGCGGCCGGTCGGCGCGGCCAAAAGCACGCGCAGCTTGCGCTTTTCATACAGCGCCAGAATCCCGTTGAGTGTGGTGGTTTTGCCGGTACCCGGGCCGCCGGTGAGCACCAAAAGGCCCTGCTTGACCGCCGTGAGGATCGCTTCGCGCTGCTTGTCTTCAAATTCGATGCCCTGTGCCTGTTCGATTTCGTCAATGTCGCTTTCCACGGGTCTGCCCTTTTGCGGCGGAAAGCGCAGCATCACCCTGATACGGTCGGCAATATTCTTTTCGGCGAGGTACATATACGGCAAAAACAAAAACGCCCGGGCGTCGATATCCTCCTGTACCAGCTCCTTGTCTTCGATCAGATCGTCGATGATCTGCTGCACGGCTGTTTCGTCCATCCCGAGCAGCTCTGCCGCCGGCGCGGGGATTTTTTCGCGCGGCAGACAGGTGTGGCCGTTTTGCAGATTGTGGCTGATGATATGGATCACACCGGCGCGGGCGCGGTACACGGGGTTGACGGCGGCGGTCATCCGCTGCGCAATCTCGTCGGCGCGGGTAAAGCTGATGCCGATGCGCGCGGTGCAAAGGCAATAGGGGTTTTCCGTCACACGTTCCACGCTGCCGGGGCCGAACGCTTTGTAGGTGCTCAGACACTCCGCCGGGGTCATGCCGTATTTTTCGAGATAGATCATGATCTCGCGCACGGCAAACTGCTTGCGGAACGCTTTGCCGATCTCGTCCGCCTTTTCGGCGGAGATGCCGCGGATCTCCGACAGCCGCTCCGGCTGGGTTTCCATAATCTCAAACGTCTTGTCGCCGAAGCGGTCCACGATCTTCTGCGCCGTGGCGGGGCCGATGCCCTTGATGGTGCCGCCGGAAAGATAGCGCAGCATATCGGCGGCGTTTTTGGGCAGCTTGCGCTCAAACGATTCCACCTTAAACTGGCTGCCGAAGGTCGGGTGGTTCACCCATTCGCCGCGCAGCACAAGCTGTTCGCCGGGCTCCACAACGGAAAGCAGCCCGACCGCTGTGATGAGCTTTCCCTCCCAGCTGACGTCGAGCACACTGTAGCCGTTTTCCGGGTTGCGGTAGATGATGCCCTCCACAACGCCGTTGATGATGGTTCCTGTTTCTTCCATATTCCGCCTCGGTCTTTGATGATTCAGATGGTATTATACTCCTTTTTGTCGCCGGATGCAACCAGATAATCACACAAGTTTTCGCCGGAAACGAACTGCACCCGCACGCTTTCGGGCAGCAGCGACCGGCAGGCGGCTTTGGATTTTTCGCTTAACTCGCAGTCGAGCACCACCACAGTGCCCGGCGCCTCCAGATGTAACAGCCCGCTTTGCAAAAACGATGTATAGACGCGCAGCGGCAGCAGCGGATCGCCTTCTTTGCCAACGACAACGCTCACCCCGAGCCCGCACCGCCGCACGGCAAGCGCATGCAGCAGCGACCGGCACAGCGCCGACAACGCGAACAGCCCGCATGTCAGCGACAACATCAGCAGCAACGGTTTCAGCATGAATCTCACCTCAGGGCATACTATGCTGAACGCGGGGAATGGGGAACAGGAGGGCGCGTTGAGAAATGAAGAAATGAAGAAATGAAAAATGAAGAATTGCAGCGCCGATCTCCGATCGGCTGTGTCGTGTCCGCGCCCAGTCGATCGGCCCCTTCCGTCAGTGCGCTTTGGCGCACTGCCACCTTCCCCAACGCGCACTGCGTGCGCTGGGGACGGCTGCTTTGGTGGCTGCCTGCGGCAGCATTGTATTCGACGCTACGGGCGCTGTGTGGTTGTCGGGCTTGACAAGGTGCAAATGCTCTGCTATGATATATGCGGTGCATCGGCATCCCTGAGAGCTATCTACATAAACGGTAGGCGGTTAGTCCCTCTTTCTTCCAAGAGGGTTTTCGCCCTCTTGAGAACTCTTGAGAGGGTGATGCAATATGGAGCTTGTGCTGCTTGTTCTATACATGTCTGTACTTTTACTCGTGATTGTTGCAATAAAAAATTAACCGCCCCTTATCGCCACTTGGGTGCGGTTAATTCCACATTCTGAGGGCTAACCGTCTATCGGGTAGCTCTCTTGTACTTTTATTATATTCGACTTTGCCGCTTTTGTCAAGCGGTTTTTGTTTTGCGCCTTACCTGTGTAGCGCCGCCGTTCGGCGGCTATTGTGCCACGCCGTCCGCGCCCAGTCGCACGGAGTGCAACGCTACGGGCGCTGGGGAGCAGGCCGCCCCTACCGACTCTTTTCCTGCGCGGCGCAATGCATCCCACAGCACACAACGTCCGGCGCGTCACTATGCACTATGCACTGTGCACGCATCCCTCGGCCCTTGGCCCTTTCCCCTTGGCCCTAAAAAAACCGCCCGGATGGGCGGTTTTTGTCGAGTGGATCTGTAAGCCGAGTTCTGTCATTGAAGGCAGTCATCTGTCTAGGCCTGCCGTTGCCGGCAGGCTCAAGCCACCCGTCGGATATGCGCCCAGCGAGCGTGCATTGCTGCATCCGGTCGGTGTTGCTCCGGGTAGGGTTTACATGGCCGCACAGTCTCCTGTGCGCCGGTGAGCTCTTACCTCGCCTTTCCATCCTTACCGCAAACGCGGCGGTTTCTTTCTGTTGCACTTTCCCTAAGGTCACCCTCGGCGGCCGTTAGCCGTTACCCTGCTGTTTGGAGCTCGGACTTTCCTCGTGTCTTGCGACCCGCGACTGCCCGATCCACTCCCCGGTATTATAGCGAAAACCGGCCCGTTTGTCAAGAAACGGCGCCGATTCATAATTTCGTCATTTTTCCGCAACGGTATCCTTGTAGATTTTTTCACATCTGTGTATTATAATACAACCGATACCGAACCGAAGGGAGCGTTTCCATGCTGTATGACACCGAAGAGCGCCGTGTGCGCAAAACCAAACGCGCCATCCGCAACGCCTTTGCCGCGCTGCTTGCGGAAAAGGACGTCAACCAGATCACCGTCAAGGACATTGCCGACCGCGCCGATATCAACCGCAAAACCTTCTATAACCACTACCGCGGCGTCTATCAGGTGATGGACGAGATTGAAAACAGCATCGTCGACGATTTTGACCGGATGCTGCTGGAGGCGCGGGAGCAGATCGATCTGCGCAACCCGGCGGCTGTTTATGAAAAGCTGACGCAGCTTTTGCAGAAGGACATCGACTTTTACGGCAACCTGCTGTGCATGAACGGCAACAACTCGCTGCGCGACAAACTGTTTTCAACGCTGAAGGACCACGCGCTGCAATCGATGCGCGCACGGTTTCCCGCGCTGCCGACCCGGGAACTGGAGCTCGGGATCCATTTTACGTTTTCGGGACTCATGAGCGTGTATCAGCACTGGTTCCAGAGCGACCGCTCCCTGTCGCTCGACGAGCTGACCAAAACCGTCAGCCGCCTGTCGTTTTACGGGGTCAGCGACTTTCTTTCCGTTTCACCGCCGCCGTTTGGTGCAGAAAGCCCTGCTTTCCGTCGCAGCTGATCTGCACAGCGTTTTGGATCACGTGGATCTCGGCTGTTTTCACGCTGCCGCCGCATTCGCCGTCGAGCGTCCACGGCACCGGGTCGGAAAATTCAAATGTGAGATCCTTCGCCTGCAACAGCAAAAGCGTTTTGCCGTCGTAATCGTGGCGGTGCATCTTGTAAAGCATGGGAAAAATCTGTGTTGCATGGCGCAGCCGGCGCACAAGCATCACTTCGAATTTGCCGTCGTTAAAGCGCACGTCGCGTTCGCTGAACCGGAACATGCCGCCGGCCACGCTGTAGGCGTTGGACACCGCGCCGAAATAAAAGTCGTCTTCGATCACATGGCCGTCATAGGTGATTCTGATATGCTTCGGCTTGACCTGCTGCAAGGTGGGAATCACCTGAAACAAAAAGCCGTTGATCATATAGGCGGAATAGCCCAGCGCGTTTTTCATTTTCTGCGGCGTGGAATACGACACCGACACGCCCGGGCCGAACGACGCAAAATAGGTGAAGCATCGGCCGTTGAGCTGCCCCACGTCATAGCCGTGCGTCTCGCCGCGCGCAAGCTGCCGCGCGTTTTGCTGCAGATCGGTCGGCACGCCGATGTTCTTTGCGAGATCATTGGTCGAGCCGATGGGGATATAGCCCACTTTGGCCTTTGCGCCCGCCGCAAGCAATCCATCGATCGTTTCGTTGAGCGTGCCGTCGCCGCCGCAGCAGATGACTGTGTCGTAATTTTTGCCAAGCGTCTGCGCCAGTTCCCTTGCATGGCCGGGGTGCAGCGTGGTCTGCACCACCAGTTCGCCGAACGACGGCTGCAGCAGCGACACGATTTCCGACAACTGCGGCCGAGCCGTGCTTCTGCCGGCGCGCGGATTATAGATCAGCAGGGTTTTGCCCGGCTGGTAGAGATCAACAATATGAGACATGTTTACCCACCCTTTCCCGATGGCTTTGACTGTATCCATCATAGCCGGAAAGCGAAAAAAGAGAAGGGGCAACTTTTTTCTGCCCTGTTGCCTAGTCGACAAAATAATCATTTTTTATATCTTTTTATACACTTTTATCTTTTTGTGTTACGGAGGTTTTCTTATGAAACAAGCATCCCCTGCCCGAAAAAAAGCCCTGCTGGTCAAAGCGCTGGTCGCTGTTGTTGGTTCGGCCGGTTCTGTTTGTGTGCTGCTGATGGCGCCGATATGGGGCGTGTGCATCTTTTTGAGCGTCGTTGCCGCGCTGGCGGCGTATGAGTTCACCACCGCCACGCGGTTTGTCACACACCGCTATCTCGTTGTGCTTTCCGTTTTGCATGCGGTCGGCGTGATCTGGGCGGCGGCTTATCATCTGGCGCCGGTGTGGTGGGGTATGTGGCTGTTTGCGGCGTTCGCGCTCGCGTTCACGCCTGCAGTTTTCACAGAAAAGGCCGCCGACGCGCAGGAAGGCGCGGCCGCTGTGTTTGCGGCGTTTGTGCCGTCCGGCATCACGGCGCTGTTTTTATACTTGATGCAGCTCGAAAACGGACGGCTGCTGCTGCTCGCTCCGCTGGTGGCGGCATGGGCGGCGGATTCGCTGGCGCTGCTGGGCGGCATGGCGTTTGGCAAACACAAGCTTTGCCCGCGTGTCAGCCCGAACAAAACCGTGGAGGGCTTCTTCTGCGGCATTCTCGGCGGCGCGCTTGGCATGCTGATCTATGCGCTGATTTTGCGTGCGTGCGGCCACGGGGTATCGCTGCCGCTGTTCATCGGCGTCGGCGCGGTCGGCGCGCTGTTCGGTGCGCTGGGCGATCTGACGTTTTCGGCGGTCAAGCGCAGCGTCGGCATCAAGGATTTCGGCACGTTCATGCCCGAACACGGCGGCGTGCTGGACCGGTTCGACAGCGTGCTGTTCGCGCTGCCGGTCTGTGTTTTGGCGTTTTCGCTGTTTCCGCTTGCATAATCCGTCCGTTGGGTGTATGATATGTCTATGGAAAGAAGGTGACGACATGGAACACATTCTGAACCTTTTGCGCGCATGGTATGTCCTGCTGCTCAACTGGCTGCCGGTTATTTTTCCGAAGGTGTAAACCATAGCATCGAGCACAGCCGCAGACGTTTCCATTTGACAACCGCGGCATTCTGCGCTATAATAAAAGTTAGTACCCCTGTGCAAACTGAACCAAGGAGAACGTCAACATGCTTGAAAAATGGATTTCCATCCTGCTGATTCCCCTGCTGTTTTTGCAAACGCTGGTTCCGGCCATGTTCGGCAACCGCAACGACCAGTCGATGAGCGACGCCGATCTCAAAACGCTGCACTCGCTGCAAGACTATGTGACCTATGTGGACGACCACGGCGCGCCGTCGTTTTCCACCGAAACCTTTGTCCGTCAGGGCAAGCCGCTCGGCGATCTGCTGCGCGTGCTGTCGGGCCGTCCGTTTCCGAAAGACGAAGACCGCTATCTCAACACACAGATCGACGACACGCTGACCGCGCTTTGCGCCTATATCGCCGAGGGCTCCGGCATCGACGTGCCGATGCTGATCGGGTCGATTCCGAACCTCAACGCGCCGGCCGAGATCGCTGTGAAAACGCTGCGGCTGAACACCACCGCATTGCGCGAACAGCTTTTCTCCTTGCGCGACAAGGCGTATGCAAACGATCAGACGCTTTTGGGCTATCTGCTGTATCTGATGGGTGTGTATTACAGCATCATCCGCGAAGTGGACATTTACACGGTGCCGGCTGAAAACAACCCGGACGAGCTGCAGGTGATGATGGATATCTGCTATGACGACGGCGAAAAGGCTGTGATGAGCCCGGGGCTGTTTATCAACCAAGCCACCGGTCAGGTGCACGGCAACAGCGACAAGGGTCTGATTGACCTCGGCTTTGATTTCAGCGTGGAGGACCTTGTGATCTACGGCGCCGTCCACTGCTGGCAGCGGTCGCTGGGCTTTGACCGGCTGTATGACCTGTTGGCGAACAGCACGTTTCTGTTCAACATGAGCACCCGCCGTTTCCATTTTGACGCGCACGGCAAGGAATGGATGATCCAGCTCTGGAAGGGCAACTACGGCGTTTGCACCAACGGTGTGGAGGTCGGCGTCTATAACCGCAAGCCCGGCAGCATCGGCACATTTTACAAAGCCGCCGGCGACGACGAGCTGATGGAGATGAGCGCTTCGCTCTATCACGGCGACAAGCTGCTGTTTTCCCTCGGCCCGGTGATGCACTGGTGGCTGAGCGCGTTCCAGCTCAGCAAAGTGCTGTATCAGCCGAAGGATCTGACCATGACGTTTTCCATCACCTTCCCCGACCGGGAGCTGTTTGACGCCTTCACTGCCGCCCTCGACAGCCACGGCGCCCACGATGTCAGCTACACGACCGACGGGCTAACCGTGAACGGAAGGTTTTAAAAACAACTGCAAATAAAAAAACGACATTGATTGCAAAACCAATGTCGTTTTTATTTATGAAATGTCGGGTCGTCTGTCCGTTCTAAGAGATAATCTATGGAAACGCCGAAATAATCCGCAATCTGGATCAACGCCTGATAGCTCGCTTCGCATACGCCGGTTTCGTACCGGCTGATCGTGTTCTGATTCATGTTCAAATCCATGGAAAGCTTTAGTTGGGTAATGCCGCGCGATTTTCGCAGTTCTTTTAAACGCATAACACTCCCCCATTCCATGATAGTTCTTGACAAAATTATACCAATTATGTATAATCAAAATATCCAGTTTTGGGATATTTTGATTTAGGAGGAAAAACTCATGGCAACAGATTTATCATTTACACCCTGTCCGAGTTGCAGAATCGGATATTTGCAGGCAGTCGGAGAAAGAACCGGCGGATTCAGCGGCGGGAAAGCCGTTGTCGGTGCAGTGATAGCAGGCCCGATCGGTCTTGCCGCAGGCGCACTTGGCAAAAAGAAGAAGATTTATAAATGCAACCGCTGCGGGTATACGGTTGAAAAGTAAGAGGGAAGAAAAATGGAGACTGATATTTTAACCAAAGCAACCATTTTGTATGAAGCCGGTTCATATAAAAATGCGATTGATGAATGTGTACATTTTCTGGAATCCGATCAATTTAAAGATTATGATAAAAAGAGTGAACTGTATGAAATTATGGCTCTTTGCAGTCTATTCGAGACAAACACACCTTTGAATGACAAGGCAAATAAGATTTTTTATAAACTGATATCATTAGCCGCAAATGAGGCAACTAATTCGCAGCGAATTTCTGAACTCGACAAAAATGTTTACGATTCTTTGTTTAAATGGGAAGAAAAAGCACTCAAGTATCATTTGAATAAGCTGAAATCAAATTTTTGCATGGATAGTTACAAAGAATACCTTCCCATATGGGTGAAGTTTTCGGAAATCTCATATATTTATTCTCAAACTATAGCAGCAGTATGTAAAGAAAAGTCTTTTGAAAGACCCGATCATTTTAAAACATTTGAAGACAACTATGATAGAGAAGTAGAATATGAAGTAGCTTGCGAAATGTTTGACAAAACACGCTATTATTTTGAAAACAACAATAGTGGCGACAAGGATTTTCTTTTAGATATCATAAAGAGAACACTAGATCAACTAGGTACGGAAAGACTGTTGTTGCACATTGATTCAAAGGGTGAAACTGATTATAAAGAAAAGTACCCGGATTTATATTTAAAAGCACTAAAAAAAGCGGCAGAAATTGATTATTTCGAGGTATCTGCAATTGTATATTCACCTAATGGATGTATGTATATTTTAAATGATATTGACAGCGAAAGTCGTGAAAAAGCGCTTCAAAAGCTTTCAAGGTTATATGAGAAAATACAGCAGCTCGATCCAGATTTCATAGCACCAACTTTACCCAGCGCAACCGGCCTTATTGCTCAATTGTCAAATAACAAAGAAAAAACCGGCGGCTGTTATATAGCAACCGCAGTCTACGGTTCCTATGACTGTCCACAGGTTTGGACGCTTCGTCGTTACAGGGATAATACACTTGCAAAGACGTGGTTCGGCAGAGCTTTCATTCGCACCTATTATTTCTTTAGTCCAACCTTGGTAAAACTGTTTGGCAAAACAAACTGGTTCCGTCTCCTTTGGAAACCTTATCTTGATAAAAAGGTTAAGCGGCTGCACGATCTCGGTGTAGAAGATACACCCTATAACGATAAACGCCGGTAACAGCGAAATAAGCGGGGCTCCCCGCTTATTTTTGTTTTCATAATATTGTTTTTCCCTTTCGTCTGTGTTATAATGTTTTGGTAAATATTATTCAGTGAGGTATCGCTATGAACATTACCAAAGACATCCGCTATGTCGGCGTCAACGACCACCAGATCGACCTGTTTGAAGGCCAGTACATCGTGCCGAACGGCATGGCGTATAACTCCTATGTCATCCTCGACGACAAGATCGCCGTGATGGACTCCGTGGACAAAAACTTCACCCACGAATGGCTCGACAATGTGGCCGAAGCGCTTGCCGGCAAACAGCCCGATTATCTGATCGTGCAGCACATGGAGCCGGATCATTCCGCGAACATCGACAACTTTATGAAAACCTACCCGACCGCCACGGTCGTGTCCTCTGCCAAGGCGTTTACGATGATGGGCAACTTCTTCGGTCACGCGTTCGACGACCGCCGCATTGTGATCAAAGAGGGCGACACGCTCTCGCTCGGCCGCCACGAGCTGCATTTCGTTGCCGCGCCGATGGTACACTGGCCGGAGGTCATGCTGACCTATGACAGCACCGATAAGGTTCTGTTTTCCGCCGACGCGTTCGGCAAGTTCGGCGCGCTGGACGTGGACGAGGACTGGGCGTGTGAAGCCCGCCGTTATTACATCGGCATCGTGGGCAAATACGGCGCACAGGTGCAGGCCGTTTTGAAAAAAGCCGCCGCGCTCGATATTCAGACCATCTGCCCGCTGCACGGCCCCGTGCTGACGGAAAACCTCGGGTATTACCTCGACCTTTACAACACCTGGTCTTCCTACGGTGTGGAGACCGAGGGCATCGCGATCTTTTATACCTCCGTTTACGGCAACACCAAAAAGGCTGTGGAACTGCTAGCGGACAAGCTCAAGGCCAAGGGCTACCCGAAGGTCTGCGTCAACGACCTTGCGCGCGAGGATATGGCCGAATGTGTGGAGGACGCGTTCCGCTACGGGCGTATCGTGCTCGCCACAACGACCTACAACGCCGAAATCTTCCCGTTTATGCGTGAGTTCATCAACCATCTGACCGAGCGCAATTTCCAGAATAAGACGATCGGTCTGATCGAAAACGGCTCGTGGGCGCCGATGGCGGCAAAGACGATGAAAAAGCTGCTGGAGAACAGCAAAAACCTCACCTTCACCGACACCACAGTAAAGATCACCTCCGCGCTGAATGACCAGAGCAAACAGCAGATCGAAGACCTTGCCAATGAGCTGTGTCAGGATTATCTTGCCCAGCACGACGAGACCGCCAACAAAAACGACCTGACCGCCCTGTTCAAGATCGGCTACGGCCTCTATGTTGTAACGAGCAACGACGGCCAGAAGGACAACGGGCTGATCGTCAACACCGTCTCGCAGGTCACCAACACGCCCAACCGCATCGCCGTGACGATCAATAAGGACAACTATTCCCACCATGTGATCAAGCAGACCGGTGTACTGAACGTCAACTGCCTGTCGACCGACGCGCCGTTCGGCATCTTTGAGCGCTTCGGCTTCCAGAGCGGCCGCAACACCGACAAATTTGAAGGCTGGGCGCCGATGCGTTCCGACAACGGTCTCGCCTTTTTGCCGATGTTCATCAACGCGTTTATGTCGCTCAAGGTGGAGCAGTATGTCGATCTGGACACCCACGGCATGTTTATCTGTACCGTGACGGAGGCGCGCGTGCTGTCCGACAAGGAGACCATGACCTATACCTATTACCAAAACAACGTCAAGCCCAAGCCGCAGACGGAAGGCAAGAAGGGCTATGTGTGCAAGGTGTGCGGCTACGTCTTTGAAGGCGACGAGCTGCCGGACGATTTCGTCTGTCCGCTGTGCAAACACGGCGTTGCCGACTTTGAGCCGATCCAATAATCTGAATTTTTTTGCAAAAAGGTATTGACTTTAGGGGTTTAAAGTGCTACAATAAGCAAAACAAAACCACAGGAGTATCGTTATGACACGCAATTGCAGCACATTTGCATACTATTACTTTACCTTTATTAACAAAAGTTAATAGAGTCAGGTAGTTGTGCTGTCAAACGAGTGAAAGTCGGGTTTTTCCCCTGCAGTGAACTTCCGCTGCAGGGGTCTTTTTTATTCCGTATGATTCCGGGCAAAGGCCCGAGGAGGTTATAATTATGGTCGTAGTAATCAAAAAAGGAACAGACGAACAGCAGCTCAGTCATCTGATCGACTGGCTCAAATCGATGGATATTGACGTGCATTTCTCCGCCGGCAAATATGAAACCGTGCTCGGGCTCATCGGCGACACAAGCCGGATCGACACCGATCTCATCAGCGGGCTGGACATCGTGGAATCCGTCACGCGCATTTCCGAGCCGTATAAAAGCGCCAACCGCAAATTTCATCCGGACGACACGGTGATCGACGTTTGCGGCCACAAGATCGGCGACGGCAACCTTGCGTATATCGCGGGGCCGTGCTCCGTGGAATCGCCGGCGCAGATCACCTCCATTGCCAAAGAGGTCAAGGAAGCGGGCGCGGCGTTTTTGCGCGGCGGCGCGTTTAAGCCGCGCACCTCGCCCTACGCGTTTCAGGGCATGCGCGCCGAAGGACTGCAGCTGCTCCAAACGGCAAAAAAAGAAACCGGCATGCCCATTGTGACGGAGATCATGGATCTCAGTCATCTGCCGCTGTTTGAAAACGTCGACGTCATTCAGGTCGGCGCACGCAATATGCAAAACTTCGAGCTGCTCAAGGAGCTCGGCAAAACGGACAAGCCGATCCTGCTCAAGCGCGGTCTTGCCGCCACAATGGAAGAGCTGCTCATGAGCGCGGAATACATCATGGCCGGCGGCAACAGCAAGGTGATGCTGTGTGAACGCGGCATCCGCACGTTTGAGCCATATACCCGCAACACGATGGATATTTCCGCCATCGCGCTGCTCAAGGAAAAGACCCATCTGCCCATCATCGCCGACCCGAGCCACGCCGCAGGTATCTCGCGGCTGGTGCGTCCGCTGGCGCTGGCGGCCGTTGCCGCCGGCGCGGACGGCTTGATGATCGAAGTCCACAACGATCCCGCCCACGCCCTGTGCGACGGTCCGCAGGCACTCACCCCGCCGCAGTTCGCGCAGGTGGTGCGCGAAGCCGAAGCGATCAAGCAGGTCATGCGCGGCAACGACTGAAAGAAGGGACAAACATGCAAATCGGTATTGTCGGCCTCGGCCTCATCGGCGGCTCGTTTGCCCGCGCGATCAAAGAACATACGCCGCACAGCGTTTTTGCGTTTGACATCGACCGCAGCGCTTTGCTCGGCGCAACGCTTGTCGGCGCCATCGACGGCGAACTGACCGACCCACAGCTTCAAAACACAGATCTGCTTTTGCTCTCGCTCTATCCGCAGGCAACGGTCGATTTTGTGAAATCCCATGCCGCCGCGATCCGTCCGGGCACGATCGTGGTTGACTGCTGCGGCGTCAAGCGTCCGGTCTGCGACGCGCTGTGCGACTTTGCCAAGCAGCACGGGTTCCACTTTTTAGGCGGCCACCCGATGGCCGGCACACAGTTTTGGGGCTTTGCCCACGCGCGTGCGTCGCTGTTTAAGGGCGCGTCGATGATCCTCACCACCAACGGCGTTTCGGACATCGGTGTGTTGGAAACGGTCAAGCGGTTTTTCCTGTCGGTCGGCTTCGAAACGCTGACCTTCACCACCGCCGACGAACACGACAAAATCATCGCCTACACGTCGCAGCTCGCGCACATCGTGTCCAACGCCTATGTCAAAAGTCCGACGGCGCTGCAGCGCAAGGGCTTTTCCGCCGGCAGCTACCGCGATATGACGCGTGTGGCAAAGCTGAATGTGGAGATGTGGACCGAGCTGTGTTTGGAAAACCGCGACAACCTCGGCAAAGAGCTGGGGCTGCTGATTGAAAACTTACAGGCGTATAAGGACGCCCTTGACCGAAACGACGAACCCGCCCTGCGCCAGCTCTTGCAGGACGGCAAAGACACCAAACGCCGCGCAGGCTGAAAGGAAAGAACCATGCAAACTGTTTCTGTGTCTGCCTCCAAATCCTATGACGTGCTGATCGGCAAAGGCGTCCGCACACTGCTGGCTGAAAAGCTGAACGCCCTGTTTCCCGGCGCGAAAGCGATGATCGTCTCCGACAGCCATGTGGCGCCGCTGCATCTCGATGCGCTCGAACAGATGCTGGACACGTTCGGCATCCGCCACGCACAGTACGTCTTCCCCGCCGGCGAATCGTCAAAAGCGCCGCAGGTGCTCTTTGACCTGTTGGAAACGCTCGCCGCGCAGCGCTTTTCGCGCAAAGACGTTTTGGTCGCGCTCGGCGGCGGCGTCACCGGCGATCTTTCCGGTCTGGCCGCGGCGCTGTATATGCGCGGGATGCATCTTGTGCAGATGCCGACCACGCTTTTGTCGATGGTGGATTCCTCCGTCGGCGGCAAAACCGCCGTCAACCTGAAGCACGGCAAAAACCTCGCCGGCGTGTTCAACCAGCCCGAACTGGTGCTGTGCGACCCGGATTATCTGGAAACATTACCCGCATCCGACTTTGCCGACGGGATGGCCGAGGTACTCAAATACGGCGTAATCGCCGACGAGGCGCTGTTTGAACAATGCAAAACCGGCAACGTTGAAAACGATCTGGAAACCATCATCACGCGCTGCGTATCCATCAAGCGCGACGTGGTGGCCGAAGACGAATTCGACACCGGCAAACGGGCGCTCCTCAATTTCGGTCACACCCTCGCCCATGCGATCGAGGCGCAGTCGGACTATGCTTTCTCCCACGGCAAGGCGGTCGCCGTCGGGATGGCGCGCATTGCCGCGCTGGCGGAGGAAAACGGCTTTTGCACCCGGCCGTGCCACGCACGGATCGCCGCGGCGCTCGAAAATAACGGATTGCCGACGGACTGCGCGTTTTCCAACCGGGAGCTGTTCGCGCATATCACCGCCGACAAGAAGTGCGCCGGCGGCAAAATCACGCTGATTCTGCCCGACCGCATTGGCAGCTGCTACACCGAAACGATCGCCATCGACAAACTCAGGGAGCTGCTGACATGATTGTGAAAATTCTCCCCTGCCGGCCGACCGGTGTTGTCCGCGCGCCGGCGTCCAAATCGTTTGCCCACCGGCTGCTGATCGCCGCCGCACTTGCGAAGACCACAAGCACCCTGACCGTCACCGACACGAGCGCCGATATTGACGCGACCGCGCGGTGCCTGCGCGCACTCGGCGTTGCCGTAACGCAAAGCGGCGACCAATGGACGGTGGAGCCGCCCGAAACATGGAACCGGCACGTCACGCTCGACTGCGGCGAAAGCGGCTCCACACTGCGGTTTTTGCTCCCCGTGGCGGCCGCAATGGATGTCGACGCCGTTTTTACCGGGCAGGGCAAGCTGCCCGAACGCCCGAACGAACCGCTGCTTGCCGCCATGCAGGCGCACGGCGTTTTTGTTGGCGACGGCTTCCCGATCCATATCCGCGGACAGCTTTTGCCCGGCGCCTATACGCTGCGCGGCGATATCAGTTCCCAGTTTGCCACGGGGCTGCTGTTCGCGCTGTCCGCGCTCAATCAGCCGAGCACGCTCACGCTGATCCCGCCGGTGTCGTCCAAAGCCTATCTCGATATGACCGTCGACGTGCTGCGGCAGTTCGGCGCGGAGATCACGCAAGCTGAAAGCACCTATACGATCCGGCCGGCTGTGCTGCACGGCGGCGATTTTGCCGCCGAGGGCGACTGGTCCAACGGCGCGGCAATGCTGGCCTGCGGCTTTGCCGTTCGCGGCCTTCGGGCCGATTCATTGCAGGGCGACCGCGCGTTTCTGCAGATTCTGCAGGATGCCGGCGCAAAGGTTTTGCAGGAAAATGACACCATCCGGCTCGAGCTTTCTGATCTTCATTTTCCTGCCATCGATGCCGACCCGATCCCCGATCTTGTGCCGGTGCTTGCAGCATTGGCGGCAACGGCAAAGGGCGAAACGCAAATCAAAAACGCCGCGCGGCTGCGGCTCAAGGAAAGCGACCGTCTTGCTTCCACCGAAGCGCTGCTGCTGTCGCTCGGCGCCGACATTCGCCAAACGGACGACGGCCTGCTGATTCGCGGAAAACCCGCCCTTTCCGGCGGCACGGCCAACAGCGCCAACGATCATCGCATCGTCATGGCCGCCGCAGTCGCCGCCCAGAAGAGCCTGTCGCCCGTCGTCATCGAAGATGCGCAGGCGATCGATAAATCGTTCCCGACCTTTTTCCATCTTTACAACGCACACGGAGGTACTGCCTATGTCCTGTAGCTACGGAGATTTGTTCCGCCTGACCGTTTTCGGCCAGTCCCATGCCGATTGCATCGGCGTTGTCATCGACGGCATCCCCGCCGGCGTGACGCTGGATCTTGATTTGATCCGCGCCATGCTCGCCCGCCGCGCGCCGGGCAACGCTGCGTTCTCGACAGCGAGAAAAGAAGCCGATCTTCCCGATATCCTCAGCGGCGTTGTGGACGGCGTGACCTGCGGCGCGCCGCTGTGTGCCATCATCCGCAACACCAACGCGCACTCTGCCGACTACGATGCGCTGCGCAATCTGCCGCGCCCGTCCCACGCCGATTTTGCCGCGTTCTGGAAGCACGAGGGCTATGCCGATCTGCGCGGCGGCGGTATGTTTTCGGGGCGTATGACGGCGCCGCTGGTCTTTGCCGGCGCGGTCGCCATGCAGCTTTTGCGCGACAAAGGCGTCACCATCGGCGCACACATCGCGTCGGTCGGCGAAGAGAGCGACGACGCGTTCGATCCGGTCGGCGTTACCGGTGAAACGCTGGAAGAGCTGAAAACAAAGCCGTTCCCCGTGCTGAATGATCAGGCGGGCGACGCGATGCAGGCCGCGATCGCCGCGGCAAAAGCCGACGGTGATTCACTCGGCGGCGTGGTGGAATGTGCTGCCGTGGGTCTGCCCGCCGGCGTCGGGTCCCCGATGTTTGGCGGCGTGGAAAACGAGATTGCGCGTGTGGTCTTTGCGATTCCCGCGGTCAAGGGGATCGAATTCGGCAGCGGCTTTGCCGGCAGCAAAGGGACCGGCAGCGAAAACAACGACCCGTTTTGCGTGGACGAAAACGGCAATATCCGCACCGCAACCAACCGCCACGGCGGTATCTTAGGCGGGCTGACGAGCGGTATGCCGCTGCTCTTTCGCGCGGCATTCAAGCCGACGCCGTCCATCGGGAAGCCGCAGCAGACGGTCGATCTGCAAACCTATGAGCCGAAAACGCTCGTGATTCCCGGCCGCCACGACCCGTGCGTGGTGCCGCGCGCCGTACCGGCGGTGGAGGCCGCGTGCGCCATCGCCCTCATCAATCTGATCGGAACTTAAAGGAGGTCTTTGCATGGATATCCAAAGCTGCCGCAATGAAATCAACAGCATCGACGAACAGCTTGTCGGGCTGTTTGCCCGCCGCATGCGTATTGCAAAGGAGATTGCAAAATACAAGGCGGAAAACCACCTACCGGTGTATGACCCCGAACGCGAACGGCAGATCAAAAACAAGGTCACGGCGCTGGCCGGCGAAGAGCTGGCGGACTACACGGGCGTATTGTATCAGACGCTGTTTGACGTGAGCCGCTCCTATCAGCATACCGTGATGAACCGGCCCGGCAAGGTTTCCGCCATGATCGAACAAATTGCGCAGGAAACTCCGCGTCTGCGGCCGTCGCGCGCCGTTGTGGCGTGTCAAGGTGTGGAGGGCGCCTATTCGCAGCACGCCTGCGACAAAATGTTCAAATATCCAGAGATCCTGTATTTTTCGTCGTTCAAAGACGTGTGCAGAGCCGTGGATTCCGGCCTTTGCCGCTACGGCGTTTTGCCGATTGAAAACAGCACCGCCGGGTCGGTCAACGAGGTATACGATCTGCTGCACACCTATCACTTTTATATCACGCACTCCATGAAGCTGCACATCGCCCACACCCTGCTCGCCCCGCGCGGCACAAAGCTTGGCGATATCAAGGAAGTGTATTCCCACGAACAGGCGCTGCGCCAGTGCGCCGATTTTCTCAACCAGGGCGGCTATCAGCCCCATCTGTGCCGCAACACGGCCGAGGCCGCAAAGCTCGTTGCCGCGTCGGGTCGCACCGATATCGCCGCGCTCGGTTCGCGCGACTGCGCCGAGCTGTATGACTTGGAGATCCTTTCCGACGACGTACAGAACAATCAGAACAACTACACGCGCTTCATCTGCATCAGCAAAACGCCGGAGATTTACCCCGGCGCGAAAAAGACGTCGATTCTTTTGACATTGGCCCACAAGCCCGGCGCACTGTATCACGCGATCGCGCGCTTTGCGTCGCTCGGACTGAATCTGACAAAGCTTGAAAGCCGCCCGATTCCCGGCAGCGATTTTGAGTTTCTGTTTTATTTCGATATCGAAGCGCCTGTCGATGCGCCCGCGCTGCGGTCGCTGATTGCCCGACTGGAACGGGGCGGCGAAAGCTTCACGTATCTTGGCACCTATACAGAGGAATGAGTATGCAGTTCGGATTATTGGGCCGAAACCTCGGCCATTCGCTTTCGCCGCAGATTCACGCCTGCTTCGGCGACTACCCCTATGCGCTGTTTTGCCGCGAGGAGGACGCGCTGCCGGCGTTTTTTGCCGACCGGTCGCTGTCCGGGTTCAACGTGACCGTGCCATATAAGCTGCATGCCCTTCGCGCGTGCGACACCCTGTCCGACGCGGCAAAGCATATCGGCGCGGTCAACACCGTTTTGCGCCTGCCCGACGGCACGCTTTACGGCGACAACACGGATTATTTCGGCTTTTGCTACCTTGCAAAGCGAAACGGCGTGGATTTCAAAAACAAAAAGGTCGTCGTGCTCGGCTCCGGCGGCGCGTCCAGAACGGTGCAGGCTGTTTTAAAAGACGCAGCCGCGCGGGAAATCGTTGTTGTCAGCCGCACGGGAGAAGACAACTATGGGAATCTCAGCCGCCATTTTGACGCGGATATCCTGGTCAACACCACGCCCGTGGGGATGTTTCCGCATAACCTGCAATCGCCGGTGTCGCTCAACGGCTTTGCAAAGCTGCAGGCGGTGCTCGATCTCATCTACAACCCGATGCAGACTTCCCTTTTGCGCGACGCGGCTTCCCGCGGGATCAAAGCCGCCAACGGCCTTGCCATGCTCGTGGCGCAGGCGCTGCCGGCCGCGCGGCTGTTTTCGGGCAAAGATCTGCCCGACAGCCTGATTGAAACGACCATTGAAAGGATCGAGCGTCAGCAGCGCAATGTGGTGCTGATCGGGATGCCCGGCTGCGGCAAATCGACGGTGGGCGCGCTGGTTGCAAAGCGGCTAGGCAAAGCCTTTCTTGACACCGACACGATGGTAGAACAGGCCGCCGGGATGCCGATCCCGCAGATTTTTGCTTCTGCAGGCGAAGCGGGCTTTCGCGCAAGAGAGACAGCCGCGGTCAAGGACGCCGGCAAGCGCCTGTCCACGGTCATCGCCACGGGCGGCGGCAGTGTTCTTTCCGAAGAAAACCGCGCTGCCCTCGGGCAAAACGCGGTGGTGGTCTATCTCAAAAAAGAGTTGTCCGCCCTCGCCACAGACGGCCGTCCGCTGTCGAAGGACGCGGACGCGCTAAAGCAGCTTTATACACAGCGAAAACCGATCTATGAAGCGTTCGCCGACTGCACGGTCGCCGTCAGCGACGACGCAACGATAACAACAGAAAGGGTGATCTCATGCATCTTTTAGTGCTCAACGGCCCCAATCTCAATATGCTCGGTGTGCGCGAGCCGGATATCTACGGCAAAACGACCTACACCGATCTTTGCAAAATGATCGAAGCGCACGTGCGCGAAAAGGGCGTGCAGGTGACGTGTGAACAGTCGAACCACGAAGGGACGCTCGTCGACCTGATCCAGGCGGCGCTGGGCTGTTACGACGGCATTGTGCTCAACCCCGGCGCCTATACCCACACGAGCATCGCGCTGCTCGACGCGCTCAAGGCGGTCGGTCTGCCGACCGTGGAGGTCCACATCTCCGATGTCGGCGCGCGCGAACCGTTCCGGCAAATTTCCTACATCGCCTACTACGCCGAAAAGCGCATCATCGGCAAGGGATTGCAGGGCTATCTCGACGCGCTGGACTATCTGATCGAACGCTACGCATAAAAAATGGCCGGACAAAACGTCCGGTCGTTTTTGTTATCCTTTTGCCAGTTTGGTTTTCAAATACTGGAACAGATACTTGAACCAGGTGATCAGCGCGTTGAAATAGCGCTGCAGCTTTTGCAAACCGCCCCGCAGTCCCGGTGCGGTCTCCTGCACGAGCCAGCTTTCGGTGTTGCAGTTGTCCGTCGTCATCGGCACCACTTCGCCGGTCTGGGCGTCTTTGACCATAAAGCGCGTCGTCACAAGGTCGTCCGACGTGTACTGCGTGTCCGCCGTGATCACGGTATACAGCAGCGCGTTTTCCGTCCACGTCCATTCGGAGTGCGGAATGTTTTTGGTGAACCAGGTGTAATCCGGGAACAGGCAGGTGGACGCGTCGATCATGCGGTCGGGCGAAATATACTTGCCTTTGCCCTCTGCTTCACGCTGCGCGATGTAATCGTCGGGCAGACGCGTGAACATCGTGGACGTTGTTGCGCCGAACGAGGAGCTCGACACCGCCGCGTACTGGTCGGCCACATAGCCCATCTTGTCGCCGAGCGGCATGATCTGGAAGCCGTATTTCGAGATGACGGCCATCTTTTTGCCGGCCTGCGGAATCGACGTCAGAATCTCGTCCATGTGGTCGCGGACGGTGTGCTGATAGTTGTCGGTCTTTTGGATCAAACCCGCGTACTGCTGCCGTTTTTCGCTGCCCTCAGGGCCGAAGACATAGTTTTTCGCGGTCTCATAATCCTCGGGCTTGATAACGGCCCAGTAGCACGGCATGGTAAAGAATGTGGACAGCGCCAGCGCGCTCGTCATGCCCTCCACCAGCTTTTTATACAGCATCGCCTCCGTGGCGGCAATCAGCTTTTCCGGCACGCCCGATGCGTTGACCACATCGATCGTGGCCATCAAAAACGGATCGAGATGCGTGCGGCCGATGCGGTTGCTGTCCTGGATCAAACGCTCGATCGCTTCGGTGTCCAAATGGAACCGGCCGGTGAGCGCTTCGGTGATATATTCCGATCCGTAGGACACCGTGCCGTCGATGCCGAGTCCGTAGATCCCCTTGGTGCCGTATTTGGAAAGATAGGCCGCAATCACGTTGTTGCCGAGACACCGGCCGAGCAGACTGATCTCCTCTTGGCCGGTCGCTTTCCGCACCGCCTCCAGATAGGCGTGCAGCTCTTCGGCGGATTCCAGCGGATCCTTGCGCCAGTCATACCAGAAGTGATAGCTTTCGGCGTTATAGCTGCCGTCGCGCTGCTTGTTGTCGTGGGTCATGTTATAGTCGTTGGCCTCGCGGCGGTTTTTCCCGATATCGGTGCCGTTGACCACATCGCCGTTTTCGTTCGGCCGCAGCCCTTCGGTCAGCTCGGAAACCTCCGCTTGCAGGTTTTCATAAAACGGATCCCAGTTGTTTTGCAGCAGACCCTGCAGCATAAACGGTTTCATCACATTGGCCACGGAATCCAGCAATTGCTGATTGTCGCCGTCACCGCCGCCGTTGACCAGAGAGAGCAGATCGGAGAATTTGAACATCCGCTTGCCTTCCGTGTCATAGATCGCTTCGCCGTCGCCGGAAAGCATGACGACCACGCGGTCGCCGCTGTTGGTGATCGGAACCGTGTTCGCTTCAGCCGCCGCGCCAAATGCCGGACACAGGGCTGTGATCAGTAAAGCGAACAGTAAAAACCATGCCAGTCGTTTTTTCATTTTCCTATCCCTCCTTTAATGTCTTATTCTATCCTTTTCGTTTGCCCGTGCAATGATTAAGCTGTAAACAAATTATGAATTTAAAAAACCATAAAAACAAAAAAACCGGCACGCCCGAACAGGTGTGCCGGCTTGATATGCCGTTGGGTTATTTTGCGAGCTTCGCTTTAACAAAGGCAGCCAGATATTTGATCCAGGTGATGAACGACGCAAGGAAGCGGAACGTGCGATGCACATGGGCGTTGCCGCCCGTGGTTTCCTCCTTGACCTCCCAGCGTTC
>CADABX010000020.1 GCA_902786285.1 Oscillospiraceae bacterium | reverse complement strand
AGCTTCTTGGCATAAAAATTCCTCCTATGATACTTTCTTCCATTGTATCATAGGAGGTCTCTTTTTTCTATTGTCCGTTTTTACTGGACTTGTTCACCCGCGGAATGCCTTCTTTTGTTTATAGTATGGATGGAATATCCGCAAGTGAATCAACCGTAAAATCCGGAAGCTCGGACGCCGCTTTCAATTCTGCAAACCCCTGCCGCACCCAAATCGTTTTCATGCCGCATTTCTTTGCCGGCAGGATATCGTTGTCGAGCCGGTCGCCGACCATGACCGCCTCCTGCGGCAAACAGCCGGCGCGCTGCAGCGCCAGTTGAAAAAATGCCGGATCCGGTTTTGCAAACCCTTCTTCTGCGGATGCGAGAATCAGATCGAAGTAATGCCCGATGTTCCATGCGTCCAGCCGCTGCTTCGCGCCCGCCGGCTGGTTGGCGAGAATGCCGAGCCGGTATGATTTCGACAGCGTCTGCAAAACAAGCGAAGCATACGGAAACGGCTTTTCCAGCGCGGAGTGCCATTTTGCTTTTTGCAAACCGAACATCCGCACGGCTTCTTTGTACGGATCATCCGAAACAGCCGCTAGTTGTATCACTTTTTCCCGAAACGTCTGCAAAGATACGTTTGTGCCTTCCGTCGTTTCCAAAAATCTGCGGGCATAGCAGGTGCTTTCATCAATCAGGGTGGACCCTATATCGAAAAACAGCCATTTGATAGTTTCCATCTCAGCTTTTCTGCTCGCTTCTGTGCTGCGTCACATACGCCTCCGTCATGCTGGCCCAGGAATACGAGCTCATATACTCGCCGCGATAGGCGTTGACCGCGTCCGCCTCGCCGCTCAGGAAGCGATACAAATCGCAGTCGATCTGCTCGGGGCGGATGCGCATAAAGCCGCTTTGCATCTCATAGATCTCACTGATGCGGTATTGCTGCAAGGTGTCGCGCAGCGAGCGGATGATGACGTCCAGCTGCTTTTGGCGCGACCGGTCATACGTGCCGTTTTCCCACAGGGCGGAAAACACCTCCGCGCGTGTGGCGCCGGTGCCGCGCTTGTCAATCAGATAGGCCAGCAGCTCCTTGGCTTTGGCGCGGTTAAACGTGACCGCTCTGCCGTCTACAAGAATTTCAAAATTGCCGAATGTGCGCACAGTCACATGCGACGGCGCCCGCCGGGCGGCGCGGCCGTGCAGCGCGTGCTCGATCTCGGCAGCCAGCTTTTCGCGGCTGATCGGTTTGAGCAGATAGCCCGAAACGTGCAGCTGAAACGCCTCCACGGCGTACTGCGCATAGCCGGTCAGAAAGATGATCGCCGTTTCCGGGTGCGCACGCTGGATCTTTTCGGCCAAGGCCAGACCGTCCATGTCCGGCATGTCGATATCCAGCAGCGCAATCTGCGCCGTATGCGTTTCCAGCCATTGCAGCGCGTCCTGGGCCTTTTGAAATCCCTGCACTTCGTCGAGCGCGGGCAGCTCCTGACAGAGCGAAACGGTCAGTTGCAAAATCAGGGATTCGTCTTCCACACAAATAGCTGTCATACTGTTTCCTTTCCTCGGGGAATCCGAATGGTCACTGTGGTGCCGGCGTCCGGCTGCGATTCAATCTGCAGCGTGCCGGCGCACATGCTCTCAATGCGTTCGCGCACATTGCCTATGCCGATATGCGTTTTTTGCGGATCGGGGTCGGCCTGTGTGTCAAAGCCTTTGCCGTTGTCGCGGATGGTAATGATGTGCCATCGTTCGTCTGTCGCAGTGCTGATCTCCACGCGTCCGTGCTCGCGCACGCGCACGCCGTGGCGGATCGCGTTTTCCACCAGCGGCTGCACCGTCAGCGGCGGCACGGAAAAGTCGTCGTCCTCAATATCGTATTCCAATACGATCGACGGAAACCGGATCTGTTCGATCTCGGCATAGACCTGCGTGTGCTCCAGCTCCTTGCGGAAGGGGATCAGATTCGGCTGATCGAGCGAATCGAGGTTTTGCCGCAGATAGGTGCCGAACATCTCGAGCGTGTCAAACGCTTTTTCTGGGTCGATCCGGCACAGCGCCTGAATGGTGGAAAGCGTGTTGTAAAGAAAGTGCGGCTGGATCTGCGACATCATGATCCGCACGCGCTGCTGGAGCATGAGGGCCTGCTCATGCTCGCGCACAAACTGCAGGTGCAGCCAGAGGTAATACATCAGACTGCAGCTTACCGCCGCGATGGTGACAAAGCTGAGAAACGGGTTTTGCGTCATCCGCAGATCGGCCACGGTGGCCGCGACCACGATGCACACACTGACAATCGGCAGCAGCGCCTCCGGCTTTCTGACGTCCCGGTATTTGCGCAATACCTGCACAAGATGCACCACCAGCAAAAACACCGACAGCACATGGCACGAAAGCCCGAGCGGTCCGCGGAAAAACGACCCGGAGGAAAACGAGATGGCAATGTCGGAAAAGAACGCCGTGCAGTAGATCAGCGCATTGACGCCAACGAGAATCCAGCACAGCCGATAGCGCTTTTCATTGCTGACAAGCTGCATAAACAGTACCAGAATCGCCGGCCGTCCGCAATAGCCGTAAACGGAAACGACGGTGCGCGCAAAAATCAGCTCGGGCGAAAACTGGAGCTGATAATCCAGCAGGTTTTGCGCAATCAGCGTATAGACCAGCAGCATGATGACCAGCAGATACCGCCGGTGGGGCTTGCGGATATACGGGTCGATGAGCACGGCCAGCGTCAGCCCGAACAGCTCCAGCAGCACCGGCAGCAGGATCGGCAGTTGTTGTTGTAAAAAGAGCTGCAACGCGCACACCTTCCCTTCGTTTTTCTTGCATATCTAAAGGTACTTTATCACATTTTCACAAGAAACACAAGAGAATTTTCTATATTCCGCCAAAGAATTAAATTTCTTTATGTGACTTATTTGTTGGACATTTGTTGGACACTGCATGCTAGAATCTATATAATAACAAATAAGGAGAGAATGCGTATGTCTCAAGGCTATTTTGACGGCGCCATGCCGCGCAAGGTGCTGGAATACTATCTGTCGCATGCCGCCTCCGGGCAATGGCTGTTTTCCAGCGAAACGCTTGACGACGATATCCGCGTGATCGTGAAAACGGGACTCAAATTCATCGGCCGCGCGGCCGGCATCTGGAAGGGAGACGGAGACGAGGAGGGCCATTTTGCACGCGCAAAGAAAGCCGCCGACAAAGTTCACGCCGCCGATCCCGAGGTGATTTTGCAGGCGTGCATCTTTGAAGCGCTGTACCGCGAGGATGTGGAGCATGTCCGGATTCCTGCGTTCGTGTTTGAAGCGTTCGGGCTGCCGGTCGAGGATCGCTGCTTCCATTATGACGCCTGCCTGTTTCCGAAAGATGCGGGTACCTGGGATGTGATGCCGGACATCTCGCAGCTTGAAACGCAGATGTGGTTCTATTATCGCGGCGTGCGCTATATCGACAGCGGCTACGAGGCGTTCCACATGGGCCAGATCCATCTGTATACCGGTCACGACCGCGGCTATAAGGCGATCGGCAAAGTGATCGGCATGCTGCGCGACTACGGCAAACTGCACGCCAGACGTCACAAGGTGCTGTTCGACGCGCATTCCCATTCGCTGGTGGTGGGCGGCAAAAGCTTGCTTGACTACAACGCCATGCCGTTTACCCGCTTTCCGCTTCTCGACCGTCCGGGAGAAAAGCTCGTGCTGGTGCGCGAGGGCAGATCCGGCGGCGGCATCTCGCCCGAGGGCGTTTATGAGGAGTCTTTGCCGTTTTTGTATGAATACGACAACTGGGGCGGCCGGGACTGGTGGGCCTATGAGAACCAAAGCTATGAAGAGCGTGCCTGGAATCAGTGGTGGGGCGGCGACCAGATCTCGTGGTTTGCCGGCCAGCCGGAGGCCGAGCGCAACAAGTTTCTCGACTACTCGCTCAAATGGACGGCGATCAACAACCCCGACGGCTTTTTTGCCTTTCCGCTGATGCGCGGCCTCGGCGCCGGCGGCGACGGACAGGATCATACCTATAAAGCAAACAACAAATCCGACGCCTGTCCCGGCGGCTTTTCGCAGGAAGACCAACTCAAAGCACTGCTCGAAACCGGCTATGCGCCGTACCGTGTGCTCGGCAATCCGTCTATGCTCAATTACGGCGGCAATGAGGAGGAAGATCCGGAAACCGGCGTGCGCCATCCCGAAAAGGTTGTGGTCTATGGCAGCTTCCAGCCGTATGTCGGCGCGACGAAATATGATTCAAACAGCGAGATCACGCGCATGTACTATATCGGCGACGGCAAATATACGTTTTCGTTTCTGATGCCGTTTGCCGGCGACTACGACTTCGCGATATCGACCTGGGGCACGCTGTCCGCCTGTGTGAGCACAACGCACCCGTTCCCGTTCTCCGGCACAGGCAGCATGGGCCCGCTGCATATCGAACAGGATAATACGATCGTGCGCGTCATGTTCGATTACATGACAAACAAAATCACGGTTGATATGAAAGCATAAAAAAGTCATTTACGCACGGGCGTTTGTTGGACATTTGTTGGACACGGCGTGCTAAAGTGAAAATATACCCTTGCAGGAAACAATAAGGAGGATTCATTATGGCAAATGTAGCAGGTCTGGACGCATTCAAACAAATTCACGACACGATCAAAAAAGCGACCGGCAAAAAGCTGAAGGTCGGCATCATCGGCACCGGCTGGATCGCCGAAAGCCACGCGGACGGCTATCTCAAAATGGACGATGTTGAAATCGTCGCGCTGGCCGATCTGATCCCCGGCAAGGCAAAGGCGTTCGCCGAAAAATTCGGTCTCAAGAACGCACGCATCTATGAGAGCGATCTCGCGCTGCTCGAAAACGAAAAAGACCTCGACGGCGTGAGCATCTGCACCTACAACTGCCAGCACGCGCCCTGCGCCATCCATGCGCTGGACGCCGGCATCAACGTCATGCTGGAAAAACCGTTCACCGTCACGCTCGACGAAGCGATCGAAGTCATGCGCGCCGAAAAGAGAAGCGGCAAGATCCTCACCATCGGCTTCCAGCCGCGTATGAGCGAAAACATGCAGATGATCAAAAAGATCGTGCAGTCCGGCGAACTGGGCAAGGTCTATTATATCCAGGCCGGCGGCGGCAGACGTCGCGGCATCCCCACACCGTTTGGCACGTCCTTTATCGAAAAAGAGACCGGCGGCATCGGTGCGGTGGGCGATATCGGCACCTATTCGCTCGACATGCTGCTCGGCGCAGTGGGTTATCCGAAGCCGCTGACCGTGTCCGGCTACACCTCGTCCTTCTTCGGCAAGGATCCCGGCTATTATGACGGTCATCCGGAATATGCGGAAAAATTCGGCGTCGACGATTTCGCGGCAGCGTTCGTCCGTCTGGAAGGCGATATCATCCTCGACTTCCGCATCTCCTGGGCCATGCACATGAACACCTCCGGCGACGCGCTGATCCTCGGCACCAAGGGCGGTCTGCGCATTCCGTCGACCGATTGCTGGAACGGCGAATTCGATACGCCGCTGACGATCTATAAGACCGTGTGCAACGAGGAAGTGGAATACAAAGTGCCGATGAAGCCGAGCCAGGACGTCTTCTTTAAAAAGCTGCGTTCGTTTGTCGACGCGATTCAGAACGGCGACAAGCCGGCCGTGCCGTCCAGCGAGATCGTCATCAATCAGGCAATCATCGACGGTATCGTCCGCTCCGCCGCACTCGGCAAGGAAATCTCCATCGAAATTCCGGAAGTCTGATTTTTCCCAAACAGAGAGGTAATTCGCCATGTCTATGAAACTCGGTATCATCGCAGATCCCGACGTTGAAAGTGCGATCCGCGCAGCAAACAAGGGTCTGCACTATCTCGAATACTGCTATAACGGCGGCAGCGACGTCGCCGTGCTGGAAGCGCGTGTGCCCGAGCTGCAAAAGGTCTATGCGGAACATGATCTGCATCTCGGTGCGCTCGGCCGCTGGAACGAAGAAAAAATCGCGCCCGACGGCTCCATCCTTCCCGAAGCGATGGACAATACCCGGCGGCTGATCGACGTCGCCGCCGCGCTCGGCGCGCCCGTGTTCAACACCGGCGTCAATTATGTGGAATCGCTGAGTTGTCTTGACAACCTCAACGCGGCGGTAAAATTTCTGCGGGAAGTCGTTGCCTACGGCAAAGAAAAGGGTGTCAGAATCGCGGTATACAACTGCGACTGGTGCAACTATATCCGCGATCCGCAGACGTGGCGCATTGTGCTCGAAGCGGTGCCGGGTCTCGGCATCAAATATGACCCGTCCCACTGCATCAACGTCCACCACGGCGACTATCTGTCGGAGATTCGTGCGTTCGGCGACCGGATCTACCACTTCCACATCAAGGGCACGCTCAACATCGACGGCGATCACGTGGACGATCCGCCGGCAGGTCTCGACGAGGTGAACTGGCGCGCGGTGCTCGGTCTGCTGTATGCGAAGGGCTACGACGGCATGCTCTCCATCGAGCCGCATTCTCATACCTGGCAGGGCGACATGGGCGACTGGGGCGTGGATTACACGATCGACTATATTTCAAAAATGCTTTATAAAGGGTGATTATTATGAAACTTGGCGTACAGCTTTATTCCGTGCGCGACGATATGGCGCAGGATTTTGAAGGCACACTCAAAAAGGTCAAAGAGATGGGCTATGAGGGCGTGGAGTTCGCCGGCCTTTACGGCAAAAGCGCCGAAGAAGTCAAGGCGCTTTGCGCAAAATACGAGCTGGAGCCCGTGTCGGCCCATGTGTCACTCGGTGAAATGCGCGACGACCCGTTTGTGATCGAAACCTATGCTGCCATCGGCTGCAAGTTTATCGCGATCCCGTGGCTCAACGAAGAGGATCGTCCGGGTCACGAAAACGGCGACAAGCTGATCGGCGACGCCGCGATTCTCGGCGCAGTGGCGAAAAAGAACGGCATGAAGCTTTGCTATCATAACCACGACTTTGAATTTGAAAAGATCGACGGCAAATACGTCCTCGACCTGCTGTATGAAGCCGTGCCTGCCGATCTGCTGCTTGCGGAACTTGACACCTGCTGGGTCAATGTCGGCGGCGAAGATCCCGTCAAATATATCCGCAAATATGCCGGCCGCGTGGACATCATCCACCTTAAGGATTTCGCCGGCAAAAAGAGCGAAAACATGTATGCGCTGATCGGCGTCAACGACGGCAAAAAAGAAGAGACCGTCGGCGACTTCGAATTCCGTCCGGTCGGCCAGGGCCTGCAGGATATGCCCGCCATCCTTGACGCGGCAAGGGAATCCGGCACCGAATGGGCGATCGTCGAGATTGACGAACCCTGCAAGGGCAAAACGGCGATGCAGTGCATCAAGGAAAGTGCCGATTATCTGAAGACCGTCATGTAAGAAGGGAGTATCTGCCATGAAACTCGGCGTATTGACCAATATGCTCGGCGCGTGGCCGTTTGAAAAAGCGCTCGAACTGTTCACTTCTCTCGGCATCGAGATGGTGGAGATCGGCGCCGGCGGCTATCCGGGCAAACAGCATGCAGATCCTGCTGTGCTGCTGCACAGCGAAACGGAGCTGCAAAAGTATAAAGATCTGCTCAAAAAATACAACGTGGAGATCAGTGCCATCAGTTGCCACGGCAACCCGGTGCATCCCAACAAGGAGATCGCAAAGAACTTCGACACCGAAATGCGTCAGGCGATTCTGCTGGCCGAAAAGCTCGGCGTCCACCAGATCAACACGTTTTCCGGCTGCCCGGGCGACTGCCCGACGTCGGAGAATCCCAACTGGGTGACCTGCCCGTGGCCGAACGAATTCGGCGACATCCTCAACTATCAGTGGAACGACGTGCTGCTGCCGTACTGGGCGGAATTTGTCCAATTTGCGGCCGACCACGGCGTGGACAAAATCGGCTTCGAGCTGCATCCGGGCTTCTGTGTTTACAATACAGAATCCATGCTGCGCATCCGCCGCGAGATCGGCCCCGCGCTCGGCGCCAACCTCGATCCGAGCCACCTGATCTGGCAGGGCATGGAGCCGGTCGCCGTCATCCGCGCGCTGGGCGACGCGATCTTCCACTTCCACGCGAAGGACACCAAGGTCGACAAGTACAACACCGCCGTCAACGGCGTGCTGGACACCAAACCGTACAGCGACGAAATCCACCGCTCGTGGGTCTTCCGCTCGGTCGGCTACGGCAACGACGAGCTGTACTGGAAGGAGATCATCAGCAATCTGCGCATGGTCGGCTATGATCACGCGATCTCCATCGAGCATGAAGATTCCATCATGAGCCAGAAGGAAGGCCTGGAGCGTGCGGTGTCCATGCTCAAACGCTGCATCATGGGCGAACAGCCCGGCGACATGTGGTGGGTATAAACGAAAAGCAGAGGAGAACCGATATGGATGTAATCAATGTTGTTGTCGTCGGCTACGGCGGCATGGGCGGCTGGCATACCGACCGCATCCGTAACATGGAAAAATTCAATCTCGCCGGTGTGTGGGATATCGATCCCGCGCGTCTCGAACTGGCAAAAGAGCGCGGCATCCGCGCCTACGGCTCGTTTGAGGAAGTTTTGGCGGACGACAGTGTGTCGCTGCTGGTGATCGCCACGTGGAACGACGTGCACAAGCCGCTTTGCATCGAAGCGATGCGCCACGGCAAAAACGTCATCTCCGAAAAGCCGGTCTCCATGGACACCGCAGAGCTCGAGGAGATGATCGCCGTTTCCCACGAAACCGGCACACTCTTCACCGTGCACCAGAACCGCCGCTGGGACAACGACTATCTGACCATGCGCAATCTGGTCGACAAAAACACGCTCGGCAAGGTGTTCCGCATCGAATCGCGGGTACAGGGCTCGCGCGGGATTCCCGGTGACTGGCGCAAGGAAAAGCCCCACGGCGGCGGCATGGTGCTTGACTGGGGCGTCCATCTGCTCGACCAGGCGCTGACGATGAATGATCAAAACCGTCTGCTGTCCGTCTGGGCGCAGGTCACGCATATCACAAACGACGAATGCGACGACGGTTTTTATGCCGAGCTGCGGTTTGAAAACGGCCTGTCCTACTATGTGGAGGTGACGACCAACAACTTTATCACGCTGCCGCGCTGGTACATTCTCGGCGAAAACGGCACGGCTGTGATCGAAGACTGGGAGCTGAACGGCAAAATGACGCTGGTCCACAACTGGGACAAGATCGACTCCGTGCCCGTCAAGGCCGGCACCGGTATCACCAAAACGATGGCGCCGCGCACCGACGAAACGATCCGCGATCTGCCGCTGGAAACCGTCAACGGCAAATGGGAGCAGTATTACGACAACATCTATGACGTGCTCCATCACAACGCAAAACAGATCGTCACGCACCGGCAGATGCGCCGCTGCATGCGGTTGATCGAAGCAATCTTCCGCTCGGCCGAAACGAATCAGGTTGTGCCGTTTGACGAACCGTAAAACAAATCAAAAAGGAACCGTTCACGTGAGCGGTTCCTTTTTCTATTGTGCTTTTCAATCCTCCGGGTCCCACTCGGCATACGGCGCCATCTCAATGCCGCGTGCGCCGAGTGCGTCGCGCTGTGCTTCGGCCCGGGCTTTAAATCCGGCATAGTCCTGCGGCTCGTTCGTCCAGCCGCGTTCCGCCACAGCCAGCAACCGTGGAAACACCTGATAGCCCATCCGTTTGAAGTCTTCGACCCATTCCGTCCAGATCGGCGCTTCGATGCCGAGCACGTTCCGCTTGCCTTCATCCGTGAAGCTGTCCGGCAAAAGATCGTAGCTGTAGCTTTGTCTGAGCGATGTGGTCTGATAGTTGTAATCCAGATAGACGTGGCGCGTTTCCTCCATAATGACCTTGCCGCCGCGGTTGGCAAAATCGTCGCACAGGCCCTTTGGATCCCACCACTTTGTCGCCACAATCTCACCCGGCGCAAGGTCGGCTTCGAGCACCTCGTTCCAGCCGATCGGCGTTTTGCCGTTTGCGCGCAAAAACCGCGCGATCCGCGTTGTAAAGTAGCCCTGCAGCGCTTCGGCGTTTGCCAGATGCTCGTCCTGCATCCGCTTCCGGCAGTGCGGACAGTTGTTCCAGCCGTCCTTCGGCACCTCGTCGCCGCCGATATGGATGTATTCGCCCGGGAAAAGCTCCATGATTTCTTCCAGCACGCTGCAGCAGAAATCAAACGTTTCTTCTTTTCCGGCGCACAGCACATTGCTGAAAACACCGGCTTCGGTGTTGACGTCGCAGCTTTCGCCCGTGCAGGAAAGTGCCGGATACGCCTTGAGCACGGCGGAGCAGTGGCCGGGCATGTCAAATTCCGGCACAACGGTGATAAAGCGGTCAGCGCAGTATTGCACGATCTCGCGGATCTGCGCCTTCGTAAACCAGCCGCCGTACTTTTCCGGGTTCGGATTGCCGAAGCCCCAGCCGTCGCGCCAGCCGCCGACCGTGTGCAAAAGCGGATAGCGCTCGCTTTCGATCCGCCAGCCTTGGTCGTCGCACAGATGCCAGTGAAAGATGTTGAGCTTATAGGCCGCCGCCGCGTCGATCATCGCCTTGATCTCGTCGATCGTCTGAATATGCCGCGAGGAGTCGACCATAAACCCGCGCCAGGAAAACCGCGGCGCGTCGCTGATTGTGCAAAGCGGCACAAAGCCGTCCGCATCCTGTAACTGACGAAAGGTTTGCAGTCCGTAAAACCGGCCCGCGTCCGTTGAACTGGCAAGCACAGCGTCGTGTGCGTCGATTTCCAGCCGGTAGCCTTCCGGTTCGATCGCGTCGTCATGTTCCAACCGCAGATCGCTTTCCTGCAGCAGCCGGCGTTTTTCCGACAGGGTGATCTCATTCGGATAGGGGAGAATCATAACAGCCATTGCGGCACCTGCTTTCATTTTTTCTTCATTATAACATACCGTGTATGCCTTTGCAAGCACTGTGCTGCAGGTTTTTCTTTTAACAACTTTCACATTTTTCGGACTGAAATTTATAAAATTTTTAAAAAAATATCCAAAAACAATCCAAATTTGTTGGACATTTGTTGGACAAGGCGCGCTATAGTTATAGTGTATCATTTTAACCTGAGCAAAAGGGGAGATCCGATGAAACCCAATACGGCGTTCTACCTGCTGACTGATACACATTATGTTTCCAAACAAAACTGGGTCGAGCCCGGGCCGTTTACACAGCGTGAACGCGGCGATCAGATCGCGCTCAAACTGTCGCCCGAGATTCTCGATTCCTTTATTGAGAAGATCCTCGCCGATCCCGAAACCGACACCGTCATTTTTACCGGCGACAATGTCAACAGCGGTGACCGCCAGTCGCACATCGAGTTTCGTGAACGGCTGGAAAAACTCACCGCCGCGGGCAAAAAGGTTTATGTCACTGCTGCGACGCACGACTACTGCAGTCCCAACGGCGAAGACGAATGCTTCCAGCACGACGCCGTGCGCTACACCGAAACCGGCACCGAGCCGATCCCGGTGATGCTGCGCAGCGAATTGTTTGATTATTATTACGACTACGGCCCGAAGCAGGCGTTGTCCGTCCACCGCGAAAGCGGCTCCTATGTGGTCCGGCTCGGCGACGGCGTGCGGCTTTGCATGATCTGCGACAACGGCAACGGCCGCAGCCACTGCGGACTGTTTGAAGACGGCCTTGCCTGGCTCAAGGCGCAAATTGCAGACAGCAAAACGGCCGGCGATTATATGTTGCTTGCCGTGCATCACCCGGTGATCGCGCCGTGGGAAGTGTTCCGCCACATGGTGGAATACGAGGTCTACGGCGGCTACAAAGAACTGTCAAAGCTCATGTGCGACGAAGGTGTGCGTGTGGTCTTCACCGGCCACACCCATGTGCAGAACATCCGCAAATATACCGACGACGCCGGCAACTGGTTCCTTGATATCTCCACCATCGCCGCCGTCAACGCCGCCGGCAAAATGCGCCGGGTGGTTGTAGACGCCGAAAACGGCCTGTGCGACGTCAAAAGCATCGCGCTCGATTGCATCACCGGCGTCGACACCAAGGGCGAATCCGTGTTCGAGTATCTTTACAAAATCAATTTCTTCGGCCGCGTCCAGTCGTGCATGCCGCTGGTAAAAACCGATTTCGACGCTTTCTTGCGCGAGACCGACGGCGCATTGCCGGCCGACAAACTTCGCGCCCACAAAACGCTTTCGAAATGCGCGCTTTCGCTGCTGCCGAAGATTCGGCTTTCCCGTGCGGCAAAGCTCGGCAAAGTTTGGAAAAACCTTTCGCCGCAGCAAAAGCAGGAGGCCAAGGAAAAAAAGCTGCTCGACACCGCGTTTGAAATCTGCCGCCATATCTATCCCGGCAACGCACCGTTTACTCCCGATACAGTGGAATACATCGCGCTGCACGGTGTGGCGCAGCGGCTCGACAAACTTGTGCAGAAGTTCAAAATCGAACAGGTGCAAAAGCTGATCCCGCCCGGCTCGTCGCTGGCGGAGATCGCCGACGATTTTCTTTATAACAACCGCACCGGCGACGACGACAGCATCCGCTTTTCTTTGAAATGAAATCCTGATATATATTTTGACAGTAAAGAAAGGTGAGAAAATATGAAATGTCCCAAATGTGGGGGCGAGATCGCGTTCTATGACATCCGGCCCAACTGTAAACACTGCGGCGTCAATATCTATTACTATTCGCAGGATGCCTTGCTGATGCGCGACGCGAAGCGGACCGAACTGGAGGCCGCGGCGGCGCGGATGGTGATCGCCCGCATCAAAGCGTCGTTTATCGGCGGCGGTCTGCAGATCGCGCGGATGGTTTTCGTGCTGATCTCGGTAGCGGCGCTGCTGCTGCCGTTCGGCGGCGCGGCGTTCCGGGTGCCGTTCTTTGAAGGCTCGCTTTCGGCCGGGCTGATCGGTGCGATCCAGGCGTTCCAAAACGGTCTGGTGCTCAAAACGCCGCAATTGCTGCAAAGCGCCCTGTTTTCCAAACAGGCGCTCGCCGCTACGGTCGATTTCGGCTGCCTGCTGTTTGTCGCTGTCATCGATGTGATCATGCTCGTCTTCTATATTCTGAGCTTCTTCAATCTGACCAACAGCACCAAGCGGATGCGCAATCTGTCGCTTGTCGGCATCGCGGTATCTTTGCTCGGCTTTGTCGTTCCGCTCGTGATGAAGCTCATCACCCCCGACAGCGCGCTTGCGTCGGTATCGTTCGGCTTCGGCGGTCTGCTTTGCGCGGTCATGTTCCTTGTGCAGTTTTTCCTGAACCGTGCGATTCTCAAAAAAGGCATCGAGCCAACCTACCGCGAATATGATCCGAAGCGCCGCGAACTGCTGAAGAAGGTGCGCAAAAAAGAAGTCAATCTCGACGACCTGCCGCTGCCTGTGTTTGAAAGCGAAGAAGAACACGAAGCGCGCATGAAGGCGCTTGCATTACCGAACGGTCACGGAGAGGGGTGAGCATGATGAAAAAAGGTGTAAAAGTCTTCTTAGGCGTTGTGGCGGCTATTTTGCTGATTGCCATCTGCTTTGGCAGTATCGCGCTTTATCTGAAAAACGAACGAAGCAAACCGGTGTTCAAATTGCCGGAGCTGGAGCCTGTGCCTTCCGTGACGGCGCTGCCGACAAAGGAGGCCGCGGTGATCGATTATGTGCTGCGCCTTTATGACGCGGCGGTCACGGCGGACGATGTGGAGGGCGCATGGCATACCGATGTGCATCTCGACGAACTGCAAACGCCGTTTGCGGCCGCGGATAACGACCTTGTGCAGTATATCCGCGCACAGGCCGGCGGACAGGTTGCGTCCTTCTATCCGAGCGCTTCGGAGCTGTTGATGTCGGAAGTGACCGATGTCCCGCAATTGCCGCTCACAACAACGGATGTGATTGCCTTTTCGGCAGCGCAGGGCAGACGCGCCGAGGACGGCACAGTCAGTGAGGACGACTTCTATTTCATCGATTTTACCATTGACCCGCAAAGTGTGGATACAACGGCGATGAAAGAGAGCGCGGTCTATCAGCGTATCGTGGAGCTGCTTGCGCCGGCGATGACCATTGATAGCTGCGACATCCGGACGCTGGGCGTGACGATGAACTGCAGAATTAACCGCACAACGGATGAGCTGCAGGCGGTGACGATCACGAAACAGTATCAGATTGACGCCGGCGTGCAGTTGACAGACCTTTACCGTGCGCTATCGGAAACGGGCGCCGGTGCGGTTTCCCTGCAATATGAAACCGTGGAATCCATCAATTTCAATCACTACGCCGCTGTCTTCACCGAACGGCAGATTGCAGTGAAAAAGAATGATATGAAAGCGCTGCCTGCCAGCGTGACCGTACATTCCACTGCAACCAAGGAAGATTACAAGCTGACGTTTGACGTTTCGGTCGACGATGTTCTTGAAATTGACGAAGACGGCGTCATGACGGTGGAAGAAAACTATGACGAGCCTGTGATCGTTACGATGACACTGGAATATGACGGACATGTTTATACCGATCAATTAACCGTTTATATCACTGAAATGGAACTGGAGGCGGAAGGACAAAATGGCTGAGCAAGAATTGAAAACCCAAGACGTCCTGAATGTGGAAGCCGAGCTCGAGCAACGCAAACGGGGCAATATCTACCGCAGCTATAACTATGTCGGCACCAAGGAAACGCTGGCCTATCTGTTCAATGACTTTTCCAACACGTTCAGCAACATCGGTTACGGAACGCGCTATATCTGGGACGTTGTAAAAATTGACTTCGGCGTATCCGCCATCGTCAACGTGTTTACCGGCGCGTGGGACATGATCAACGATATCATCATCGGCGGTATCGTGGACAATACACGTACCCGCCTCGGTAAATTCCGGCCCTATCTGATCGGATTCCAGATCCCGCTGTCTTTGTTCGGTCTGCTGTATTGGTTTTTGCCGTACTTTTTCCCGAACACGTCGCCGACCTTTGTTCCGAAACTGATCTTCTATTTCGCGTTTAACATCATCTCTGAAACCGCATCCACCTTCACCGGCATCGCTCGCGGCGGTTATATGGCAACGATTACACCAAACCCGAACGAGCGTGTCCGGCTGATCACGCTCGCCGAACTGCTCACCGGCTATATGGGCGAAGATATTCCGGCCTATGTCATGGGCTTCCTCTACGATATGGTTGCCACCGGAAAATGGGATATCCCCATGCGCTCCATCTTCATGGGCATGGGCGTTTCCACAGCGCTGATCTCTTCGGCGTTTACGTTGTGGTTCTTCCTGCAATCCAAGGAGCGTGTGCCGCAGTCGCTTGAAAAACCCAATATCAAAGAAGGGTTCAAGGCAGTCTTTACAAACTATCCGGTGCTGCTGATGTGCCTGTCCGATTTCCTGGGCAACTTCGGCGTCGGCACGGAAGAGGCCAACTACTGGATCGACGTCCACGGCAGCACGCACATGATCAACACCCTGCGTGCGCTGGTCAGCGGCATCTCCGGCCCGATCGGCTCCATCAGTTATGCGTTTGTTGCGCCGCTGCGTAAGCGCTTCTCCTCCCGCTTTATCTGGGTGGGTGCGGATTTCTACGGCGATATGGTCACACTCGGCTTCTTTGCCTTTGGTATGTATAAGAAAAACTACCTCAAGGTCTGGCCCATGCTTGTCGCCTATGGCATCAAGGAATTCCTTTCCAAGCTGCTGTTCGGCGTCAACAAGGTCATCAACGCCGACCTTTGGAACCAGGCGATGGACTTCTGTGAATGGAAAAACGGCTATCGTATGGAGGCCACAACCGGCGTTGCAAAGGGTCTTGTGATGAAGCTGCAAAATGTCGGCATGAACTCGATCCGTATGCTCGTTATGAAAAAGATCGGTTACGTGCAGGGTCTGAAAATCGGTACGCAGGATGAACGTACCAAGTTCTGGCTGTTTGCGCTCTGCACAGTTGTCCCGTTCGTCACCAGCATTCTGGGTATCGTCCCGAAGCTGCTGTGGCCGCTTTCCAAAGCGAGAGAGACCCAGATGTACTACGAACTGGCGCAGATGCGCGACAAACGGATCAACACCTATGTCGAAGATTTCGACACACAGGAAGCGCCTGCTGCGGAATAAACCGCCTGCATGATCCAAATCGAATCCAATATCCGGACAGTTCCCGAGGGCTGTCCGGATAATTTTATAATAAAATCAGTCATATCTGTCATTTTTCCGCGGCAATTCACTTGCCATTTTCATACTTTAATGGTAAAATAAAAACATCTATACGAAGGAGGACCCGAAATTGGCACAAGAACTATTAGATCGGGCAATCTGCTTTGCCACCGAAGCCCACGCCGGTCAACTGCGCAAAGACGGCAGTCCGTTCATTTTACATCCACTGGAAGACGCCGCCATCGTCTGCACCATGACAACCGACCGCGCTGTCCTCGCCGCTGCCGTGCTGCACGATACTGTGGAGGATACCGCCGTCACCCCGCAGCAGATCGCCGATGCGTTCGGTCCGCGCGTCTATGAATTGGTGATGCACGAAACCGAAAACAAACGGCCGGCCATCCCGCCGTCAGACACCTGGCGTGTACGCAAGGAGGAGTCGCTCGAGCTGCTTGCAGCATCGACCGATCCCGCTGTCAAAATGCTCTGGCTCGGCGACAAGCTGGCAAATCTGCGTGCGCTGCGCCGTGCCCACGACGAACTTGGACAAGCCGCGTTTGACCGGTTCAACATCCGTGATCCGCTGGCGCACAAATGGTATTACGGCGCCATCCTTAAGCTGTTGAAAGACCTTTCGGCTTACGGGGCTTATCGGGAATATGAAGCCTGCTTCCACGCGGTTTTTGACAACTATACCAACGACTGAGAGGGGAATACTTATGTTTACAATCTCAACCGAAAAAGATGACAACAGCTGCATCGTCAAGCTCAACGGCCGCATTGATTCCACCAATGCCGCCGACGCCGAGACGATGATCACCGGCGCGATCGACGGCTTTTCAGGCGAACTCGTGCTGGATGCACAGAATCTTACCTATATTTCCAGCGCCGGTCTGCGCGTGATTCTGCGCCTCAAAAAGGCGAACGCCGCAACCAAAATCATCAACGCCAATTCCGACGTCTATGAGATCTTCGATATGACCGGCTTTACCGAGATGATGGATATTTCCAAAGCCTACCGTGTTCTTTCGGTCGACGGCTGCGAAGTGATCGGCGAAGGCGCCAACGGCAAGGTCTATCGCATCGACGCCGACACGATCGTGAAGGTCTACAAAAACCGCGACGCGCTCGAAGAAATCCACAACGAACGCGAGCTTGCGCGCAAGGCGTTCGTCATGGGCGTGCCGACCGCGATTCCGTATGACGTGGTCAAGGTGGGCGATCTCTACGGTTCCGTGTTTGAACTGCTCAACGCGAAATCCTTTGCCAAGCTGATGATCGCGCATCCCGAACAGACCGAGCAGTTTGCGAAAGAGAGCGTGGAGATTCTCAAAACGATGCACAGCACCATGCTTAAACCGGGTGAGCTGCCCGACAAAAAGCAGGAGGCGCTCGTGTGGGCGACCTATTGCAAAGACTATCTGCCCGAAGAGATCGGCAACAAGCTGGTCGCGCTTGTGGAAGCGATTCCCGACACCAACAACATGCTGCACGGCGATTATCATATCAAGAACATCATGCAGCAAAACGGCGAAAACCTGCTGATCGACATGGACACACTCGCCATGGGCCACCCGATCTTCGAATTTGCGGCGATCTATGCGGCCTATATCGGCTTCAGCTGCATCGACAAAGAAAACGTCTTCCATTTCCTCGGCATTCCCTACGAGCAGGCGCAGGTATTCTGGAAAGCGACACTGCGCGATTACTTCGAAACCGATGACGAAGCGGTGCTGCAAAAAATCGAAGATCAGGCCGCCGTCATCTGCTATGCGCGTCTGCTGCGCCGCACCTTCCGCAAAGCCAAAGAGGACGACGCCTATAAGGCAAAGCTTGTGGAATACTGCAAAAACGCGCTGTGCGATCTTGTGCCGCGGATCGATACACTGAGCTTTTAAGACAGCATGAAGCTTGACAAACTATGGCGGCGGCTGGATCGCATCGGGGTGTTTCATGAGAGCTTTACGTTCGCGTCGGAAATGGGGAAACGCAGCGTCGGCACCAACGCCGCCTGCATCTCGTTTTACTTTTTCATCTCCATCATCCCGTTTTCGATCCTGCTCTGCTCCCAACTGCCATATACCGGCATCACAAAAGACGCGCTGATCGATGCTGCCACCCAGCTGACGCCCGATACCGTTGATTCCCTGGTCGGCTCCATCATCACAGAGGCCTACACCTCTCGTGTCGGCCTGTTTTCCGTGTCGCTGCTCGCGCTGCTGTGGTCGTCGTCCAAGGTGGTCACAGCCACGATCCGTTCGCTCGACACCATCTATCGCGAAGAGGACCGGCGCAACTATTTTGTGATCACCGGGAAATCGCTGCTCTATACGGCGCTCCTGCTGGTCGGCGCCGGCGTGATTTTGCTGCTGGCTTCCCGCAGACAGACGGCAGAAGAATTTTTACTCAATCTGTTCCCGTCGCAAAAGATCGCCCGGACGGTCAGCGAACAATGGCACCGGCTGCTGGTGCTTCTGCTTGGCGTTCTGTTTTTCGCGCTGCTGTATACGGTCTTTCCGGCGGGCAGGCGAAGCTTTTTGCACCAACTGCCGGGCGCGTTGTTTTCCGGGCTGGGAATCGCGCTGTTTTCGGGCTTTTTTGCCTTTTACAACATGCGCAGAAATGTGTACCGCTCGTTTTACGGAAGCCTTGCGAGCATCGCCATTTTTCTCATCTGGCTGTATGCCTGTGTCAGTTTCTTTTTGCTTGGCGCTGTGCTCAATACCCATTACGCAGATCATATTCACCGGCTGTTTCACCGGCGAAAAACAACAAAAGAATAAAAAAGTTTATATAGGAGACGATCATCATGACAATTCAGGTTCAAAAAGAAGACAATCTTTGCACCATCAACCTTGCCGGACGGCTGGATACGACCACGGCGCCCGAACTGGAAAAGGCTGTGACCGACAATATCGCCGGTGTCGAAACGCTGATCTTTGACCTCAAGGATCTCAGCTACACCTCCTCCGCCGGTCTGCGTGTATTCCTCAAAGCGCAAAAACAGATGAACCGGCAGGGAAACATGAAGCTCAAAAACGTGTGTCCGGATATTATGGAAATCTTTGAAGTGACAGGGTTTACCGATATCCTGACCATCGAGTGAACGGGGACAGAGAACATGCTTATCATTGAAGCAAAGAATGACAATCTCGACGCGGTCAACGAATTTGTAGATGCGTTCCTCGAAGCACACGACTGCCCGATGAAAACGCAGATGCAGATCGATCTTTGCGTGGAGGAAGTGTTTGTCAACATCGCCAGCTACGCCTACGGCGACGAAACCGGCGACGCGGAAATCCATATCAGCGAAGAAGACGGCGTGGTGACGCTGACCTTCATCGATGCGGGCACACCCTACGATCCGCTGAAAAAAGCCGACCCGGACACCACGCTTTCCGCGCAGGAACGCCAGATCGGCGGCCTCGGGATCTTTCTGGTCAAAAAGACGATGGACGCCGTCGGCTACCGCTATGAGGACGGCAAAAACGTGCTGACCATGTGTAAAAAGATCAAATAAGACTATGATCACGCAAAAGATCCGTTGCCCGATGCAGCGGATCTTTTTTCGTTTCTATAAGAGAATCTTTCCTGCTTTTGCTGACAAAAGAAAACCTGCTGCCGCAGGTGCGGCAGCAGGGAAAATCGATGATTTATTGCGATCAGTTGGCAGCTTTCGCGGCTCTTTCCATCGCAAGCTTGTAGTCTCTCGTGCCGACGAAGATCTCGTTGGTATACGGGTTCTTCTTCTGCTCTTTCGAGCGTTTGATGATATTCACGATCACGAGTACGTTCACAGCAATTGCAAGGATCGCAACAACGCCCTGTGCGGTCGGGTTGGCGTCCGCGGAAGTCAGGACAAGGTTCGGATCCATTCTGCCGGTCGCGTCGGTCATGAACTTCGCAGCGTCCGCATAGATGACGGGCAGGGTGGTGAATCTGGAATGGTTCTGGAAGCTCGGGAAGACCTGGGCGAACATGCACCACAGCGCGAGGGTGTTGGCGCGGTTCTGGATCCAGCCGCCCTTGTTCCAGAAGGCGTTTGCAAACGTCGGCGCAAGAAGCAGCGCAACGCCGCAATACCAGGTGTGAAGCGGGAGGTTGAGGTAGGTATATTCGAAGTTCCAGATGTCATACGCAAGGATGAACTGCCAGGTCATATCCGGCCACAGCATATCCTGCTGCTTATGCTTGGAGGAATAGATGCCGAACCAGCCGGTCATGCACATGATGTTGATGAGACCCGCAACGCCGTTGAGGATATTCCACCAACCGCCGTACAGCCATACGCCTTCGGAAGAATACCACCAGCCACCGGCCATGCCGCCGACGCCCATACCTTTGATGGCGGATTCAAAGTCGGAAGCAACAGCAATGAGAATGTTGATGCCGACGATGATAAACGGATAGCATTTGAACCACGTACTCTTGCCGAGCGAACCCCAATGATACTTGAGGATCATGAAGCCGACGCAGCCGATGGTTGCGGCATAAAGCTTCGCATAGTGGAACCAGCCGTTCATCTGAACGATGGTCGGGTTATCTGCCGCAAAGGTTTTTGCACCGATATTGATCACGATGAAGTAGATCGTCAGTGCGATAGGCAGGATAACAAAGCAGAAGATACCGCCTGCTTTTGTGCGGCGCGCGATTTCATTCGCGATGACGAGACCGGCGAATACCAGGCACCAGCCGACAAGCTGCCAGACCGATAAGTCGCCGTAGATGTGGAATAACATTGTTCACATCCTCCTTAAAAAAATATATTATCAGGTTCTTGTCAAGAGCCTTAGAACCGTTATTCCGCCTCTATCTCTTTGATGCGCACCTCGTTGCCTTCCAGCAAATAGGTGTTTTCAGATTGACAATAGGGGCATATTTTTGCGTATTTGACCGTTTCATAGGTTTTTCCGCAGTCTTCGCAATAGGTGACCGCCGGGATCGTCAGCCGCTCAAGCTGACAGCCGTTCATGAGCGCGGAGCGTTTGCAGCTCCAGTCCCAGCAGCTGTGCAGCAGATCGGGCAGCACCGTGGAGACCTCGCCGACCTCCAGAACAACCTTGGAAACTTTGGTCAGGTTTTCTTCCTGTGCAACGTCTTCAATGGTCTTTATGATATGAAAGACAACTCCGAGCTCGTGCATGGCTTACTGGCCCTTTTTCTTGGCGCGGTTGGCCTTTTTGATGGCAAATTCACGCTTGATCATGTAGGGCAAAATCGCCTTGAGCTTATCCTCCGCCTTATACATCGTGGAGCATTCCGGACGCTCACGGTACAGATGGATCGCATCGAATTCGCACTTCGTGGTGCAAACGCCGCAGCCGACGCAGCGGTTCTGGTCCACGATGGTGGCGCCGCAGCCGAGACAGCGGGAGGTCTCGATCTTGACCTGCTCTTCGCTCAGCAGCTTCATATCGTCCTTGAATCCCTTCGGATCCACTGTTCTGGTGGCCTTCGGAATCTGGCGATGGGCGGTATCGTAGCTTTCAACGACAATATTGTCCTTGTCAAGCTCCACATAGTAGCGCGGGTTGCGGCCGATCGTCAGCGACGAATGCGGCTGGACAAAGCGATGGATCGAAATCGCGCCTTCCTTGCCCATGGCGATCGCGTCGATCGCGAAACGCGGGCCGGTGAACGCGTCGCCGCCGACAAAGACGTCGGGCTGCGCGGTCTGGAACGTGAAGGTGTCGGCCTTCGCGGTCATGTTGCGGTTGAGTTCCACCGCGGCGCCGTCAAGCAGGCCGCCCCATTCGATCGCCTGACCGATGGAAAGGATCACATTGCCGCATGCGACCGTCTTGGTGTCGGTTTCGTCATAAACAGGGGAGAAGCGGTGCTCGTCGTCAAACACGCGCACACACTTTTTAAACACGATGCCGCAAACCTTGCCGTTTTCGTCCTTGAGGATTTCCTTCGGACCCCAGCCGCAGTTGACGGACACGCCGTCCTCCAGCGCTTCTTCCACTTCGTCGTCGGACGCGGGCATCTCGTCGCGCTGCTCGAGGCAGAACATCGAAACGTTTTTGGCGCCGCAATGAACGCTCACGCGCGCCGCGTCGATGGCAACGTTGCCGCCGCCGACGATGACGGTGTTTTCGCTGATCGGATACGCTTCCTTCTCGGCAGCTTCATGCAGGAACGACACAGCGGTCAAAACGCCTTCTGCGTCTTCACCCGGCACACCGGCCTTGCGGCCGCCCTGTGCGCCGATGGCGAGATAGAACGCCTTGTAGCCCTGTGCGCGCAGTTCGTCGAGCGTGATATCCTTGCCGACTTCCACACCGCACTTGATCTCGACGCCCATCTCACGGATGATGTCGATTTCGGCTTCGATGACGTCTTTTTCCAGCTTATAGTTCGGAATACCGTAGCGCAGCATGCCGCCCGGTTCCGCGTTCTTTTCAAACACCGTCACGTTCAGATAGCCCTTTTCGGCCAGATAGAATGCGCAGGAAAGACCTGCCGGGCCGGCGCCGATGATGGCAACCTTTTCGGTAAAGCCCTTTTCACGGTCAAATACGCCGTCCACGGTGATCTTCGGAATGACCTTCTTCGGAATCACGCGGGTCGCGTTGTCCATATCGCGGTGGGCAAGGAACTTCTTGACGTCGTCGATCGCGATTGCCTCGTCGATGGTGCCTCTGGTGCAGGCTTCTTCGCAGCGCTTGTTGCAAACATGGCCGCAGACCGCCGGGAACGGGTTCTCTTTTTTGATCAGGGCGATCGCTTCGTCATAGCGGCCCTGGGCTGCCATCTTCAGATAGCCCTGAATGGCGATGTGTGCCGGGCAGGCCGTCTTACACGGCGCGGTGCCGGTCTCGTGGGTGTTGATGCGGTTCTTGTCGCGGTAATCTTCTTCCCACTTGTCGGGGCCCCATTTGTTGGTGTCGGGCAGCTCCTGCTTCGGATACTCGATTTCGCCGTTCTTCGTGCAAAGCTTCTGGCCGAGCTTGAGCGCGCCGGCCGGGCAGTGCTCCACGCAGCGGCCGCACGCCACACAGTTTTCCTTCTTGACCTGTGCGACATAGGCGGAGCGGGACATATTCGGCGTGTTGAACAGCTGCGAGGTACGCAGCGCATAGCAGACGTTGACGTTGCAGTTGCAAATGGCAAAGATCTTGTCTTCGCCGTCGATGTTCGTGATCTGATGGACAAAGCCGTTTTCTTCGCCCTGCTTAAAGATCTCGAGCGCCTGCTCCTTGGTCACATAGTGGCCGCCCTTCTGGGTTTCAACCACATAGTCGGCCATATCGCCCATGGCGACGCACCAGCCCTCGGGGTCGTCGGCGCAGCCTTCGTCATAGGTCTTGCGCGAATAGCGGCACGAACACGGCGACGCAGCGTATTTGCCGTCGTATTTGTCGAGCCAGTAGGAGATCTTTTCCACGTTGATCGCTTCGTTCTCCATCTCGATCGCTTTTTCCACCGGGATAACATGCATACCGATGCCGCCGCCTCCGGGCGGAACCATCGGGGTGACCTTTTCCAACGGCAGTCTTGTCATGCGCTCAAAGAAGCGGCCGAGCTCCGGATGCTTTTCGAGCAGTTGTTTGTTCATGTTGGAAAACTCGCCCGAACCGGGCACGAACATTGGAAGCACCCACTGCTTTTCGTGCTTTTCGTTTTCATAGTTCCATTCGATCAGACCGTTCTCGCTCATCTGTGCGAGCAGATCTTCCAGATATTCGTCCGTCATGTTCATGTTCTTGACGAGCGATTTCATATCTTCGAATGTACGCGGATGACGCTTTTTCATCCGCATGGCAACTTCCGCCATTTCATCTGTCGGGCAGATGGTTGCAACCGCCCAGTATTCAGGGTCTTGCTTTGTGATTTTTTGAATCCCCAGAACGATCGGAATTCTGTCAGTGATCATTCTGCCGAGCTTCATGATCGGTTCGCGGACGGGGATGGAATCGTCATACGTCCATTCCGGCGCAAACCCAGCCAATTTGTCAGCCATAACGCATCTCCTTAATCATAATACAACATATATTCCAAGGGAACATATCTTGTCCCAATTATAATACCAAATTTTGACCTTAAATGTCAATCGTTTTTTTAATATTGACATAAAGTACTTTATTTCTTATAATATATATTATATAAATGTCCAATGATATGAAAGCAGGGTGCAAGAATGTTTGATATTTTGGAAACCAAAGAGCGCGTGCTGGCCGACAACGAAGCCGCCGCAGCGCTGACCCGCAAAAAGATGGAGCAATTCGGCGCGCTGCTGGTCAACCTGATGGGTTCGCCCGGCGCCGGCAAAACGTCTGTGCTGCTGCAGCTGATTCGTCTGCTCAATGCCGATTACCGTATCGGGGTGATGGAAGCCGACGTCGATTCCGATGTGGACGCCAAAACCGTGGAGGCCGCCGGCGCCAGGGTGATCCAATTGCATACGGCCGGCCTGTGCCATATGGACGCCGACATGACGCGGCGCGGGCTTGACGCGCTGGGAACCGACGGGCTGGATATCATCTTTCTGGAAAACATCGGCAACCTCGTCTGTCCTGCGGAATTCGAAATCGGCGCAGATCTGCGGCTGATGCTTCTTTCCGTCCCGGAGGGCGACGACAAGCCGCTGAAATATCCGCTGATGTTTTCCATCAGTGACGTGCTGCTGTTCAACAAGATCGACACGCTGCCGGTGTTCGATTTCGATATCGGTCTTGCAACGCAGCGTGCGAAAGCGCTCAATGAGTCGATCGCTGTCTTTCCGGTCAGCGCCAAAACAGGCGAAGGCTTTGAACCGGTGGCTGCATTGCTGCGGGAAAAAATCGAGCAAAGGAGAATACAGGCATGAGAATCATCAAGCTCGGCGCGAGCATCACCGCGTCCAACGATAAAGACGCCGCTGCACTGCGCGCAAGGCTGAAAGAAGACGGCACGCTGCTTGTCAACGTCATGAGCAGCGCCGGCTCCGGCAAAACAACACTGCTTTCGCGCCTGATCACCGATCTGCAGGACATCGATATCGCCGTGATGGAAGCGGATATCGAATCCGACGTCGACGCCAAAACCATTGAAGCGCTCGGCGCCGCAGCCATTCAGGTCCATACCGGCGGCATGTGCCATATGGACGCCGTCATGACAACGGCCGCGTTTGACGCCATGGGCGGCCGGCACGATCTTGTTTTTCTGGAAAACGTCGGCAATCTGATCTGTCCGGCGGAATACGATACCGGCGCCGGGTGCAATCTGATGATTTTGTCTGTGCCGGAGGGCGACGACAAGCCGCTCAAATATCCGCTGATGTTTCGCGAAAGCGATCTGCTCGTAATCACAAAGACCGATACCCTGGGCTATTTTGATTTCGATCTCGACAAATGCATCTCCCGGGTGCGGGCGCTCAACCCCATAATCGAAATCTTTCCGGTCAGCGCCAAAACGGGCGACGGTATGGCCGCGCTGGAAGCCTGCTTACGCAAAAAGCTGGCATCGTGGCGTGAAGGATAATCAAATATAAAAAAAACAGCCGGAGCCTTTTTGAAAGACTCCGGCTGTTTATGAATATCAGTCCTTTTTCAGACCGGCAAACAGTTTTTCGAGCACCTGCTTGAGCTGTTGGAAGAACAGCCGCAGCCGCTCAATGAACGAAAGCTGCTCGCTTTCGACTGCTTGTGCGGTGTCCGGTGAAAGCGTATCGGTCGCCTCGTCATAGGCGAGGAAGCGCGGATACTGTTCAAATGTGTCCACCGTTGCCTGCTCGTCCTGCGCGAGCAGCAGATCGATCATCTGCCAGACGGACGCGGGCGTTGTCGGGTGCTTCAGATTGCGGATCAGCCAGGTCTGCGCCGGAAACAGACAGGTGGATGCGTCCACCTGCCCGTTGGGGGAAATGAATTCCGCGGGTACGTTTTTGATTGCGTCTTTCGCCAGCGTTTTGTCGTAATCGCTCGTGGTTGCGCCGAAGGAGGAATAGCGCGTGTCGACCGTGCCGTCGGACAACACCTTAAACGACGGAGTCACAGGGATCGATGAATAGCCGTAGCGGCTGATAACATAGACGTTGGCGCCTTGATTGAGCGACTGCAGCGTTTCGATTTTATGATCGCGTACCGTGGAGTTATACGCGTCCACTTTGGTGCGCAGCGCCGAGCGGTCTTCGCCTTTGCAAAGGACGTTGAACACATTTTCCAGCGCGTCCGGCATATCCTGATCGGGGATCATGCTCCAGATGGTCAGCCAGTTGCCGAACATCGGCAGCAGCACCTCGCGGATCACGCGCTCCTTCTGGCTTTTAACAAGGCCGTTGCCCTTGCGTGCAAGAAGATCCAGAAGCCCGCTCTTGTTCGCCATCGAGATCAGACCGGTCAGCAATTCCTCATACTCGTTGTTGTCGAGCGCATACCGCAGATAATAATCGACCGCGTCGGCGTCAAACACGATTTCGCCGCGCATCAGATCGCCCGTATAGGTTTCGCCGAAGATCGCCGTTGTGTTGAAGCAAACGCCTTTGATATGCTCATGGCCGTATTTGGACAGATAGGTCAGCACGATCACGCCGCCCAGACTGTGGCAGGAGAGGTTGACTTTTTCGGCGCCGGTCGATGTACGCACATACTCGATGAAAGCGTGCAGATCGTCGGCCACCTTCATCGGATCGAGCCGCCAGTCGTAATCGAAATCCACGCGTCCGTTTTTCGGAATCGCCCAGGCCGGCGGATAGCGGAAATAGACGCCGGAATCGTTCGGGCAGGTGCCGTCGTCGGCGAGATAGGTCGGTTCAAAATAAGGCTTGACCAGATTAATCGCGATATCGCCGAACTTCTGCCAGTTGTTGACCAGCAAAGCGCCGACCAGCGTGGGGATCTGTTCCTTGGCGTCCGCTAAAATCGCGTCGACGTCGGGCGGCCAGATCACTTTGGAATTCGGGTCGTCTTTGTTTTCGCGCAGCGTCGAGCCCATAAACCCGTGCACATAGATCTGCGGACACGCTTCGGCCGTTTCGGCGGCGGAAACGGGCAGCACCGCGAAAGAAAACAGCAGTGTGAAACACAGCAGAACGCTGAGTAAACGTTTGAATTGCAGCATGATAAGTCCTCCGTTTTTCCAAAATGCATTTATTAATCTTAATATATCACAAATCCGGACGGATATCAATATCATTTTGCAACAAAAAACGGTCCGCCAAACTTGACAACCCCTTTGCCCGGTGCTATAATAATGAAAATTTGTAATGAAACGCTGGGAAGCGGAGGAGTACGCAGCAGTCCTTTTCAGAGACATGCCGGTCGCTGCAAGGCATGAAGGACATGCGCACGGGTCGCCGCGGAGCGGTTGCGGGGAACGGCAACGCCGAGTAGCCGCAAACGGGTTCTCCCGTTACAGAGCAGCGGCGAAAAGCCGTGAGGGCGTACGACAAACATCGTATGAAAAAGAGTGGTACCGCGGAAGCCGACGCTTTCGTCTCTTTGGAGACGGAAGCGTTTTTTCTTTAAGCAACAGGAAGGGATGACCATGGCCAGAAAGAAAAAGAATACCATCAACGGCGCGCAGCTGACGGTGCAGGTCCTGATTGAGCAGGGCGTGCAGACTGTGTTCGGCTATCCGGGCGGCATGGTCGTCGATCTGTACGATGCGCTGTATCAGTCCCGGGACAGGATCCGACATGTTTTGACGGCGCATGAACAGGGCGCCGCGCACGCCGCGGATGGCTATGCCCGTGCAACGGGCAGGGTCGGCGTTGTTATGGCAACCAGCGGCCCGGGCGCAACCAATCTTGTAACCGGCCTTGCAACCGCAATGCTCGATTCCGTCCCGCTCGTCGCCATCACGGGCAACGTGCCGACCCGACTGATCGGCAAGGACGCGTTTCAGGAGATCAATATTACCGGCATCACGCTGCCGATCACCAAGCATAACTATTTCGTACAGGATGTGAACGAACTGGCGGACACCATCCGCGAAGCGTTCCAAATTGCAAAAAGCGGCCGGCCGGGCCCGGTGTTGATCGATATTCCAAAGGATATCCAGCTGGCCGACTGCGTCTATGAACCGCAGCCGGTCGTGGAACCGTTCGCGACACCGAAAGTACCGGACGATCAGATCAAGCAGGCGGTCGCCCTGCTGCAAAACGCCAAACGGCCCTATCTTTATATCGGCGGCGGTGCGGCGGCGTGCGGCCTTGGCGACCGGATCTTGGCGCTTGCCGAAAAGCTCGACGCCTGCATCGGCTGTTCGCTGATGGGCCTGTCCGCCATCCCGCGCAGGGCGCCGCGGTTCCTCGGCATGGAGGGTATGCATGGTGCGCTCGCGGCAAATCTTGCCATGCAGCAGGCTGATCTGATTTTCGGCATCGGCGTGCGCTTTTCCGACCGCGCCACCGGCAACACCGACCGGTTTGGCAAAGACGCCGTGATCCTGCAGCTCGACACCGATCTTTCCGAAATCAACAAAAACGTCAAGGTCAAGCTCGGCATGATCGGCGATATCGCCGAGGCGCTGTCTGCCATTGCCGACGCTGTGGCGCCGCAGTCACATCCGCAATGGCAGCAGACACTTTTGTCGCTCAAAGCGCAGCAGGCAGCTGCCGGAGCTGTTCGCACGTCGCCGTGCAGTCCGGCTGCTTTGATCGATGTGATCAACCATTGCAAGGACGACGAAACGATCATCGCCACCGACGTCGGCCAGCATCAGATGTGGACGGCGCAGTCCATCGCCCTTTCCCGCCCGCGCAAATTCATCTCCTCCGGCGGCCTCGGCACCATGGGCTTCGGCCTCGGCGCAGCGATCGGTGCGAGCATCGGCACCGGCTGCCGCGCGATCCTTGTCACCGGCGACGGCAGCTTCGGCATGAATCTGACGGAGCTTGCAACCGCTGTCACCTACGGCGTGCCGGTCGTCATCGTCCTGTTCAACAACGGCACGCTCGGCTTGGTACGCCAGACGCAGCGCCTGTTTTTCAACCGGCGCTATGCCGAAACAACACTCAACCGTCAAACGGATTTTGTCCGGGTCGCCGAAGCCTTCGGCGCCAACGCGCAGCGCGTCACGGATCTCGATGCCTTCCGTGCGGCGCTTAAAACCGCGCTGCAGGCTGACGGCCCGACCCTCATCGAGGTACCGATCGACATCGACGAACCTGTGCTGCCCATGCGGCTGCCGGGCGGTGCGGTTGACGAACTGATTACAGATTTATCACAGGAGGAACTGTCATGAGAAGTGTGATTGCGGTGTATGTGGAAAACAAATACGGCGTGCTGACCCGTGTGGCCGGCCTGTTTATGCGTAAAGGGTTCAACATCGATTCCCTGACCGTGGGCGAAACGGAGGACCCGGCCTATTCGCGCATGACCATCACCCTCAACGGCGACGACTACGCGCGCGAACAACTGATTAACCAGCTTAAAAAGCTGCATAACGTCAAGGAGGTCAAGCTGCTTGAAAAAGAGCAGAATGTGGAACGCGAGTTGCTGCTTGTCAAAGTGCCGAATCATCCCGAAACGCGCAGCGAGATCATGGCTGCCGCCGACGTTTACCGCGGCAAGATCATTGACTATTCCGTCGACGCCATGGTGATCGAAGTCACCGGCGAGCCGCTCAAGATCCAGGCGTTCATCGATGTGGTCAAGCCCATCGGCATCATCGAAATGTGCCGCACGGGCGTTGTATCGCTCGAACGCGGCGCAACGGTCCTGCATACACAAAACTGAAAATAAATAAATGAACAAGTCCAGTAAAAACGGACAATAGAAAAAAGAGACCTCCTATGATACAATGGAAGAAAGTATCATAGGAGGAATTTTTATGCCAAGAAGCTATC
>CADABX010000019.1 GCA_902786285.1 Oscillospiraceae bacterium | reverse complement strand
TCTTTGTGTTCAACGTGCAGCAGATCGACGGCGAAACGCTCACCGGGCACAAACAGTCGCTTGACTATCTGCGCACGCTCGGGTTTACCACCGTGCCGTTCTATACGCCGTGCAAAAGCATCGACGAGGCACTGCAGGAGATCGCGCGCATCGGGGAAAGGCGCGGATCGCTGCCGTTTGACATTGACGGCGCTGTCATCAAGGTGGACGATTTCGCCCAGCGTGACGTGCTCGGCTCCACATCAAAATTCCCGAAATGGGCCATCGCGTTCAAATATCCGCCCGAAGAAAAAGAAACCACGCTGCTCGATATCGAGATCAATGTCGGCCGCACGGGCGTTCTGACGCCGACCGGCGTATTTGAACCGACGCTGCTTGCCGGCTCCACGGTCAGCCGCGCCACGCTGCATAATCAGGATTTCATCGCTGAAAAGGATATCCGCATCGGCGACACAGTGCGCATCCGCAAGGCCGGCGACATCATCCCGGAGGTGGTGGCCGTGGTACGCCACAGCGAAAACGCTGAGCCGTACCAGATGCCGCAGATCTGCCCGTCGTGCGGCGAGCCGGTCGTGCGTGAAGCAGACGAAGCCGCCATCCGCTGTGTCAATCCCGACTGCCCGAGCCAGCTTTTGCGCACGCTAATCCACTTCTGCTCACGTGACGCGATGGATATCGAGGGCATGGGCGAAGCGGTGCTGGAGGTCTTTGTGGAAAAAGGGCTCGTCCACACGGCGGACGATCTGTTCCATCTCAAAAAGCAGGATATCGCCGATATCGACCGTATGGGCGAAAAGAGCGCGGAAAACCTGCTGGCTGCAGCCGAAAAAGCGAAGCAAAACGACCTGTCCCGCCTGCTGTTTGCGCTGGGCATCCGCCATATCGGCCAGAAGGCCGGCGCGCTTCTCGCCAGACATTTCGGCTCCATGGACGCCATCATGGCGGCGAGTGAAGACGAGATCCTCGCCATCGACGGCTTCGGCGCGATCATGGCAAAAAGTGTGGTCGATTTCTTTTCGCTGGACGCGTCACGCGAACTGATCGAACGGCTCAAAGAAAGCGGGCTCAACATGCAGTCGCAGTCGGAGGTTGTGGACGACCGCTTTGCCGGACAGACCTTCGTGCTCACCGGCACGCTGTCGCAGTTCACACGCAAGGAGGCGTCGGCGATCATTGAAGCGCGCGGCGGCAAAACGGCATCGTCCGTGTCCAAAAAAACGACCTATGTGCTCGCCGGTGAGGACGCGGGCAGCAAATTGCAAAAGGCAAACGATCTCGGCGTTCCGGTGATTTCGGAAGCGGAATTTGCACAGATGATCGAATAAACCATTTTACAAAAAGACAAGCGATGCCGACGCACCGCTTGTTTTTTATTGCAGATGATACAATACCAGACCGCCGCGCTGGTCATAGCCGGTGTTCCAGAGCTTTTCAAAATCCAGCCATTCAAATTCGCTGTAGGTCACGGCTTTGACGAAAAAGCCGTTTTCCCGTTCATCATAACCGTTGAGCAAAAACCAGTGCCACACATAGTCTTCGAAGGCCTTGTCGCGGTGGCGCAAAATGAGCGTCGGAATCGGCAGACCGGCGTCGATCTGCTGCTTGACCGCCTGCTTTGCGGCGTCAAACGGTGTATGACCGTCCAGCGGCTCCATCGTCAGCCTTGTTTCTCCCCTGTCGCGCAAAAACTGCGCGTAGCCGTCGATATAGATCTCCAGCCGGTCGATCCCGGACATGCGCGGAGACAGATAGGGCTTCATCTCATAGGCAAAGTCGATATACGCCTGCTTTGTCAACGCGGCGCAGTTTTCGGGTGCAATCTTCCTGAGACCGCGGTGCAGGGCAAAATAGACGCTGGAATCGCAGGCGGTTTCGGCGCCGCAGCCGCCGACGCGCATCATAAAGGTCGGAAACCAGTCCTGATTGCCGCCGTAAGATTCGCCGATGAAAAAGTGTTCCAGCTCCCGCTTCATCCGTTAGACACCTCCCGAAAAAACGCGAAACCCCTTGAAATCAAGGGGTTTCTTGTTTGGTGGACCTGAAGAGATTCGAACTCTCGACCTCTCGGATGCGAACCGAACGCTCTCCCAACTGAGCTACAGGCCCAAGCACTTGACATATTATATACGATTCCTTTTTATTTTGCAAGCCTTTTTCAGAATTTTTTTCTTTTTTTCAAAAACTTTTTCAAAAGGTTGTAAAGCAGGATTCCGATCGTGAGATACATCAATGCGCTTTTCCCAATCGTTGCCGTGCGGGCAACCAAAGCGGCCGTCTGCGTAAACGCCGGATGGGTCAAAAGATAGGCCGTGCAGCCGTTTTCAAAATAATCGAACGCGGCCAGTAAAAACGGCAGCGCAAAAACCAGTCCTTTCTTTTTGCGCAGCGACTGTAAAGACAGGGCAAAAAACGGCGTATAGCAAACCGGGAACGCACAGTCGAGCGGCAGCTCGGCATAAAGATAGAGCTTTCTCCCCTCTTCACTCAAAAGACGGACAAACTGTTTGGCGTCGGCAAACGACAGACCGAGCGCGTTAAGATCAAACGCGCGGATCCCCTTTGTGGTGCGTTCGATGGCAGGGAACAAAAAGATATCCGACGCACCGAGCACCAGCAAAGTCAGCACACCCGTGAGTACCAGAAAGAACGTGCGCTTTTGTTTTTTCGTCATGCGGATCTCCTCTTTTAAATGATAGCGGCCGCAGGCATTGCCCCGCAGCCGCCGATTGGTTTATTTTTTGAGCTTGAGCGCCTTGACGGCGGCAATGCCGTGCAGCACAATGTTGGCGATCATCAGCACTGCCGGGATCGTGGCATAGGATTCCACGGAGCAGGCCGGGTTGCTTTGGCAATACACTTCGATGATGTTCGACTGTGCAACCGCCATACCGCTGCGGTACGCAAGGACTAAAAACACAAAGCCGGCAAGATCGAGCACAAACGCGCAGATACACAGCACCGGCTGTTTGCCGATGGCGGCGGCCAGTGTAACGGCAAAGGCGACAACGAGCACCAGCATGGCAATCATGCCCCAAAGGCCGAGTCCGTGGCACGCGTCGGCGGCGTAATAGTTGAAGATGTCCATGTTGCCATACAGCGCGCCGGTGGCTGTATAGTTGCCGGAAAGGCCGCAGAACAGCGCGTTCCAGCCGTTGACCTGAATCTCGATGCCGGGGATATCGGTGTTATAGATGCCGACAAACGGCAAAAAGCACAGCAGCAGCACCACCGCGTTGAGCGCGCTGCCGATCTTCGGGAAGATCAGAATCTTTTGTTTTTTCGCACGCAAAGCACGCGCCTGTTTTGTCGTTTGGGTTTTGGATTGCGCCATGAAACAGCCTCCTCGTCTTATTTTGTCACATAATACTGCAGGTTCTGATAATCTTCGATCAGGTCACAGGACGATACGTTGAAATGCAGGAACGACACTGTTTCGGTCTTGTTCGGATCAACGCTTCCATCGGGCAGATAGGAGTGGATCTCGATGTCCTGCTTTTCGGCGGACGCGAGCTGACCGGTGAGGTGTACCCACGTTTTTTCGACACTGTTTTCGCTCTGGTTGCGCGGCGCGGGCAGTTCTTCGTCGCTGTTCAGAATAAAACCGATCACCGTGTCGTTGCCGCAAACACAGCCGAATTCCGCCGAGCATTTGCGCACGCCGCACAGATATTGCTGCCCGTTCACGTCCTCCAGCAGATAGGTGAACACATCGAGCTCCAGATTGGAACCGATGTACTGTTCTGGATAATACTGCATGTTGGTCATCACAAGAAAGAACGTGTCTTCCGTGAGCACATAATCTTTGGGGCTGCCGCAGGCCGCCATTGACAAACACAGCACGACGGCCAGCAGCAGACAAATCGCTTTTTTCATCCTTGTCCTCCGCGTTTATTTGAGCAGATACACGCGCGTCTCATAAGGACGGGTGAAGAAGCCGTTGTGGATGACCTGGTTGAAATCGTAGTTGGAAAGCACCAGTTCGGCCTTGCTCATATCGAATTCGCTTTCCGGCAGGCGGAAATTCATTTCCTGTTCTGCAAACGAACAGACGACCAGCAGCTTCTGGCCCTGATAGCGGCGGATATAGGCGAACAGCTTACGGTCGGTTTTGAGCATGCGGAAATCGCCGTAGCGCACAATCTCGTTTTCCTTGCGGAATTTGAGCAGCTTGCGATAGAAATGCAAAATCGAGTTCGGGTCCGCCTCTGCGGCCTCGACATTGATTTCGGGATAGTTCGGGTTCACTTCGAACCAGGGCTTGTCGGCCGTGGTAAAGCCGGCGTTCTTTGCGCCCGACCATTGGACAGGCGTTCTGCCGTTGTCTCGAGCGCCGTAGTTGATGAGGCTCATGATGAATTTTTCCGGCAGATGCAAGCTCTTCATCAACGCATAGGTGTTGACCGACGACACGTCGGGGAAACGGTCGATGGAGTCGAGATGGATATTCGTCATACCGATCTCCTGCCCCTGATAAATGAACGGCGTGCCGCTCTGGCAGATATACATCGTGGCGAGCATTTTGCCGCTTTCCACGCGGTATTTTTCACTGCCGTAGCGCGAAATCACACGCGGCTGGTCGTGGTTTTCCAGATACAGCGCGTTCCACGCTTTGCCGTAGAGCTTGGTCTGCCAGTTGTTATAGACCTTTTTGAGATAGCCCGGACGGAACGGCGTGCGGATAAAGTTGGTCATGATGTTGTCTGCGTTCATGTGCTGGAAATGGAACATCATGTCGAGTACAGGATTTTCGTCCTCCTTGATAAACTTGAGGGCGCGCTTCGGCGTCATCATTGGCGCTTCGCCGACCGTGAAGCAGTCATATTCCATCTGGACCGCGCGGAACTCCTCAAGGTATTCGCGCAGATGCGGACCGTTCATATAGTGTTCGATGCCGGTCGCCGTGGGCAGCGGGAAGCCGTTGGGCAGACCTTCTTTTTTGGAGATGAACGTGATGACGTCCTCACGGAAACCGTCCACACCGAGGTCGAGCCAGAAGCGGATGATCTTTTTGACTTCTTCGCGCACCTTCGGGTTGTCCATATTGAGGTCGGGCTGACCCTTGGCAAACACATGCAGATAGTATTCGTCAATCTCCGGCACATACTCCCACGCGCCGCCCTGGAAGGTGGACAGCCAGTTGTTGGGCGGTTTTTTGCCGCCGTTGCGGCCCTTGCGCCAGATGTAGTAATCGTGATACGGGTTGTCGGGGCCTTTTTTGCTTTCAAGGAACCATTTATGGTGATCGGAGGTGTGGTTGATCACGAGGTCCATGATGATCTTAAGACCGCGTTTATGCGCTTCGTCGAGCACCTTTTTAAACAGTTCGAGCGTACCGTAGTCCGAGGAAATATCGGTGTAGTCCGCAATGTCATAGCCGTAGTCCGCGTTGGGTGACGGATACAGCGGCGAAAACCAGATCGCGTCGACGCCCAGGCTCTTGATATAATCGAGTTTGGAAAGCACGCCCTCCAGATCGCCGATGCCGTCGCCGTTGCCGTCGCAGAACGAACGCGGCCAGATCTGATAAACAGATAAATCCTTGTACCACTGAGATGTTCTCTTTGCCATATATGTTCATCCTCCTTATCGGATTGATTCAATTTATTGTATCATACTGCACAAAAAAAGGCAAGCGCTGACATAAAAAAACCGTCCCATATAAACAACAAACCGGACCGCAGAAAGCCGTCCGGTTTTGGATACAGATTTATTTCAACGCCGCAAACATCGCTTTGAGTTCGTCCACGGAAAGCTGCACGGGGTTGTTTCGCATCAGCATGTGTTCGGCGCTCTCCGTTGCAAGCCGGTTGAGATCAAGTTCGCCGTCGCAATCGGCAAAGCGGACACGCAGCCCGCCCTTGACTTTGAGACGGTAGATCTCATCGGCGAGTGCATCGCAGTCTGCAAAGCCGAGCGTTTTGGCGAGCGATTCCAGCCGGTCGTCGGCGTTCAGACGGATAAAGCTGTCCAGCGTGAACGCGCACGCTTCCCCGTGCGGCAAATGGTGATACATCGACAGCGGATAGGAGCACGCGTGGCAGCCGGCGGTTTTGGCGTTGGAAAACGCGAGACCGGCAAGCAGCGAGCCGTAGGCCATGGCGGTACGCGATTCCTTTGTCGCTTCGGTAAACGACGCTTCGAGATTTGCTATTATGACCCGCAGCGCCTCGGTGGCCAGCGCGTCGGTCAGCGCGCTGTGGCGCACGCTCCAAAACGCTTCGATCGCGTGGGTAAACGCGTCAAGGCCGGTGATGAGCGTGGTTCTCGCGGGTACGGTCATCGTCAGCGCCGGGTCCACGATGCAGGCCGTCGGCTGGAACACCGGGTTGTGCGTTGTCTTTTTGTCGTTGCCCCGGCTGATGACGGACACGCTGGTCACCTCACTGCCGGTGCCGGCGGTCGTGGGGATGGCAATGATCTTTTTCGCCGCGGTCAGCGGCACGCCGTTGAAATGCTCCTCCGAGGAAAGATCGCTGCACGCGACGGCCGCGGCATATTTTGCCGTGTCGATCGAGCTGCCGCCGCCAAGGGCGATCACGGTATCGGCAGCGGTTTCCTTCACAAGACGCGCCGTCTCTTTTACACCGGAAAGCTGCGGGTTCGGTTCCACGTCGGAAAACACGGCGGCAATCTGCGGCGCCGACTGACGCAGCGCTTCGCCTTTTTCGGCAAAAAAGCGGTCGCACACGAGCACGGCACGCTGCACCCCGCAGTCTTTCAGCAGCGCCGGCAGCTCGTTGAGCTTGCCGAAGCCGAAATAGATTTTGGTGGGCAGGTCATAGAGAAACGGCTCAATCATAGATTTTGTCCTCCACGCCGCGCACTTCGCACTTTGCGTTTGTCAAAAACGCCTGACGCCACTCTTCGAGATCCTGCAAAAAATCGGTGCCGAGGAACGCTTTGGTCATTTCGATGCCCATTTCCGGCGCAACGATCCAGCCGCCCATGCACATGATGTTGGCGTCGTTGATGGCGCGGCACATTTTGGCGGCATACAGGCTTTCGCACGCAACGGCATAGACGCCCTTGAATTTGTTGGCAACGACGCTGACGCCGGCGCCGGTGCCGCAGATGAGGATCGCCTTGTCATAAGTACCGTTTTGCACCAGCGGCGCAACAGTAGACGCCACGACGTAATAGGGCTTGACATGGTCGAGGTCGGTTGTGCCGAGATCGTCCACTTCGATATTGTTTTCGGCAAGATATGCCTTGATGCTTTCTTTCAGATTGAAGCCGGATTTATCGCTTCCGATTGCAAGTTTCATGAATACTACCTCCAAAGAAAATCAGTGCACCTATTGTACCATTGCAGCCGGATTCTGTCAAGCGAGCAATCTTCCGTTGCGGAATCATTTACCGGCTATAAATCGGTGCAGGCAAGCCAAACTATGAAGGCAAACGCGAATTGCCGCCGCGCAAACAACTCTGCGTTCGGCAACAAAACGCAGCAAAGGAGTGGAAAAGAAATGGCAAAGAAGAACAGCAAGAGTCTCGATCAGTTCAAGATGGAGGCCGCTTCCGAAGTCGGCGTGAACCTGAAGTCCGGTTACAACGGTGACCTGACCGCAAGAGAAGCCGGCTCCATCGGTGGCCAGATGGTCAAGAAGATGGTTGAATCCTACGAAAACAAGAGCAAATAAAACCAACAAAAAGAAGTCGCCGCTTTGGCGACTTTCTTTTTATATGATGCTGTTAATCGTCCTTTTCCAGCGCGATCGTCTTTTTCATGTGCGTGCCGATGATCTCCGACACGTCGCTGATCGCAATAAACGCGGAGGAATCCGCTTTGTCAATGATCTCGCGCAGCTCGTGGATTTCGAAGCGGGTCAGCACACAGTACAGCACGATCTTTTTGCCGCTGACAAGTCCCTCGCCTTCCATCAGCGTGACCGTTCTGCCGAGCCGTTTGTAGATCTGTTCGGAAATCTCCTTGGCGTCTTCGGTGATAATCATGGCGGCCTTCGCCTGATCGATGCCGTTTTCAATGATGTCGAGCACCTTCGACGTGATGAAATAGGTCAACAGGCTGTACATTGCGCGGTCAAACCCGAACAGGAAACCGGCGACGACAAAGATCACGATGTTGAACGCCAAAACGATCCGCCCGACCGGGAGCTTAAAGCGTTTGTTGAGCATGATCGCCACCGTCTCCGTACCGTCGAGACAGCCGCCGCAGCGGATCACCAGTCCCACGCCGACGCCCAGCAGCACGCCGCCGAAGCAGACCGCCAGCAGATATTCGTCCGTCACGTCTTTCATCGGAGCGAAGAGCTGTAAAAACGCGGAAAACACCGCCATGCCGAACGCGGATTTTGCAATAAAGAGTTTGCCCATCTTGCGCGAACCGATCAGCAGAAACGGCACGTTCAAAACGACCGTGAGTAAGCCGAGCGGAATTTTTGTCAGCGAGCTGACCATGATGCCGATGCCGACCACGCCGCCGTCCAGAATGGTACACGGCACAAGAAATTCTTCAATCGCAAACGCCGCAATCACGGCGCCGGCGGCGATGCCGATAAATTCAAGAATCGTGCGAAGAATGCTGTTTTTCCAAATTTTGCGAAGCATGTCCTCTACCTGCCTTCTAGGTTTCTCTCTTTCTATTATACAGCAAACCGTGAAGAAAAACAATCGGTTTTGCTGTGCAGATTGATCTTTTTCCAAATAGAAAAATCGCCCCTTTGCAGGGGCGATATGCGTTGTTCGTTATCTTTGCGCGAGCCATTCGATGAGGCCGGCGCCTTCGCCGATCTTGAGGAAAATCGGCGCGAACACAAGCGAGACGATGGTCATCAGCTTAATGAGGATGTTGATGGACGGGCCGGACGTATCCTTGAACGGGTCGCCGACGGTGTCGCCGACAACGGCCGCCTTGTGGCTTTCGCTGCCCTTGCCGCCGTGGTTGCCGGTTTCAATGTACTTTTTCGCGTTGTCCCAGGCGCCGCCGGCGTTGGACATAAAGATGGCGAGCAGCACGCCCGTGACGAGCGAACCGGCAAGCAGACCGCCGAGCGCGTTGATGCCGAGCAAACAGCCGACAAGGATCGGCACCGCAACGGCGAGAATACCGGGAACGATCATTTCACGCAGAGAAGCCTTGGTCGAAATGGCAACGCAGGTTTTGTAATCCGGTTTGCCCGTGCCCTCCAGAATGCCCGGGATCTCGCGGAACTGACGGCGCACTTCGGCAATCATCTGATAGGCCGCTTTGGACACGGATTCCATGGTGAATGCGGAGAAGATGAACGGCAGCATACCGCCGATCAAAAGGCCGATGACGACCGAATAATCGAGGATGTCGATGTTTTGCAGCGACACAGCGTCTCTGTAGGAGAAGAACAGCGCCAGCGCGGTGAGCGCCGCGGAACCGATGGCAAAGCCCTTGCCCATAGCGGCAGTGGTGTTGCCGACGGAGTCGAGCTTGTCGGTGATGCTGCGGACGGATTTGTCAAGCCCGCTCATTTCGGCGATGCCGCCGGCGTTGTCGGCGATCGGGCCGTAGGCGTCAACCGCAACGGTGATGCCGGTGGTGGAAAGCATACCGACAGCCGCAAGCGCGATGCCGTAGATGCCGCCGTTGAGACCGGCCTTGGAGCCGAAGAAGAACGAGATGAAGATGCCGATGCAAATCAGCACGATGGTGACAGCCGTGGACTGGAAGCCGACCGCAATACCGGAGATGATGTTGGTGGCGGAGCCGGTTTCGGACTGTTTGGCAATCTTTTTGACGGATTTATAGGCGTCGGAGGTATAGACCTCGGTGAACTGACCGATCAGCACGCCGACAATCAGACCGGCAACGATGGTCACACCGAAATAGACCGAGCCGAACATCACATAGCTGAGCACAAGCGCCGCTACAAGCACAGCAGCGGAAGCGACATAGGTGCCGACCTTCAGCGATTTTGCCGGGTTCTTGTCGCCGCGGACAAAGAAGGTACCGATGATGGAGGACAGCAAACCGATCGCCGCGATGCACAGCGGGAACAGCAGACCGTAGATCTCTTTGCCGGGCATGTTTTTGGTAAACGCAAGGCCGAGCGTCATGGCGGAGATCACTGCGCCACCGTAGCTTTCAAACAGATCGGCGCCCATGCCTGCCACGTCGCCGACGTTGTCGCCCACGTTATCGGCAACCACAGCCGGGTTGCGCGGATCGTCTTCGGGGATGCCGGCTTCCACTTTACCCACAAGGTCTGCGCCGACGTCAGCCGCTTTGGTATAGATACCGCCGCCGACACGGGCAAACAGCGCGATGGAGGAAGCGCCGAGCGAAAAACCGAAGAGCACGTCCGCGTTCTTTGTGATCGCATAGATCGCGGAGATGCCGAGCAGACCGAAGCCTGCCACGCAAAGGCCCATGACAGCGCCGCCGGAAAACGCGACGGAAAGCGCTTTAGCCATACCCTTTTCCTTGGCGGCGTTGGCGGTGCGCACGTTGGCAAGCGTTGCCACCTGCATACCGAAAAATCCTGCCGCTACGGAGAACAGCGCGCCGACTAAAAAGCAGACCGCCTCCAGCCAGTTGCCGATGCCAAAGCCGATGGCAAGAAAGATGACCGCAACGAAGATCACGATGATCTTATATTCCGAAAACAAAAACGCGGTAGCGCCTTCGTGGATCGAAGCAGCGATCTCTTTCATACGATCGGTACCCGGGTCCTGTTTTTTCACGCGCATTGCAAGAATGAGTGCAAACAGCAGACCGAGCACACTGACGGCAGGGATAATGTAGATCAATTTGTCCATGTGTGTTGCTCCTTTTCAGAAAATGTTTTCCCCATAGTTGTTTTTCTCCGAAATTCACATCACTATGTTGTATCTCTTATCATACCTTAAAATGCAAAAGATGTCAATATTTTGTATCGGAAAAATCCGTGAAATACAACAAAATATTTCTCGAAAAGAATCAGATTTTGGATCGAATCGCAAGCAATGCGCCGGGAACACAAAAACGCAAAAAAAAAACCACCGGCCAAAAGCCGGTGGTCTTTCGGATAAAGCTTAGCCGATAGTGGTGTACATGAAGTACTTGTAGCCGAGCGGGTTGGAGAAGAAGCCATGAACGTCCTTGCTGATCATGAACAGATCGGTGTAGTAGTACAGCGGGCACAGGCAGCCTGTTGCCATGAGCATGTCTTCCGCAACGTGCATCAGCTGATAGCGCACTTCGGTATCGTTGCAGGTCTTGATGGTGCTGATCAGCACGTCATAAGTTTCTGCCCAGGTACCGTTTTCAACCTTCACGTCTACGCCGTACGGGGTGAGGTCAAGGCTGTAGTGTTTGAGATCCTTGTTGGCACCCTTGCCGTACTGAACGTCGTTGTTGCCGGAAGCGGAGGTCCACATGTCAAGGAAGGAGATGGGATCGTTGTAGTCCGCAAGCCAGCCGTTACGGGCGATGGAGAAGTTACCGTCCTTACGGGTGTTCAGGAAGGTGTTCCATTCCTGGTTTTCAAGCTGGATGGAGATGCCCACACCGTCGAGTGCGCTCTGCAGGTATTCACCGATGGCCTTGTGGCCTTCGCTGGTGTTATACAGATAGGTCAAGCTCGGGAAGTTGGTGAACTTGCCGGTCGCTTCGTCGTAATCATAGTACTTCTTGAGCACTTCGATCGCGGCGTTGTAGTTGCTTTCCTGTGCGTCGGCAGCGACGTTGTAGTAACCGTCGAAATCAGCGTTCGGACCGGCGTTCTTATAGAACTCGGTGCTGCCGTCAGCATCGGTCAGACCCATGGCGACGAAGGAGGAAGCCGGAACCTGGCCGCCCTGTGCGATCTCGTCAACGATGTAATTGCGGTCGAACAGCAGGCTGATCGCGTTGCGGATTTCTTCCTTCGCGGCTTCTGCCTCAGCGCCTTCCAAATCGGAGCCGGCGGGCAGGATGTCTTCGTTGATGTTCCAGCAGACATAGTAGGTACCGATCTGGCCGACAACCTTGAATTCGTCGGGATATTCGGTCTTCAGAGTGGCGATTTCGTTGGTCGGCACATCGTCGATCAGTTTCCAGTCGCCGTTCTTGAAGTTGGCAAGCATGTTGTTGGCGTCGTCAGACAGATAGAAGTTGATCTTGTCCATCGTGACCTTGTCAGCATCATAGTAGTTCTCGTTCTTTTCAAGGGTGATCACGCTGTTGTGTTTCCAATCGGTCATCTTATAAGCGCCGTTGCAGATATAAGTTGCGGGATCGGTTGCCCAGCTTTCGTTGGCAACAACATCTTCACGCACGGGGAAGTAGCTGGGGAACGCAAGCAGCTCGTTCCAATACGGAACGTCGGTCGTCAGGGTGACTTCGATGGTCTTGTCGTCGATCGCTTTCGCGTTCAGCTTGGCATCCGGCTGGTTTTCGTCCTGGGTGGCTTCGTAGCCGTCCACGATTTCAAGCATATAGCCGTAGTCAGCGCCGAGTTCCAGCGAGCAGGCACGGTTCCAGGAATAAACGAAGTCCTGTGCGGTCAAAGGCTGGCCGTCGGACCAGGTCAGACCGTCGCGCAGCGTGTAGGTATAGGTGATGGTGCCATCATCGTTCTTCACGCCTTCGGTCAGTTCCTGCGCCGCGTCGGCAACGATAATCAGGTTGCCATTTTCATCCTGCGCCCATTTTGCAAGGCCGGAGAACAGGTGCGCAATGAGAGTTGCGCCGTCAACCGCGGAGTTGAGCGCCGGGTCAATCGTGTCGGGTTCCGACGCGATGCAGACGTTGATCTCGCTCGCGGCATCGGCGGGCTTCTTGTCGCCGCAAGCCGCAAACAAAGTTACGACCATTGCCAGCGTCAGAAGCACTGCTAACAGTTTTTTCATAGGAAAATCCTCCTTTTATTTTGCCCGGTTTTGCCGGGTTTTTTACGTTTACGGTTCGTCAGTTGATCTCCGCTGTGCGGTGGCACGCAACGAAGTGACCGGACGAAACCTCTTTGAATTCCGGCATGCTTTCGGCGCACTTGTCGCACGCGTACTGGCAGCGGGTGCGGAACGGACAGCCGGACGGCGCGTTGAGCGGCGACGGGATATCGCCCTTGAGCACAATGCGCTGGTTGGCGCGGGCGATGTTCGGGTCGGGCACCGGCACGGCTGAAATCAGCGATTTGGAATACGGGTGCAAGGGATGGTCGTAGATCTCCTTTGCGTCGGCGAGCTCGACCATTTTACCCAGATACATCACGGCGATGCGGTCGCTGATATGACGGACGACCAAAAGATCGTGCGCGATGAACAGATAGGTCAGACCCAGTTTGTCCTGCAGCTCGTCAAACATATTGATAACCTGCGCCTGGATCGACACGTCCAGCGCGGACACCGGCTCGTCGCAGACGATGAATTCCGGATTGACGGCGAGCGCGCGGGCAATGCCGATGCGCTGGCGCTGACCGCCGGAAAACTCGTGCGCATAGCGCGACGCGTGTTCGCTGTTGAGGCCGACGTAGTTCATCAGTTCAAGGATGCGATCGCGGCGCTCCTCTTTGGTCTTGTAAAGCTTATGCACATCAAGCGGTTCTGCAATGATATCGGACACCGTCATGCGCGGGTTCAGCGAAGAATACGGGTCCTGGAACACCATGGTCGCCTTGGTGCGGAACTTCTTGAGGTCGGCTTTGGTCTTGACCGGTTTGCCGTCGTAGTAGATCTCGCCGCCCGTGGGTTTATAAAGCTGCAATATCGTGCGGCCGACGGTCGTTTTGCCGCAGCCGGATTCGCCGACCAAACCGAGCGTTTCGCCCTTTTGGATCGTGAACGACACGTCGTCCACCGCCTTGAGCGGCTTTGTCTGGAACGGGCCGACGTTGATGTTGAAGTATTCTTTTAAATGCCGGATGTCGACCAGCGGTGTGTTGTTGTCTGCCATCACTCGGTCGCCTCCTTTTCGTCCTGCACTTCGGCAAGGCCGTTTTTCACATTCATCCAGCAGGCCGCCGCATGGTTTTCATTGATCTCCATGCGTTCGCACCGTTCACGGATGCAGATCTTCATCGCGTTGTCGCAGCGCGGCGCAAACGGACAGCCCTTCGGCATATTCAAAAGGTCGATCGGCGTGCCGGAGATCGGCTGCAGCTTTTCGCCGGTGTTGTCCACACTCGGAATCGAGCGCATCAGACCCTTGGTGTATTCGTGGCAGGGATTGTAGAAAATCTCGTCCGCCGTCCCCTGCTCGCAGATGGAGCCGGCATACATGACGATCACTTCGTCACACATCTGCGCCACAACGCCGAGGTCGTGGGTAATCATGATGATGGCCATGCCGAGCTCTTTTTGCAGACTTTGCATCAATTCGAGAATCTGCGCCTGAATCGTCACGTCGAGCGCCGTGGTCGGCTCGTCGGCGATCAGGATATCGGGTTCGCATGCGAGCGCCATGGCAATCATCACGCGCTGGCGCATGCCGCCGGAATGCTCGTGGGGATATTGCTTCATCCGCTTTTCCGGATCGTTGACGTTGACCAGCCGCAGCATTTCCACCGCGCGTTCATACGCCTGCTTTTTGTCGCGGTCGGTGTGCAGCATGATCGCTTCCATAAGCTGATGGCCGATCGTATAGGTCGGGTTCAGCGAGGTCATAGGATCCTGGAAAATGATCGAAATTTTGTTGCCGCGCACGGTGCGCATGACCTTTTCGCCCGCACCGACAAGCTCCTGGCCGTCCAGCTTGATGGAGCCGTCCACGATCTTGCCCGTTTCGGCAAGGATCTGCATAATGGAATAGGCCGTGACGGATTTGCCTGAACCGGATTCGCCCACGATGCCGAGCACTTTGCCGCGGTCGAGATTAAACGAAATGCCGTTGACGGCGCGCACTTCACCGGCGTCGGTGAAGAACGAGGTATGCAGATTTCTGACTTCCAAAAGACTCATACTCACACCTCCGTTACGCGTTCAGCTTCGGATCGAACGCGTCGCGCAGTCCGTCGCCAAACAGATTCAGCGACAGCACGATCAGCGAGATCACGATGGCCGGGATGACAAGACGGTAGGCGTAGGTGCTGATACCGTTGAGCGCATCAGACGCCAGCGAGCCGAGTGACGGCATCGGCGCATTGACGCCGAGACCGAGGAACGACAGATAGCTTTCGGTAAAGATCGCGTTCGGAATCTGCAGTGCGGTGGAAATGATCACGACGCTGATGCAGTTCGGGATCAGGTGCTTGCGGATGATCCAGCCGCTTTTGGCGCCAGTGGCCTGCGCTGCAAGGACGTATTCCTGTTCGCGCAGCGACAGGATCTGGCCGCGGATCAGACGCGACATGGAGACCCAGTAGAGCAAACCGAACACGATGAACAGACTGATGATATTCGAGCCGATCTTTTCCAGCGCCGTACCGGCCAGCGCCTGATTGAGCGTCAGACGCAGCACAGACGCGAGCAGAATCACCATCAGCATGTCGGGCAGCGAATAGATGATATCCACGATCCGCATGATAATGAGGTCCACTTTGCCGCCGATATAACCGGCGATGGAGCCGACAAGGATGCCGATGATGAGCACGATGATGGAGGCAAAGAAGCCGACCGCCAGCGAAATGCGCGTGCCGTAGACCACGCGGATGAAATAGTCGCGGCCGGAGGAATCTGTGCCGAACAGATGCGGGAACACCTTTTCGCCCGCGTCGATCTTTGCCTGCTCCGCCGTGCTGTAGTGCATCGGCGGCAAATTATTGTAGGACGCGTCAACGGGTTTGCCGGGCGTGACGCCGAGCATCTGTTCATAGCCGTAGGGCCAGAAGATCGGGATGAGGATCGCGGACAGTGTGATGACAACGATCACGATAAAGCTGACGAGCGCGACCTTATTTTTGATAAGACGCTTGACGCCGTCCTTAAAGAACGTGGTGGACGGGCGCATCTGCACCATATAGGCTTTTTCTTCGTCGGTTGCAGGGATGAAATCGTCGAGATTGACCTGCATGGAAAACGGTTTATGTTTCATGTTTCATCCCCTCCTTAGTCCAGTTTGATCCGCGGATCGACAACCTTATACAGAATGTCGCTGACCATGTTCATCACAACGATGAGGATCGCAAGGATGATGGTCGTGCCCATAATCATGGGATAGTCGCGGTTGATGATGCTCGACACAAAGAACCGTCCGATACCGGGCACGGCGTAGATCTGTTCCACAACGATGGAGCCGGTCACGATATAGGCGATCATCGGGCCGAAATAGGTGATGACCGGGATCAGCGAATTCTTCATCGCGTGGCCGAAAATGATCTTCCATTTGGAAACACCCTTGGCGCGTGCGGTGCGGATATAGTCCTGACCGAGCACATCAAGCATCGACGAGCGGGTCAGACGCGTGATGTATGCCATCGGATAGAGCGAGAGCGTGATGATCGGCAAAACCAGACCGCCGGCCGTGGCGCCGTTGCCGGGCAGCCATTTCAGCCGGATAACGAACGCGATGAGCAGCAGCACACCCATGATAAACGACGGCATCGACACGAAGGCGGTCGTCAGCACCATGATGATCTTGTCGACGATCTTGTTGCGCCGTAAGGCAGCCACCGCGCCGAGCACCACGCCGACGATCAGTGCCAGAAATGCGGCGATCAACCCGAGCTTTGCGCTTGTGCGCATACCGTCGGCGATCACGTCGATCACCATACGGCCGCGCTGTTTGATCGACGGGCCGAAGTCGAACTTTGTCACAACGTCCTTGAGATACGTAAAGTACTGGGTCATCAGCGGCTTATCCATGCCGTATTTGGCTTCGAGCGCTTTGACAGCCGATTCACTCATCGCTTTTTCGCTCAAAAACGGACCGCCGGGCACCGCGTGCATAACAAAGAACGTGATCGTGATCACGACCCAGACCGTCAGCAGCGCCAGCAGAATACGCTTTACGATGTAGAGTATGTTTTTGGAATTCATTGTCCTTTCATTCCACCTATCCGTGCGATTTCCGTTTTTCTGAAGCCAGGAGGAAACGCGCATATTTTTATTTATTATACAGCGTTATGAAAAAGATTGCAAGCATTTTTCCGTTTTTCTCCGGCAGATTGACACTTCTCCCCCGACTGTGCAGCAATCCGGTTTGCGGCTTTGCAAAAAAGGCTTGATTTTTGCGGCGGTGCATGGTATCTTTGAAATAAGAAAAAATGCAGAGGTGAAACAAATGACTTATTATATCGGCGTCGATCTCGGCACCTCCGGCGTGAAAACACTGCTGCTGCGCGACGACGGCGCCGTGGTATCGTCTGTTACCAAAGACTATCCCCTCTCGTTCCCGCAATCCGGCTGGAGCGAGCAAAACCCCGAGGACTGGTATGCGCAGACGTATGCCGCGCTGCAAGTCCTTTGCGCGGATATCGACCCGAAGCAGGTGCGTGCGCTGTCGTTTTCCGGGCAGATGCACGGCCTTGTGCTGCTCGACGAAAACGACGCGGTGATCCGCCCGGCGATCCTTTGGAACGACGGCCGCAGCAGCGAAGAGACCGCCATGCTCAACGAAAACCGCGACTTTTTGCTCGATCACACCGGCAATATCGCCTTCGCCGGGTTTACGCTGCCGAAGCTTTTGTGGGTCAAAGCGCACGAACCGGCGCTGTTTTCACGCATTCGCCGCGTGCTGCTGCCGAAGGATTATCTTGCCTTCCGGCTCACGGGCAAATACTGTACGGACGTGTCCGACGCGTCGGGCACCTTGTATTTCGACGTTGCAAACCGCTGCTGGTCCAAGGAGATTTTGCAGCAATACGGCGTGGACGAACAGTGGCTGCCGAAGGTGCTGGAAAGCGACGAATGTGCCGGCGAGCTGCTGCCCGCGATTGCACAGCAGCTTGGGATGGAACATGTGGCGGTCATCATCGGCGCGGGCGACAACGCCGCGGCAGCGGTCGGCACCGGCGCGGTCAAGGACGGCGACTGCAATCTTTCCCTCGGCACCAGCGGCACGGTCTTTTGCGTCAGCGACAGCTTTCAGCTTGACCGCGCCCACGCGATCCATTCATTCTGCAGCGCGTCGCGCAGCTATCACCAGATGGCGTGCATGCTGTCGGCGGCCGTTTGTTCCAACTGGTGGGTCAAACAGATTCTCGGCGATACGTTTGACAGCGTTTTGAAAAAGCAGGAGAAGCTCGGCAAAAACGACGTTTTCTTTCTCCCCTATCTGATGGGGGAACGCTCGCCGCTCAACGACACGGAGATCCGCGGATTGTTTTATGGCATGAGCTTGCAGACCGACAAGGACGACATGAGCCTTGCGGTGCTGGAGGGCGTCTCGTTCGCGCTGCGGCACAACATCGATCTGATCCGTGAAATGGGGATTTCGGTGCAGACAGCAACGGTTTGCGGCGGCGGCGCCAAGGACGCGCTGTGGCTGCGGATATTGGCGAACGTGCTCGGTATCACCTTGTCGCTGCCGGTGCACGAGGAAGGCGCGTCGCTCGGCGCGGCGATGCTGGCGGCAAAGGGCGTGCTGGACGAAGAAGGCTATCATGCACTGGAACAAACCATCTATGCCGTCAAACAAACGATCGAACCGGAACCGGCGCTCACTGCGCTGTATGAAGCAAAGTATCAGCAGTGGCGCAAGCTGTATCCGGCGATCCGGCAAGCGTTATAATATGGAAATACACAAAAGCGGTTCGTCTTTTTCGGGCAGGCCGCTTTTTCTTATACATTCTTTGTTCAAATTGCGGTAGAAGTCTTGCAACATCCGTTGAAATTTGCTACAATCTTGGTATCATATATCCCAAAGGAGTGGTTCCTATGAAACGAACGTCCACCCGCCTGCTCGCGCTGCTTGTCTGTTTGCTGTTGCTGCTGACGGCGGTGCCCGTGCCGGCCTTTGCCGCAGAGCGTGTCACAACCTGCGGCGGCGACTGTCCGTTTTATCCGACAATCATCGTGCCCGGACTCGGCCAGTCCAGCGTGATTGTAACAAACGACGACGGCACGCCGAAGCTCGACAAAAACGGCAACAAGATCGCCGCGTTCCCGGCGTATCTGCAAACGGACAAGCTGCTGCAAAAGCTGCTCGGCCCGGCGCTGCTGACGCTGTTTACCCAGCGCGACATGGGCTTTTCCGACGCGTTTGCCGACGCGATCGAAGAGGCGTTCAGCACCAACAAATGCGACGACACGGCACACCCGATCGGCAACGTGATGACCGAAAAGTTCCCCTATCCTTATTCGCAGTACAGCGATTATGAGGTGGAGACTGTGAATCATCACATCCCGTTTGAGCTGTATCCGACCGATCTGCCGCGCGATCATCTGTATTACTTTGAATATAACTCCTTCGGCAACCACATGGATCTCGCACAGGAGCTGTATGACTTTATTCAGCTTGTCAAGGCCCAGACCGGCCACAGCAAGGTCAATCTTGTACCGCTGAGCCAGGGCGGCTCCATCGTGTCCGCCATGCTCGACTATACGCCGCAGGTGATGGACGAGCTGCACAAGGTCATTTTTGTGGTGCCGGCGCTCGACGGCTCTATGATTATCGGCGACGTGTTCAACGACAATATCACCTTCCTCGACAACGAATACCTGTATCACGGCTTTTTGGAAAACATCCGTCTGCTCGACCAGCCGACCGCCGGTCTCATCGAGTTGGCGGCGCGGATTTTGCCCGATGATATTCTGATGACCGCGCTGCAAAAGGGAGTGGAGCGATTGGTGAAAAACATCATGACCCGTTCCACCGGCATGTGGGCGCTGTGCCCGTCCGGCGATTACGAATCGGCGGCGGCAAAGTATTTGTCCGACCCCGCGTCAGCGAATATCAAAGCCCAGACCGACCGCTACTATCAGGCGCAGCTTCGCTCGCGCGACAATGTGGCAAAGCTGATGGAAAAGGGCGTACAGGTCTTTTGTATGGCGGAATACGACTATTCGCTGATCAACGTCGGCACACGCTGGAACAACCAGAACGCCGATTTCATCATCCAGCTTGACTCCACCTCGCTCGGCGCCACCAGCGCAAATGTCGGCGAAACGCTGCCGGACGGCTATGTGCAGCAAAACACCCACTGCTCCAACCCGGCCCACAACCACATCTCCCCCGACCGCGTGATCGACGCGTCCACGGGTCTGCTTGCCGACACAACGTTTTACTTTAAAAACCAGCGCCACGATCTGACGCAGCATAACGATATCATCCTCAAGCTCGCCATGCAATTGATCGCCCACGACGACATCCAGGACGTTTATTCGTCGCCCGACTTCCCGCAGTTCAACAACGGTCGCAACGTCCAAGCCATCCGCGAGCTGCTCGCCACGGCAAAGGGCGTCGACCAAAGAATGCTGCCGAAGGCCGCGCGCACAAAGCTGAACGACGCGATTGCCAACGCCGAAACCGTTTTGAGCAAAACCGTGGACACCGCAGACGCGCTGCCCAACGCGGAAAAACAGCTTTCCGACGCGCTGGTCTGCGCCGGTAAAAAGGCGCCGGAGTTTTCCGCGCCGGACGTGTTCACGCCGATTGCCGACAGGCTGTATGCCAACTACGGCTCCAACGGCTACAGCGAAATGCCGCGCCTGACGATCAAAAAAGCGCTCGATTCGCTGACCGCGTTCTTCGGCGCGCTGCTGCAAAAATAAACGTATCCGATACACAAAACCGCACCGCTCAGCTTGAACGGTGCGGTTCTTTTTACAGCAAAATACCGGCATCAAAAAAGCACCCCGGGCGGGGTGCTTTCGCTGTTCGTCAGTTGAGCGGGTTCTTTGCCTTTTCGTAATGCGGCAGACCGCACTTGCAGGTCTGGTTGATGCCGAGGTACTGATACCACAGGCGGGCGATGAACCAAACCAGCTTGCTGAACACATCCTGCTTGTGGCAGATATGGTCGCAGCCGTTCATGATGACGCCGCAGTTGTCGCAATAGGCGTCCTTGTTCTTGTCGACGTGATTCAGCTTTGGAATCACCAGAGACTCTTTGGTCACTTCTTTCTTGGCAGTATCAAAATACTTATTGCACACGGTGCAGCGATAATGCGCTTTCATGCCTTCCGCCGTGCAGGTTGCGGCAACTTCATTCACTTTTTCGCCGAATGTATGCGGTGCCAGCTGATTGATATACTCAATGTTGTTGGGATCGGCTTCGCCGCAGTATACACACGCATAGCCATAATAGCCCTTTTCGGTGCAGGTGGAATCCTTGATCTTCGTTCTGTCCTTGCTATAGGTGTGTCCAAGCGGCGCATAGGCATTGGTTGTGTCGTCTTTCGGATTGTAAAGATCAGTCTCGTAATACTGGCCGCAAACCGAGCAGGTGTTGCTGGTATAGGCGCCGCGCGTACAGGTTCTCTCATGAAGTACATCTTTATCCTTCGGCGTATGGTCAAGCTCGTCAAGCACCAATGTGGTCTGCTTGTGACAGATCGCGCAGGTTGCAAGGCAGGAACCTTTGGCATTACACTTCGGCGCAACATAACCGAGCGAGTTCGGGCCGATATCCTGCACCCAGATATGGTCGCGCTTGGCAACCTTTGCGTCTTCGAGCTTGCTCATAAACTTGTAATAGACGCTGCCGGATTTATCCTTCTCATAGGTCGGCAGGCCATCCACGTTCAGGAACGCGTCGTTCGGGATCTTGTCGCCCTTAGCAACATCATATTCAATATATGCCTTTTTGCAGACAGAGCAAGTATAGGTAGCAAGATAGCCGTCCTTTTCGCAGGTGATGTCGTCGCGCTTGGTTTTGAGCGTCAGTGTATGCGGCTGCACGGGCACGGTGATCTTTTCGATCGCCGTTTTCACAACGGTTTTGCCGTCTTCCGTGTATTCGGGCACGACTTCTTCAAGCGCAGCCTTGATTGCAGCGTCTTTTTCTTCGTCGGTCGCATCAGCAGGAACCTCGAAACCATCGGGAAGCACAAACACTTTTTTGCATGCCGAGCATTCCCAGTAATCCGGATGACCGGTCTTGGTGCAGTCGGCAACAACAGCATCTTCCTTTACAAGTTTGTGGCCGGCAGGGATGACTTCCGGTGCAGTGCCGACATAGGGCACGTCACAATTCAAGCATCTGTAATATGAGGTCATACCGTCTTCTGTACATTTTGCATCCACTTGGGGAACCGTAAAATGTTCATGAGAATAGCGTGCAGGCAACTTCTCAGCATCATATTCCGCTCCGCAAACTGCGCAGATTTTATATTTAAATCCGCCTTTTGTGCAGTCATAGACCACTTTTGTACCATTTTCAATTGTATGTCTGCTCGTTTCACCGCTGGCAGTATGGCCGGTAACCTGCAGCGCAGCTTCCGTCACTTTCTGCTGACCGTCTTCGTCGAGAAACAGATTATGACAAACCGAGCAGACATAGTGCGCACGCGTGCCGCCATCTTCACACGACGTAAAGGTTGCGGGAACAAAGCTCAGCGTATGCGCAGTTTTATCAAGTCTCCGACCTTCATTGTCGGTAAAGCAATTACCGCAATTCGGGCAATAGCTTCCGGCCGTGGAATAGCCATATTCCGAACAGGTTGCCGTCTTCGGTTCAGTAATAGTGATCGGCGTTACTGTGTTGCCGCATTCTTCACAGGTTACAGCAGCAAAGCTCAGCGGCGCAACCGACAGCAGCATCAGCAGCGACAGCACAAGCGCAAGGCTTCTTTTGCATGTTTTTTTCATGTTTGTTTCGCTCCTTCTTTCAATTTAGTTGTGAAACTTTTTCGTCGTATGGGGATACGACGTTATCGTACATTTAATCATAGCATGATTTTGCAAAAAAATCAACACCGAACATTTCGTTTTCATTGGAAAGAATCGACGGTTTGGTAAACTTTTTATGAACGGTAGACCCGCTCCACACGCGGCATAAAGTTGCAGATGACTTCATAGCCGAACGAACCGATCATCTCGCCGAGCGCTTCGGCGGTGATCTCCTCTGCCCCGTCGCGGCCGAGGACGGTCACTTCGTCTTCGATCTGCACACCCGGGATATCGGTGACGTCGACCATGATCTGATCCATACACACCTTGCCCACCACCGGGGCCTTTTTGCCGCGGATCAAAACATAGCCCTTGCCGGAAAACGCGCGGTTGAACCCGTCCGCGTAGCCGATGGACACCGTTGCAATCACGCGCGGCGCGGGGGCGATCCAGGTGCGGCCGTAGCCGATGGCAGTGCCTTTTTCCACGGTTTTGACATGGATCACATGGCTGACCACACGCATGGCACGCCGCAGATCGAAGCCGTCGTGAGCCACTTCGTCGGACGGAAACAGCCCGTACAGCGCAACGCCCAGACGCACCATGTCGAAATGCTCGCTGAATTCCATCGCGCCCGCACTGTTGCAGATGTGGCGGATCGGGATGGTCACGCCGCGCTCTTGCAGCAGATCGAGAAACGCACAGAAGCGTGCGGTCTGCTTTTCGGCTTCGGTTTTGTCGGCCATGTCGGCGGTTGCGTAATGACTGAAAATGCCCTCCACAGTCAGGCCCGGCAGCTGCGCAATTGCCGCAACGGCGTCGGCGGCGTCGGGCGTCGGCAAAAAGCCGATCCGGCCCATGCCGGTGTCGAGCGCGATATGCACAATCGCCTGTTTGCCCTGCCGCAATGCGCAGTCGGACAGCTTTTTCGCGTCGTCCACAGTGTAGACCGTGGCGCGGATGTCGTGCTGCAGCAGCAGTTCGTATTCCAGCGGGCTGGTATAGGACAGCAGCAAGATCGGCTTTTGGATCCCGCTCTCCCGCAACTCGATGCCTTCGGGCACGGTGGACACGGCAAAGAAATCCGTGCGGCTTTCCAGTGCGGCCGCCACCGCAGCGGCGCCGTGGCCGTAGGCGTCGGCCTTCACGATCGACAGCACCTTGACGCCCGGCGTCAGCTTCGCCTTGAGACAGTCGAAATTATGCCGGATCGCGGAAAGATCGATTTCGGCATAGGTTCTGTGATAAACCGGTTTCTTCAAACAATAACTCCCCTTCAAGAGATAATACCAATGTATTATACAGCAGATTCTTCCTTTTTGCAACCGCTTTTCCAAAGAAACCTGTCTGCGGCAAAACAAAAAGCAGCCGAACGAATCGACTGCTTTCCATTTGAAAGAAACTTATTTCAAGGTGACCTTTGCGCCGGCTTCTTCGAGCTTTGCCTTCGCAGCTTCCGCGTCGTCCTTGCTCATGCCTTCCTTGATGACCTTCGGAGCGCCGTCAACGGCTTCCTTCGCTTCCTTCAGACCGAGACCGGTCAGAGCGCGGACTTCCTTGATGACAGCGATCTTGTTGGCGCCGATTTCGGTGAGTTCAAGATCGAATTCCGTCTTTTCTTCAACAGCAGCACCGGCAGCTTCAACCGGACCGGCAGCCACAACAGCAGCAGCGGCGGAAACGCCGAATTCGTCTTCAACAGCGTGAACCAGCTCGGAGAGTTCGAGCACGGTCAGAGTTTTGAGTTCTTCAATGATAGCAGTAATTTTTTCAGATGCCATGGTTGTTACCTCCAAAAATTTCAAATTAGTTTGGGATTCTTATTCTGCGGCAGCTTCTTCAGCGGCCGGAGCTTCTGCCTCAGCAGGAGCAGCTTCTTCGCCGTCCTTGTCGACGATCGCCTGAATGGCGCGCGCAAACGCGGAGATCGGAGCCTGGAACGCACCAAGCACCTGAGCAAGCAGAACTTCGCGGGACGGAAGTTTTGCAAGACCGGCAATTTTTGCGGTGTCGATGACTTCCTGATCCAGGAAACCATTCTTAATGTTGAATTCCTTGTGTGTGTCTGCGAACTTGCTGAGAATGCGAGCCGCAGCGACGTAATCATCTGCACTTGTGGCGATGGCGGTGGTACCGTCGAGGACGGTTTCCAGACCGTTCAGCTCTGTGGCAGCGATAGCAAGACGCAGAAGCGTATTCTTCACGACCGTGTATTCCACACCGGCTTCGCGCAGTTCCTTACGCAAAGCGGTATCGTCGGCGACGGTGATACCTTTGTAATCAACGATGACGCCGGCGCAGGCGTTTTTCAGTCGTTCGGTCAAAGCGGCAACAACAGCTTGCTTGCTTTCCAAAACTTTAGCACTGGGCAAATGAATTCACCTCCTGAAAGTATTTCGCCCTTCGGGCGCTCAAACTGAAAAGTGCCTCTTTCTCTTTCCGAGAAAAAGGCACACATAATCAACATTACATCAACTATGCTGCTTGTTCCTCGGCAGGCGGCCAAAAGCCTTTCAGTCGAAACACCTGCTGTCTTCGGGCTGACAGCTTGATTATTATACCGCACAGGGTTCCCTGTGTCAAGTACTTTTTGAAAAATTATTCAGCAGCCTGCGCAGCGGAGCCAACCTTGTTTGGGTTGATGCGGATGCCGGGGCCCATGGTCGAGGCGACCACGCAGGAGCGGATGTACTGACCCTTCGCAGCGGCCGGCTTCGCCTTGATGATGGCGTCCAGCAGCGTGGTGAAGTTTTCGTTCAGCTTGTCTTTGCCGAAGGAAGCCTTGCCGATCGGGCAGTGGATGATGTTTGTTTTGTCAAGACGGTATTCGATCTTACCGGCTTTCGCTTCGGTGACAGCCTGCGCCACGTTCGGCGTGACCGTACCGGCCTTCGGCGACGGCATCAAGCCGCGGGGACCGAGCAATTTACCGAGACGACCGACAAGACCCATCATGTTCGGGGTTGCGATCGCAACGTCGAATTCCATCCAGCCTTCGCCCTGGATACGGGCAACGAGATCTTCCGCACCGACAACCTCAGCGCCTGCGGCTTCCGCAGCCTTGGCGTCGTCGCCTTTGGCAAACACGGCGACACGGACAGTTTTACCGGTACCGTTCGGGAGCACCACGGCGCCGCGAACCTGCTGGTCTGCGTGGCGGGAGTCAACGCCCAGACGGATGTGCGCTTCGATCGTTTCGTCGAATTTCGCGGTTGCAGTCTTGGTGGCAAGCTCCAGCGCGTCGGCGGGATCATAAAGAGTTGCTTTGTCGAAGAGCTTTGCGCTCTCGGCATACTTTTTACCATGTTTCATAATTTCATCCTCCTGTTGAGTGGTTCATCGGAATCTTCGTTCCTCCCACCCGGAATCAATGGAATCGCTTTTCAGCGCGGATCAGTCAGCGACAACAACGCCCATGCTGCGGCAAGTACCGGCGATCATGCTCATCGCGGTCTCGATGGTGGCAGCGTTGAGGTCGGGCATTTTCTGTTCTGCGATCTTACGGACCTGTTCAGATGTGATGGTTGCGACCTTGGTCTTGTTCGGCACACCGGAACCGCTGTCGATGCCGCAGGCCTTCTTAATCAGGACTGCCGCCGGCGGGGTCTTGGTGACGAAAGAGAATGTGTGGTCGGCATACACCGTGATGACAACCGGAATAATCAGTCCGATGTCATTCTTTGTGCGCTCATTGAATTCCTTCGTGAAAGCCATAATGTTCACGCCGTGCTGACCGAGTGCCGGACCGACGGGCGGCGCCGGCGTGGCCTTGCCTGCAGGAATCTGGAGCTTAATCAAGCCTACTACCTTTTGAGCCATTTTAATTGCACCTCCAAAATGATGTGGTAGATGGCGATCCGCGGTGAAGATTTTGCGGATCTCCCACGAAGAGCCGAAGCTCTCCCGCTATAATACGGCTTGCGCCGTGATTATACCATAAAGTTAGTTGATTGCGGTTTCGATCTGGTCAAGATCGAGTTCCACGGGCGTTTCGCGTCCGAGCATGGAGATCATGACCACCACGACCTGCTTGGTCAGATCGATGGAATCCACGATACCGCTGTAGCCGTCGAACGGGCCGGACAGAATGTTGACCAGATCGCCGACTTTATAGTTGACTTCGACCGATTTCTTTTCGATACCGAGGTTCGCGACCTCGCTGTCGCTCAGGGGAACCGGCTTGCTTCCCGGGCCGACAAAGCCCGTGACGCCCCTGGTGTTGCGGATGAGGTACCACGCCTCGTCCGTCATGGCAAGCTCTTCGTCTTCGAATTCGCTGCGGCGGCGATAGGAGCAAGCAACCTTCACCAGCACATAGCCGGGAAAGAGTTTGCGGACAACTTCCTTTTTCTGGTCGTCGCGGATCTCGGTGACCGTTTCGGTCGGCACGCGCACTTCAAAGATCTGATCCTGCATTTTGCGGTTTTCCACCGCGGTTTCAATGTTTGAGGCCACTTTGTTTTCGTAGCCCGAATAGGTGTGAACAACAAACCACCTGGCGTTATCTGCCATCGTGACACCTCCAAAAAGCTTCCTTAGTCCGCTGTGTTCTCTTCAGCAGCTTCTTCCGCGGCCTGCGTATCCGCTTCGGCTTCTTCGGTTTCCTTTTCGGACGCGTCGGCGTTCTCTTCGCTCTCTTCGTCCGCTGCTGCTTCAGCGTCTGTTGCTTCTGCCGTTTCGTCGTCCACGGTTTCGGTAACCGACGTGTCGTTCGTTGCAAGCTTTTTGAGTCCGGTGATACCGGCGGAGAGTCCCTGGTCGATGCCGTAAATGATGATCGAAAGGATCGCGACGACCAGCAGCACGACGCCCGTGCTCTTGAGCACCATCTTTGCGTCGGGCCAGACGATCTTCTTTACTTCACCGCGGAAGTCCTTGAAGAACTTCTTGGTGCTTTTGCCGGAACGGGCAAAGAAGCCGGGTTTGTCTGACTTTTTATTGCCTTTGGCAGCTTTCGCAACTTTCGCTGCGGCGCCTTTTTCGTCCGTTGCGGTCTGTTCAACGTCGGATTTCGGAGCAATGTTCTTTTCGTTGTCAGCCATGTCTCTTACCTCCCGTTGTTATTTTGTTTCCTTGTGGAGCGTATGCTTCTTGCAGAATCTGCAATACTTGTTCATCTCCAGGCGTTCGGGGTTGTTTTTCTTGTTTTTCATCGTGTTGTAGTTGCGCTGTTTGCACTCCGTGCAAGATAATGTAACCTTTACTCGCATGTTCGGCACCTCCATAATCGGAATAATTTGACCCCCGGGTGCGCTTCCCGCAGGCCGGTTGACCTCCCTCTGTTTGAGCACAAAAAATAAGCCCTCTCGCAGAGGTAGAAAGATTTTATCACAAACCTCTGCGTTCGTCAAGGGCTTTTTCGATTTTTTTAAAAAAGTTTTATGCCACAACTTCCGCCGACGCGATCACGATCGGTTCCACCGGCGACGTGGCCACACGGTCAAAGCCGTTGTATTCGCGCTCGATGTCGCAAAACGCGTCCACGGTCTCCATCCCGTCGACCACGCGGGCAAAGGCGGCATACTCGCCGTCGAGGAAATCCGCCGTGTCATAGCAGATGAAGAACTGGCTGGAGGCGGAATCCTTCATGGTTGTCCGCGCCATCGACACCACGCCGCGGGTGTGCTTCAGCGTGTTCTGTGTAAAGCCGTTGGACGCGAACTCGCCCTTGATCGACGGCGTCTCGGCGCCCTCGCCGCCCTGCGCCATAAAGCCGGGATAGACGCGGTGGAAGGTGGTGCCGGCGTAGTAGCCGCTCTCCACGAGCTCCAAGAAGTTTTCAACGGTTTTCGGCGCGTATTCGGGATACATCTCCATCGTGAACGTGCCGCCGTTTTCCATGGTGAATTTCACTTTTGTGTGTTCCATATCGGTTGTCTCCTTTTGATTGCGATCGTCTGTCTTTGTGTCGTCTGCGGCGTCAGCCGGTGTCTGCTGCGCGTCGGCGGACGGTTTTGTGTCCGCGTCGGCTGCGGTTTTGCCGTCGGATTTCGCGGTGTCTTTCGCGTTTGCAATTTCCTGATCGGCTGCCTTTGTGTCGTCCGCGGCATCGGCTTGTGTCTGCTGCGCGTCACCGGATACCTGCGTGTTCGCGGTCGCCTCGGTTTTTGTGCCGCAGGCGGTCAGAAACGAGAGTGCAAGCAGGGCGCACAGCAGCAGCGCGAGGATCTGTTTTTGTTTCACGGTCATACTCCTTTCGAAAGAAGCTCTCTTATTATAATGAAAAAGCGCGGTTTGTCAATGGGCGTCAGGAAAACGTGTAGGTCTCCCCTGCCTTGGCTTCAAACGATGTGACGCCGTTTTCAAACACGGTTTCCACCTCCGTGCCGTCGGCGGCCTGCACCAGCATGATCTTGCCGTCGTAGCCGAGGCGTACTGTGCCGCCGTCCAAAGCACAGACTGTGCCTTCCTTGAGCCGGTCGTTTTTCCAGGTGGCGCCGACTTTGATATTGCCGCGGGCGCAAAGGCCGCTGAACGACCCGTTGTGCCAATCCTTCGGCAGTGCCGGCAGCAGGCGGATCACACCCTCATGGCTTTGCAGCAGCATCTCCGCAACGCCGGCGGTAAAGCCGAAGTTGCCGTCGATCTGAAACGGCGGATGGGTGCCGAACAGATTTTTCATAATGCACGTTTTGAGAATATCGGCAATCAGCGCGTCGCACCGTTCGCCGTCGCGCAGCCGCGCCCAGCAGCACAGACGGTGCGCCATGGCCCAGCCGGTGGTTTTGTCGCCGCGGGCGTTGAGCGACGCACGGGCGGCTTTTTGCAATCCGGGCACGCTGTCGTTGATATAGCCGAACGGATACAGTCCCAGCAGATGCGACAGATGGCGGTGCTGCTTTTCGATGCCGTAGGGATTGCCGAAGCGCGGAAATTCGTCCTCCTGCGCCCATTCCTTGAGCAAGCCGTGCTTGCCCGCCTGCAGCGGATGCAGCTTTGCAATCTGCGTTTTCAGCGTTTCCACAAGCGATTTGTCCACAAGGTCGCCGCTCCCGTTTTCTTCGAGCACGCCCGCCGCTTCGATCACACGGTCAAACAGCGCGTACAGAATCGTCTGATCATAGGTGCACCCGAGTGTGCCCGGGCCCTGTTCGGGCGAACCGCCGGGGCCGTATACCAGCCGGCCGGTGGCTTTGTCTTCAACGAGCAGACCGGAAAACAGCCGTGCGGCCTCCTCCATCGTGGGATAGATCGTCTCCTTGAGCGTTTGCAGATCGTGTGTAAACGCGTAGCAGTCATACATCTGCGCGGCCGCCCAGGCGCCGTTGACCGGCTCCCAGCCCCAATGCCAGCTTGACCCGGGGCCGCAAAAGCCGAGCGGACTGTTTTGTGTGTGAGCGACCCAGCCGGTGGGCTTGTCCGCGCTGCCGTCGCCGACGCCGAGCGTTTTGGCGGCAACGATTCTGCCGGGCTTTCGCAGCGACGCGACATATTGCAAAAAGGCGTTTGCCGGATCTGTGAGCCCGGTGACATATGCCGGCCAGTAGTTCATCTGCAGATTGATGTTCAGATGATAGTCGCTTTGCCACGGCGGATCGTTGGTCGCGTTCCAGATGCCCTGCAGGTTCGCCGGCAATGTATCGGCGCGCGAGGATGTGAGCAGCAGATAGCGGCCGTACTGGAACAGCATGGTGATCAGCTGGCGTTTGTATTCGCCCTTTTTGTCAAAGCG
>CADABX010000018.1 GCA_902786285.1 Oscillospiraceae bacterium | reverse complement strand
TTCTCAGCTTCCGAAATTACTGTGTAAGAGTACTTCTTACTTCAAAAAATCTCGGGTTCCTTTTCCATCGTTGTTTAATTTTCAAGGTTCATCGCTGTCTCTTCCGAAACAGCTTTGCTATTCTAGCACAACACCCTCTTTTTGTCAAGCGTTTTTATCAAATTTTGTCATTCTTTTTTGTGTTCTTTTTTCTTTCATAAAAAATTGAAAACCGGCCCGGATTTTTTGTGCGATTTGTCCACTGGTCTGTCGCAAGGCGGCATAAAAATCATCAGCCGCCCCACCGGAGCGGCTTTTAACATTAAGTATAATAAACTAATTACCAAATATAACCCTTAATTCTTCCAGCTTAATTCTCTTCCGCGGGGCGGAACACACCGTCGTTGACCACCGCGACCGGCGCGCCGTCCGCAGCAAACGCCGTGCGTACCGCGCTGTAGGATTGCAGATCCATCGCGGAGATGTTGGTCGCCGCTTCGCTGATGAGCTTTGCGAGGATCCGGTCGAACCGGGGTTCGTTTTCGGGCGAGAGCAGCTTGCCGATCAGATATTCCAGCAGCTCGCTCACCTTGCCGTCGCCGCCCGTATACAGCGTTTTGCAGCAATAGCCGAAGTATTTGCACAGCGTGTCGCTCGTCAGCTTTTGCAGCCCTTCCTTGATGACGAACGAGATGCCGTCATATTCCGTCTGCACACCCGGCTCGATCAGCAGCTCGTGTTCGCCGAGGTTTTTGCAAAAGTTGATCAGCCGGTCGTTGTTGGCGATCACATAGCGATCCATCGTGCGGTCCATATACGTGCCGACCGCCCAGCTCAGCTCCGTGGCGCCGCCCTTGTCGTAATGCTGCTGCATGGAGCCGTTGAGGTTGTTGACGTCCACCCGGTCCGACGGCGACACATAGCTGACATGCAGGCTCTTCCCTTCGGAATCGACGCCCAGCACCGCAAGCATCCGCAGTGTGCCGGTATTGTTGTCGGCAAACACCAGCAAAAAGTTGCCCTGCAGCACGGCGGCCGTGCCGTCGTCGGGCTGCGCGGCGGTCAGATTTTCGCTGACGCCGGACGGATCGGAAGAAGTCGGCTTGCGGTGTTCCTGGATGATGACAACGCCCGACGCCAGAAGCAGCAGCACCAGCACCGCCAGAAACAGCGGTATCACCAGCCGCGGCTGCAGCAGCCGGTCGGTGGCGCGCATGGCGCGGTCCGCCTGCTGCATGGCTTTGTTTTTGGTTTCGTCAATCGTGCGGCGGGTTTCGTCGTCTATGGAAAAGCGCGGGAGTTTCATGGTAAAAAGCTCACCCTGTTCTATCTATATTATTATAGTATGGCAAAACGCAGACAGCGGCCGGTCTGCCGCCGGGGGAGTTTCAGTGTATCACAGTTTTTTCTGCTTGTCAACTCGCCGTTTTTCCCCATTCTTTTTCGTCCGTTTGCGCTATACTGGATTCTTGCCGCCCGCCTTTTCGGCGTTTGCCGTGCCTCCGTCCGGCCCACCCAAAACCGCCGCCGGGAAGTTTCTAACAAACTATCTAAAAACGGACTGATTTTTTTATTCAGTTTCTAACAAAATAGCAAAAACCCTTGTCTTTTTTTCTGCAAAGTGTTATCATATTAAAAAGTATAAAAATGGGTGGATTCTGCACAGGTTTCCCGGCTTCTTTGGGCAGTGCAAAAATCGGATACACCCGGGAAAAGAAGGTGTTCAGATGTCCAAAAGCCAACCGAAACGTGACGACATCGCCCTGTATTATTTCCATGCGGGCACCAACAACCGCGCCTATGCGTTTTTGGGTGCGCACCGGGAGCCGGACGGCGATCTTGTTACATTCCGTGTCTGGGCGCCGCACGCGCAGGCGGTCAGCGTCATCGGCGATTTCAACGACTGGGACGCCGGCGCGGCTGTGATGCACCGGCTGCCGGATTCCGGCGTCTGGGAATGCTCGATCCCCGACGTTGTGGTGTTTGACAATTACAAATATCATATTGTCTGTGCGAACGGCACGGTCAAAGACAAGGCCGACCCGTTCGCGTTCCACAGCGAAACGCGTCCCGGCACGGCGAGCAAGTTCTATGAGATGGACGGCTACCGCTGGAAGGACGACGCGTGGCAAACCGAAAAGGCGCGGCGCAATCCGTATGAAAGCCCGATGAACATCTATGAAGTCCACGCCGGCTCGTGGAAACAGCACGACGACGGCAACTTCTATTCCTACCGCGACCTCGCGGAATCTCTGGTGCCGTATGTCAAGGAAATGGGCTACACGCATATCGAGCTGATGCCGCTGTCGGAATATCCGTTTGACGGCTCGTGGGGCTATCAGGTGACGGGCTATTTTTCCGCCACAAGCCGCTACGGCACGCCGCACGATCTGATGTATTTCATCGATCAGTGCCACCAGAACAATATCGGCGTCATCCTCGACTGGGTGCCGGCGCATTTCCCGAAGGACGCGTTCGGCCTTGCCGAATTTGACGGCGAAGCGTGCTATGAATACAAGGATCCGCGCAAGGGCGAACACATGGACTGGGGCACCAAGGTGTTTGACTACGGCCGCAAGGAGGTCGTTTCGTTCCTGATGAGCTCCGCCACGTTCTGGCTCGACAAATACCACGTCGACGGTCTGCGTGTGGACGCCGTGGCGTCGATGCTCTATCTCGACTACGGCCGCGAACACGGCCAGTGGGTGCCGAACCAGTACGGCGGCAACGAAAATCTGGAGGCGGTCGAGTTTTTGCGCACGCTCAACGCGCTGGTGTTCCGCGATTTCCCGGGCGTGCTGATGATCGCCGAGGAGAGCACCGCGTGGCCGCTGGTGTCCAAGCCGACCGATATCGGCGGTCTGGGGTTCAACTTCAAGTGGAACATGGGCTGGATGAACGACGCGCTCAAGTATTTTTCGCTCGACGGCCTGTCCCGCAAATACAACCACAACCTGCTGACCTTCTCGTTCTTCTATGCGTTTTCCGAAAACTTCGTTTTGCCGATCTCGCACGACGAGGTGGTTCACGGCAAATGCTCACTGATCGGCAAGATGCCGGGCAGCTATGAAGAAAAGTTTGCCGGCGTGCGTTCGTTTATGGGCTACATGATGGCGCATCCGGGTAAAAAGCTGACCTTTATGGGGCAGGAGTTCGGACAGTTCATCGAATGGAAATACGACGCCGGCCTAGACTGGCTGCTGCTGGACTATGACAAGCACCGCCAGCTGCAGGAATACTTCAAGGCCATCAACCGGCTCTATCTGAAAACGCCCGCCCTGTGGCAGATCGACTACGCCTGGGAGGGCTTCGCGTGGTGCGTCAGCGACGACATCGACAATTCCGTCATCGCGTTCCGCCGGATGGACAAAGACGGGAACGAAATCGTCTGCGTGTGCAACTTCACACCGGTGGAGCGCGGAAAATATACCTTCGGCGTCGGCAAGGACGGCATCTATGAAGTGGTGCTCAACTCCGACGACACACGCTTCGGCGGCGAAGGCAAGGGCACCAAAACCCGCGTAACGAGCAAAAAAGTGCCGATGCACGGCTATGAGCAGTCCATCACAGTGGACCTGCCGGGCCTTTCGGCACTGTATCTCAAGTATAAACCCAGGCCGGCGAAAAAACGCGCCGCAAAGAAAGAGCCCGACAAGAAACCGGCCGCCAAAAAACCAACCGCAAAAAAATGATCTTTCAGTATCACGCATCATATAGGAGGTAATCAAAACCATGACGAAGAAAACAGAATGCCTTGCCATGCTGCTCGCCGGCGGACAAGGCAGCCGGCTCGGCATCCTTACCAAAAACATCGCAAAGCCCGCCGTTCCCTATGGCGGCAAATACCGCATCATCGACTTCCCGCTGTCCAACTGCATCAACTCCGGCATCGAGACCGTCGGCGTGCTGACCCAGTATCAGCCGCTCGAGCTCAACAACTATCTCGGCAACGGCGCGGCGTGGGACCTTGACCGGATGAACGGCGGCGTCCATGTGCTTTCGCCCTATCAGCAGATCAAGGGCACCGAATGGTACAAGGGCACGGCCAACGCGATCTATCAGAACATCAACTTCATCGACCGCTACGATCCGGAATATGTGGCTGTCCTCTCCGGCGACCATATCTATAAGATGGACTACGCCAAGATGCTCGATTACCACAAGGAAAAGAACGCGGCCTGCACCATCGCCATGCTCGAGGTACCCTGGGACGAGGCGTCGCGCTTCGGTCTGATGTTTGTCGAACCCGACGGCTCGATCAGCGAATTTGAAGAAAAGCCCAAAAAGCCGCGCAGCAACAAGGCGTCCATGGGCGTTTACATCTTCACATGGAAGATTTTGCGAAAGTATCTGATCGACGACGAAAACGACCCGAACTCCGGCAACGACTTCGGCCACAACGTGATCCCGGCCATGCACGCAGCCGGCGAGCGCATGTTCGCCTATCAATTTGACGGCTACTGGAAGGACGTGGGCACCATCGATTCCCTTTGGGAAGCGAACCTCGATCTGCTCAACCCGAAGGTGGATCTCGACCTGTCGGACGACACCTGGAAGATCTATTCCCAGTCGCCCGTCGCGCCGCCGCACTTTATTGCCGACACCGCAAAAGTGGAAAACTCCATGATCAGCGAAGGCTGTGAGATCCGCGGCAACGTCGATTATTCCGTGCTGTTTTCCAACGTCACCGTGGAGGAGGGCGCAACGGTGCGCTATTCCATTGTGATGCCCGGCACCACCATCAAAAAGGGCGCGGTCGTGGAATACGCGATCGTGGCGGAAAACGCCGTGATCGACGAAAACGCCCATGTGGGCGACAGCCCGGAGGCCATGGCCGACCGGCTCGACGACTGGGGCATCGCCGTCATCGGCGAAAAGATCACGATCGGCAAGGGCGCCAAGGTGGACGCCAAGCAAATGATCGATACGGATGTGGAAGGAGAAGCAAAATGAGAGCATCGAATGTCTTAGGTATCATCTACGCCAGCGTGGATGACGATAAAATCAGCGAACTGACCGCGGTTCGCACCATCGGTTCCGTGCCGTTTGCCGGCCGCTACCGTCTGATCGACTTTGCCCTTTCCAACATGGTCAACGCCGGCATCACCGCCGTGGGCGTCAGCACCAAGAGCAACTACCGCTCGCTGATGGACCACCTCGGTTCGGGCAAGCCGTGGGATCTGTCGCGCAAACGCGACGGTCTGACCATTTTGCCGCCCTTTGATCTGGCCGGCAACGGCGGCGTGGCACACAACCGGATTGAAGCGCTGCACGCCATGCTCAACTATATGGGCCATTCCAACAAGGACTATGTGCTGCTTGCCGACGCCAATGTTGTTGCAACGATCGACTACGAAGCGCTGATGGATCACCATCTTGCCTCCGGAGCCGATATCACCATCGCCTACCGCCGCGGCAAAAAACCGCATCTGCCGGATATCATGACCTTTGTGTTTGACGACGGCGACCGTATCAAGCACGCCGTTGTTGCCGACAACGCGCCCGAGGACAAGGACTATTCGCTCAACGTGCTGTTTATGAAGCGTGCCCTGCTCGAGCGTCTGGTGGCCGACGCGCTGACGGCCGGCGCCACGGATTTTGAAAAAGACGTGATCAACGCCAACTGCGACAAGCTTTACATTCGCGGCGAAAAGATCGAGGGCTTCGCCTGCACGATCGATTCTTTGCAGACCTATTACGATGTGAGCATGAAGCTGGTCGAGGGCCAGTACAAGGGTCTGTTCCCGCAGGATCTGCCGGTCTATACCAAGCTGCGCGACGACATGCCCGCAATTTACGGCACCAAGAGCAAAGCCGCCAACTCCCTGATCGCCGACGGCTGCATCATCAAGGGCACCGTTGAAAACTCCATCCTCTTCCGCGGCGTCTATGTGGCGGAAGGCGCAGTGGTCAAAAACAGTGTGCTGATGCAGGACAGCTATATCAGCGAGGGCGCCAAGGTCAACTGCGCCGTGCTCGACAAAAACGTTGTGATCAAGCCGAACAAGGAGCTTTCCGGCGCGTCCACCTGCCCGCTGTTCATCGGCAAAGACGTGACGGTCTGATCCGTCGGACAAACAGAAAGGACGAAAAACCATGAAAGTGTTATTTGTTGCCAGCGAAGCCCAGCCGTTTATGGCGTCGGGCGGTCTCGCTGACGTTGCGGGTGCGCTGTCGCAGGCGCTGCGCCGCCGTCTGATCGGCTGCCGCGTGGTCATGCCGATGTATGACACCATCCCGCAGGAGCTCAAGGATACCATGACCTTTGTCACCAGCATCAGCGTGCCGGTGGCGTGGCGCCGCCAGTATTGCGGCGTGTTCCAGGCGAAGCACAACGGCGTGATCTACTATCTGATCGATAACCAGTATTATTTCAAGCGCGACTCCATCTACGGCCACTACGACGACGCGGAGCGGTTCACGTTCTTTGCGCGCGCGGCGCTGGAGATTTTGCCGCATATCGGCTTCAAGCCCGACATCATCCATTGCAACGACTGGCAAACCGCGCTCACCCCGGTGTTCTATAAGACGATGTACTGTCAGGATCCGTGGTATCAGGGCATCAACACGGTGTTCACGATCCACAACATCCAGTATCAGGGCACCTACGGCATGGATATCATCGGCGACGTGGTCGGTCTCAAGCCCGAAGACGCCGGCATCCTCGAATATGACGGCGACGCCAACTTTATGAAAGGCGGCATCGAATGCGCCGACTGGGTCACCACGGTGTCTCCGTCCTATGCGCAGGAGATCCTCGACCCGTGGTACAGCCACGGTCTGGACCCGATTTTGCGCGAGCGCCAGTGGAAGCTGAGCGGCATCCTCAACGGGATCGCCACCGACACCAACGATCCCGAAACCGACCCGAATCTTGCAATGCATTACAACGCGCAGAACGCGAAGGAGGGCAAAGCCGCCAACAAGGCCGCGCTGCAGGAAACGATGGGTCTGCCCGTGCGTCCCGACGTGCCGCTGGTGGGTCTTGTCACCCGTCTGGTGTCGCACAAGGGTCTTGACCTCATCAAGGCTGTGTTTGACGAATTCATCTCCACCACCGACGTGCAGATCGTGGTGCTCGGCTCGGGCGACTGGCAGTATGAAAACTACTTCCGCGAGCTCAGCAACCGCTACGGCGACAAGGTGGCCGTGCGCATCGGCTTTGTGCCGTCGCTCGCCAAAAAGATCTATGCCGGCGCGGATCTGTTTTTGATGCCGTCCAAGAGCGAGCCTTGCGGCCTGTCGCAAATGGTGGCGCTGCGCTACGGCACGATTCCCATCGTCCGCGAAACGGGCGGTCTGCGGGATTCCATCACTGATTCCGGCGACGGCAAGGGCAACGGCTATACCTTCAAAACCTACAACGCCCACGATATGCTCGGCGCCCTGCGGCGCGCGGTCGACACCTATTACAACGCGAAGGACTACTGGGACACGCTGGTGGTCCGCGCGCTGGAATGCGATTTCAGCTGGGGCAAGAGCGCCGGCGAATACATCAAGCTGTATAAGCAGCTGATGAAGGACTGAGCAACAGACAATTGTAAAATTGTGTTAAGCGAATATGACCGTCACCGAAAGCAGAAGGAGCGTTATTGATGTACGGACTTCACCCGTGGGACAACGAAATAGGCGCGCTGGCAAGAACCGTGCCGTCCATGCGGTTTTCCGGCAATATGCCGCTGCACGCTTGGCAGTGCGCCGCAAGAGCGAAGCTGAAAACGCTTTTGGGGCTCGATGCGATGCACGGGTGCGGGGATCTGTTCCGCGTTGAGTCGATAAAAGAAAGGGACGGATGGACCGAGAAACGGTTTGTGATCCAGACCGAGGAAGGGTTTTTTCTGCCCTGTGTCTTTGTGACGCCGCAAAAGCCGGTCTGTGAAAAGCCTCCGGTGATGATCTGCCTGCAGGGGCACAGTACCGGCATGCACAATTCGCTGGGTATGGCGCTGTACCCCGGCGACGCGGACGGTCAGGAAAACGGCGACCGGGATTTTGCCGTGCAGTGCGCCGCGCGGGGTCTGTGTGCCGTGACGGTGGAGCAGCGCTGCTTCGGCGAAAACGGCGGCACGCCGAGACCGGACTGCTATAAGGCCGCCATGACAGCCCTGCTTTCCGGCAGAACGCTGCTGGGCGGCAGAGTATGGGATATCAAGTGTGTGATCGACGCGCTGGAACATCATTTCGCCGACGAATGCGATACCGACCGCGTTTACTGCATGGGCAACTCCGGCGGCGGCACAGCAACGATCTACGCGGCGGCGCTGGACGAACGTATCAAAGGCGCGATCCCCTCCTGCGCGTTTTGCACCTATCTTGATTCCATCGGCAACAAACACCACTGCGCCTGCAACTATGTGCCGGGCATTGCGAAATATTTCGACATGGCGGAGCTGGGCGGCATGATCGCGCCCCGTCCGCTGGTGATCGTCACCGGCAAAACCGACGGGATCTTTCCCGCCGACGCCGCGCAAAAGGAATTCGCCATTGTGCGGGATCTTTATTACGCCGAAGTCGGCGCAAAAGAAAACTGCGCCCAGATCATCGGCGACGGCGGCCACCGGTTCTATAAAGACGCCGCATGGCCGGTGTTTTTGGAAATGGTCGGTCAATGCTGATTAAAAATTGAAAATTGCTGACGCAAGTGAAAACATCCCGTTCCTTTTGGGGCGGGATGTTGTGTTTTATAACGCACACATAGCCGCCGATACGGCGGCGCTACGATCACATTCTGCCCTCTTGCTTCGTGCCTTCTTTCATACCGATTGACAGAATCGAACAAATGTGCTACAATGGAAGTCCAACACGGAAACAGAAAGGACTGATCGCCGTGCGCGCACCGCTGGCAGACCGCATCCGACCCAAAACAATCGACGACATGGTGGGGCAGCCGCATCTGCTGGGCGAAGGCAAAGCCCTGCGCACCATCATCCAGTCGGGCGAACTGCCGAACCTGGTGTTTTACGGGCCGTCCGGCGTGGGCAAAACCACGCTCGCGTCCATCATTGCGGCGCAGACCAACCGCAAGTTTCACAAGCTCAACGGCACCAGCGCGTCCACGGCCGACATCAAGGCGATTGTGGCGGAATTAGACACCTTTGCCGCGCCCAACGGCGTTTTGCTGTATCTCGACGAGATCCAGTATTTCAACAAAAAGCAGCAACAAACCCTGCTCGACTATATCGAGCGGGGCGAGATCACGCTGATTGCGTCCACAACGGAGAATCCCTATTTCTATATCCACAACGCGATTCTGAGCCGGTCAACCGTCTTCGAATTCAAGAGCGTCACCGCCGAAGAGATTCTGCCGGCGGTGGAGCGGGCGTTCCGGTTCCTCGAAAACGAAAAAGGGATCACGATCACCTGTGAAGACGGCGTGGCGCGCTACATCGCCTATTCCTGCGGCGGCGACGTCCGAAAGGCGATGAACGCCTGCGAATTGTGCCTGCTCAGCACAAACGAAGCCGACGGCGCCTATACGATCACCCTCGAGCGCGCCAAAGCACTGACGCAAAAAAGCGCGATGAAATATGACAAGGACGGCGACGAGCACTACGATATTTTGTCGGCGTTTCAAAAAAGCATGCGCGGCTCCGACCCCGACGCGGCGCTGCACTATCTGGCGCGGCTGCTGGAGGCCGGCGATCTCCCCTCGGCCATGCGGCGGCTGATGGTCTGCGCGTGCGAAGACGTGGGACTTGCCTATCCGCAGATCATCCCGATTGTCAAAGCGGCGTGCGACGCGGCGCTGATGGTCGGGCTGCCGGAGGCGAGGATCCCGCTGGCAGACGCGGTGGTGCTGGTGTGCAACAGCCCGAAATCCAACAGCGCCTACCTCGCCTATGACGCGGCGGCGCGCGATATCCGTCAGGGCAAAAGCGGCCCGATTCCGCGCCAGTTGCAGAACAAGCACTACGACGGCGAGGACAACCAGCACAAGGGGCAGTTCTATCAGTATCCCCACGATTTCCCGAACCACTACGTCAAGCAGCAATACCTGCCCGACGTGCTCAAAGACACCACCTACTATGTGCCGCAGGACAACAAAAGCGAACAGGCGGCAAAGGCGTATTGGGAGAAGATCAAGGGGACGAGGGATTGAGGGGCTGAGGGACGAAGGGATTAAGGGATTAAGGGAATTGAATAAAAAAGGACAACCCCGCCGGAGGAAAACCCTGCCGGCGGGGCGCCTTTATGGGAAAGAAAAAGAGGAAAGCGTTTTTACGAAGACAGTTCTCCGTCACCCAGCATCCAACCCTTTGCGTTGGACGTACCCTTATCCGGCAGTGAAGTAAACAGCCGCGACCGGACCCGGGTATTCCATTTCCGATCCGATTGCAATCACCGGCTTTGCCGCCGTATCGTTCGGCACAACAACTGCATACCAGTTGCCGCCTTCGCCGTTCGGCGTCAGATTGGTGTAACCGTCGATATCAAAGCGATGCTCCTTCTGCACATAGTCGCCGCGTACATTCACAGCGCCCGCAAAGAGATCGACCGGCAACCGGTCTTTGACCGCGCTGTCTGCGCGATACTTGACGCTGACGTGCAGCAGATACAAATCACTGTTTTCAAGCACATAGGATTCCTGCTCAAAATTGCTGCAGATGTCCTGCAGCTTTTGCACGGCGTCCTCCCCTGTCAGCATCTGCGTCAACGTTAAGTCGTAGTCAAAAATTGCTGCGGTTTCAGCCGCCTGCTTTCCGGTGATGATCTCGCTGTGTCGCATGCGAACGCTGTCACCGGCTTTGTGCGGGGAATCGAATGTTCCGAAATCAATGTCTTTGTGCACAAGAATATACTGTTCCTCGCTGCCATACAGCGTATAGTCGCCGCGGTTCGACGGTGCATCAGATGTTGTTTCATCTTCGTTCTTTTCGGAAACAGGCGATGTGCTTTCTTTGGTTGCAGACGGCTGCGGTTCGTCGGAAAGCGGTTCCGAATCAGCAGCTTCGCTTGGCGCCGCAGAAGGCACCGTGCTGCCGGTTTGTGTCGGCTCGGCGACGTTGCGCGCTTTCTTTGCACAACCGAAAAAGCAAGTTGCCAGCAAAAGCGCCAGGCTCACCGCCATCAGTTTTTTCACCATCATTATCACCTCCTTCCATCATCTAAAACGATTTAGAAGGAGGTTTTCCTACAAATTTTTTTATTTTTTTAGCACTTAACGCATGTTTTCCGCGATCTTTATTAATTCTTCTTTGTCAACGACACCAAAAATTCCAATGCTAACTGTTTCATCGGGGATTACAACTGCACCGGATTTGCTTGCATCATTGTATGAAACATGGATTTCCCGATGATTTATAAACATGATTTCATAATTGTGTTCATTGTCTAATCCGAAATCCGTGCTCGCTGACAAGCAGATGTCTATGGCAATATAGCAATTTGTATCATCAGGCTTACTGTAATAATAATGACGCATGGCTTCGTCTTCCTCTTGTTCCGCGAGTTCATACCCATCCGGAATATAACCGATCGTCACATCATCCACCGAAAGGAATTGTTTTGCCTCCCCGCTTTCGTCATGACTAAACAGATTAAACTTCTCAAACTGCTGCACCACAATATGACTCACGCCGGCACGGATCTCCGGGTGCAGCATCAGCCCGCCGAACACAACAGCAAGCGCAGTAATAGCAATGATTGCCACTCGCCTGACAAGCAGTGTGCGTACACTGATACCACGCGTCTGCGCCTTTTGCAGACGCTCAAATTCTTTGCGATCTTTTTTTGAGATCGGATACTTCTGATTTAATTCTTCTTCCGGCGGAAGTTCTTCCAAATCTGCCATATCCGCATCATAGACAGCCTGTCGGAGCACGACCTCAAACAGTTCATCACGCAATGGCTCACGCATAGTTTTCCGCCTCCTCCAAAGCCTTACGTAGTTTTTGTCTGCCGCGTGATAATCGTACACTCACGGTTTTTTCCGAAAGATCCAACAACGCAGCAATCTCTTTGTCTGTCATATCATTCACATATTTCAGCGTCAATACGATCCGGTAGGGGTCGCTGAGCGCACGAATCTCACGCACCAGATCTGCATAGGTATCTTTGTCTATTGCAAAATCTTTCGCGTGCGTCGGCTCTTCTTGAAAGTCTTCTATAGAAATCACATGATTCTCCTTGGCCTTCAGCCGATCCAGTGCAGTATATTTTACAACCGTAGCGCAAAACGCCCTGGTTCGGTTTGGATCCTTCGTGTCAATACAGGCAAGGTGTTTGATCATCTTCACGATTGCATCATGGACAACATCTTCCGCATCACTGCGCTGCGAACAATAGCCACGCGCAATATGAAACATCAGTCCGTAATATTGCTCATAGACTTCTTTCACTTTTTGTTTTTCTTCGACAGTCGTCACCATCGAAAGATAGATTGTCAGCATAGCTTTTTTTCCTCTTTTTCTTTCTCTCTGATTTATAACGATTCAGCCCACCGTTTTCCTACAGGTAAAATAGAATAATAAAAAAATTTGCATTCTGCATCATAGAAGCGTAAAGCTTTTGTGAATCCTGCAAACGCTTTTCCTTCGCGGTCAATCTGTCCCCGCACCATCTGCCTGCCCCGCGTCACAGACGACTGCAAAGCCTCTTGCTTCTTGCCCTCTTGCTGTCTTGCTGTCTTGCCATCTTGCCTTCTTGCCCTCCTGCCATCTTTTTTCTTGACATCCGGCGAAAGCGGTCGTATAATATTTGCAACTGAAAAACATGGAAGGAGTGCTGTTTATGCTGCTCAACCGTTCTGAAAACCTGCAACCCGTCCATTCCGATATCCGCGGCCCGCTGTATCTGGAAAGCCAGCGGATGGCAAAGGAAGGCATCCCCGTTTTGCGGCTCAACACCGGCAACCCGGCAACGTTCGGCTTCGGTCTGCCCGACTCTTTGCGCGGCGCGCTGATCGACAATGTGGACAAAGCCGTCGCCTACTGCGACCTCAAGGGTATGCCCAACGCCCGCGAAGCGATCTGCAAGTATCATCTTTCCAAAGGCGTGCAGGGGATCACGCCCGACGACGTCTATATCGGCAACGGCGTGAGCGAGCTGGTGCTCATGTGCCTGCTTGCACTGCTCAACAAGGGCGACGAAGTGCTGATGCCCTCGCCGAGCTACTCCCTGTGGTCCAACTCGACCTACATCGCCGGCGGCAAGCCCGTGTTTTATACCTGCGACGAGCAAAACGACTGGTACCCCGACATCGCCGATATGCGCAAAAAGGTTACGCCGAAAACGCGCGCCATCGTCATCATCAACCCGAACAATCCGACCGGCGCCGTCTATCCGAAGGAAGTGCTTGAGGACATCATTCAGGTGGCCCGCGAAAACGACCTTTTGATCTTCTCCGACGAGATCTATGACCGCCTGGTGATGGACGGCGTGGAGCACTATTCCACCGCCGCGCTCGCGCCCGACCGGATGGTCATCACCACCAACGGCCTTTCCAAGAGCCACATCGTGTGCGGCTTCCGCTGCGGCTGGATGGTCATCAGCGGCTACAAGGGCAAGGCGGACGACTACGTGGAGGGTATCTTCCAGATGGCAGCCATGCGTCTTTGCTCCAACACGCTGACTCAGCTTGTGATCCCCGCGGCGCTCGACGACAACGCCAGCACCCAGGCCATGCTCGTTCCCGGCGGCCGGCTGTATGAACAGCGCGAGGCGACCATGCGCGAGATTGCGAAGATCGACGGCCTTTCCTGCGTCAAAAACCACGGCGCGTTCTACGTCTTCCCGAAGCTCGACGTCAAGAAGTTCAACATCACGAGCGACAAGCAGTTCGCCTTCGACTTCCTCCACGAAAAGCACATCTTCATCGTGCCCGGCTCCGGCTTCGACTGGCCGCAGCCCGACCACTTCCGCATCGTCATGCTGCCCGAACCGACCCAGATGGCAAAGGCGATGCAGGATCTGGGCGACTTCCTCAACCATTATTATCAGAAGTGAGTGCATTGTATGGATCGCCCCGCGCGGCGACCCGGCAGTGCACAGTGACGCTGAGAAGACATCTGCAAAGGCAATGTATTCACCGCGAAGGAAAACATGCGAAAAAAATTTTACATCCCGCTCCAAAAGGGCGGGATGTGTTTTTTATAACGCACATAGCCGCCGAACGGCGGCGCTGCAACCTTTCTCTGCGCGGCAACACACTTTCCGCAGCGCAAAACGCCGGTCGCGTCCCTTGACCCTATGCCCTTTGCCCTTGGCCCTAAAAAATCAAATGCCAGCCGATGCCGGCAACCGCGGCAATGGCAATGAACACGATCGGGTGCACTTTTTTGAAGCACTGCACGCCGATGAAGATCAGCACACATAAGACGATGCTTTCCCAGCGAAACGCCGCAAACAGCCCACCGCTTTGACGGAAGGCGTCGAGGTCAAACAGCACCAGCTTTGCCACCGAAAAGCACGCCGCCGCAATCAGCCCGAGCGACGCCGCCCGCAGGCCGTAGAACGCCCAGCCGACGTATTTGGAGTCGCGGAACTTTTTGAGAAACTGCGCCACCAGCAAAATCACAATCACCGACGGCGTGATCAGGCCCAAAACGCCGACCACCGACCCGGCAACGCCCGCAACCTGAAAGCCGACATACGTTGCCATATTGACCCCCAGCGGCCCGGGCGTCGATTCCGAAACGGCGATCATGTCGGAGATCTGTGTGGCGCCGAACCAGCCCGTGGCGTCGCCCATCTTTTGCAAAAACGGGAGCGTTGCAAGCCCGCCGCCGACGGAGAACAGACCCACAAAAAAGAACCGCGCAAACAATTCAAGCAGCAGCATCCCTTTTGCCTCCCTTCAGCAGCAAACCGCAAACGCCGGCAGCCACCACAAAAATCGCCGGCGACAGATCGGTCACCACCGACAGCACCGCCACCACCAGAAAAATCACCACCGTCGCCACATCGACGAGCGACTTCTTGCCGAGCTTGATCACGGCAGACAGAATCAGCGCCACCACCGCCGCGCGGATGCCCTCAAACGCCCACTGCACCGCTTCGATATGCTGAAAGCCCTGAATAAACGCCGCAATGACCGTGATGATGACAATCGACGGTGCAACCACGCCGAGCGTGGCAAAGATCCCGCCGACAACACCCTTGCGCTTATAGCCGATAAAGGTTGCCGTGTTGACGGCAATGATTCCCGGCGTACACTGGCCGATGGCGAAATAGTCCATCAGCTCCTCCTGGGTCGCCCATTGGCGCTTGTCCACGATCTCGCGCTGCAAAATCGGCAGCATGGCGTAGCCGCCGCCGAAGGTGAAGCCGCCGATCTTGGCGAAGACGGCAAACAAAAGCAATAACTCTTTCATTTCATGTCCTTTCAAAACAAACGGGAACGAAAAAGCCGTTCCCGTGATCGTTCTATCCGTGGGCTCAGATCGCCGGCGGGGTGATGCCGCCGCCACCGCCTGCCATCATCTGCGACAGGAAGCCCTGTTTTTTCTTTTTCTTTTTCGGCTTGTAGGCCGGCGGATTCTTCATCTTTTCCTTTGCCTTTTTGCCTTTGCCGGTCGCAAGGAATTTGTTGACCTCGATCACCGGCGGCGCCATCGTTTCGCTCATGTAATCGACGCAGCGCGCCAGCAGCACCTGGTCGTTATCCAGCGCGCCGAGGATCGTGACGGCGATCAGGCTCTGGGTATCGTTGGTGCCGTCTTCATAGATCTCGTTGAGCGTCTGGAAGAGCTTTTTCATCGTGGCGGGCTTGTTCTCCTTGATCGCGGCGATCACGCGCGGCGTGCCGTATTTTTCAAAGAATTCCTCCGGCAGAAACTCCTCATACTGCGCGAGGTTCGCTTTGTAGGCGTCGCGCAGCTCGGGGAACACAAGACAAAGCTTGCTTGCGAGCGTGTTCGGGTCATAGAACGAGCCGGCCTTGACCGCGGCCTTGGACACGGTCTGCGGCGCTTTGGGGCCCTGCTTTTTCTTGACGACCGCCTTCTGGCTGAAGCGGGTCTCCAGCGTTTCGCTCATTTCGCTGACCACATATCTGACATCGCGCTCGTCGGCGCCGGCGGGCAGCAGCGAGACCAGCAGACGTTTGCCGTCCGATTCCAGCGTTTCGGCGTCGTCCGCCGCATAAAGCTCCACGCGCTCGTTTTGATATTGCAGCTTCAGCGCGCCCTTTTCGCCCGTGTAGCAGGCAAAGGCTGCGTTGTCGTTCACGGTCAGCGCTGCGCCCTGTTCGCCCGCAAGCGGCTGAAAGCCGTAGGAGGAAAGCGCGCCTTCCAGCGCGGAAAGCACCTGCGCGAACTGCTCTGTTTGCATTGCCATATCGTTATCTCCTTTATATTGGGGGTATGATTTTCCATGATCTTATGCATTATAGCACAGTTTTTCCGTTTTGTCACCCGCAAACACACAAAAAGTTTGAAGAAATCATTACAACTTTCAAAAAAGACTTCCTTTTCCTGCCGCTTTGTGGTATGATAACCCTTGCTATGTAGAGGAGAGATCACAATGGTTCAAAAAGTCAAAGACAATCTGCGCGAGATGCGCGCACAAATTTCAATTCCGGAATACCTGTTCTGGTGGGCAACGCGCGTGTTTATGCTGCTGTATATCATCAAACAGTTCCGCGGCGACCACAAATGGATCGACTATCTGCTGCCCGTTTTGGTCGGCACCGGCACCTTCGCCGTTTTGCTGCTGCGCCTCGTTTTCCCGCGCAAAAGCATGTTCGGCCGCCTGAGCTTTCATCTGCAGACCTTTATCAGTCTGATGGCGGTCACCGGCTCGATCGGCAACTACTTCGGGCTGTACAGCACCAACGGCATTTTGCACTACGACTGGATCTTGCACGTCGTGTCGGGCGTGCCGGTCACGATGCTCGGCTATTATCTGCTCGTTGCGATGAACGGCAAAAAAACCAGGCTGACGCCGCAGATCTGCGCCTGTGCGAGTATGGGCTTTTCGTTTATGGTCATCATTGCGTGGGAGATCATGGAGTTTTGCGGCGACTATCTGTTTGGCGACAACAACCAGAAATACAACTGGGAGATCGTGCCGGAGGATCCGTTCTACAAACTATTCACGTCTTCCGCCTCCGGGATGGAACAGGCGCCGCTCGACGACACGATCGTGGATATGTCGACCGCATTTTTCGTGACGATCTTTACCGGCATTGTGCTGTATATCGTTTTGAAGCGCAGAGAGAGAAAGCAAGAAACAAGCACGCAAGAAGACAAGAAACTCGAAGTTGCGGTATAAGAATCATAACCGCCGGTTCAACCGGCGGTTTGCTCTGCCCCTAAAAGGGGCTATTACTGGCTTAACCCCTGGAAGGGGCACTGAATTATTTTATCGCATTACACGCACTGCAACCCGTAAACGGGTCAGAATCCTTATTCTCCAGTGTTTCTACTATTTCATAAACAGCTTTTTGCCTCGAATTCGGCTTGCATAAAGCTCGCCGGTTTTATTGTGGCACTACCATTTATTGCCCCCAGTAGAACTGGGGGTTGTCTTCCACGTCTGAAGACACCAAAGCAAGCGGCAGCCCGTTGTGGCTGCCGCTGTTGGTTCTTCATCCGATTATGCCGCCACTGTGCGCTTTCGCTTTTGGTGCAAGACCGCCGCCTGATAGAGCACCATACCGCAGACACCGGCAATCAGCAGGAACCGTTTCAGGGTGGAAACCACAGGCAGTTGGATTCTTTCTGCGCCCAGGAGGGCGTAGTTTTGATAGAAGTACGACAGCCATTGACCGCAGGAAACCACGCCGCTGATCAACATGACTGTGCCCAAACCAGAAACCGCAGGGAACAGCCTTTGTTTTTGCAAATTGAAACAGCAAAGGATCAGCGCCGCAAAAATAAGATCCAACACTGCAAAAGCAACGGTCTGCACCGTTGTACGACTCATGCCGATGGCAGGAATATAGCGAAACGTATCAAGCATTCTGCCGGCGGCGTCCATGAAAAAATAGCCTGTGCCGATCAGCCCGACCCAGCGCGGCGTCATGTTTTGCCGCGCGGACTGCACAACGCCGACGATCGAGAGAGAGATCAAAAGCAGATTTTCCCAAAAGGGAACATTCAGCAGTTTTTCTTTTACAAAAAAGCCGTCGTTTGTCAAGGTCAGCAGCGTTGTCAACAAGCTTGACAGACACATGGACAGGATCGCACCGAAAAAGCAGAGCTGCACCCGGTCTTCCCGGTGTGATTCAAGCACCGGCTGCTGCTCGGCGTATTGGTTCATTGTATCCCCGCCAAGCAGTGCGTCAACGGAGGTTTCCAAAAGTTCCGCCAACCGCTTCGTCATATAGAGATCGGGATAGCGTGTGCCGTTTTCCCAGCGCGAGACGGTCTGGCGCGTCACATAGAGCTGCTGCGCGAGCGCCTGCTGGGTCATCCCTTTCGCTTCGCGGGCGCTTTTGAGGTTTTCTCCAAACGTCATCGTGATCCTTCCTTTCCGCCGCATCTGCGACCAGCTTCTTTATAGCATAAATCCTGTGGTATTGCAACAAAAACCGCCGAAAAAGCCGCGCACCGAATCGGTACCACGCAAAACCGCCGCCCATTTCTGAGCGGCGGTTGTTTTTCGGTCACAGGCCGATCCCTCGGCCCTTTCCCCTTGGCACTTGGCCCTGCATAAAACCGCTGTGCGGTTTTATGCCTTTCCTGCGCAGCCGAGCACGTCGTTGATCTTGTGCTCCACCATACCCTGAATCGCTTCGCGGGCGGGCTTCAGATATTGACGCGGGTCAAAGTGATCCGGATGCTCCGCAAAGTGCTTGCGGATGGCGGCGGTCATGGCAAGACGCAGGTCGGAGTCGATGTTGATCTTGCAAACGGCCATGGTCGCGGCCTTGGCGAGCATTTCTTCGGGAATGCCGATCGCGTCCGGCATCTTGCCGCCGTAGGAGTTGATCTCCTTGACAAATTCCTGCGGAACGGACGAAGCGCCGTGCAGCACGATCGGGAAGCCGGGCAGCTTTTTGCTGACTTCTTCAAGGATATCGAAGCGCAGCTGCGGCTTCTGGCCGGGCTTGAATTTGTAGGCGCCGTGGCTCGTGCCGATGGCGATGGCGAGAGAATCCACGCCCGTGCGGGTCACGAAATCATAGACCTGGTTGGGGTCGGTGTAGCTGGCGTTGCCTTCTTCCACGGCAACGTCGTCTTCCACGCCGGCCAGTGTGCCGAGCTCGCCTTCCACCACAACACCGTGGGCGTGGGCGTAGTCGACGACCTTTTTGGTCAGCGCGACGTTTTCTTCATACGGCAGAGAGCTGCCGTCGATCATGACGGACGTAAAGCCGCCGTCGATGCAGCTTTTGCAGGTTTCAAAATCCGGACCGTGGTCGAGGTGCAGCGCGATGGGAAGGCCCGTCTCTTTTTCGGCGGCTTCCACGAGCTTGACAAGATAGGTGTGGTTGGCATAGGCGCGGGCGCCCTTGGACACCTGCAGGATCAGCGGCGCATTGAGCTTTTTGGCCGCTTCGGTGATCCCCTGGATGATCTCCATGTTGTTCACGTTAAACGCGCCGATGGCATAGCCGCCTTTGTACGCGTCGGCAAACATTTTGGTGGTTGTTACGAGTGGCATAATTCTGTCTCCTTTTGTATGTATTTGGGAAAACCCATAGTTACCTTTCTTACGGCATCGTAGTCGTCAGCGACGGCACGGTGGCCGGCTGCTGGGTGTCGGCGCCGGCGGCGTCGGGCGTATAGACCAGCACAAAGCAGTGGGAGCGGATCTTGCCCTCCATCACCTTGCCGCGGAACTCGTTGCCGGTCAACTCGCGGCCGCCCACATCCATCGTGGACACATAGCCGATGTCGCTGCTGATCGCCTGGTCGTGGGTCTTGATCGTGATCCACGTGGCCGGATCGCCGGAAAGCGTGATGCCCAGCTTATTCTGGACGATCGTGCGCAGCTCGTCGCTCGAGATCGTGTAGGTCGATTTGAAATCGCTGACGTTATAGTCGCCGTAGCTCGGACGGCCGCCGTTCAGATACGGCAAACTGGTGCCGCCCCAGACGTTATAGTACGACGTGGTTTTGCCGGCGCTGATGGAATGGAACGGCGTGAGCGCCGTCTTGCCCTGATAGGCGATGTAAAGGCCCTCGTCTTTGACCTCCTGCGCCACCTGGCGGCAGATGTCGGACGGCGTTTTGCCGTGGGCGTTGGCGTCGGCGTTGAGCCGGAAGTTGTTGTATTTTGCAAACGTATACAGCGCCACGGCCTGCGCCTTGAGCGCTTCGTGGCTGAACGCGGAGCTCATCTCGGTTTCGAGGCACGAGGCGAGGTATTCCACGGTTTCATAATCCGTGCCGGCGTAGTTGATCGTGGCCGGATAGGTGTCGCCCTTGACGAGCGTAGTGCCGTAATAGTAGTTCGCAAGGATCTGCGCATAGTCCCAGCCGAGCGAGGAGAGGTATTCCGCGCCGTGCTGGCTGAGTCCCACGCCGTGGCCGTAGCCAAAGACGTAGAATGTGAATGTGCCGCTGGTGGAGGGTGCCACGGTCGTGGTGGGTGCAGCGGTCACTTCGGTGGCGCCGGGTTCGGCCGGCATATAGTTTTCGGCCGGCAGCGTGGTTGAAGAGGTGGGTTCGGTGGAGGAGAAGGGCGAACTGTCGGATGTGGACGGCTCGGTCGTGGCGTTTTGCTGTGTAAAGTGATGCAGCAGCAGCAGCGGCGTGAGCACGGCCGCCAGCAGGATGATCACCGCAAAGATGATCACGCCCTTGGATACCTTTTTATCCTTCTTTTTGCCGTCCGCGCTGTCGGACGCGCTCTCGCCGTCGATCTTGCGGCAAACGGTGTCGCACAAAACGGTCAGGCAGTGTCCCAGCAGCATCCGGGCGTCATCGGGGTTGAGGGTGTTGATCTTTTTCGCTTTGGCGCCCTCGCCGTCGGCCACAGCGGCAAACGCATAGTACTGTGTGCCCTCGGGCGTTTCGGTTTCATAGATGTCGGACACCGCGGCGCCGAACTGAGCGCTGCCGTCTTCGCGGGCGGTCTTCGCTTCGCGGATCACGCGGGCGGTCTGGGTCTCCTGCGGATCGATCTCCTCCTCGTCGCCGACGGAGATATCGATAAAGTCCACCGTGTCGGTCAGATGCTCCACACTGCCCTGCATTTCAAGGATCTGCCGGGTAGCGGTGCCGAGCGCGAGCGCCAGATGCTTTTCGCTGCCATAGAGCGTTTCCACCATCCGCGTCACCGGAGAAAGCAGTTCATTTTCCGCTTCTTCGTCAAGCTGCAGCGTCGGCTGCGCCGCGGCGGGCGCGGGCGTATCGGCGTCGTCGTGCGGCGCAAAGAGCAGATCAACAAAGCTCGAAAGCACATCGTCGATCCGGTCGAAGTCCAGCGGCATCACGGTCAGAGAGCCGTTTTGCACCGCCGAAGTAAAGCCGCTGAAAAGACCGTCCTTCGTCAGATGGGTCACGCTGCCCTGCGGCACTGTGCAGTGCGCGCGCAGATCGAAATCGGGTTCTTCGTCGCTGTAGGACTGGGCGATGCGTTCCGCAATGGCGGACGCCGCCACGCCTTCGAGCATCAGCTTTTGCAGCAGCTTTTCCTTGAGCGCCAGATAATCGGCGTTTTCCACAGCGAGGATCACGTCGTCACCGTCTTCTACGGCAAACGAAGCCGCGGTCAAAAGCGCGTCTTCGCCCTCAAAGCTTTGGCGGTCCTCTTCGGAAAAGCCATAGGCGTCCAGCGTCAGGCAGATCTTGTAGACCGCATCCGACGAAAACGCGGAAAGCTGTTCGAGCGTAAATAGCTTAATCATAGTTTCCCTCCGTCCCTGCGTGTCCGGAAACACGCATCGTTTCTGCTAAAATCAACCGATCGTCCAGCGCTGGGCGTTGGCGTAGGGGTTGTTGAGTTTCTTTTTGTCATAGTAGACCTGCGGATAGCGCGGGTTGCTGTTGAGCGTCACCCGGCTTGTGTCGACCGCGGGGTTTTCGCCGTTTCGAACCAACCGTGCCACCACGACCAGACGTGCGTCGTCAAATTCGTGGGAGCAGGTGGACAGTGTCAAAAGCGGGTCGCTCACCTGCACGTCCACGCCGGTGTCATAGAGCGAGCGCTGCTTGAGCTCGCTGAGATAGGCGGCCTTCTGCTCGTTGGTCGGAAGGGCTGTGAAATAGTAGTTGAACACATAGCCGTTGTCGTCCTGTGCCACGGCGTTGGTGATGAACACCGCGAAGACCTTCCAGGTGTAGTCGCGGTAAAGCGTGTTGAAGGCGATCGTCGGGCTTTTCTGATAACCGGCCAAGGTCTTATAGTTGTCGAGCGCGCCGAAGATCGTGTGGTCGTTCATGTGGTGGCCGAAGATCACCGTGTTGTAATCGAGCGGCTCGAGCCGGTTCAGATAGGACACGAACGGGCAGCCGTATTTGGTGCTTTTGCCGTAGAAGTTTTTGTTGAGATACGCTTCGTCGTCCGTTGTCTGGACCACGGGCAAGCTCATGTTGATGCCCGGCGCTTCCAGATAGCCGGCGAATTCGTTGTTTGTGGCATACAGCCGCGCATATTTGAGCTGCAGTCCCCGCGGGAAAACCGTGTTGGGAAATTCGCCCTTGATCTGCGCCCACTGCTGCTCCTCGGTCAGATGCAGCGCGTTTTCCACATCGCCCGGCGCGTTTTGGCCGATGGCTTCGTTCGTCTGCAAAATCAGGTCGCTGACGTCTTCTTCAAAATGCTTGTTGTCAAGATGCAGCTTGTATTCGCGCAAAAGGATCGCACCGGACACGAGGATCGCCAAAAGCGAAATCACCAGCACCACCGTGCGGCCGATATGCCGGTTGGAGCGGACGGGCTCGGCGTCGCTTTCGTCAAATTCCTCTTTTTCCGCCTCGATCTCCGGCAGCACCTTTTCCGACGCGAACGCCGCGCGCGGATGGGCATAAAAGCCGTCGTCCTCGTCCACTTCGTCCACCTGAAAGCGCGGATCGGACACGCCGTCGTTCAAAAACGAATCGTCCGCCTCCAGAAAGGAGCTCAGGCTCTTTTTTGGAAGAGGCTTTTCCACATCGCTGTCTTCCCGGTCGAAGTCCTTGCTCTGATACAAAATCCTGGTGCCGTAGCCATTGTTGGGCGCGGACACACCCGGCGCCTCTTGCGGCGCATTGGGCGGCGCGCTCTGCTCCTTGGCCGCCAACACCTGCTGTACCAGCTCGTCAAGCTGCGCTTTGGTCAGCTGCACGGTCTCCTGCGTCTGCGGCGAAGGCTCTGCCGGGCGACCCGTGCGGATCGGCGAGGGCTGCGTTTGCCGTGCGGGCAGCGGTTCGGTGTTGGAAAAATCGAACGCACCCGAGGAAACATCCTCGATCGGCTGCCGTTCACCGCCGTCTTCATAAATCTTTTTCATCTGTCTCAATCCTTTGGTTCCTGCAATAGTCTTGGGCCGTTATGCAAAATAACAGCGGATCATATCCAGCACATGTGACGCAAACACCGTGCGGTTATAATCGCGGCAGCCGGGGCCGGTCTGGCCGGTGTGCACGGTGCGGGTCACGGTTTTTTTGCCGTCGGTCAGCGCAAGATAAGCAAGGCCCGGGTCGCGGCCGCGTTCGTCTTTGCCGGGGCCGGCAAGACCGGTGATCGCAACGGCAAGATCGGCGCCGCTTTGGCGCAGCACGCCGCGGGCCATCTGGGCTGCCACATCTTCGCAAACCGCGGTCTGCGCGTCGATCGTCGCCGGATCCACACCCAGCAGTTTTTCTTTGATTTCGTTTTGATAGCTGACAATGCCGCAGCCGAACACGTCCGACGCGCCAGGCACATCCGTCAGCCGTTTGGCAACAAGGCCGGCCGTGCAGCTTTCCGCTGTTGCAACCGTCAGGTGTTTTTCTTTGAGTAAAGCGACGACCGCCGTTTCCAGGTTCGGCACATCCACGCCGTAGACAAACCCGCCGAGCCGCGACAAGATCTCGTCGATCACAGGCTGCAGCAGCCGTTCGGCCGCTTCTTTTGTTTCGGCCTTTGCGGTTACACGCAGCATCGCTTCGCCCTCTTTGGCATAGGGTGCGACGGTCGGGTTTTCGCTGTCGAGCAGATCGCCGACGCATTGCGCCATGCTGCTTTCACCGATGCCGAAGGTGCGGATCTCTTTGGAAAAGATCACGGCGTGCGTCATGCTTTGGAGATACGGCAATACGCCGGTTTCATACATCGCTTTCATTTCGCGCGGCGGTCCGGGCAGCAGCACCAGCCGTTTGCCGTTTCGCTCCATCGCGCAGCCGGGCGCGGTGCCGTTTCGGTTTTCGAAGATCACGCTGTCCTCGGGCATCCACGCCTGCTTTTCGTTGGTTTTCGGCATCTCGACGCCCTTTTCGTCAAAATAGGCTTGCATCCGCCGCAGGCTCTCGTTGTGCAGCACGAGCTTTTTTTCAAAAAACGCGGCGCACACTTCCTTGGTCAGATCGTCCTTGGTGGGGCCGAGGCCGCCGGTGGTCAGCACCAGATCGGCGCGGGAAAACGCCGTTTCCAGCACGTCGCGCAGCCGTTCGGGATTGTCGCCGACCACGCTCTGGTGCAAAACATTCACGCCGATTTCGGCGAGTTTTTTGGAAAGATATTGCGCGTTCGTGTTTAAAATGTCGCCGAGCAGCAGCTCGGTGCCGACAAACACCAGTTCACATGTCATGCAACCGGCCTTCTTTCGCTTTGGTTATGGTTCAATATAGTGATAGCGGCTTTCCTTGACCGCGCGCGCCACCAGCGGCGCAAAATCAAACTGCGCCTCCGCCTCTTCGAGCATTTCCACGGTGGGTCTTGTTTTCGGGTGCTTCGGGGTAAAGACTGTGCAGCAGTCCTCAAACGGCTGCAGCGAGGTTTCAAACGTGTCGATCCGCCGGGCGATGTCGATGATCTCGTCCTTGTCCATGCCGATCAGCGGCCGGAACACGGGCACGGTGGCCACAGCGTTGGTGCAGTGCAGCGCGTCGATGGTCTGCGACGCAACCTGACCGAGACTTTCGCCCGTGATCAGCGCCTTGCAGCCGTCACCGACGGCGATCTGCTGCGCGATGCGCATCATCAGCCGGCGCATGATGAGGGTAAACATATCCTCGGGGCAGTGATCCTTGATGGCTTCCTGGATCTCAGTAAACGGCACAACATAAAGCTTGATCCGGCCGGCATAGCGCGCAACGAGCTTTGCCAGCGCGTGCACCTTCAGCTCCGCGCGTTTGCTCGTATAGGGCGGCGACACAAAGTGGACCGCGTCGAGCATCAGGCCGCGTTTTGCCATCATGTAGCCGGCCACGGGGCTGTCGATGCCGCCCGAAAGCAGCAAAGCCGCTTTGCCGGAGGAGCCGATGGGCAAACCGCCGGCGCCCTTTCTCTGGTTGCCGTGGATCAATACCTGGTCGCGCACCTCCACCGTGACGGTCAGCTCCGGTTCGTGGACGTCCACCTTGAGCGGATGGATGTTCGACAGGATATGCGCGCCGACTTCGGCGGCGATTTCGGGCGAAGTCATCGGGAACTTTTTGTCGCTGCGCTTGCCGTTGACCTTGAAGGTGCGGACATTTCGCAGATCGTCGCCCAGGAATTCGAGCGTCGTGCGCTTGATCTCCTCGATATCCTTTTCGCAAACGGCCGCCACGGAAAAGCCGACGATGCCGAACACACGCGACACCTGACTGACAGCTTCGTCAAAATCGATGTCGTCGTCCACCGGCTCGGCCACGATGGTGGACTGCGATTTGCGGAAGGTAAACTGCCCCACCGACGCAAGGCGGCGGCGCATGTTTTTGATGAGTATATCTTCAAACGTGGAGCGGTTGAGCCCTTTGAGCACGATCTCCCCGTTTTTAACGAGTATCACTTTTTTCATAGAATCTTATCCTTTTCTGCGAATGGTACGGACGGCCGCCTGCAACTGCTGCAAACAGAAATCCAGTTCTTCTTCGGTCGTGGTATCGGACAGGCTGATGCGTAAAGAGCTTTCGAGCCGCGCCGGGTCCAGACCCGCCGCCGCCAGAACCGGGCTGCGGTGCCCTTTGGCGCAGGCGGAACCGGACGACACATACACGCCGCAATCCGACAAAAAGTTGAGCACAGTCTCCGCCGGCCAGCCGGGCAGCGAAAGATGGACGATATAGGGCAGCGCGTCGTCGGCGCTGTTGATTTGCACCTCGGGCATCTGCCGCAGCGATTTGACGAAACGGTCGCACAGCGCTGTCACACGCGGCAGGTTTTTCACCGGCTGAAGCATGGTTGCCGCACCTGCAAAGCCGGCAATCGCCACCGTCGGCTCCGTGCCGGGCCGCAGCCCGTTTTGCTGTTCGCCGCCGAAGGTCCGCGGACGCAAGGTCACGCCCGGTCTGATCCAAAGGGCGCCGGCGCCCTTCGGGCCGTGGATTTTGTGGGCGCTGACGGTCATCAGATCGCAGCCGAGCTTTTTGGGCGACAGATCCAGCTTGCCAAACGCCTGCACGGCGTCGATATGAAACAACGCTTTGCTCTTTTTACGTTTGAGAATCGCCGCAATCTCCGCGACCGGTTCGATCGTGCCGAGCTCGTTGTTGACCGCCATCACGCTGACGAGGGTGGTGTTCGGGGTCAGCATCGTCTCCAGCGCGGCAAGCGACACGCGGCCGAAATGATCCACCGGAAGGATCTGCAGATCGAAGCCCTCATTTCTGAGTTGCTCCGCGGCTTTCATCACAGACGGATGCTCCACAGCGGACACGAGGATGCGTTTGCCCTGCCGCGCCTTCGCGTATGCCGCGCCGAACAGGGCGAGATTGTTCGCTTCGGTGCCGCCGGAGGTAAAGAGGATCTCGGATTCCCCGGCGTGCAGCGCGTCGGCAACGGCCTTGCGGCAGTCAAAGAGCATCAGCTCCGCGTCGAGTCCCACTTTGTGCAGCGACGACGGGTTGCCCCAAACGTCGTCCATCGCCCTTTCCATCCACCGTTTTGCCTCGTCGCAAAGCGGCGTGGTGGCGCTGTTGTCCAAATATGCCTGCACGCGGATACACCTCTTCATTATAAATACAGTCTATTATACTATAAAAACATCTTGGATGCAATGGGTGAACAGACAAATATCGGTCGTTTCCCATAGAATTTTTTGCTTTCTTTGTCCACGCTGCACGCATATTCGCACACAGATAAGGGCAATTCTATTGTATAGAACCGCCATAAAGGCAACTTTAAAAAGACGGAGGCACGTCTATGCAAAAACAACGCAACATTTCCCTTGTCAGACCCATCGTTTTCCTTTGCGCGCTGTGTGTGCTGCTCGCCGCCACAGCCGGCGTTCTTGCCGCCCGGGCAAAACGGTTGGAGGCCGAAACGGTCCGCACCGAAAGCCAGTCGCTGTCGGTGCTGTGCGCCCAGCTTGACGCCGTGGAAACCGCATTGCAAAAGGTCGTATACGCCCAAAGCGCGCCGATGCTCTCGTCGCTGTCCGACAAGCTGCGGTCCGCCGCCGCCGGAGCCAAGCTGTCGCTGTCGCTTTTGACCGATGCAAAGACAGGCGCAGCCGGGATCTTCCGCTTTTTGTCGCAGGTCGGCGATTACACCGCGGCACTGGAAAAGGGGCTGCAAAACGGCAAACCGCTGACCGCAAAGCAACGGCAGTCGCTGCGCGATCTGTATCGCTACGCATCGGAGCTGCGCGACGGCCTTCGCACCATCCGTGACGGAATCGACAACGGAAGCGTCTCGTTTCGCGCGTCTTTATCGACCCTGCCGCAGCCCGACGGCACAGCCGCCTTTTCCGATGCGTTCCTTTCGGCCGAACAATCGCTGACCGACTACCCGACGCTGCTGTATGACGGCCCGTTTGCCGACGCACGGCTGAACCGCACCGCGAAGGCGCTGGAGGGACTGGACGAGATTTCGCTGCAAACCGCCCGCAGCCGCGCAGCAAAAGTGCTTGCCTGCACGGAAAACGAACTGGTGCGCGAAAGCGACGAGGATTCCGCGCTGGGGCTCTACTGCTTTTCCAAAGCCGGGCGCACCGTGGGGCTCACCAGGCGCGGCGGGCTGCTGTGCTATCTGACGGACCCGAACTACGCCGGCAAAAGCGAGATCGGCGAAGAGGCCGCCGTCAAGGTGGCACGGGCCTTTTTGCGCGATAACGGTTACAAGAACATGAAGGAAAGCTACTACAGCACCTACGACGGCGTGTGCACAGTCAATTTTGCCTGGAGCGACCAGGGCGTGACCTATTACGCCGACCTCGTCAAAGTCAGCGTGGCGCTGGACACGGCGCGTGTGGTTGCGTTTGACGCACGGGGCTACTTGATGAACCACACGGCGCGCACGCTGCCCGACGTGAAGGTGGATCTCAAAACTGCGGTGCGCGGTCTGTCGGATGAGCTGGAGCTGCTGGATCACCGGACGGCGATGATCCCGTGCGAAGACGGCACGGAAGCCCTTTGCCACGAGCTGCACTGCCGCGACAAAAGCGGCAAGGAAGTCCTCGTTTACGCCGACACGCAGCAAAAAGGCGAAGCGGATATCAAGCTTTTGCTCTACGCGGACGACGGCGTGCTTGCAAAATAAAAAAAAGTGTGGTATCATCCAACCAGTAAAGCTTGGGAAGTGATACCATTGGCAAACACCGTTTTCATCACCGGCGCCTCCGGCGGCATCGGCCGGGCAATATGTGAAATCTTTTTAAAGCAGGGCGACTGTGTTCTCGCCCAATGCGGCAAACACGCGGCGTCTCTTGCCGGACTGCTGCGGCAATACCCCGACACCCTGCACACCGTGCAGTGCGACCTTCAAGACTGCGAAGCGGTGGAATCGCTCGCGGCGGTGGCGGCGGCGTTTGCGCCAAACATTTTGATCCTCAACGCCGGCATTTCGCTCGTCTCGCTGTTTCAAGACGTCGATCTGCTGCAAAGCGACGCGCTGTTTCGAATCAATGTGCAAAGCCAGATGCAGCTTTGCCGCGCCCTTTTGCCGCAAATGCTGCGCCGCCACAGCGGCCGGATCATCACGATCAGCTCCATGTGGGGCCGCGTGGGCGCGTCGTGCGAAGTGGATTACAGCGCGACGAAAGCGGCGCTGACCGGCTTTTCCAAAGCGCTGGCGAAAGAAGTCGGCCCCTCCGGCATCACGGTCAACTGCATTGCGCCGGGCTTCATCGACACGCCGATGAACACGCATCTGTCGGACGAGGACAGGCAGGCCGTCATTGACGAAACGCCGCTGTGCCGCGCCGGCACGCCGGCGGATGTGGCCGCGCTCGTCCGATTTCTTGCGGGCGACGACGCGTCGTTTATCACCGGTCAGGTGATCGGCGTGGACGGAGGTCTGGCAATCGTATGATTGCCGGACAGTCGACAGTCATCAGTCGACAGATGTCAGTCAACAGCAGTCAGCGATTAGCAGTCAGCAAAACCCAGCGTCCGTTAGCGTTGCGCTTGATGTTGTATTTGTAGCGCCGATCTCCGATCGGCTTTGTCGTGTCTGCAGCCCGGGTCGGCGAAACGCCGACGCTACCTTGGCTTCCCCGAAGGCGGGGCGCGGGTCTCCGGTGGAGACCTTTGCGGCATCGCCGCAAAAGCGCCGACCGAGGCGGGAGCCGAGACAGCTGTCACGCGCCAACCAACGCTGTGGTAAAGCCGAAACATACAATGCGCGTGACTGAAGAGGTTTGAACCCGACCGCCGCGCACCGTTGACGGCAAAGCACAACCTCACCGTTCGCGCCCAGTCGATCGCTGATCGACACTACGGGCGCTGTGTTTGATGTTGTATTTGTAGCGCCGATCTCCGATCGGCTTCGTCGTGTTTGCGCCCAGTCGATCGCTGATCGACACTACGGGCGCTGGGGAGCAGGCCGCCCCTGCGGTTGCAGCAAAAGTGTGTAGTTGTGTAGAAAATGTAGGTTTTTTTCAGTTTGGTATAAACTTTTTATAGATTTCAATTTTGTCACTGACTTCAAAAAACCTGCACAAACTACACAAAATGCCTGAAAATGCCCACCACGTCTGGGTTTTTCGCGGTGTAGTTTTTGTGTAGTTTTGAAAAAAACTACACCGGCTACATCAAAAGTTCACTGACTCTGTCAGGTAGTCTGTTCCGTAAATACGACGATATGCTTCTTTTGTTTCGATTGTCAGCGTAAATGGTTCGTACATCATGCCCGTTCTCGTCCGCACCTTCATCTCCTCCGGCGTGGTCCCCTGCGCGGCGATTTGTCTCCCTTTGCACCAATCCTTTCCCGCGTCCCGGCAAAGAAAAAGCACCCCGCAGGGCGCTTTGCTATCGACTTGGGCTTAACCGAAAAATGCTTTGTGCACAGCGGCAACGGCTTTATCGGCCATTTCCTTTTCAATCAAAACGGAGATCGTGATCTCGCTCGTGGAGATCATGGAGATGTTGATGCCCGCTTCATACAGCGCGCCGAACATCTTTGACGCCGTGCCCGCGTGCGACTGCATGCCGGCGCCGACCACGGAAACCTTGGCCACCGTTGTGTCGCACGACACTGTGGCGCCCTCGAGACCGAAGAGGTTTTCCAGCAGCTCCACCGCCTGTTCGGCGTTGCCCTTCGCACAGGTGAAGGAGATGTCCTTGGTGCCGTCGCGGCCCACAGACTGCAGAATGACGTCGATGTTGATGCCCTTGGCGGCAAGGGACGAGAACAGCTTGAACGCGTTGCCCGGCACGTCCTGCATGCCGACCACGGAAATACGCGCCACGTCCATATCCTTGGTGACGCCTCTGATTAACATTTTCTCCATTTTTGCAACCTCCCTGACGATCGTGCCCGGTTCTTTGACCATGCTTGAGAGCACTTCGATTTCTACGTTGTATTTTTTGGCGAGTTCCACCGACCGGTTGTTGAGCACCTGCGCGCCGAGCGTTGCCAGCTCGAGCATTTCGTCATAGGTGATATCGGTCAGCTTTTTGGCGTTCGGCACTTTGCGCGGATCGGCGGTGAACACGCCGGTCACGTCGGTATAGATCTGGCACAGATCCGCGTGCAGCGCCGCAGCCAGTGCAACGGCCGATGTGTCGGAGCCGCCGCGGCCGAGCGTTGTCAGATCGTCGCCCTTGTTGATGCCCTGGAAGCCCGCGACGATGACGATCTTGTGCTTGTCGAGTTCCGCGTTCAGGCGGTCGGCCTTGATATTGTGGATCCGGGCCGCGCCGTGGGCGGTGTTGGTTTCAAACCCGGCCTGCCAGCCGAGCAGAGAAACCACCGGACAGCCGATCTTTTCAATCGCCATGGCCAGCAGCGCGATCGAGATCTGTTCGCCCGCCGTCAAAAGCATATCCATCTCGCGCTTAGAGCCGCGCGGATTGATCTCCAGTGCTTTTTCAATCAGGTCGTCGGTGGTGTCACCCTGTGCCGAAACGACCACGACACATGATGTATTGTTTTGTGATGAGTGCCATAATATTCCCCCAGTTGATACTGTATCTTGGATCGGTTAAAAGACGCGAATGACCGACATATCCGCAAAGCCGAACGACGCGAGCGTGTCGCGCAGTGCGCCTTCGGGCTGCATCGGTGTGATGAACACGAGTTCGCCGTCTTCGCTGTCGGCAAAGGTGCAGTCCGGCCATGCGGCGTTGAGCTTCGCCGTGTCGGCGGCCTTGTCGGCGGTTTCGGCGCGGACAAACAGCTTCGTTTCCACGGTCATCGGGTCGGCGAGCATTGCGGGATCCGCTTCGCCCCAGCCGAACACCTTCGACGCGTCGGCGTGCTGCGCACAGTCGATCACGTCCGCCACCACAGCCGAGGCGGTGGCAAGCTTGCCGGCGCCCTGGCCATACATCAGCACATCGCCGACCATGTCGCCGCGGACCAGACACGCGTTGAACACGCCGGACACCCCGGCGAGCATGTGATCCTGCGGCACCAGCGCGGGCGAAACCGTCAGACACCAGCGGGCGTCGTCGAGCCTTGTTGCGCGGGCGATCAGCTTGATCACGCAGCCGAATTTTGCGGCGTCGCGCACGTCCTGTGCCGTCAGCGCGGAGATGCCCTCGGTATAGATACCGTCCGGGAACACATGCTTGCCGCTTGCGAGCGACGCGAGGATGCAGATCTTGCGGCAGGCGTCGATGCCCTCCACGTCAGCGGTCGGGTCTTTTTCGGCATAGCCCTTTTCCTGCGCCAGACGCAGCGCCGCGGCAAAGTCCATGTTGTCCGTTATCATTTTACTCAAAATGAAGTTGGTGGTTCCGTTGAGGATGCCGGCGATCTGCTGCACCCGGTTGGCGGCAAGGCACAAGCTCAGCGGACGGATGATCGGGATCCCGCCGCCGACCGCCGCTTCAAACAGAAAGTTGACATTGTTTTCGCGGGCGAGATTCAACAGCACGTCGCCCTTTTTGGCCACGAGCTCCTTGTTGGAAGACACCACATGCTTGCCCTTTTTGAGACACGCGGACACAAACGTAAACGCCGGCTCCACGCCGCCCATCGTTTCCACAACGATCCGGGTGTCGTCGTCGGAAAGAATGTCGTTCACGTCTTTGGTCATATATTGGGCAAACGCGCTGTCCGGGAAATCCCGGATATCCAGAATATGGGAAAGGCGCAGCTCCACGCGGCTGTGTTTTGCAATGTGATCCGCGTTGCTTGCGATCACCTCGGCAACACCGGAGCCGACCACGCCGAAGCCCATGATTGCAACGTTCATGTTTTTGGGTCCCCTTTTCCATGCTAAAGTGATATAATCATATCATAATTTGTCGGTTTTGCAAAGAGGTTTCTTTCATTTTTCTGAAATTTGTGAAATCCATTGATTTTCAATTCCCTTTGCGTGTATAATAAGTATAATATGACAACCCGAAGAGGTGGCTCTTTATGAAAGAAGTTGAAAAAAAACGAGCACTGATCATCAACGTCATCTACCTTGCCATGATCATTGCGATCGGCTTTCTGGTCATCCGTTACGCGATGGGCGTATGCTTCCCGTTTTTGTTCGCGTTTCTGGTGGCGCTCGTATTGCAAAGGCCGAAAAATTTCCTTGTACGCAAAACGTTTTTAAAGGACGGCGCCGCCTCGGTCATCTGTGTGTTTTTGCTGCTGTTTGTCGTGCTCGCGCTGGTTTCGCTGCTCGGTGTACGTGTCTTTTCGCGGGTCCAGGATTTCATCAACTACATCGCGCTGCAGCTGCAAAACATGGAGGCTGTTGTCGAAAACATCCAGAAATGGGTGCTCTCGCTGATTGAAAAAGCGCCGGAGTTTTTGCGCAATACGCTGCACGACAGTGTGTCGCAGCTATTCACGAAAATCAACGACTATCTTGCGTCCTCCTCCGCCGACACGACTGTTGCCGCCACCGACGCCGCCGTTGCCGCCGCAGATTCCGCGCAGTCCTCCGCGTCTGCGCTGTCGGGTCTGCTTTCGGGCAACTTCAAGCTTTCCTGGGTCACAACGCCTATTTCCAGCCTGCTGTCCACCGCCAAACAGATCCCGTCCGTGCTGATCGCCGTAGTCATCACGCTCGTCGCGTCCTGCTTTATGACAACGGAGTACCCGAAGGTGATGGCGTTCATCCGTCTGCAGTTCCCGGAGCACCGCCGCAACGACATCGACCGCGCCAAGGTTTTGCTCAAATCCTCGCTCGGCAAAATGGGCAAGGCCTACGCCCTCATCATGCTTGTGACGTTCATTGAAATGTCCGTCGGCCTCACCGTTCTGCGGCTGATCGGTGTGTTTCAGTCGAACTACATCATCATGATTGCCGTAGTCACCGCCATTATCGACATTGTGCCCGTGCTCGGCACCGGCACCGTGCTGATCCCGTGGGCTGTCTATTCGTTTATCACCGGCTCGTTCGGCCTCGGCATCGGCCTGATTGTGATCTATGCCGCCATCACCGTGATCCGTCAGGTGATCGAACCGAAGCTTGTGGCCGGCCAGCTGGGTCTTTCGCCCATCGTCACCATCGCCGCGCTGTATTTCGGCTTAAAGATCTTCGGCGTGCTGGGCATGCTGATCACGCCGATCCTTGTCATTATGCTGAAGCTGCTCAACGACGAGGGCATTATCCACCTGTGGCGCTCGCCCGCCCGCGTCAAAGCGGAGGCGGCCGCCGCGGCCACGGCAGAAGAAGCGCCGACGAAGCCGGACAAAACGGAGAATTGAAAAAAAGCAGTCGCACAAATGCGGCTGCTTTTTAATGCGGAATGCGGAATGCGGAATTCGGAATTGCGGTCGCGGGTCCACTGTGCGGCTGCCGAAAACAATCTGCTGCGGCAGGAAGCGATCCACTGCCGGAAGCGGGTAAATTGTATCTGCTGTACGTTTCTGTATTTGAAAAAGATCATCCGCCAACGAACCGATTTGCAGTCTCTTATGGCAAAGCATTCACCTTGCATTTACACCTTTGACGCATCGCCGCAGGCGGCGTATCTCGTCTGCCGTCCCGCAACCTCGGTCGTTGCTTCGCTTCGCGAGGTGTCCACTGGACACCCGCAACTCGGTCGGCGCTTTTGCCTGCGGCAAAGGTCTCCACTGGAGACCCGCGCCCCATAATTCCGAATTCCGCATTCCGAATTCCGAATTCTTCCGCCTCTCCCCTTTTTCTCCCACAAATTTCCAATCCCTCTTGCAATGTTGCCGAAAGTATTGTATAATGATGACACAAAAATAACAAGGAAGGTGTTTCCCATGTGGCAATTGAAGAAAGCATACTACCGTTCCTTCCAGAAGATCATGAAATATGCCATGTTTATCTTTGACTGGTCGGAGCCGGAGCTGCTGGAGGGCCCGGGCGCTGTCAAACGTCTGCCCGCGCTGATCAAATCCAAAGGCATCAACAAAGTGCTCGTCGTCACCGACAAGGGTCTGATGGGCCTGCATCTGCTCGACAGTCTGTTTGCAACGCTTGACGAAGCCGGTGTGGAATATGTGGTCTATGACGGCACACAGCCCAACCCGACGATCGACAATATCGAGGATGCCAGAACGCTTTACATCACCAACAACTGCGAAGCGGTTGTCGCGTTCGGCGGCGGTTCTCCGATGGACTGCGCCAAAGCCGCGGCTGCCCGCGTGACCAACCCGAAGACCAGCGTGCGCAAAATGCGCGGCACACTGCGTGTGTTCCACAAGCCGGCGATCCTCTTTGCCGTGCCCACCACCGCAGGTACCGGTTCCGAAACGACCGTTGCCGCCGTGGTCTCCGATCCGTCCACGCACGAAAAGAACGCGATCAACGACCCGAAGCTGCGTCCGAAGTACGCGGTGCTCGATCCCGAACTGACCGTCGGTCTGCCGCCGCACATCACCTCCACCACCGGAATGGACGCCCTGACCCACGCTGTGGAAGCATATATCGGCAAGAGCAACGTCCATTCCACGGAGCTGTATGCGGAAAAAGCTGTCAAGATGATTTTCGAAAATCTTGAAAAAGCCTATGCCAACGGCAAGGATATCACCGCCCGCGACCATATGCTCAAAGCGTCGTTCTATGCAGGCATGGCGTTCACCCGCGCCTATGTCGGCTATGTCCACGCCATCGGCCACAACCTCGGCGGTATGTACGGCATCCCCCACGGGCTTGCGATGAGCGTGATTTTGCCCTACGTGCTGGACTACTACGGCAAGACGGCCTGGTTCCGTCTGGCAAGACTTGCCGAGATTTCCGGCGTCTGCACCAAGGGCAGCGACGAAGAAAAAGCCAAGGCCTTCATTCAGGCGATCCGCGACATGAACGCGCGCATGAACATCCCCGACGGCTTTGAACAGATCAAGGAAGAAGATCTGCCCGTTCTCGTGGAACGCGCCCTCAAGGAAGCGAACCCGCTGTATCCCGTACCGAAGATCATGGACAAAAAGGACTGCGAAGCGGTCATCCGCCGTCTGATGAAGTAACGGCAATATGCAAACCAACAAGAGCACCGAAGGGGTTCCCCGCGGTGCTCTTTCTTTGTATTCAGATCACGGACCGTTTCAGCCACAGCAGCAGCCGGTGGACAAACAGCGTCAGAATCCCGAGCGGCCCCCGGTGCGCCTGCCCGCACAGCGGACACAAATTGCCGTTTTGCACATCGGTCAGCTGCAGCCCGCAGCGCCCGCAGGTCCCGTCCGCGCCAGGCGCCGTATGGCCGAGCGCTGGCGTATAAAACTTTGTGATCTGCTGTCCGCAATGGCTGCACTGCATCGCAAGATAGCCCGGGTTCACGCAGTCCGCCGGATGCACCGTCACATTGTAGCGGTGTTCGTTCGGCGTATAGGGTCCGGCGGAAAAGTAGTCTTTATAGCAGAAATTGAGATCCACGGCCGTCGAGCCAACACCATAGGCGCTGCCCCTGCCGCCGTTGGAAAACTGCCACACCGCGCAGTCCGGCTTTTTCGCGCTCGCCGGCGATTCGTCGGAAAACGAAAACAGCTTGTTGTTCGCGTCGGTGCGGTAGCACGTCCAGCGCGCCAGCCACCAGTCGTAATTTTGCAGCCGGCTCGCGTCCATAAAGGACGAAACGTAGCTTTGCGAAGTATAGATGCCGATCGGATAGCCCGCGGCGGCAAAGATCGCCAGTTCGATCAGCATCAGATCGGTCAGCTTGCTGCGGCCGAGGGTTTTGATGCTGCTGTCCTCCACGTCCAAAAACAGCGGCAGCGTCATCGGCTTTCCGGCAATCGCGTCCAGCGTCGCCTGCGCCTCCTGCACCGCGCCCTGCTCCGTTGTGGCATACATATAGACATCGGCGCCCACCGGGATCCCCTGCGCCGTTGCGCCGGCGTAGTTTGCGTCAAAGGTCGTGTCCTTGCGGTAGGCAAAGCAGCGCAGCACGGCGAAGTCCACGCCGGCCTTTTTGGCTTTGGCCCAATCGACCGTGCCCTGCCAGCGCGACACGTCGATCCCGCGCCAGACTTTTGGCGATTCGGCAGCGGCCGCCGACCAGAGCGGCACCAAAAGCAGCGCGCACAGCAGCAGCGCGGCCCATCGTTTCCAGCGTTTCATGGCTGCACCTCCTCATGGTAACTGCCTTCATTATACAAGAGTATCCCGCCGCAATGCAAGAAACAAACCGTGAACAGGATGTGTTCTACTTTTCTTTCGCGAGAAAGAAAAGTAGCAAAAGAAAGCGATGATTCTGTCCTGTTGACTGTCAACTCTCTTTCGCGGCAGTCGCTTCTCCGAAAGCCGTTAAGTTTGACACCGGTTTTTATGCGAGAAGACTTGACACCAAATATGACACCATGCTATACTATAAACAAGAGGTGAGGTCATGTCTCAATGGGATAAACTGATCAAACGCATCCTGACCCTTTCCAATGATTTACGCTTTCAGGAGCTGCGAAAAGTTTTGGAATACTACGGTTATACTATGTATGCACCGAATAGCGGCAGCAGCCATTACACCTTCCGCAAGCCCGGCTGCTATCCAATCACCATCCCGAAGCACGAACCGATCAAAGTCGTTTATGTAAAGATGATCAAACAACTGATCGAAAGCGAGGTGTCATCCGATGAAAACACTTAACGAATATCTGTCTCTTCCATATCGTCTGGAAATCCTGCCCGATCCGCAGGAGGGCGGATATGTCGGCATTTTGCCGGAGCTGCCCGGCTGTATGACAACTGCCAACGATATCGACGCTCTGATGCACAATATCGAAGACGCCAAGCGCGCCTGGTTGGAAGCCGCACTGCAGGACGGTCTTGCCATTCCCGAGCCGCAATCCCTGCGTGATTATTCCGGCCAGTTTAAACTTCGGCTGCCGAAAAGTCTGCATCAGCAACTGGCGGAACACGCCAAACAGGAAGGCGTCAGCATGAATCAATACTGCGTCTATCTGCTGACGCAGCAGGACGCACGTTTTTCAACAAAACACGTTTCATAAAGCACATGCCGCCCTCACGGGGCGGCTTTGCTGTTGATTGACCGCTACAAATTAAGACAAAACGCAGCGCCCGTAGCGTCGATCACCGATCGACTGGGCGCGGAGAGCGCGGAAAAATAGCCGATCAGGGATCGGCGCTACGATGTGCTTTACCGGAAACGGTACGCGACGGTTGGGTTCAAACCTCATCAGTCACGCGCATTTTACGTTGCGACTTTTCCACGGCGTTGGTTGGCGCGTGACAGCTTCCCCGCCTTCGGGGAAGCCAAGGGGCTTCGGATTATATTTATAATTGCACCAAAAAGATAAAAGGTCGTGCCCTCTCCGAAGGCGGAGAG
>CADABX010000017.1 GCA_902786285.1 Oscillospiraceae bacterium | reverse complement strand
TGATGTTGTCGAGATTTTTGAAGTATTCGAGATGGTCTTCGTCGACGTTGAGGATCACCGCCACGTCGGGCGACAGTTCCAGATAGTGGTCGTTGAATTCGCACGCTTCGCACACCATCGTGTCGCTTTTGCCCGACAGGCCGTGCGAGCCGATGAGCGGCAGCACGCCGCCGATGACCGCCGTGGGATCCTTTTTCGCCATCACGAGCACCTGGGTGAGCATGGCCGTCACGGTCGTTTTGCCGTGGGTGCCGCAAACGCCGATGCAGTTGTTGTAGCGCCGGGTGATCGCGCCGAACAGCACCGCGCGTTCCACCGCCGGGATGTCGCCTTCCTTTGCCGCAACCAGCTCCGGGTTGTCGGGCAAAATCGCTGCGGTATAGACGATCAGCTCCGCGCCGAGAAGGTTTTCCGCCCTTTGGCCGATCGTCACGTCGATGCCGAGCGCACGCAGATGGTCGATATTGTCGCCCGGGTTGTTGTCCGAGCCTGTCACTGTATAACCCCAGTCGTGCAAAATTTCGGCCAGCGGACACATGCCCGAGCCGCCGATGCCGATGAAATGCACATGCTTGACCGATTCTAAAAGTTTGTCAAATTGTTGCATGTCCTTATGCTCCTTGCAAAAAGTTCATATTATTATATTCCTTTTTTCGCCGTCTGTAAATACATTCACGAAATATTTTTCCGATCATAGGATGACGCGAAGGAGGTTTCCGATGAAAGAAACGATTCTGATCCTCGGCGGCGACGCGCGAAACGAACAGCTTTGCCGCCTGATGGAAACCGACGGCCGCCCGGTGCGGCATCTCCCTGCCCTGCCCGACGGCGACGCGCTGCGCACAGCGATCGAACAGGTAGGCATCCTCGTTTTGCCAACGCCGGTCTCGCGCGGCGAAACAATCACCGGCGACCGGTCGCAGACGCCGTGGCAGACGGTATTCCGGCTTCTTTCGCCGCGGCAGCGGGTTTTCGGCGGCGGATTTTCCGCAAACCAGCGGGAAACGCTGCAAGCGGCCGGCATTTCATATACGGATTTTCTGGACTGCGCACAGTTTGTGCGCTTCAACGCGGCGCTGACCGCACAGGGTGCGCTGCGGCTGCTGCTCGAAAACACGGCGCAATATTTGCCGCAGCAGCGGGTGCTGATCGCGGGATATGGCAACGTCGGGCAGGAAACGGCAAAGTGGCTTTGCGGTGTCGGGTGCCGGTGTACCGTTGCCGCCAGAAGCGCATCGCAGCGAAAAAGAGCTGAAAACTCCGGCTGCGGCGCGATTGCACCGGACGAAGCCAAACGCTCGATCGGGCGGTTTGACGTGCTTATCAACACGATCCCGGCTCGGTGGCTGGACGCAAAGAGTTTGTCCGGCGCGAAACCGGGCGGCGTCTATCTGGAGCTTGCGAGTGCACCGTTCGGCGCTGAAAAGGATGCCGCTTTACAGTGCGGACTGTGCTATATCGACGGCAAAGGGCTGCCCGGACGGTTTTGTCCACAGGCGGCGGCAGAAGCGATGAAACATTGCATCGACGCTACTTAGGCAGCCGGACCGGCTGCCCGGGAGGTGATGATTATGGATATGCCCGTTATCGGCTATGCGCTGACCGGCTCGTTTTGCACATTTCGCAAAAGCATCGAACAGATGCAGATTTTACTGGATCACGGCTATCATGTATTGCCGATGATGTCGTTCAACGCCGTTTCGATTGACACACGGTTTGGCAAGGCGGAGGATTTTCGCCGTGAGCTGCACGCACGCACCAACCGCAAGGTGATCTGTACGATTGCGGACGCCGAACCGATCGGGCCGCAAAAGCTGTGCGATCTTTTGGTGGTATCGCCCTGCACGGGCAACACGCTCGGCAAGCTTGCCGCCGGGATCTACGACACGCCCGTAACGCTCGCTGTCAAATCGCAGCTGCGCGCCGAACGGCCCGTTTTGCTCGGCGTTTCCACCAACGACGCGCTGTCCGGCTCCGCGCGGTCGCTCGGCACGCTTTTGCCGATGCGCAACGTGTACTTTTTGCCGATGGCACAGGACGCGCCGCAGGGCAAGCCGCGCTCGATGGTGTGTTTGTTTGAACGGACGAAAGACGCCGTGGAAGCCGCGCTCGAGGGACGGCAGTTGACGCCGATAGTTCTCTAGTGCACAGTGCACAGTGCGCAGTGCATAGAAAAGCCGCCCGAACGGGCGGCTTTCGCTGTCAAATAACGGCGATTGACTATCGACTTAATCAAGATAATTCATCGCCATTTTCAGCACATGCATGGCGCAGCTTTGCAGTTCGCCGAGCGTGACGCCGTCTTTGGCTTTCATGCTCTTTTTCAGCGTGCCGTCGGGCTTGCGTTTGCCGCCTCTGGCACCGCCCGGCATCAGCACATCGACGCCGGCGCGCACACGGTAGCCCTGGTCGTGGACGCCGGGGAATTCGTGGGATTCGTCCTTGCGCATCCACCAGTCGGTCATCACCGCGCCGAGGAAGCCCCATTCCTTGCGCAGCACCGTGGTGCAAAGATCGTAGTTATAGTGGCTCCAAACACCGTTGACCTTGTTGTAGGAGGTCATGATATTGTGCGGCTGCGCCTCGCGCACGCAAAGCTCAAAGCCCTTGCAAAGCCCTTGAGATAGATCTCACGCAGCGCGCGTTCGCTCACGCGGGAGTCGTTGTGGGTGCGGTTGAATTCCTGATTGTTGCAGCAAAAATGCTTGGGACACGCCGACAGGCCGCCGGACTGAATGCCCTGCACATAGCTCGACGCGATCAGACCGCTCAGGCACGGGTCTTCCGAAAAGTATTCGAAGTTGCGGCCGCAAAGCGGATTGCGGTGGATGTTCATGCCGGGCGCGAGCAGGATATCGCTGCCGCGCGATGCCATCTCCTGGGCGAGGGCAGCAAACAGCGTTTGGACCAGCAGACGGTTAAATGAGCACGCGAGCGCGGCGCCGTTTGGCAACAGAGAGCAGGTTTCCGACAATCGGATACCGCTCGGGCCGTCGGTTGTAATCACAGCCGGCACGCCCTTTTCGCGCAGCGAGGGCAGCACGCCGCCGATGGCGCCGGCGTTGCCTTTGGCGCCGAGCGGACTGTCCATACTGTAGTCGCCGCGGGTGATCGCTTCGAGCTCGTCTACGCTGAGCTGCGCCGTGAACGCTTCGAGCGTCGCTTTGCCTTCCTTGACGTCCTGCAATTTGATCCCACAGTCGCCGGTCAGCTCAAGATCCTGCGGCAAATTGCGCAAAATCCGATCGCGCAGCGAGATTTTCATCGTCGGTGCGCGCTGGGTCATCGGGACGTTGTCGCCGTTTTCGTTTTTGCGCAGCACCAGCCGTTCAAACGGATGATTGGGATCGGGCGCGCAGATCTGGCTGCATTGGCGCACCACCTGCAGCGCACGCACGGTAAACGAGCGGCAAAACGCCGCGGAGCGCACGTCTTCGCCGACATAAAGATTGTATTCCCCCGCTTCATAGATCCACGCGCTGGTGTGTCCGCTCAGGCCCGTATCGTCATAGGACGCGTAATCGGAAAGCTTGCAGTGCAGGCAGAGCTTTTCCTCTTCGCCCGGCTGCAGCGTCCGGGTTTTTTCAAACGCAACGAGCATCCGTTCCGGTTGGGAGAGTACGCCCTGCGGCTTTTGCAGATAGAGCTGCACGGTCTGTTTGCCGCTGTAGGTGTTGCCGGTGTTTTTGACCTTGACCCACACGCGGCAGTCGTCGCCGCTGATGCGCGTCTGGGTGACGCTGATGGAAAATGTGGTATAGCTCAGGCCGAAGCCAAACGGAAACAGCACACGTGAGGGCGCGAAGGTTTCGAAAAAGCGGTAGCCCACAAAGACGTCTTCGGCGTATTCGTTATACGCCTTGCCGCCGAAATGCGCCGAGGATGGGTAGTCCTCATAGCGGCGGGCAATGGTGTCGCAAAGGCAGCCGCTCGGCGTCACGTCGCCGCACAGCACGTCGGCCACACTGTTGCCGGTCTCCATGCCGTTTTGCCAGATATAGCACACGGCGGAGATGGCGTCGCCGTAATCTTCGAGCCAGTGCATGTCCAGAATGGAGCCGACGTTTAGCAGCACGGTGACCTTGTCGAACGCCGCCGTTACCGCGTCGAGCAGGGCTCTTTCTTCCTTGGTCAGATAATAGCTGCCTTCTGTCAGCGTGTTTTCGCGGTCTTCGCCGGCGGCGCGGCCGATAACGACCAGCGCGGTGTCGCCTTTTGCGGCGGATTGCCGGATCAGTTTTTCGCTCACGGGCATCTCGTCAAAGCACATCGGCCAGTGGCCCCAGTAGCCCTCATCGACCGGATGGTTTTTCGACCAGTCCTCATAGACCGCCGCAAGCTCTTCGTTGATCTGAATCTTTTCGCAATTGCGCAGACCTTCCAGGATGCTCACCTTATACGGTGCGTTGACGTCGCCGCCGGAGCCGTAGCCGACATAGAACGTGTCGACCTGCACGCGGCCGAACACGCTGACCGTTTTGTCTTTCGGCAGCGGCAGGGTTTGTTTTTCGTTTTTCAAAAGGACGATGCCTTCGGCGCCCATTTGCCGCGCAAGCAGACGCAGCGCGTCGGCGCTTTCGGCGCCGAGAAACCGTTCGCTCCCCTTTTGCGCCACGGAATTGACCGCCATCGAGATCAGGCGGTTGGCTTTGGTGGTGATGGTTTTACGGATGCTCATTTCAGGTTCCCTCCTGTATTTTATGCTTTTCGTGTTGGCGTCGCCACTGCGCAAGCCCCTCGATGCCCTCTGGAGTGACGGGCTTGAGCCATTTTTTGGAAAAGAAGCGCTGCAGGCAGATGACCACCTTCGGCAGATCCTCCGTCAGATACGCGAGCATATAGACCCAGACGAACGGCAGATGCCACACGTTGGCGGCCAGAAACGCGACCGGCACGGCAAACACCCACAAGGTTCCCACGTCGCACAGCATCCCGTACAGTGTGTCGCCGCCGGAGCGGTAGATGCCGACGATCTGGATATACGGGATATTGCGCAGCGGCAGCTCGATCGCCACAAACAACGTGATGAACAGTGCGGTCCGGATCGTCAGATCGGAAATGTTGTCGCCGAAGGTGAAGATCGAGATCAGCGGCCGGCGCAGCAGGATCATCAGCAAACCGATACCGGCCGTACCCAGCGGCACCAGCAGCGAAAACCGCTTTGCGTCGCGCAGGCACTGTTCGATTCTGCCCGCGCCGACGGATTTGCCGACCATGATGACGCAGGCGTTGCCGAGGCCGACGATGAACGCGAACGACAGCTCCATAAATGTTTTGACGATGGAAACTGCAGCGTAGTATTCATATCCCATGTTGGAATAGATCGACTGCAGCGCCAGCGTGCCGAGCGCCCAGACCGTTTCGTTGAGTACCACGGGAAACGCACGGCGGACAAACGAAGCAGCATCCTGCCGGGTAAACGACACCAGATCGCGCGGATGGCGCACCATGTGGTTGTGCTGCACAAGGGAGATCAATAGCAGCAGCACCGGGCCCGTCCACGAGGAAATACACGTTGCCGCCGCGGCGCCGCGCACCCCAAGCGCCGGCGCGCCGAAATGGCCGAAGATCAGCGTATAGTTCAAAAACGCGTTGAGCGCGGTGGTAAAGAGCGAAACATACATCGGCACACGCGGCTGCTCGATCGTGCGCAGAAAGGTGGACAAGATCACCGTCAGCCCGACCGCCGGATAGGAGATGCAGGCGATTTTGAGATAAGCGGTGCCGCTTTCGATGACGGCGGGCGTCTTGTTGAAGATGGAGATGATGCCGGTTGGGAACACCGCAGCGCTCACGGTGAACACCGCAGATACGCACAAAATGATGAGCAGCGACAAACCGAGCACGCGGCGCATGGCGGTGTGGTTTTTCACCCCGCGGTATTGCGAGCCGAAGACCGACATGCCCGACGCGACGCCGAAGGTGATGAGATTTAAAAACCAGCTCCACTGCCCTGCCATGCCCACAGAGGACAGCGCGAGATCGCCCAGACGGCTGACCATCAGTGTGTCGATCAGCGAAAAGGAGCTGGCCAGCATATTCTGTACGGCGATCGGCAGCGCAAGACGCACAGTATCGCGCCAGAATCCCCGGTCGCCGAGATAATCCGTCAGTTTCATAAGATGATTCCTTTGTTTGATAATATCCTGTCTATTATAAAGGAAACGCGACGGAATGTCAATCTTCTTTCGCCTGCAGCACACGCGAAACGCCCATAAAGTCGATCACGCGGCTTTGCTGGATCACGGTGCAGCTTTCGCCTTTTGTTTGCACCGTCACTTCGCCCGAAAGCACCCGCGTATTGCGGTAGGCGTCGGCACACGAAAGAACGAACGAATCAAACAGCAACCCGGTGCCGTCGGCCGGCTGTTTTGCCCAATAGATCCGCGTTTTGGTTTCCAACGCAAACGGCAGTTTGACGCCGCGCAGCGTCAAAGCGGACGTATGGCTGTATGCCGTATAGTCTTTGCCGCGCGGAAACAGACCGAGCGGGATCGACAGATGCCAAAGATGCAGAACGCAGACACGGCGAACCGCCCGCGGCGCGTAAAGCGCGGGACGCAAAGCGCCTTCCATGCTGCGCCGGTCGTTATGCAGCGCCGTCACAACGCCGCGCGCTTCGTAGTAATAGGGCTTTCCTTCGCGGTCTTTGCGGGTGCCGCTGATCAAAAGATCGCCCTTTTTGACCCCGTTGCCAACTTCGTTCGCCTTGACGCCGCTGTGGACTTCGAGCGAGAGAATCTGCCCGTCAAAGTCGGCCACCAGATCGGCCGGTGCGCCGTATGGCGGGTCGGGCAACGTCGTTTGCCGTTCGGCGTCGCGCACTTCGATCACACAGCGCGAACCGATGAGGTTCACCGCCGCCCACGACAGCGCGCCGTCCAGCTCCTGCTGCAGCCGGATCGCCAGCACTTCGCCATTGTCCTTCGGTTTTTTTGCCCCGGGATACAGGCCGATCTTCGCGGCGGCGGCAAGGATCTCGGAATCGCTGACGCGTTCGTTGCCCGTTGTTTCCACTGTCCACAAAAAACCGGAGCAAAACACGGCGAGCACCGCACAGACAACGGCGCCCGCCAACAGTCCCGTGCGGTTCCGGTTCTGATGCAAAAAGAACGGCAGTCCGCGTTTTTCCAGACAGCGGACCGTCATCCCCGCCTGCCGCGCGGCGAGCCGCAGCCGGCGGTAGTCACGGGGAGAAACAAGGGCTGAAACGCCGCCTTTGTCTTGCCGCAAATGCCACACGCGCAGGTTTTCACTGTCGCACAGATTTAAAAACCGCGCCGGAAAACCGCCCGTCGCACGAAACAGCAGCACGCCGAACAACCAGCGCAGCAGCGGAAACTCTAACATAGATTGCTCCTTTCACACTTGCAAAAACCGCAGCAGCGTCAACTGTCCGCTGACACAAAGCTGCGACGACGAAAGATGATCCAAACACAGCTCGAACCCCTCCAGCTCGAGCACGATTGTTTTACAATTGAGCCTGACATGTGTTTCGCTGTATTCCACAATGCCCGCACACCCTTCGATCACAGCCTGCTTGTTTGCGCAAAGTTCCACCCGCGGCGCGGAAAGCTCGGCTTCGGACCCGAAGGCAGACAACGACGCGAGCCGCTGTTTCCATTGATGTACCATGACACCGCCCCTTTCTTTTTCATGCTTATGCCGAAACGCTTCTAGTTATCCGTCCGGCTGCATATATCTTAGCGGTGAATGACATGAAACAACAAACTGCTTTTTCGCTGGAAAGCGTTTCGTTTTTGATACAGGCGCTGTGTTTCGGCGCGCTCGCCGTGTTGCTGCTGCTTTTTCCGAAGCAGGTGTCGCTCGGCGTAACGCAGGGGCTGCAGCTTTGTTTTTCGTCGCTGATCGGATCGATTTTGCCGTTTCTGGTCGTTTCAAAGCTGTTTTTGCTGCGCGGGCTGCAGCGGGTGCTGACCCGCCGTTCGTTATTTTTCATGCGACGGGTGCTGCGTTTGCCGGATGTATGCAATGCCGTATTCGTATTTTCGATGATCGGCGGCTATCCGGTCGGCGCGTCGATGGCGACGGATCTTTGGAAAGACGGCAGCATCACCCGAAAGCAGGCGCAGCGTCTGCTGCTGTTTTGCGTCGGGCCAGGGCCGTCGTTTGCGGTTTCCGCCGTCGGCGCCGGGATGCTCGGAAGCGCAAAAGCCGGCGCGGTGCTCTATGCGTCGGTCGTTGCCGGCGCGGTACTGACCGGGATCATCGCACGGCTTTGCTTCGGGAAACAGACAGATGCGGCAACCGCAGAACCGCCGCAGGTGCAGCCGCTGCCGGTTGCCGAAAGCGTGGACCGCGCCGTGCGGGAAAGTGTGCAGACGATGGTGCTCATTTGCGGGTTTGTTGCGCTGTTTGGCGGACTGCTGGCGCTGCTGCAGGCGTCGGGATTGCCGCAACAGATGCTCCCCTTTGCGGCGGCGGTGCTGGAGGTGACGAACGCGTGCCGGCTGTTGTCGCCGCTTATGCCGCTGCCGGTGCTCGCACTGGCTGTCGCCTGGGGCGGCGTTTGTACCCATTGTCAGCTTTCGCCCTTCCTCGGTGCGCTGGAGCTGCCGTTTTGGAAGTTTTCTCTTTTTCGCGCCGTCCACGCCGGGTGCAGCTTTCTTTGCTGCCGGGCGCTGCTGGCGGTTGTCCGTCTCCCGGCCGGTGCGATGATGCAAAGCCCCGTCCGTCCGGCAGTGCAGCACAGCTATCTGCTCTCGTTCTGCATGTGTATGATGTGCGCGCTGCTGCTGGTCGGTTCGCGCTGTTCGATCCGGCTCGGCCGCACGAAATAGCTTGCATTTTTCGCCTTGGTATGCTACAATACAGGAAGATTGAAAGAGGAAAGAGGACTTGCTATGAGACAAAAGCTCACGCGGGCCAAGGATTACCCGAAAAAATGCGCTAACTGCGCCTTCGGCAGCACAGTGGAGGGCGATACCGAGGTGTTGTGTTCCCGCAACGGGGTGATGCAGCCGGACGACTGCTGCAGCAAATACACATACGACCCGCTCAAACGCAAGCCGCAGCGTCAAACGCTCGGGTCCGACTACAGTCCGGAGGACTTTGCGCTGTAAAATAACAAAAAACCGCCGCGGCGGTTTTCTTTTTTTGCCTGGATTTGGAGGCGCATAAAACGTATCTTTTTCGCCAAAGCGCGACATACTAACGGGGATCAAACAGCAAAGGATGTCGAGATATGGATCTTTCTGTCTTTTCCCCAAACAGCGGCAAGGCGCGCGCGATCGAAACGGCATTTGGCCGTTTTGACCGTTTCCCGATCCGCACGCATGTGATTATGCGCGGGGAAAATCTCGAGGATGTGATGCAAAGCTATACGCCGACGCCGCTTCAAAAGGGCGATTACCTGTTTGTCAGCGAAAAGATCGTCGCCATCTGTCAGGGCCGCGCGTGGGATATCAGCGAGATCCAGCCGTCTTTGCTCGCCAGAGTGCTCAGCCGGTTTGTCTACCGGTCGCCCTACGGGATCGGACTCGGGTCGCCCTGGACGATGCAGCTTGCCATCGAGGAGGTCGGTGTTTTGCGGCTGCTGTTTGCCGCCGCGTGTTCCGCGCTGACCAAGCCCTTCGGCGTTCGCGGTGTGTTTTACCGCATTGCCGGCACGGCGGCGCGCGCGATTGACGGCCCGTGCGATTGCACGATCCCGCCGTATAACCACTATGCGAAAAAGGCGCCGAAGGATCCCGACCGGGTGGCGCGGCGGCTTTCGGGTCTGGTTGGGTGCAGCGTGGTGATCATTGACGCAAACGATCTGGGTGTGGAGGTGCTCGGCAAAAGCAGCAGCAGTATCCCGACTTCCTTTTGCAAGCAGGTGTTCCGCGACAATCCGCTCGGCCAGTCGCACGAAAGCACGCCGCTTTGTGTGGTGCGGCGGGCATTATAAAAAGCCGCTAACTGCGGCTTTTTATTCATTTTAATTTCGCTTTTAGGATATTAGAATAAGCACCATACAAAGCTTTTCCATCAACTTTTGCAAAGGTTCTAATTTTAAAATAGTAAGTTTTTCCGAGTTCAAGCTTTTTCAAGCTTAGTACAGTTTTCGATGTACTTCCCAGCTTCTTATATGTACCGTCTTTCGATTCTGAATAGTAAACGATGTATTTTTGTGCTCCTTTTGCTTCTGTCCACATCATCTTTTTCCCACTTTTTTTCAATTCTGTTGCCTTAGCAGGCATTACTTTGAAAGGCAAAATAAATGTACCGGAATAGTTACCTTTAAAAATCACCGTAACGTTATATACACCAACTTTTTTCCCAGAACCAGAGTATTCGATCGAATAATTCTTGTTTGAAATAACTCTTCCATTCGCATCTTTCACAATGACTGCTGGTTTTTTCTTTTTCCCATCACAAACGAAAGTTGTTTTTTCAAGCTCGACGCTTGCTATTCTAGCAATGCTTGCAGTTTCTTGAGTATCGCCACAAACTTTGCAAATTCTCTCTGTTCTTCCATCTTCTTTGTCGGTTGCAGGAACTATATTTGTTTTATAAGTATGATTAGTTTTTGGGATAATTCTCTCCTCATATACCAAACCACAAAAATTGCATACGTATTTCTGTCTGCCTTCTTGATTACAACTTGGCTGTTGAACAATATAACCAGGAACTAGTTCGGTATGTCCAGGGCAATAATTAGCAAATCCAAGTTCCGAAATAGACATTCCCGCATCTCTTCTCAAATGCATGTTCCATGCGGTAAAAGCAAGATTAAAAAGTAAGTTAGCAAAATGATTTGAATTAGTCTTCGGTCCTTTGGTATTGTCGTAAGCGAATCTATAAAGATCATCTTCATCAGTAGTAAAATTCAGAGCGTCAATTCTTGCATTTGCCTTAAACACAAATACATCTGATGTAATCACTTCGACATCCACATACTGGATCTCATCTTTATTAAATGTCATTTCAATTTTGGCTGTATCGCCATAATAGTACAAAAAATGAATTCCGTCTCTTTCTAAAATAATTAGAGAATTATCCTCTCTGTCTTTAAAAGTAATATCATATTCTAAAAGCTTTTCATTATATGAGTTAATAAGGCCATCAGTTTTAATAATGTTTTCTAACTCTCCTAGCTTACTTAAAAACAAATCTTCATCGTAATAGTTTGATGCCGCATATGATGGTATCATAAGACTACCTAACAATAAACAAAACATCACAAACGTCGCCAATAGTTTTCTCATACATATACCTCCTGCGTTTATTGTTCGCCAACATTTTAATAATCGTATCACATTTGTATTCATTTGTCAACATATGTATTCATCAAATGCAAGAGAGCACATTACACTTATTCCATAAGGAAGTGGTGTTATGTTAGATGCAAAAGTAGTTGGTTTAGTAATACAACAATACAGAGAGCAACGCGGATTATCACAAGAAGTTGTCAGTGGTCTTGCCGGAATAGGTCGGACACATCTGAGTGCAATTGAACGGGGCGAACGGAAACCAACTTTAGAAACCTTCTTTCGTCTTAGCGAAGCATTAAACATCAAACCCAGTGAATTAATGGCAATGATAGAAGAAGCATTATAAAAAAGTCTGCGATTTGCATAAATCACAGACTTTTTCGCTGATGGCTGACAGCCGTCAGCTTTTTTTCATCATCCGCATCGAGTTGAGGATCGCAAGGATCGACACACCGACGTCCGCGAACACGGCCAGCCACATGTTGGCGACGCCGCACGCGCCGAGGAGCATAACGACCGCTTTGACCGCGAGGGCAAACACGATGTTTTCTTTGACGATGCGCATCGTCTTTTTGGCAAGGCGCAGCACACAAGGCAGTTTGGACAGATCGTCGTCCATGATGACCACGTCCGCCGCCTCGATCGCCGCGTCGGAGCCCATGGAACCCATGGCAACGCCGATATCCGCCCGGGCGAGCACCGGCGCGTCGTTGATCCCGTCGCCGACATAGGCGAGCGTGGCATCGCTGTCCTTTTGCGCCAGCAGCGCTTCGAGCTGCTCCACCTTTTGCGCCGGGAGCAGATCGGTATAGACCGCGTCGAGCCCGAGCGCATCCGCGACCGATTGGCCGACCGCTTTGCGGTCGCCGGTCAGCATGGACAAGGACCGCACACCGTTTTGCCGCAGCGCGTCGAGCGATTGTTTTGCGCCGGGTTTGACGGTATCGGAGATGCTGATTTCGCCGCAGCAGACGCCGCCGAGCGCCACAAAGACAACCGTTGCGCCGCTTTCCCCGGCAGGGATTTCCACGGAAAACTGCCGCATCAGCCGTTCGTTGCCGACGAGCAGCGCTTTGCCGTCAAGTTCGGCGCACACGCCGTGGCCGGGCAGCTCGCGCAGATTTTTGAGCGGCAGGTCGGGCGTTTTGCCATAGGCCGCAACGATCGATTTTGCAATCGGGTGGTTGCTGCCGCTTTCCGCCGCGGCGGCAAGCGAGAGCAGCGTTTCGTCGTCCATGCCGACCGGATGCACCGCCGAAACATGGAACGCGCCTTCGGTCAGCGTGCCGGTTTTATCGAAGACCATCATCGACAGCTTCGACAGGTTTTCCAGATCGTTGCTGCCCTTGACGAGCACGCCTTTTCGCGAGGCGGCGCCGATGCCGCCGAAAAAGCCGAGCGGCACACTGATCACCAGGGCGCACGGACACGAGATGACAAGAAAGATGCACGCGCGGCGCAGCCAGTCGCTCCAAAGGCCGCCGCACAGCACCGGGATCAGGAAAAGCAGCACAGCCGCTAGCGTGACGACGGGTGTATAGACCTTTGCGAAGCGGGTGATGAACGCTTCGGTTTTCGCTTTTTTGCTGCTCGCGTTTTCCACAAGCTCCAAAATCTTGGACACCGTGGAATCCTCAAACGCTTTTGTCACCTGCACGCGCAGCGTGCCGTCGCCGTTGATGCAGCCGGAAACGATCGTTTCGCCCCGGTCGATCGGGCGCGGGAGCGATTCGCCTGTGAGCGCGGCGGTATTTAAAAGCGAGCTGCCTTCGAGTACCACGCCGTCCAGCGGCACACGCTCGCCGGGTTTGACAATGATTGTCTGTCCGACCGCCACATCGTCCGGGTCCACACGCGCCACGCCCGCGTCCGTTTCGAGGTTCGCGTATTGCGGCACGATTTCGAGCAGCGCCTTGATGGACGCGCGCGAACGGCCGACGGCGATCTTTTGAAACAGTTCGCCCACCTGGTAAAACAGCATGACCGCCAGCGCCTCGTCGTAGGCGCCGATGGCAAACGCAGCGACCGTTGCGATAAACATCAGCAGGTTTTCGTCAAAGATCTCGCCGGAGCGGATATTGAGCGCCGCTTTGCGGATCACGTCATAAGAGATCAGAAGATACGGCACAAGGTAGCAGCCGATCACGGCCCAGACCGGAAATCTGTCCATCACGCCGAGATGACGCAGCACTTCGAGCACAGCAAAGAGCGCCGCTGTGGCGAGGATGCGCCAGAGCGTCTTTTTTTGTTTTTGATTCATCGCGTTCGCCTTCTTACGCTGTCACGATTTTGCAGTCGGGTTCGATTTTTGCGCAGGCCGCCTGCGCAAGACGGACGATTTCGTCGAAGCGCGCGCCGTCGGCGTCGAGCGTCAGTTTTTGCAGCAGGAAATTCACCTGTACGTCGTTGACGCCCGGGATCTTGCGGATGGCGTCTTCCATTTTGGCGCCGCAAACAGCGCAGTCCAGTTCGTCGAGTTTGAATTTCTTTTTCATAAATAGGACCCCCTAAGTTTGAACAGTTGCACAACCGTTCAATTAAATAGTCAAAAGATTTGGCGACTGTCTGTCGCCCTGTTTATTCGAGGATGTGCTCCATGCAGGCGGAAAAGATGGTTTCCACATGCTCGTCCGCGAGCGAATAGTAGACCACCCTGCCGTTTTTGCGGTTTTTGACAAGATTGGACTGCTTGAGAATCCGCAGTTGATGGGACACCGACGATTTCGTCATACCGAGCAGCACCGAGATATCGCACACGCACATCTCGTGCGTTTTGAGCGCATACAGGATTTTAACGCGGGTGGAATCGCTGAACAGCTTGAACGCGTCGGCAAGATCCATCAGCACGTCGTCCTCCGGCATCACCTTTCGCACGGCGTCGACCACATCTTCGTGGATGGATTCGCAGTCGCAAAGATCCCGGTTGTTGTTCCAATCAGCAGACATGTTGCTTCCTCCGTTGTTTGATGACGTTAATCGTTGAATGGTTGAACGACCTTTCAACTATTATTATACACGCGCGCCTCCGTTTGTCAATAGGAAAATGAAAAAAAAAGCAGCGCACGTGCTGCTTTTTCTTTTCGGTTATGCTTGCGCTGCCACAAAGGGAAGCGTGACTGTAAAATCGGTATACTGCGGCGTGCTTTGGGCGGTGATGGTACCGCCGTGCAGCTCCACGATCTGCTTGCTGATGGCAAGCCCCAGCCCCGAGCCGCCCGACCCGGAGGCACGCGACGCGTCGGCGCGGAAGAACTTTTCAAACAACCGCGCCAGCTTGTCCGGCGGGATCTCATCGCATTGGTTGCGCACGCGGATGACAACACTGCCGTCCTTTTGCTGCGCGCCGATACGAATGGTCGATTCCGGATAGCTGTAGGCCACAGCGTTTTTCAACAGATTGTCGAGCACCCGGGCGATCCGCTCGGCGTCGGCGAGCATGACGATGCGCTGCGGAAGTTCAACAGACACGAAAAGCTGTTTTTCCTTGAGCATCGGATAGAATTCGTCCACAATCTGGTTTACCATCATACCGAGGTCGATCCGGTTTTTTTCGAGCGTGATGGTCTGCAGATTGTAGCGCGTGATCTCGAAGAATTCATTGATGAGCATCTCGAGGCGGTATGCCTTTTCCAATGTGATGTCCACATACTTTGCGCGCTGCGCCGGCGGCAGATCCGGCGTTTCCTGCAGCAGTGTCAGATAGCCGATCACGCTGGTCAGCGGGGTTTTCAGATCGTGGGCCAGATACATGACAAGATCGTTTTTGCGCGCCTCGTTCAGCGCGGCAAGCTGTTTGCTGCGATAGACGCTGTGTTTCATATCCTTGAGGGCGATCTCCACATCGGAAAACCGGCGTGAAAAATGCCGCACCTCCCGCTCGTCGCTGAACACGGCCGACAGGCTGCGCCAGGTTTTGTCGAAATTGTGCAGTGTGCTGACGGAAAAGACAAACGCAGTCAGCACAAACAGCGCCGCCCACAGGATCAGAAACGCCGAGATCTTGTGCTCCATCCCCCACAAAAACAGCTTTTCACCCAGCAGGCTTTGCAGCGTGCCGGTTACGGCAACATAGACCTCGTCGTACTGCTTGCTGGCGAGATACAGAATCAGAAAAAGGAACAGCAGCGCCAGCAGCTCCAGCAACCGCACCAATAAGAAGGAACGGACGACCTTTGTGCTGATCCGTTCGCCCGGGTCAAACGTCTTCGGCGGTTTGCTGCGGCGGCCTGCATGCTTTGTTTGTTCGTTATTTTGTTTCAATTCTATACCCCACTCCCCATACGGTTTTGATGAACCGCGGCTTTTTCGGCGGCTCGTGCAGTTTTTCGCGGATGCGGCGGATATGCACCATGACGGTGTTGTTGCTGTCCAGGTACTGCGCGCCCCAGACGGTTTCGAAAATCTCTTCGGTGGAAACCACCTTGCCCGCCCGTGCGCACAGCCGCGAAAGAATGCCGAATTCGATCGGCGTCAGCTCGATCTCTTCGTCAAACAGGGTGCAGCGGTGGGTTTCGTTGTCCAGCATAAGACCGGCATGTTCAAACACGCTTTGCCGCTTCGTGCCGTCATTATACTGCGTATAGCGGCGCAGCTGCGCTTTGATCCGCGCTGTCAGTTCCATGGGATTAAACGGTTTTGTCACATAATCGTCGGCGCCGATGGCAAGGCCGGAGATCTTGTCGCTGTCCCCGGTACGCGCCGTGAGCATGATAACGGGATAGCGGTCCTTTTCCCGGATGGCCCGGCAAAGCGCAAAGCCGTCGATATCGGGCAGCATCACGTCGAGCACGGCGAGGTCGAAGGTTTCGTTTTGAATGGCAAAAAGCGCATCCTGTCCGTTATAGCAGACCGTGACGTCATAGCCCTCTTTGCCCAGATACAGACACACAAGGTCCGCGATTTCTTTTTCATCGTCCACAACCAGCAGTTTCACGTTTTTTCATTCGCCTTTCTGTTTTTGTGATTTCCCTCTTTGTTCGTCTATTGTACCATAAAAACTGCCAAAATAATCCTTAAGACTTTCTGAATTTTTCATGACGGTCTTGTGGTTGGCGATGTGTAATTATTAAGAAAAATAAGGGCTGTGTAAAAAAGTGAAAAAAAGCTTTTCATTCGACACTTTTTATTGTAAAATGAAATGAATGATTTATAAAGGGGAGTTTTGTTTATGGGTAAGATCGTTATCGTGGACGATGATCTGGATATCGCACGTCTGATTTCCGACGCACTGGAGGACGAGCATTTGGACACGATCGTCTTTGACGACGCTATCGCCGCACAAAACTATATTTATGCGTCGCCGCAGGATATTTCTCTCATCACACTCGACATCATGATGCCGGAGCTCCGCGGTCTGGATCTTTGCCGGACCATCCGCGACAAGGTGGACTGCCCCATCATTTTTGTTTCCGCCAAGGGCAAAACGCTCGACACCGTGCTCGGCCTCGAGATGGGCGCGGACGATTATATTACCAAGCCCTTTGTTGTGGAGGAATTCGTTGCACGTGTCAAGGCGCACCTGAGACGTGAAAAGCGCAGCAACGCGCTGCCCGAGGAGGGTGTGATCCGCGTGGGCGAAATCCAGCTGCGCGTCGGCTCCTATGAAGTGTTTAAAAACGGCAAGAGCGTCCAGTTTTCCACCCGCGAATTTCAGCTTTTGCAATATCTGATGGAAAACGTGGGCAAGGTGCTCACCCGCGAACAGATTTTTTCGCATGTTTGGGACACGGAATTCGGCGATATCGGCACCGTTGCGGTCAACATCAAGAGCATCCGCGACAAGATCGACCCGGACAACAAATATATCAAAACTGTCTGGGGCGTCGGCTATAAATTCATCAACGTCCGCTAAAAAGGAGAATTGCCATGAAAGCCGGCCATCGTGCCAATCTGCTCATTGCACTGTTTACGCTGCTTGTGATCGTTGCGTTCGGCTATGCGTATAACGCCTCTGTGACCCGGACTGTCACCGACGCCATCTATAACGACCGTCAGGCGCTGACCGACTATAACACCGAGATCATCGCGGCGCTGACGCAAACGGAAAGCACCGGAGACTGGGCACAGATCATCAACCAGTATGACGAGATCGTGATCTCGATCAAGGATTCCGACAACCGGATCATTCTGCGTTCCGAAGGGCGCTCCCGTTCGGCGCTCGACGTCAGGATCCGCACGCCGTTCGATTATCACAACCGCGCCTATATGATCATATCGAGCATGTATCTTTTGCGCGATTACACCACGCACACACGCGAGCTGGTCAAATTCATCTTTATTGAATTTCTGATCGGACTGTCGGTGCTGTGCATTCTGATTTTTGTTGTTTATACGGTCATTTTGCGCCCGTATCGCAGATTTTATTATTTGATTGAGCAGTATGAACGCGGCGAACCGCTGCCGGAGCAGCATTTTCGCGGCAACGTCGGCAGAATCTATGCGCGTTTTTTGAAAATGACGCAGAATCTCGAACAGCAGCAGCAAACCCAGCGGCAGATTATCGCCTCCATTTCGCACGATATCAAAACGCCGCTCACGTCGATTCTCGGCTATACCGAACGGCTGCAGAAGGGCGGGCTCACGCAGGAACGCCAGCAGCAGTATCTGTCGACCATCTATGCCAAATCCAACGAGATGCAATCGCTCATCAATGAGTTTGACGAGTTCCTGAGTTATCAGATGGAGACTGCGGTACACACGGAGCTTTTGTCGACCGAACAGCTTTGCGCATGCATGCGCAAGGAGTTTGCGGATGAGCTTTCGTTTTCCGGCATCGCGTTTGAGCTGAACAACCGTGCGCCGAACGCCATGCTGCGTGTGGACTGCGCAAAGATGAAGCGTGTAGCGGGCAACATCATCGGCAATTCTGCCAAGCATGTGCCGCAGCCCGGCGGCAGGATTGTCTGTACCGTTGACGCCGATAAACAAAACGTCTTTTTCCGCTTTGCGGACAACGGCGACGGTGTGCCCGAGGATAAGCTGACGATCATTTTTGAACCGCTGTATACCTCCGACACCAGCCGGAAAGTGGCCGGGCTCGGCCTTTCGATCAGCAAAGAGATCGTAGAAGCCCACGGCGGTACGATCGAAGCGTCGAAAGCGTCCATCGGCGGGCTGGAGCTTTGCATCACATTGCCGCGCGCCGATACCTGAACACAATCGGACGCCTGCTCTTTCGGGGGCAGGCACTTTTTGCGCCTTTTGCGCTGCTTCGGCGCTTGACATGCTCTTTCTCTTCGAGTATGATAGTAGCAGACATTTCCTTTTGAAAGGACCGATCACATGCGCTTTATCAAACGGCACAAAGTGCTTTTTATTCTGCTGACGGCGTTATTGGTTTTTATCGCGGTCTGCGCCGGCTATATCTGGCATCTGCTCGGGCAGATCCAGTTTATTGAACGCGCCGGCGACCCGTCGCTGACTGTGCCGACTTATGCCGAGGAGGAGCAGCAACAGGAGGAAGACGAGATCGAAGAAATGGCGCTGTCCGCCGACGACGCCGCGGCGCTGCAGGATGCCGACGCCGCCATCCGTGCAAATCTGGACGACAGTAAAAAGTGGTACAGCGACCAGGTGATGAACATCATGCTGTTCGGCTATGACTACGGCAGCAAGCAGTACCCCTATGGCCGGTCGGACGCCATGATCGTGCTGTCGATCAACAAAACGGCCAAAAAGGTTAAGATCATTTCGCTCTCGCGCACCGCATACGCGGCGATCCCCGGCTATAAAAACACGCGGCTCAGCCACGCACACGGCTACGGCGGCCCGGAGCTTGCCATCCGCGCCATCGAGCAGAACTATAAGTTCCGCATCGACAATTTCGTCGGCTGCTCGTTTGATTCGTTTAAGCAGATCATCGACGCGTTCGGCGGCGTGCCGATTGCGCTGACCGACAAGGAAGCGCAGGTGATGCGCGCGCATTTCGGCGGATTCAAGACCGCCGGCAGCTATAACCTCAACGGAGAACAGGCGCTGCTGTATGTGCGCACGCGCAAGATTGACACCGACCGCGACCGCACCGGCCGCCAGCGCAAGCTGCTGATCTCGCTTGCGGCCAAGGCGCGCGGCTATTCCACCACGGACTATATGCGGCTGCTCGACCGGATTCTGCCGCTGGTCTCCACCGATTTTACCAAAAGCGAACTGCTGCTGCAGATGGCGTCGGCAGTGGGTTATCTCGGCTGGAACTTTGAGCAGCATCTGATTCCGGCAAAGCCGTATAAGCTCGTGCTGCGTGACAATTTTGAGGTCATTTTGATGAACTGGCCGTATGAAGTGGACTATCTGCACGAGATCATGTATGAAGACGTGATCCCGAACTATGAGGACTGACCGATGAAAAAACCAAGCAATCCCCTACCCGTCGGCAAAAACGACGACATCCGTCTGGAAATCACCGCCTTTTCCGCGCTCGGCACCGGCATCGGCCGCTACGCGGGGTTTACCGTTTTTGTGGACGGCGCGGTGCCCGGCGACGTGATTGACGCGCACATCATCAAAGTGAAGCCCACCTACGCCGTGGGCATTATCCGGCGTGTGGTCAAGCCGTCGAAAGACCGGATCGTGCCGGACTGCGCTGTGGCCGACCGCTGCGGCGGCTGCTCGTTCCGCGCCCTCAGCTACGACGCGGAGCTGCGGTATAAAAAGCAAAAAGTGCAGGACGCGCTGACACGCATCGGCGGCCTGGACGTGGAGGTCCGCGAGATTCTTTCCACCGGCGAAACCGCCGCCTACCGCAACAAGGCGCAGTATCCCGTGGCGATGACGGCGGACGGCAAAACGCTGATTGGCTTTTACGCCAAAAAAAGCCACCGCGTCATCGACTGCCGCGCCTGCAGGCTGCAGCCGCCGGCATTTGAAGCGATCCTTCACGTGATCGCACGCTGGGCGGCGGCATACGGCGTCAGTATCTATGACGAAGAATCGCACACAGGGCTTTTGCGGCACATCTATCTGCGCAAGGGCTTTGCGACCGGCGAAACGATGGTGTGCCTCGTCACGCTGCGCGACGAATTGCCGCACGCCGACGCGCTGATCGGGTCGCTTCTGGAAACCGACCGCAGCGTGTGCAGCGTTGTGTTAAACGTAAATCCCGACAAAACGAACGTCGTGCTCGGGCGGCAGTGCCGCACGCTGTTTGGCAAAGACGAGATCGAAGATATCCTTTGCGGACTGCGGTTTCGGATCTCTCCCCTGTCGTTTTATCAGGTCAACCCGCAAGGCTGCGAGCTGCTTTATAAACAGGCCGCCGACTTTGCCGCGCTCACCGGCAGCGAAACAGTGCTGGATCTGTATTGCGGTGCGGGCACGATTGGACTTTCCATGGCGCACAAAGCGAAGCAGATCATCGGCGTGGAGGTGATCGACGCGGCGATTGAAAACGCGAAGGAAAACGCAAAACGCAACGGCATTGGTAACGCACGCTTTTTCTGCGACGACGCCGCAGGTGCGGCAAAGCGGCTGCAGCAGGAAGGGCTGCGGCCGGACGTGATTGTGCTTGACCCGCCGCGCAAGGGCTGCGCGCTCGACGTGATCGACGCGGTGGCGGCGATGGCGCCCGACCGGGTGGTCTATGTGTCCTGCGACCCGGCCACGCTCGCGCGCGACTGCAAGCGGTTTGCGGAGCTGGGGTACCATGCGCAGGAGGCTGTAGCCGTGGATATGTTTCCGCGGACGGTGCATGTGGAGTGCGTGACATTGATGACAAGGAAATAAACAAATCGGAATTTGTTGAGGAGGATTAACATGAAAAAGAAAATTTCACTGTTGCTTTCGGTTATTGTTTTGCTTTCATCCTGTTTTATACCTGCAAGCGCAGATGTTATCACTTCTAATCACAATGACGGCATTTCGAGGATGTTTAACGACAGACCTGATTTTTGCCTTTACTGCGGCGAGCTTCACACAGGCACAAGCGGCGCGTTTGTCCGCTTTTTCCATGATGTTGCCTATTTCTTCTGCGGGATTGTCGGGAAATATCCGGAGAACGGTCGTATGTGGTTTTCCTATGATACGGTTGACGCAGGCGCCGATGAGCCTTTCTGTTTCATCCATGCCGGTGATACACATGTTTCTCTGATTGATGAGAGGGATTACGGCGACGCGCGGCTTGTGGATACGGCGGAAAAACGTTTTGATTACTGCCCGTATGATCTCAGATGTCTCGATGACCTCTCTTTCAAGGCAAATGAAATCGGCGCTTTTATTGTTCATACCGGTGATTTGATTGACTTCGTTTCTCAGAAGAATCTTGATATTGCAAAAGAGTTCACCGCCAATAACGATGTCTTTGCCTGTGCCGGTAATCACGAATATCACGTGTATATCTGGGACGACGGCGACGATGTTGCCCGCAGAGAGAGCGTTGAGCAAAAGGTGCAGGAATCATTCACAAATGATATCCGCTTCTCCGTGCGCATTGAGCACGGTGTAAAATTTATTGCAGTAGATAATTCTTTCCATACGGTCGAGCAGTGGCAGGTTGACAGATTCAGAGAGGAAATCGCGGACGGTATGCCCGTAATCCTTGCCCTGCACGTGCCGGTTTACGCCCCGGATATATTTGAGTTTCAGATGAACAAATATGACTATCCGCATCCTGCTTGGCTGATGGCTGTGCCCGAAGAGATTATGGCGGAATATAACTATGAGCCGCAGTGGATTGAAGAGCAAAAGGCAAATGAAGCTACAAACGAGTTTTACAACCTGATTATAAATTCTCCTAATATCAAGGCAATCGTCACGGGGCATGACCACGCCCACTTTGTTTCGCAGGTCACACCCACATTAAAGCAATATATGGTCGCGACTGATGAGGGACAGATTTTTGCTGTCCGATAACAGATCTGTTAAAGAATACAGATATACAAATTCCAGTTTGGCGAGACAATGAAATAAATCCGGGTGTCCTGACGCAACCGGTCAACGGCATATTCCTGACGTCGAGGGTCGTGACAACAGCGTGAATATGTGCCATTTTATTCACGCTGTTGTCCCAAGACATGTAGAATCTGTGGTGCGTTTAGGCAGAACAACCACTGATTCCGAATAAAAGAAATACTCTTACAACTTGAAAGAGGTGCTTTTTATGAAAACACTTTGCTTATACTACACCAGAACCAACAAGACCAAAGAAGTGATGGAAACGATTGCCGGAGCGATCGGCGCCGACCTTGCCGCCTACACCGACGGCAAAGACCGAAGCGGCGTTTTGGGCTATGTGGGCGCGTGCTTCGCAAGCGTCAAGCGTGTGCTGCCGAATGTGGCGATCAAAGGCAACGTCGATCTCACAGCGTATGACCGCGTTTTGATCGGGATGCCGGTGTGGGCGGAAGCGCCCTGCGCGATCGGCAGAGCCTTTATTCAGAAATACCGCGACCGGCTGCCGGCGGACGTTTATTTTGTTGTGACGCACATGGGTGCGCACGATTATATGGCGAAGATCAAGGCCATGGACCATCTGCTTGAAAAGCCCTCCGCCGGACAGGTCTCCATCCGGACGAAGGAGAACGACTATCGCAAAGAGAGCGCTGCGTTTGCGCAAACGCTGAAACCATAATGCAGACGTTCGCTGCGGCTGTGGTTTACAACACTTTGAAATTATGAAGGATCTTTACCATGCAAACAAGGAAAAAATCGGCTCAAATATCTTTACGAAAGATTCGCAAATCAAAACGAACGCCGCCCGCCCGTGCGGCAGGGCTGGCCGCTTTGTCGCTGATTTTCGGCGCGGCGCTCGGCTTTTTTGCCAAATGGCTCGACGACCTCGCGCTGGACAGTACGATCAAATGGCACCGGCTGATTGAACGGCTCGACCTCAGCAATTTCTTTTCCGAGCTCGCCGTATGGCTGCTGCTGGCGCTGATGATCGCCGTGTTCAGCCGGTCGGCTGTGCAGGCGGCGGTGCGGGTGTTTTTGTTTTTCGCCGGCATGTGCGCGGCGTATCATCTGTATACGGTCGTGTTCAGCGGATTTAACCCGCGTCAGTATATGATGCTGTGGTACACGATCACGCTGGCGTCTCCCCTGCTCGCGGCGGTTTGCTGGTATGCGAAGGGCAAACGCGCGGTGTCGATTGTTTTGGACTGTGCGATCTTTGCCGTGTTTGTGCTCGCGTGCTTTTCGGTCGGCTGGCTCTATGCGTCGCCGCGCGGCGGGCTGTATCTTTTGGTTTTCCTCGGTGCGATAGCGGTGCTGTATCGCAGTCCGAAGCAAACGCTGATCTCACTGCCGGCGGGGTTTGTGCTGGCGCTGCTGCTCAGTCCCATCTGGCCGTTTCACTAAAGAAAGGAGCACGCGATGGAGCTTTGGGACGCCTATGACGAAACCGGCGCCATCATCCCCGGCGTCACGCTCGTGCGCGGTGAACCGGTGCCGGACGGCTGTTTTCATCTGGTCTGCGATATCCTTGTACGGCACAGGGACGGCAGCTTTCTGTTGATGCGCCGGGCAAGGGAAAAGCATTTCGGTGGTATGTGGGAAGCGACCGCCGGCGGCTCCGCGATCAGGGGCGAAGCGCCGCCCGACTGCGCAAAGCGTGAGCTATTGGAGGAAACCGGCATACAGACGGAAACACTGACGGAAATCGGACGTATGGTGCACGAAGGCCACCGGACGTATTATGTGCTGTATTTGTGCGTGACGAACTGCGACAAAGACAGCGTTCGGCTGCAGCCCGGCGAAACCGACGCATACCGCTGGGTCAGCGAAGAACGGCTGCTCCAAATGACGCCGGATGAGCTGTGTACGACGCGTATGCAGCAGTTTTACGAAAAATGGAAAAACACAGGAGAATAAAGATGAAGCAACGAGTATTTTTGTTTTTGGCCCTCTGTCTGCTGCTCACGCTTGGCGCGTGCGGCGGCACACAGCCGGATACAGCGTCCACTGCGCCTTTGACTGCTCAGGCGCCATCGTCCACGCAGACGACGACGGACGCAACGACCACAGAAACCGCCACGGAACCTGCAACACAGGAAACAACAACCGCCGCGTTTTCGCTCGACGACGTATCGCTGACAGAAACGCCAAACAGCAGTTGCTTTTCCAAAATCGGCTACAGCGACGCACATGAGACGCTGGTGCTCGTCTTTCGAAACGGCGGCGTCTATCTTTATACCGGTGTGCCGGAATCGGTTTGGCAGTCGTTTCGCGCCGCCGATTCGCTCGGGCGGTATTTCAACACGAAGATCAAAGGCAATTTCCCGAGCGAAAAGGTCTGACCCTGTTTTTTCACGCGCTGTCCGCTGCGGCAGGGCGTGCTTTTATTTGAGAAAAATTTTCATTTTTTGCGCAAAAAAGATAGGCATTTCCGGCATTGTCTGCTATAATGAGAATAAGCATATCTGCACGCGCAGGATGTGTTTTCAGTAAGGTTCCCAATAAGAAAGAAGGAGAAAAAACGATGGAAACCACAACCGTGACCGCTCCGGCCGCCGGAGAACAGAAATTCATCAAACGCAGCGAGTTTATCCTCTATCTTGTCGCCGTGTTCTTTTATACGAACATGACCGGCATGATCGGCTCGTATCGCAACGACTACCTTGTCAATGTGCTGAAAATTCCCTCGGGCAGACTGTCGCTGTATAACACGCTGATCAGCGTGATCCCGTTTGTGCTCAACTTTTTTATCGCGATGTATATCGACGGCCGCAAAATCGGCAAGGCCGGCAAGTTCCGTCCGCTGGCGCTGATCGCCGCCGTGCCCACCGGCGTTTTGCTGGTGCTCAGCTTTATTACACCCAAATCGTTTTCCGGCGCGATTCTGATGATCTATCTTGTCACCGTCGCCGTCGCGTGGTCGATTGCCACCAACTTCGGCAACACCACCAACATGGTGGCCGTGGTGATGACGCCGAACCTTAAGGAGCGCGACACGGTGATGTCGTTTCGCGGGATTGTGTCCGCTGTGGGCAACTCCGCGCCGCTGGTGATCGTGCTGGTGATCGGGCTGTTTGCCAAGGACAAGGGCACGCGGTTTATCATCGGCTCTGCGCTGTGCAGCGTGGTGGGCATCCTCGCGATGCTGATCGGTATGAAGGCCGTCCACGAGCGGGTGGCTTATACCGCAGAAAAAAAGAATCCGCTCGCCGGTTTCGGCGCGATTTTGTCCAACAAATACGCGTGGGCAATCATTCTTTCGGAATTTCTCAAATCCTTCCGCGGCATCGCCACCTACATGGGCGTGTTTATGGCCGGCGCGCTGCTGGGCGACACCGACAAGTTTTTGCTGTTCGGTCTGCCGACCGGCATCGGCACCGCCGTGGGTATGCTGCTCATCAACTTTTTGCTCAAAAAGTTCAACTCCAAAGTGCTCTACATCGCCAGCGGCATCTATTCCGTGACGATCAATGTTTTTGCATTTGTCGTCGGCTACATCTATTTCAAGAGTCCGAATCCGGTGCTGCAAATCGTGTTTATCGTGTTCCTGTTCCTGATCGGCCTGCAGTTCGGCGCCTCCAATTTGCTGCCCTCCATGCTGCAGGCGGACGTGCTCGAGGATCTGGAGTTCAAAACAGGCAAGCGGTTTGACGCGTCGTTCCCGTTTGTCATCGGTATCGGTACGTTTATCAGCGGCACGATCGCCGGTGCGCTGGCGCCGCGCATTCTGTATGACGACCCGACGACCGGCTGGAAGTCGATCATCGGCTATATTCCCGGCCTTGTCGACGACACGGCGCAATCGCTCGATTCCAAGATCAAGCTCTTGTTCTTCTACACGATCTTCCACGGCCTGATGATGTTCCTTGCCGGTGTGCCCTTCTTCTTCTATAAGCTGACCGGCAAGACCAAGGAAGACATCCACGAACAGGTTTTGCTGCAGCGTGCCGCGCACGAGCAGCAGAACGCCGCCGAATGAGGTGACGAGATGCGACCGGAAGAACACGAAGAATATCTCAACGGCGTCACCATGCTGGCGTCGTGCGTGTCCGTGCAGTGCGGGCCGAGCGAAGTGCGGGTGGACTGCTTTTCGCCGAAATCGTTTTTGCCGCTGTTTTGCAAGCGCTACCGCCTGCCGCAGTCGAAGCTGACGCTCAGGGAAAGCAGCCGCAGCTTCCGCGAGATGCTGCGCGCCTGGTTCGGCGACGAGCCGCAGGAGCTGGTGGACAGTCTTTACTATCTCTTTCACCGGCGGCTGGGCGACGAGCAGCAGGTCTATGAACTGGAAAATCCTGCGGCTGTGATTTCCACGCTCAGTGACCGGCACGATCCGTTTTACACGATGGAGGATCTTTTCTTCGTTGTCTTTGACGACACGGCCGTGTGCTTTTTGCGCGGCAATTATGAGTAAATACTATTTCAGAAAAGAAGTTTTGTCTTATGTCCCGCTTTTTACAGAAACCCCAGACTGACGCTGCGCTGGTTCGCAGCAAAACCATTGTGCGCACCAGCGTCATCGGCATCGCCGCCAATATCTTTTTAGCGGCGTTCAAGGCTGTGATCGGCCTTGGCGTACACTCCATCGCGATTGTGCTGGACGCGGTCAACAATGTGACCGACGCAGGCTCGTCGCTGATCACGATCGTCGGCACGCGTCTTGCCGGCAAAGCGCCCGACCGCAAGCACCCGTTCGGTCACGGCCGCGCGGAATATCTGAGCGCGATGGTGATCTCCGTGTTGGTGCTGTATGCCGGTCTGACGTCGCTGACGGAATCGATCAAAAAGATCATCCACCCGGAAACGCCGGATTATTCCACACTTTCGCTCATCATTGTGGCGGTGGCTGTCGTTGTCAAGATCGTGCTCGGCCGCTATGTCAAGCATGTCGGCGAAAAGGTGAATTCGTCGTCGCTGGTCAACTCCGGCACCGACGCCACGCTGGACGCCATCATCTCCGCGTCGACCCTCGCCGCGGCAGGCATCTTCCTTTGGAAAGGGATCTCGCTCGAAGCGTATCTCGGCGCGGTCATCTCGCTGGTGATTCTCAAATCCGGCGTCGACATGCTGCGTGAAACGATCTCGCAACTTTTGGGCGAACGTGCGGACGCCGAGCTTGCCAAAGGGATCAAGCAAACCGTCCTCTCCTTCCCTGACGTGACCGGCGTGTATGATCTGGTGCTCAACAACTACGGTCCCGACGCGTTTAACGGCTCGCTGCATATCGAGGTGCCCGACACCTATTCGGCCAACGAACTGGACGAACTGCTGCGCGCCATCACGCTCAAGGTGTATGAAGAACACAATGTGATTTTGACCGCCGTGGGCGTCTATTCGGTCAACACCAGAGACGACCATGTGGTCGAGATGCGCGAGACAATCAGCAAGATCGTGCATCAGAACGAATTCGTGCTGCAGATGCACGGGTTTTATGTGAACGAAGAAAAAAAGAACGTCCGTTTCGATCTGATCATCAGCTTCGACGCGCCCGACCGCCAAAAGGTCTATCGCGAGATTCTCGCGCAGGTGCAGGCAGCCTATCCCGATTACACATTTGCGGTTGTGCTCGACACGGATTTCAGTGAAAGCTAAAGGTACGATATGAAACTGAAACCGGTTACCCAATCTTTTACCCTTTGTGCGCAGGACATAGACGCGTTTTCCGACTGGCTGGCGCAGCAGATGGAAACGCTGCCGATGGAGCGGCGCAACCGGCTGCGCGTGCGGCTGATGCTGGAAGAACTGTTGCTGCGGCTGCAGACGCATTTCGGCGAAGAGGCCGCGTTTACGGCAACCGTGGAGGGCGTTTTGAATCAAAGGCAGGTGCGGCTCGAACTGAACGGTGCGGCGTATAACCCGCTGCGCGAAGAGAGCACGGAGCTCGGTGATTGGAACAGTTCGCTTTTAACGGCGATCGGTCTGCATCCGAAATACAGCTATTCCTTCGGGCGCAACACGCTGCGGCTGACGCTGCCCACGAAACAAATGAACCCGGCGCTGAAGATTTTGATCGCGCTGCTCGCCGGGCTGGCGTTCGGCTTTGCCGGGATGGCGCTGCTGCCTCTTTCGGTGCAGCAGGGGTTGACCGATTCTTTGTTTTCGCCGCTCTACGATTTTTGGAGCCGGGTCCTCAACGCACTGGCCGGACCGATCATCTTTTTTATGGCGCTCACAACGATGCTCAACACCCGTCAACTGACCAAACAGGGCGGCAAAGTCGGCCGTGTGCTGTTTCGCTATTTTGCGCTCAGCTTTCTTGTGGCGGCCATTTCGATGGTTGCCGCCGTGCCGTTTTTCTCGCTCAGGGACGCCGGGCCGCTGATGACGCATAGCATCCCGCAGCAGATGCTCGATTCGTTTTTGCAGTTTGTGCCGCAAAACATTGTGGAGCCGTTTTCCACGGCCAACACGCCGCAGCTTTTGGTTTTGGCGTTTTTGCTGGGTGCTGCGCTGATTGCGCTCAGCGGCCGCGTGGACACGCTCAAAAGCATGGTGCGGCAGGTCAACATCCTCGGTCTGCAGCTTTCGCGCTGGCTGAGTTTGCTGGTACCGTTCTTTGTCGGGATCTTTTTGTGTCTCGAGATCTGGACAGGCCGGACGGCTACGCTGACCGGGATGTGGAAACCGCTGGTGATTTCGGCAGCGCTGTCCGTTTTGGTGTTTGTGCTGTTCACGCTGTATTTTTCGCTGCGATTGCATTTGTCGCCGCTTGTTTGCTGGCGCAAGGTGCTCCCGCCGGTTGTGACCGCGCTCAAGACCGGCACATTGGACACGGCGTTTCAGGAAGCGGAGAGCGCGTGCAGCAGTGCGCTCGGGATCGACCGCACCTATATCAAAAGCTGTCTGCCGCAGGGGCTGGTGCTGTATATGCCCATCAGCGGCATCGGCACGCTGATTTTTACCCTTTTTGCGGCGCTGACATTTCAGGTAGAGATCGACGCATACTGGTATCTGCTGGCGATGATACTGGCGGTTATGCTCTTTGTGGCAACGCCGCCGGTGCCCGGCATCAACATCCTCGCCTATGCAGCGCTGTTTACAACGCTCGGCATCCCCGCCGAAGCACTGATCGACGCGATGATCTTCGACATTCTGTTCGGCATTTTAGCCGGCGCCGGCAATCTCGGGATGCTGGAGATCGAGACCGTGCTGCAGGCGAACCGGCTGGGGCTTTTGAATCAGGACAAGCTGCATGCGCCGGCCGCAAAGCGGCAGTAATCCAATATAAAGAAATCCCGCACCGAAACGGTGCGGGTATTTTTGTGTTTCATATCAATCCTGCGGGAGAATGCCGATGCCGAGATCGGTGAGCTGCGCGGTGTCCACCATCGCCGGACATTCGGTCATCGGCTCGCTGGCGTTTTGCACCTTCGGATAGGCGACCACGTCGCGCAGGTTGTCGAGCTTGAGCATCTGCATGCAAAGGCGGTCAAGACCCAGACCGATGCCGCCGTGGGGCGGCGCGCCGTATTTGAACGCGTCGGTGAGGAAGCCGAATTTCTGATAGGCTTCTTCGTCGGACAGGCCGAGCAGGCTGAAAATGCGCTTTTGCAGCACCGGGTCGGTGATGCGGATAGAGCCGCTGGCAAGCTCGATGCCGTTGAGCACAAGGTCATAGGCTGTGGCGCGGACGTTGGCTTTGTCGGTTTCCAGATACGGCAGACACTCTTCGAGCGGCGCGGTAAACGGATGGTGCATGGCGACGAACTGCTGGAGCTCTTCGTCCCAGTCGAAGAACGGGAACTCCACGATCCACAACAGGTTGTACTGATCCTTCGGGATGATGTCGAGCTTTTTGGCCACGTTTTGACGCAGCGCGCCGAGCACCGGCAGTGTGACGCTTTCCTTGTCGGCGATGATGAGCACCACGTCGCCCGGTTCAGCCTGGGCTTTTTTGGCGATGGCGGCCATCTCGTCGTCGGTCATGAATTTGGCAAACGAGGACGCAACCGAACCGTCTTCGCCATAGCGGATCCAGGCGATGCCTTTGGCGCCGATGCCCTTGACGAATTCGACGAGCTTGTCGATCTCCTTGCGCGTGAGCACGGAAAACGCCTTTTTCGCGGTGATGCCGCACACGCGCGCGCCGTTTGCAATCGCGCCGGAGAACACGCCGAAGCCGCAGTCCTTCACTTCGTCCCTGAGGTCGAAGATCTCCATGCCGTAGCGAGTGTCGGGCTTGTCGGAGCCGTAGCGTTCCATGGCGTCCTTATAGGTCAGGCGCGGCAGCGGCAGCGGCACGTCGACGTTAAGGATCTCTTTGAACAAACGCTTCATAAAGCCTTCGATCATGGACAGGACGTCCTCCATCTGGACAAAGCTCATTTCCACGTCGATCTGCGTGAATTCCGGCTGACGGTCAGCTCTGAGGTCCTCGTCGCGGAAGCAGCGCGCGATCTGCATATAGCGGTCGAATCCGGCGACCATGGAGAGCTGCTTATACAATTGCGGCGACTGCGGCAGCGCGTAGAAACTGCCTTTATGGATGCGCGACGGCACCAAAAAGTCGCGGGCGCCTTCGGGTGTGGATTTGATCAGCATCGGCGTTTCGATTTCGATAAAGCCGTTTTCGTCAAAGTAGTCGCGCGTCACCTTGGTGATCTTGTGGCGCAAAAGGATGTTCTTTTGCAGATCCGGACGGCGTAGGTCGAGATAGCGGTATTTGAGTCTTGTCAGCTCGCTCGTCGGGCAGTTTTCGATGATTTCGAACGGCGGCGTTTCGCTCGCGCCGAGGATGCGCAGATCGTCGACGGCAACTTCGATTTCGCCCGTGGGGATGTCGAGGTTTTTGCTCGAGCGTTCGCGGACTTTGCCGTGCGCCATCAGCACATATTCGCTGCGAACGGAAAACGCTTTGTCGAACACCGCTTTGTCGGTATTGTCGTCAAACGCGAGCTGCACGATGCCCGTGCGGTCACGCAGATCGACGAAGATCAGCGCGCCGAGGTTGCGCTGACGCTGCACCCAGCCGCAGACGACCACGTCGCGGTCAATGTCCTTTGCGGCGAGCGTGCCGCAGTAATCGGTTCGTTTGAGTCCTGTCATAGTATCCATTGTTTGCACCTCTTAAAAAAGATTTGTATTCAGAATCGCGTCGATATCGATATCGGTGTCCACACCGAGCGCTTCGATATCTTTGAGACTTTCGCTGATGGAAAGGCGCATGAAATCGCCTTCGAAGGTATCGAGCGCCATCTCCTGCTGTTCGCCCGTCTCCATATTTTTGAGCATCGCTTTGCCGGTTTCCAGTTCGCTGTCGCCGAGCACCATGGTGAACTTTGCGCCGATCTTGTTGGCGTATTTCATCTGCGCCTTCACGCTGCGGCCGACCACGTCAAATTCGGCATAGACGCCCTCCTGCCGGAGTGCGGAGACGATCTGCGCCGCTGTTTGCAGCGCGTTGTCGCCCATCGATGCGATATAGAGATTGCACGTTTCAGGCGCGGGGAACGGCAGACCCTGCGCTTCCATTAAAAGCTGCAGACGTTCGAGACCCATGCCGAAGCCGAGCGCCGGGGTGTGCGGGCCGCCGATCTCCTCCACCAGGCCGTCATACCGTCCGCCGCCGCAGACAGTGCCCTGGGCGCCGATTTCGGTGGAGACAAATTCAAACACGGTGCGCGTGTAATAGTCGAGGCCGCGCACGATGGTCGGGTTGACCGTGAACGGGATCTGCATTGTTTTGAGGAACGATTGCACCTGCTCGAAGTGGGCGCGGCAGTCGTCGCACAGATAGTCGAGCACCTTGGGCGCGTCCTTGGCGATGGCCGAACAGACCGGGCTTTTGCAGTCGAGAATACGCATCGGGTTGCGGTCGAGCCGCTCCTGACAGGTGCCGCACAGCTCATCTTTATGGCCATAGAAATAATCGTGCAGCGCCTTGTGGTATTCCTTGCGGCATTCCTTGCAGCCGATGGAGTTCAGCTGCAGCTCGAGGCCGCGCACGCCGAGGAACGAGAACAGCTCGCCCGCGAGCGCGATGACCTCCGCGTCTGCCGCCGGCGACGCTGTGCCGAGGCACTCCACGCCGAACTGGTGGAATTCCCGCAGACGGCCGGCCTGCGGTTTTTCATAGCGGTAGCAGCTCGTCAGATAGCAAAGCTTTTGCGGCATCGGCTCGTTATACAGGCCGTGTTCAAGGAAGGAGCGCACCGCGCCGGCTGTGCCCTCAGGGCGCAGCGTGATCGAACGGCCGCCCTTGTCGAGAAACGTATACATTTCCTTTTGCACCACATCGGTGGTGTCGCCCACGCCGCGCTGGAACAGTTCGGTGTGTTCAAACACCGGCGTGCGGATTTCGCGAAAGCCGAAATTTGCGGCGATCTCTTTCGCTGCAGATTCCAGAAACTGGATCTTGTGGCTTTCGCCGGGCAGCACATCCTGTGTGCCCTTGATGGATTTTGTGATGAGAGCCATTTTGGAGTCCTCCGATATCTATAAATAGAGAATCTAAATACCTGTGGTGATTATTGAAATAATTCGGAATGCGGAATTCGGAATTCGGAATTGATGGGCGCCGCCTGCGGCGATGCGCCAAAGTGTATTGATAGTGTGTATTTCTATCATGTCAGTGTTACAATTCTGTTCGTTGGCGGGTGATCTGTTTCGGATTTTGAGCCGTCAGGCGGATGCATTCTGCCCGCTTCCGGCAGCAGACCGTTCCGACCGCGGCGCAGGATGTCGGATTGCCGCGCGGAAAAGCGCGACCATAATTCCGAATTCCGCATTCCGAATTCCGAATTAGAAAAAAGCGCCCCTCATCCTGCGGGCATAGTCGCCCCAGGGATGAAGCAGCGCTCCACGGTACCACCCTGATTGGGCCGCAAAACGGCCCCACTCATTGCCTTAACGCGGCGAACGGGCAAACAGCCGGCTCGTGAATGTCTTCGCCTTTTCCAAACGCAGGAAGCTTTCAGCAATACGCTTCCCTCTCTGGGCGCGGAGTCCGGGTACTCTTTTCAGTCAACGCCTTTGATTTATAATACTGTTCAGTCTTTCGGATACATGATATCACGCCAGTCGAGATCGCCGCGCTCAAGCGCATGGATCAGCGCTTCCGCCGTTGCAATATTGGTTGCAACCGGCACGGAATGAACGTCGCAAAGGCGCAGCAAATTGGCCTCGTTCGGTTCGTTCGGTTTTGGATTCAAGGGATCGCGGAACATGAGCAGCAAGTCGATCTCGTTGCACGCGATCCGCGCCGCAATCTGTTCTTCACCGCCCTGTGTGCCGGCCATGAATTGGGTGATCTGCAGCCCGGTTGCGTCACTGACCAGCTTGCCCGTGGTGCCGGTGGCACACAGATTATGGCCGCTGAGCGTGCCGCAATAGGCGATGCAGAACTGTGTCATCAGTTCTTTTTTCGCGTCGTGCGCGATCAATGCGATGTTCATTTCCTCGTCATCTCCTTTAAATTCCGTTGCAGGGTTGAATCAGCTTACCCTATTATAACAGAGATTCTGCTCTTTGGCAAGCATTTTGAGAAAAAAGAACAAAATAATGTCATGTTTTTGTAACAATTTTGCATTTATTCAGGCAAACCACAACGAAACCTGCTTGCCCTGTATACGCTGCGCCAGACGACGCAGCGGCTCATAGGACAAATTGCGCGGCGCAAACAGTTTGCCGCTTGTGCCGGCATGGCGCAGTTGTTTGTCTTCGGGGATGATTGCGATGAGCTGGACGCCGGTCTCGTCGATCACATCGTCGATGTTTAAGAGCTTTTTGCGGCGGATGTCGCGGTAGACCGCGCGGTTGATGACAAGGCGGCAGTTTTGCACACCCAGCGAATCCATCTGCTGCGCAGCGCGGCACGCGGCCCGCACGCAAACAAGATCGGGCGTTGCAACAACCAACCCCTTTTGCGCGGCGGCACAGGCAAGCGACAAGCCCGTTCCGATGCCTGCCGGCGCGTCGAACAGCAAAAAGTCATATGCGGCTTCGAGTTCATGTATCAGCCGTTTGACGTCGTCTTTTGTGATTCCGTCATAATCCGGCGGACAGGCCATAAACGACACGCCACCCGCTTCCAGCACAGCGTCTTTGGCGCTGCAGCGGCCCGTTGCCGCGTCGCCCCAGTCGAACACCACATCCTGTGCTGCGCCGAGCATCAGATCGATGCTGCGCAGATTGTCGAAATCGAGCAGCAGCACTTTTTTCTGCATACCCGCCAGCGCTTTGCCCAGCGCAACGCAGACCGTTGTTTTGCCGACGCCGCCCTTGCCGGACGCGATCACGATCCTTCTTGCCATCCGATGTCTCTCCTTTCGCCGGTTGCGGTTACCGCAGAAGTGTGCCTTCCTCCTGCGCTTCCTCCGGCGTGGTTTTGGTCGAAAAATAGTATTCCATGATTTTGGACGCCACCGGTGCGGTGGAACCGCCGGAGCCGGCGCCCTCGATGACAACAGCCACACAGATCTCCGGATCCTCATACGGCGCGAAGGTCATGATCAGACCGTTGTAGGTGTCCACATTGTAGCCGTTGATGCGTTTGACTACCGTTGTTGTGCCGGTCTTGGCCGCCACATGGACCGGTACGTCGGTGAAGTCGGCATAGCTGCGCGTACCGACAAGCAGCATGCCGCGCCAGACCTGATCCCAGTTGTCGGCTTTGAAATTCGCCTGCGACAAAATCTCTCGCTGCGACTGATAGACCGTTTTGCTGAAATCGCTTGTCAATACGGATTTGACGAAATGCGCCTTGTAGCGCGTACCCTTGTTGGCGATGGTGGACACATAGGCGCAAAGCTGGATCGGCGTGAAGGCGTTGTCGCCGTGGCCGATACCGGCCTGGATCGTGAGACCCGGCGTCCAAATCTCGCCCAGCGAGGTGCGGTGCAGATAGGAGTCTACGGTGCCCTCCGCCTCGTTCAGCTCCACACCTGTTTTTTCGCCGAGGCCGAACATGGTGAAATAGCGGTTGAGCTTTTCAATGCCGAGCAGCCGCGCGGTTTCGTAAAAGAAGATGTTGCAGCTGTTATACAGCGCATAGACCACGTTGAGGCCGCCGTGAATGCCGGTGCAGCCCGGCTGATAGTCGGAAAAATAGCGGTATTTGCCGTAGCAGGTGATGTAGGTGTCCTTGGTGATGACACCCTCTTCGAGACCCGCCATCGCCACACAGGGCTTGATGGTAGAGCCCGGCGCGTAGGTACTGCGCAGTGCGCGGTTCCAAAGCGGCTTTGCCGGGTCGGCGTTAAGCTTGCCCGCCTGCTTCTGATAGGTCGTCAGATCAAACGAGGGATACGACGCGGCGGCGAGCACGTCGTTGTTGCGCGTATCCATCACAACCACGGCGCCGGAGGTCACATTGCGGGCCATCTGCTGTTCGAGGATCAGGTCGCGCAATGCATTTTGCGCCACCTTTTGCAGACCCTTGTCGATCGTCAGAACGACGGTGTTCCCCTGCTGCGGCAAAACGGTATAGGTTTCGGTTGTGTTGCCGTCGGCGTCGGTGGTAATCATCTTTTCGCCTGGCGTACCGCGCAGATAGGATTCCATGGTATATTCGATCCCGTTTTTGCCGATCACATCGTCGCGGGTATAGCCGAGATCCTTTTTGGCTTCGTATTCGTCCGGGCT